>NZ_VCHX02000163.1 GCF_005768555.2 Streptomyces sporangiiformans
ACGAGGCCGTTCAGGCCGATAGCGGGGGTCTGGGGGCGCAGCCCCCAGGAACGGGATGGGACGGGTAGGGGCGGCGGGGGCGAGGAAACCCGGCTGTCGGTGGCGTGTCGGTGGGCTGTAGGTGGTTTGTCGGTGGGGGCTGACACCTTGGTCGGCATGACGCGAATCAACAACAACCCCAGCGACCGCGCAGGAAGCGCGGTCACCGTGCGGGGGCTGGTCAAGCACTACGGCGAGACCAAGGCACTGGACGGCGTGGACCTGGACGTACGCGAGGGCACCGTCCGAGGCGTGCTCGGTCCGAACGGCGCCGGCAAGACCACCCTCGTACGCATCCTGTCGACCCTCCTCTCCCCCGACGCCGGCCAGGCGACCGTCGCCGGCTACGACGTCCTGCGCCAGCCCCGCCAACTCCGAAGAGTCATAGGCCTCACGGGCCAGTACGCCTCCGTCGACGAGAAGCTCCCCGGCTGGGAGAACCTCTATCTCATCGGCCGTCTTCTGGACCTGTCCCGCAAGGACGCCCGCGCCCGCGCCGACGAACTCCTCGAGCGCTTCTCCCTCACGGAAGCCGCCAAGCGGCCCGCGAGCACGTACTCCGGCGGCATGCGGCGGCGGCTCGACCTGGCCGCGTCGATGATCGGGCGGCCTGCGGTGCTCTACCTCGACGAGCCCACCACCGGGCTCGACCCGCGCACCCGCAACGAGGTGTGGGACGAGGTCAAGCGCATGGTCGGGGACGGGGTGACGGTCCTGCTGACCACCCAGTACATGGAGGAGGCCGAGCAGCTCGCCTCCGAAGTGACCGTGGTCGACCGCGGCAAGGTCATCGCGAACGGCGCCATCGACGAGCTGAAGGCCAAGGTGGGCGGGCGCACGCTGCGCGTCCGGCCGGCCGACCCGATGCAACTGCGCCCACTTGCCCGCGTGCTCGACGAGCTGGGCATCACCGGTCTGGCCACCACGACCGTGGACACCGACAGCGGGACGTTGCTCGTGCCGATCCTGAGCGACGAGCAGCTGACCGCCGTGGTCGGCGCGGTCAGCGCGCGCGGCATCACGATCGCCTCGATCAGCACCGAACTGCCCAGCCTGGACGAGGTGTTCCTGTCCTTCACCGGCCACCGCGCCAGTGCCCCGCAGGACGCCCGTCCCGCCGACACCCGCGAGGAGGTCGCCGTATGAGTGCGAGTGCCACCGCTGTCACCGCCACCACCGATGTCGGCAAGTCCGACGCCCGTATCCCGCTGCGCGCCCATCTCCGCCACACCGGCGCCCTGATCCGCCGCAACCTGCTGTGGATCCGCCAGGACCCGGAGTCGATGTTCGACGCGCTGCTGATGCCGATCGTCTTCACCCTGCTGTTCGTGTACGTCTTCGGCGGCTCCATCGGGCAGGCCCTCGGCGGCGGGCAGGACGGGTACGTGCAGTACGTCATCCCCGGCATGATCGCGATGATGAGCATGACGCTGTCCCAGGGCGTCGGCACCGGCTTCAGCCAGGACTTCAACAGCGGGGTCATGGACCGCTTCCGGTCCATGCCGATCGGGCGCGGCTCGGTGCTGTTCGCGAAGATCTCGGTGGAGCTGGCGCGGATGCTGTTCGCGACGACCGTGCTGATGATCGTCGCGGTCCTGGTCGGTTTCGACATCAACAACTGGCCTGGTCTGTTCGCGGCGGTGGGCCTGTCCGCGGTGTTCGCCTCGTCGATCATGTGGGTGTTCCTCACCCTGGGCGTGATCCTGAAGAACGCGCAGTCCGTGCAGGCGATGGGCTTCATGGTGCTGTTCCCACTGCAGTTCGGCTCGTCGATCTTCGCGCCGACACAGTCGATGCCGGGGTGGCTCCAGGCCTTCACCGACTACAACCCGCTGTCCACGCTGGCGGACGCCGCGCGCGGACTGATGGTGGGCGGTCCGGTCGCGCACGACCTGTGGGTGACCCTGGGCTGGTCGGTGGCCATCACCGCGGTGATGGGGCCGGTCGCGATCCACAAGTTCCGCACCAAGAGCTGACGTTCGCTCGGGAATCGCGTCAGACGAGGGCGGCGGCCTCCTCGAACGAGAGGCCGCCGCCCTCCGCGTACGCGGCCTCGTACGCCGCGTCGTCGAGGACGGCGCGTACCGCCGTCTCCGCCTGCGCCCGTGTCTCGCGCTCCGCCCCGGTCAGGTGGTGGGCGGGCGGCCGCAGCTTGTCGGCGGCGCCGAGGCAGCGGGCGGCGTCCCGGGCCTGGCGTCCGCCGCCGAGGCCGGCCAGGGCGAGGGCGGCGACGGTCAGCTGGATGGAGGGCATGTACGGCGCGATCATGCGGGAGATGTGGTCGTCCGCCTGCCTCAGGGCCCCCCGCGCCTTCACCACCGCCTCCTCGTGGCGCCCCTCGATGGAGTACAGCCACGACTCGACACCGAGGATGAACCCGTCGAAGACCACGAAGTGGACGGCGCCGAATTCGGCCCGCAGCCGGTCCATCTGCTCGCGTGCCTCCACGGTCCGGCCGCTGCGGCCCAGCCACATGGCGAGGAAGAGCCGGGCCGCGGGCATGGCTTCGTTGACCGTGCCGTGGCCCTGCTCGAGGACGCCGCGCAGCAGTTGTTCGCCCCGCTCCGCCTGGCCGTCCTCGATGAACACGGTGCCGAGACGGGTGCTGAGCACCGCCGTCTGGGAGCGCGCGCCCAGCCGTTCGGCGTGGGTGATGGCCTCGGTGTAGTCCTGGGCGGCGAGCACGTACTCGCCCTTGCGTTCGTGGGCCTCGCCGCGGGCGGAGAGTGCTTCGGCGGCGCCCCAGGCGTCTTCGATCCGGGTGAAGATCTCCAGCGCCTCGTCGGCGTCGCGGGTGGCGTCGCCCGCCCAGTCGGCGCGGTTGGCGAGGATGTTGGCGCGCATCTGCAGGGACACGGCCAGCTCCCAGGTGTATCCGAGCTCACGGCACGTGGTGACGGTCGCGTCGATGTTCGTGCGCAGCCGGTCCATGTCACCGGTGAGCATCACGGCGTAGAACCAGAGGTAGCCGGGGCCGCGGCAGGTCTGAGGGAGCCCGGGCCGGTAGACCTCGGTGATGGTGCGCAGCTTCGCCTCGGCCTGTGGGGTCTGCCAGGACTCCAAGTCCAGGTCCATGCAGGCGAGATGGATGAGGTGCGCCCCGCGCCGGGCCTCGGCGAGGACCTCCGGGCGCATCGGTGGCGGCTCGGCGATGCAGGGTTCGTACAGCGGGGCGGCTGGTTCCGCGGGCGCCCGGAAGGGGTCGGGGCCCAGGGACATGACCTCGCGGGACCAGTTGCGGGTGGCGAGGCGCAGGTCGCGGATCTGCCAGTACCAGAACAGGGAGTGGATGAGACAAAGCGCCTCCTGCTCGTCGCGTACGGCGACGGCGTGCTGGAGTGCGGCGCGCAGGTTCTCGCCCTCCAACTCGAGACGTTCGATCGCAGCGCGCTGTCCGGGGCCGCGCAGTTCGGGGTCGGTGGTGCGGGCGAGTTCGCGGTAGTACGTGAGGTGGGCGCGCTCGGCGTCGGGGCGGCCGCCCGCCTCGTCGAGCCGTTCGCCGGCGTATTCGGCGACGGTCTCCAGGAGCCGGTAGCGCATCTCGCCGTCCGCCGAAGGGACCGCCACGACAAGGGACTTGTCGACGAGCGAGCCGAGCGCCTCGAGCGCGGGCGGGCCGCAGACCGCCTCCGCGGCGGCGAGGTCACAGCCGCCCGCGAAGACGGACAGCCGTCGCAGGACGTCCCGTTCCTCCTCGTCGAGGAGGTCCCAGGACCAGTCGACGACGGCCCTGAGTGTCTGCTGGCGCGGCAGTACGGTGCGGCTTCCGGAGGTGAGGAGCCGGAAGCGGTCGTCGAGGCGGTCGGCGATCTGCCGGGGCGTGAGCATCCTCAGCCGGGCGGCGGCGAGTTCTATGGCGAGCGGGAGCCCGTCGAGGCGGCGGCAGATCTCGGCCGCCGCTTCCGGATCGTCGTCGATTCGGAAACCGGGCCGGGCGGCGGCGCCCCGGTCGGCGAGCAGCCGCAGCGCGGACGGTTCGGGCAGCGGTTCCACCGGGCGCAGCAACTCCCCCGGTACGCCCAGGGGTTCGCGGCTCGTGGCCAGCACCGTCAGTCCCGGGCAGCGCTCCAGCAGCGCCTCGACGAGATGGGCGGCCGCCTCGACGACGTGCTCGCAGTTGTCGAGGATGAGCAGCATGCGGCGCTTGGCGCAGTGCTCGGCGAGCCGCACGAGGGGGTCGTCGTGCCGTTCGGCGACGACCCGCATCTCCTCGGCCCCGGCACCGCGCAGCACGGTCTCGCGGGCGCCGACCGCGGTGAGTACGGCCTCGGGGACGGTGGCCGGGTCGTCGACGGGCGCCAGTTCGGCCAGCCACACCCCGTGGGGAACGGACTGCGCCACGCTCTCCCCCGCCTCCTGTGACAGCCGGGTCTTGCCGGCCCCGCCGGGCCCGAGCAGCGTGACGAGCCGCGCCGCGGCGAGGTCCTTCCGGATGGTCTCGAGGTCGCTGTGGCGGCCGACGAAGGAGGTGAGCCGGGCGCGGAGGTTACCCGGGGGCGAGGGCTGGGGCGGGGGCTGGGGCTGGGGCGAAAGTGCGCCGGGTCCGGCGGGAGTTCCGGTTCCGCGGAGGCCGTCCGGCCGCTCACCCTGCCGCCCGGCATCCGCGGACTCCCGCCCGGAACGGGCGAGTTCGGGGAAGCCACCGGGCCCGCGCAGCCCGACGCCCGGATCCCGCACACCAACTCCCGGGTCCCGCGAGCCGATGCCCGGGCCGGGCACCTCGAAGTCGCTGCCGCGTACGCCGGGCCGGGAACCGCCCCCGCCCTGGCCCTCATCCGTCCGTCCCTCATCCGTCCGTCCCTCGTCCGCGCGGCCCCCGTCCCCGCGTCCCTCGTCCCCCTGCCGCAGCAACTCCGCGTGCAGCGCCCGCAGTTCCGGCCCCGGGTCCGCCCCGAGACGGTCGGCCAGGAGCTGTCGTACGTCCTCGTAGGCGGCCAGCGCCTCCGCCGTCCGGCCGGCCTCGCGCAGGGAACGCAGACGCAGGAGCTGGAGGGCCTCGTCCAGGGGGTGGGCGTCGCAGAGGGCGGTGAGGTCGGGCAGGACTTGTTCGGCCTGGCCGAGGGCGAGGGCCGCGCCGAAGCGGGCACGGCGTGCGTCGAGGCGGCGGGTCTCCCAACGGGCCGGTTCGGCGGTGTGGTCCGGGAGGTCGGCGAGGGCGGGGCCGTGCCAGAGGGCGAGGGCGTCGTCGAGGATCACGGCGGCCTTGGCGGGGTCGCCGTCGCCCAGGGCGCGCGTGCCCTCCCCGGCGAGCCTTTCGAAGCGGTGCAGGTCGACGTCGTCGGCCGCCGCGCGCAGCCGGTAGCCGCCCTCCGTGGAGCCGATCGCGTCCGCGCCGAGCACCCTGCGCAGTCGGCCCACCAGTGCCTGCAGGGCCCCCGTGGCGTCGGCCGGCGGATCGGCGCCCCACACCTCGTCGACCAGGAGCGCCGCGGGCAGGGCACGGCCCGGCCGCAGGGCGAGCACGGTCAGCAGGGCACGCAGCCGCGCCCCGCCGACGGTGAGAGGGGTGCCGTCGCCGCGGAATGCCTGGGTGGTGCCGAGAATGCGATAGCGCACGGGGTCCATTGTCTCCGGTGTCGTCAGCGCCGGTCGCGGGGTTCCGGCGGTGTGGCGCCGGATGTCTCACGACGCCGTGTCCCCACCCTCTCCGGAACTCACAGCCGACCGCGAGACGTTTTCGGCATACGCCCAGGTACTGTCGGGCACGCCCTTCGCATGAACTCCGTCGCCCGTACCCCAGGGAGCCCGCCCCCATGACCACCGCCACCACCCGCCGAAGTGACCGGCGGATCAGCCCCGTTTTCGTCGGGATCGTGGCCGTCATGGCGGTCACCGGCTGGGCCACCTGGACCGGCTTCGCCGAGCAACCCGGCCTGGCCGTCTTCCTGTTCGTGACGGCGGCGTGGATCGTCTCGCTCTGTCTGCACGAGTACGCGCACGCGCGCACGGCCCTGCACAGCGGCGACATCTCCATAGGCGCGAAGGGCTATCTGACCCTCAACCCGCTGAAGTACACGCACGCGCTGCTGAGCATCGTCCTGCCGGTGCTCTTCGTGATCATGGGCGGAATCGGTCTGCCGGGCGGCGCGGTGTTCATCGAGCACGGCCGGATCAAGGGCCGCTGGAAGCACAGCCTGATCTCGGCGGCCGGACCGCTGACCAACGTCCTGTTCGCCGTGGTGTGTACGGCGCCGTTCTGGCTGGACGCACTGGACGGGGTGCCGGCGGAGTTCCAGTTCGCCCTCGCCTTCCTGGCCCTGCTCCAGGTCACGGCGGCCATTTTGAACTTCCTGCCCGTCCCGGGCCTGGACGGCTACGGCGTGATCGAACCCTGGCTGTCGCACAAGATCCGCCGCCAGGTGGAGCCGTTCGCGCCCTTCGGCCTGCTCGCCGTGTTCGGACTCCTGTGGATCCCGGAGGTGAACGGCGTGTTCTTCGACGCGGTCGACGCGATGCTGCGCGGCCTGGGCATCGACGAGATCCGGACGTACTGCGGCCAGAACCTCTACCGCTTCTGGACGGAGACCGACCAGTTCTGCTCCGTCAGCCAGTGACCGAGCCCGCGTCCGGGGCGCGCCGCGCCTTGTTGCGGCGCGCGTAGTACCAGGTCATGTTCGACGACAGCCCGGCCAGCAGCACCCATACGATCCCCAGCCAGCTGCCCCGGGCGAAGGAGACGACGGCCGCGGCCACGGACAGGACGCACACGGCGAGGGCGTAGAGGGCGAGGCGGGGCATCAGGTCGGCTCCTGTCGGGGGGGACACGTCTTTTGTCGGGGGGACACTGCTTTTCCAACAGTGTCCCCCACCCGGGGAGCGCCCCTGCACGTCCCCGGTACGTCGGTTACAGGTCGGTCAGGCGCAGGCCGGCATGGGCCTTGTAACGGCGGTTCACGGAGATCAGGTTCGCGACGAGCGACTCGACCTGGTGGGCATTGCGCAGCCGCCCGGAGAAAATGCCGCGCATCCCGGGGATGCGCCCGGCCAGCGCCTGCACGATCTCGACGTCCGCCCGGACCTCGCCGAGCACCATCACATCGGTGTCGATCTCCTCGATCTCCGGGTCCTGCAGCAGTACCGCCGACAGATGGTGGAACGCCGCGGTCACCCGCGAGTCCGGAAGCAGGGCCGCGGCCTGCTCGGCGGCGCTGCCCTCCTCCGGCTTCAGCGCGTAGGCGCCCTTCTTGTCGAAGCCGAGCGGATTGACGCAGTCGACGACGAGCTTCCCGCTCAGCTCCTCCCGCAACGACTCCAGGGTCTTGCCGTGCCCGTCCCACGGCACCGCCACGATCACGATGTCGCTGCGCCGTGCGCACTCGGCGTTGTCGGCGCCCTCGACGCCGTACCCGAGTTCGTCCGCGGCGGACTGGGCCCGCTCCGCGGCCCGCGACCCGATGATCACCTTCTGGCCGGCCCGGGCCAGCCGGTAGGCGAGGCCTTTGCCCTGCGGCCCGGTGCCGCCGAGCACGCCCACGACGAGCCCGGACACGTCGGGCAGGTCCCAGGGGTCCTTGGCCGGGGCCTTGGCGGGGGCGGCGGCCTGCTGTGCGTTGTCGGAAGAGGTCATGGGCCGACTTTACGTCCGGGCGGAGCCGCGGGTCTCAGGTGAGGTCCGTCACGGGCACCCTGCGGAAGGTGATCGTCTCGTAGGCGCTGAAGTCACCCGTTTCGTAGAGGAGCCCGACGGTCGACTCGTCGACGCGTACGAGATCGGAGTACGCGGCGGGCAGCCCGTCCACCGTGTGCGCGGGCCGCCAGGTGATGCCGTCGTCCGTGCTGGCGCGGATCGTCATCAGGGCCCGGAAGCCTGGGTCGGCAGGGCCCGAGAAGAGCAGGACGTCGGGGTCGCGGAGCTGGAGCAGACTGCCCTCGACGACGGGGGCGGTCAGGCCCGCCTGCGGCCGGAAGGGCTTGAGCAGGCTGTGGCCGCCGTCCTCGGAGCAGGCGTCGGCGCGCGTGCCGGGGGCGGGAGAGTCGTTGCGCGTGTTGAAGTAGAGGCGGCCGTCGGGGAGTTCGGCGGCGGTCGTCTCGTTCACGTTGATGTAGCCGTCGGTGTTGTCGTCGACGTACCCGATGCGCCAGGTCTCGCCCCGATCGTCGCTCAGCAGGCAGTGCCCGCCGTTGTACTTCCCCTCGGTGCCGTTGTCGCTGCCCGTCTGCGGGAGGGAGTGGTTGGCGGGAACGACCACACGGCCGGTGGTGAGCTGGACGGCATGGCCGGGCGTGGTGGCGTACCACCGCCAACTCGCCTTCTTCGTCTGCCCGGTGATGTCGCGCGGGTTCGACCAGGTCGCCCCGTCGTCGTCGCTGTGCTGGATCCAGACGCGACGCCCGTCGGCTGCGCTCACCTTGCCGCGGCGGATGGCGTCCTCGGTGGCGAGCGCCGCGTTGCGTACGTGGACGAGGAGGATGCGGCCGGTGTCGAGGACGACGGGGGCGGGGTTGCCCGCGAGGTGGTCGCCGTTCTTGGCGGCGACCTGGAGCGGGCCCCAGGTGCGGCCGCCGTCCGTGGACCGCTTCAGCACGATGTCGATGTTCCCGAAGTCGTCATGGGAGCCGACCCGTCCCTCGCAGAAGGCGAGCAGGGTCCGGCCGTCAAGGGTGCTGACGACGGCCGGGATGCGGAAGCTCGCGTAACCCTCCTGTCCCGCCCGGAACGGCACGGACGCCTCAATGCTCACCATGTAACCCTCCGTCGGCCGTCATTCCATCCCTTCCGTCTGGTCCGTCCATTTCGTCGATCAGGCCCCCCTTGCCCACCTCGGGCGAACATGCGGTGAACTTCCCCTGACAAGTGGCCGGTCGCGGAAATTCGTTTGTCTCGCGGGGAGCGGCATCGGAACATGTCCGGTCGTGACGACCCCCGAGGAAGCCCCCTCTCCCCCTCCCCCCGGGCGCTTACGCGCGCTGTTGCCGGACCTGGCCCCCTGGCGCACCTCGGCCGATTTCCGACGTCTCTGGGTGGCCGGAATCGTCACCAACTTCGGCAGCTTCCTGACCTTCGTGGCGCTCCCGGTGCAGATGAAGGAGCTCACGGGGTCCGCGGTGGCCGTGGGGGCGATCGGCGCCGCGGAACTCGTACCGCTGATCGTCTTCGGGCTGTACGGCGGTGCTCTGGCCGACGCCCTGGACAAACGGAAGCTGATCCTCTGGACGGAGGCGGGCCAGGGGCTGCTCTGCGCCGGCCTGCTGGTCAACGCGTCGCTGCCGCATCCGGTGGTGTGGCCGCTGTACGCCGTGGCAGCGCTGTCCGCCGCGCTCGGCGCGGTCCAGCGACCCGCGCTGGACGCGCTCGTGCCGCGCATCGTCGCGCATGAGCACCTGCCGGCGGCCGCCGCGCTCAACTCCCTGCGCTGGACGGTCGGCGGCGTAGCGGGCCCGGCCGTCGCGGGCCTGGTCGTGGCGTACGCGGGGCTCGGCTGGGCCTACGCCGTGGACCTGGTCACCTTCGCGATCTCGGTCGTCCTGGGCCTCGGCCTCGCCGCGTCACCGGCCGCGCACGAGGCGGCCCGGCCCTCTCTGCGGTCCATCGCGGAGGGCGCGCGCTACGCATGGAGCCGCAAGGAGCTCCTGGGCACGTACACGATCGACCTCGCCGCCATGTTCCTCGCCTTCCCCCTCGCCGTCCTCCCCTTCCTCGCGGACGACCTGGACGCCGAGTGGTCGCTCGGCCTCATGTACGCGTCCGTACCGGCCGGTGCGCTCCTGGTGAGCCTCACCAGCGGCTGGACCTCCCGGATCCACCGCCACGGCCGGATGGTGGTCCTGGCGGCAGCCTGCTGGGGCCTGGCCATGGTGGCCGCGGGCGCGGCCCACAACGTCTGGCTGATCCTCGTCTTCCTCACCCTGGCCGGCGGCTGCGACATGGTCAGCGGAATCTTCCGCGCGGCGATGTGGAACCAGACGATCCCGGACGAGCTGCGCGGACGGCTCGCGGGGATCGAGCTGCTGTCCTACTCGGTCGGCCCCCAGCTGGGCCAGGTCCGGGCCGGCACCATGGCCGCGTGGACGACCGTACGGACCTCCATCTGGTCCGGCGGCGTACTGTGCGTGGCCGCGGTGGGCGCCCTGGCCCTGTGCCTCCCGAAACTCATGTCCTACGACGTACGCACAAACGAGCACGCAAATAGGCTGAGGGAATCCAGAGAGGCAGCCGCGACACCGGGTTGAGTTCCCCGCGCCCCTTAGGGGCGCGGGGAACTGCGCGACCAGCCACAAACAGCCCGCAGCCTTCGCACACCCGCACACCCCACAGCGCACACCCCACAGCGCACTTGGCGAGCGCCCCCAGCGCGGAGCTCAGTCGTCCTCCGAGCCCCGCGCAGCGGAGTCGTGCCAGCGGGGGTCGTTCTCCCACTCCACGTTCCGCTCGCGGGCGATCTCCAGCGCGTGTTCCGCCTCACCCCGGGACGCGTACGGGCCGAAGCGGTCCTTCGCTGGGCACTCGGGGCCTTCCTCGACCTTCTTGTGCTCCAGGCAGTAGTACCACTCGCCCGGCTTCCCGACCGTCCGCTTCTTGAACAGCGCCATGGCTCAGGCTCCTTTCGCCAGGGACATCGTCCCCCACACCCGCTGGTTAAACTCGCTGGCATGTCTGGCCAGTCGCTGCTCGTACCAGGGGAGCTCTCTCCCGCCCGTTCCGTACCCGGAAGCATCCGGCGTCCCGAGTACGTGGGCAAGCCCGCTCCCACGCCCTACACCGGACCGGAGGTCCAGACCCCGGAGACGATCGAGGCCATGCGGGTCGCGGGGCGGATCGCCGCGCGGGCGTTGGCCGAGGCCGCGAAGCTGATCGCGCCCGGCGTCACGACGGACGAGCTGGACCGGGTCGCCCACGAGTACATGTGCGACCACGGGGCCTATCCCTCCACCCTCGGCTACCGCGGCTTCCCCAAGTCCCTGTGCACCTCCTTGAACGAGGTCATCTGCCACGGCATCCCGGACTCGACGGTCCTGCGGGACGGCGACATCATCAACCTCGACGTGACGGCGTACATCGGCGGGGTGCACGGCGACAACAACGCGACGTATCTCGTCGGGGACGTCGACGAAGAGAGCAAGCTGCTCGTCGAGCGCACCCGGGAAGCCCTCAACCGCGCCGTCAAGGCCGTCAAGCCCGGTCGGCAGATCAATGTCATCGGGCGGGTCATCGAGTCGTACGCGAAGAGGTTCGGGTACGGGGTGGTGCGGGACTTCACGGGACACGGGATCAACTCGTCGTTCCACTCCGGGCTGATCATTCCGCACTACGACAGCCCGCAGGCGACCACCGTCATCCAGCCCGGGATGACCTTCACCATCGAGCCGATGCTCACGCTCGGCACGCACGAGTACGACATGTGGGACGACGGCTGGACGGTCGTGACGAAGGACCGCAAGCGCACCGCGCAGTTCGAGCACACCCTGGTCGTCACGGACAGCGGGACCGAGGTCCTCACACTGCCGTAGCCCCTCCACAGCAGCCGCCCACCGCAGCAGCCGCCCACCGCAGCAGCCGCTCACCGCAGTGGCCGCTCACCGCGGCAGCCGTTCGCCACAGCCGCGCCTTTCAGCCGCCCCTTCTCGAACAGAGGGGGCGGCTGTTCCATGTGAACGTGATCGCGATTCGGGGTACGGTTTTACCGACAGGACGTCGGGAACTCATTGACTTAGGTAAGCCTAACCAAAGAAGATGGCTCCCGTCTTCCCCTCAGCGCCGGAGGCCCACATGACCTCGTCGAACACCCCGTTCTCGACGCTCGTCCGCACCGCTTCACACGAGCAGCACATGGAGGCGGAGACGTCGACGTTCATGAGCGACCTGCTCGGCGGCAGGCTCGGCGTGGACGCGTACGCGCGTTACACCGAGCAGCTGTGGTTCGTCTACCGGGCGCTGGAGGAGAGCGCGGAGCGCCTGTCGGACGACGCCGTGGCGGGCCCCTTCATCCAGCCCGAGCTCCTGCGACTCGCTTCGCTCGAGCAGGACCTCGCGCATCTGCGCGGCGCCGACTGGCGAGCCGGACTCACCGCGCTGCCCGCGACGACGACCTACGCGCAGCGCGTGACGGAGTGCGCGCTCACCTGGCCCGCCGGCTACATCGCCCACCACTACACCCGCTACCTCGGCGACCTCTCCGGCGGACAGATCATCCGCGACAAGGCGGAGAAGACGTGGGGCTTCACCCGCAAGGGCGACGGCGTGCGGTTCTACGTCTTCGAGGAGATCGCCAACCCGGCCGCGTTCAAGCGGCGTTATCGCGAACTGCTCGACGGAATCCGGGCCGACGACCTGGAGAAGCAGCGGATCGTCGCGGAGTGCAAGCGGGCGTTCGCACTGAACACCGCGGTGTTCCAGGCACTCGGCGAAGAGTTCCGGCTGAGCGCCTAGAAACCCCTAACGCTCCAGGAACACCCGTCCCCCCACCTCCACCCACCCCTCCGGCTGCGGTGCCGTGAGGATCTGCGAGCCCGCGCCCTGGGTGATGTTCAGGGCGCGGCCGAGCTGATGGGTGAGCAGCAGGGCCGCCGCCCCGGTGGCCTCGTCCTCGGCGATGCCGTCGTCGCGGCCGGGAAAGGCACGCGCACGGACCCGGCCGGCGGCCTCGTCCTCCCAGGCCCAGGCGTACACCCATTCCCCAGGTGTCGGCACCGCCAGCGAGTCGACCTCGGCGGCGGTGCCGTACTGACGCAGCGTGCGCGGCGGAACCCATTCGGGCCGCGCCTCGATCCAGCTGAACTCCCCGTCGAGCCGGGCCCCCACCACCCCCGCGGGCGTGACGAGTTCGGGCACGTCCAGCAGCCAGGCCGTACCGACGCAGGGATGCCCGGCGAAAGGCAGTCGCAGCGTGGGTGTGTAGATGTCGATGATCCCGCGCTCGGGGTCGTCCACGAACACGGTCTCGCTGAACCCGAGTTTGCCCGCGAACATCTGCCGCTCGTCCGCCTCCGGCATCACCGAGCCGTCCCGCACGACCCCCAACTCGTTCCCGCATCGCCCACCGGGCCCGCAGAAGACACGCAGCACGTCGTAATCAGTCACCGGGGCATTCAAGCATCACGCGGCGCAACCGCACGTCCACGGCCGCGGATTCGCGGACAGCGGTCGGCGTCTTCCCACCTCCGCCGGCGGTGACGCGTCGTTACGCATCTCCGGGGTTCTTGACCCGCGTTTGACCGTTTCGTGGGGTGTGGATTGAGCCACCGTGATCCGGCCGTGCTCATACACCGTCAATGAGAGCTGAATCACTGGACTACCGGGTGGCTCTGAGGTAAGGCTCAGTTAAGTTAGGCACGCCTCACCTCGGGGTTTGTGTCTCCTCCTGTGCACCTGTGAACCTTCTTGGAGCCCGCATGCGAGCCGTCCGCCTCTCCGTCGTCACCGCAGCCGCCACCGCGGCGACGCTGGCCGCCGTCACAGGCTGCACCGAGAAAAGCACCGCTGAGACTGACGATCACGTCGTCGCGGTGACGGCCACCGACACCAAGTGCGAGGTGTCCAAAAAGGAGTTCCCGGCCGGGCACGTCGAACTCGCCGTGGAGAACAAGGGCTCGAAGGTCACCGAGGTCTATCTGCTCTTCCCGGACGACCGGATCGTCACCGAGCGCGAGAACATCGGTCCGGGCACCAGCCAGAAGGTCACCGCCGAGGTGAAGGCGGGCGACTACCGCATCGCCTGCAAGCCCGGCATGAAGGGCAAGGGCATACGTCAGGACGTCACGGCCACCGGGAGCGGCAAGGTCGCCAAGCGCGACCCGCGCCTGGACAAGGCCGTCGCCGACTACCGCGCCTACGCGCAAGCGCAGGCCGACGAGACGCTGCCCAAGGCGAAGGTCTTCGCGGCGGCGGTCAAGGACGGCGACATCGAGGCCGCGAAGAAGGCGTACGCCGACTCGCGCATCGGCTGGGAGCGCACCGAGCCGGTCGCCGAGTCCTTCGGTGACATCGACCCGAAGGTCGACCTGCGCGAGGACGGACTCGAGGACGGCCAGGACCCGGAGAAGGACTGGACCGGCTGGCACCGCCTGGAGCGGTCCCTGTGGCAGGACAAGAAGCTCACCGACCGCGACTCCGAACTCGCCGACCAGCTGATCACGGACCTCACCGACTGGCAGAAGCGCGTCGGCAAGGCCGAGATCACCCCGACCTCAATGGCCAACGGGGCCAAGGAACTTCTCGACGAGGTCGCCACCGGCAAGGTCACCGGCGAGGAGGAGCGCTACTCGCACACCGACCTGGTCGACTTCAAGGCGAACGTCGAGGGCGCCGAGAAGTCGTACGAGCTGCTGAAGACGGTCGCCTCGGAGAACGACGCGGCGCTCACCAAGGAACTCGACAAGCAGTTCGCCGCGCTCAACACGTTGCTCGACAAGTACCGCCCGAACAAGGACTCCTACGAGTTCACCTCGTACGACAAGGTCGGCAAGGCCGACCGCAAGGAGCTCTCGGACGCGGTGAACGCGCTCGCCGAACCGCTGTCCAAGCTCGCCGCCGCCGTCGTCGTGAAGTAAGAGGTACCGCCATGACGGACACCACGGACTCGACAGACACCACTGGCTCGACAGACACCACGGAGTCCACGGACATCACCGGGGCCGCGGACTCCACGGACACCACTGAGCCCGCCACCGGCACCTCCCGTACTCCGTCGAGGCGTTCGCTGATCGGCTGGGGCGGTGCCGGGCTCGCGCTCGGCGCCGCCGCGGCCGGCGGCGCCGTGGCGATGACCCGTACGGGCGACGACGTCGAGCCGACGGCTGCCGAGTCGGGCGCCGCGGTCGCCTTCCACGGAGTGCACCAGGCGGGCATCTCGACGCCGGTGCAGGACCGGCTGCACTTCGCCGCGTTCGACGTGAAGACCGAGGACCGGGCCGAGTTCGTCCAGCTGCTGAAGGACTGGACGACCGCCGCGCGGCGGATGACCGCCGGGCACGCGGTGGGTGAGGGCGCGTACGGCGGGCTGGCCGAGGCGCCGCCGGACGACACCGGGGAGGCGCTGGGCCTCAAGCCCTCACGGCTGACCCTGACGGTCGGCTTCGGGCCCTCCCTGTTCGAGAAGTTCGGGCTGGCCGACCGGCGCCCCGAAGCCCTCGTGGATCTGCCGCAGTTCGCGGGCGACAACCTCGACAAGAACCGCAGCGGCGGCGACCTGTGCGTACAGGCGTGCGCGGACGACCCGCAGGTCGCGGTGCACGCGATCCGCAACCTCGCCCGGATCGGCTTCGGCAAGGTCGTCATCCGCTGGTCCCAGCTGGGCTTCGGCAAGACGTCGTCGACGACTCCGGAGGCGCAGACCCCTCGTAACCTCATGGGGTTCAAGGACGGCACCCGCAACATCGCGGGAACGGAGAGCGGTCGCCTCAAGAAGTTCGTGTGGGTGGACGAGAAGGACGGCCCCGGCTGGATGGCCGGCGGTTCGTATCTCGTGGCGCGCCGGATCCGGATGAACATCGAGACCTGGGACCGGACTTCGCTCCAGGAGCAGGAGGACATCTTCGGCCGCGACAAGGGCGAAGGCGCTCCGGTCGGCAAGGCGAAGGAGCGGGACAAGCCGTTCCTGAAGGCGATGAAGCCCGACGCGCATGTCCGGCTCGCCCACCCCGACTCCAACCACGGGGCGACGCTCCTGCGCCGCGGCTACTCCTTCACCGACGGCACGGACGGGCTCGGCCGCCTGGACGCGGGCCTGTTCTTCCTCGCGTACCAGCGCGACGTGCGCGAGGGCTTCATCCCGGTGCAGCGCAGTCTGGCCACCGACGCGCTCAACGAGTACATCCAGCACGTGGGTTCGGCGATCTTCGCGATCCCGCCGGGCGTCCGGGACAAGGACGACTGGTGGGGCCGGGCGCTGTTCTCCAAGGATTCCAAGGAGGCGTAGGCCGTGTTCGGCAACTATCTGATCGGCCTGCGCGAGGGCCTCGAAGCGAGCCTGGTCGTCTGCATCCTCATCGCCTACCTGGTGAAGACGGAACGCCGGGACGCGCTGAAGCCCATCTGGATCGGCATCGGTGTCGCGATCGCGCTGGCCCTCGGCTTCGGCTGCGCGCTCGAATTCGGCTCCCAGGAGCTGACGTTCGAGGCACAGGAGGCACTCGGCGGTTCGCTGTCCATCGTCGCGGTCGGCCTGGTGACGTGGATGGTCTTCTGGATGCGGCGTACGGCCCGTCATCTGAAGGCCGATCTGCACGGAAAGCTGGACGCGGCCCTGCAGATGGGCACGGGCGCCCTGGTCGCCACCGCGTTCCTGGCCGTCGGCCGGGAGGGCCTGGAGACCGCGCTGTTCGTGTGGGCCTCGGTGCGCGCGTCCAGCGACGGCACCCAAGGACCGCTGATCGGCGTCCTGTTGGGCATCGCGACCGCGGTCGTGCTCGGCTATCTCTTCTACCGGGGCGCGGTCCGCATCAACCTCGCCAAGTTCTTCACCTGGACCGGCGGCATGCTGGTGATCGTGGCCGCGGGCGTTCTCGCGTACGGCTTCCACGACCTTCAGGAGGCCAGGTTCCTGCCCGGCCTGGCGGACAAGGCCTTCGACATCAGCACCACCATTCCCCCGGACACCTGGTACGGCACGCTGCTGAAGGGCGTCTTCAACTTCCAGCCGGACCCGACCGTGCTCCAAGTCGTCGTGTGGACCCTGTACTTGGTGCCGACGCTGGCCTTCTTCCTGGCACCGGCACGGTCCGGCGGCAGCGGCAAGGTGAAGGCTGACCCGCCGGTCCGCGAGGAGGTCTGAGGATCTGGAGGTCTGAGGATCTGGGGGTCTGAGGGCCTGAGGGTCCGCCCTCCGACCCGCCCGCGTGACGTGGCCGCCTCACGGAAAGATCACGGTGCGGGCGCGGTACGTGATCCCGGCGACGGCGCGTTTCCCGGTCCCGGTAGGGTTCGCCTCCGGGAAGGGGAAGGTGAAGACGATCCGATGAAGACGCCGCAGACACTTCGCAGGCTGAGCAGGCTGACCACGTCGGCGGCAGCGGTCACCGTGCTGTCGGTGACGGCGAGCGGGTGCATGGTGGTGCACGGCGAGCGGGAGGTACTCCCCGGGTCCACGAAGTCCGAGGCCGCGCGCGCCCTCAAGGACTTCACGACCGCGTACAACAAGGCCAACAAGGCCTACGACCAGTCGCTGGACGCGGACCGGGTCGCCGGCCCCCTCGCCGACATCGACGGCGCGAAGCTCAGGGCGGGCAAGAAGACCCAGCCGGGCGGCGATCCCGACTACGTGCCGCTGAAGCTGACCGACACCGAGTTCACCATCCCCAAGAAGGCGGGCTGGCCACGCTGGTTCGTCGCCGACTCCCGGGCCAACAAGGGCTCCACCGAGGCCCATTGGCTGCTGGTGTTCACCCGGGGCGGCCCGGACGAGGTGTGGGAGGTCTCGTATCTGACGATCCTCGGCGCCGACGACGTACCGGAGTTCAAGAAGGACAAGGACGGCTGGGCGGAGCCGGTCACCGCGGACGCCGCGGACCTGGCCGTCCGGCCGAAGGACCTCGCCGAGTCGTACACGACGTATCTGCGCGACGGCGGCGACACCTTCGCGCCGGGAACGAACACCTCCGCGTGGCGGGAGAGCCGCAAGAAGAACGCGAAGCGGCCGGGGCTGGCCCGGCAGTACATCGACGAGCCGCTGACGTCCGGCGACTACGCCGCGGTCGGGCTGCGTACCACGGACGGTGGCGCGCTGGTGTTCTTCTCCACCCGCCACTACGAGAAGCAGACGGGGTGGCAGGGTGTCCCGCTCAACGTCACCGACCCCAACGTGAAGGCCCTGATGACGGGCGAGGCCAAGCAGTCCATCACCCTGGAGTCGGTCTCCAACCAGGCGGTACTGGACCCGGCGAAGAGCGCCCCGGACCAGAAGGTCACGTTCCTCAGCCGGATCCAGGGGCTGACGGGGGCCAAGGGCGAGTAGGCAGGGCAGGGCGGCGGGGCCGGGCCGTGACGCCCTGCGAGGCTCAGCCCCCGTGGGGGTCAGCGCCGGTGAGGCCAGGCCGCCACGTGGTCCCGCCCCTCGCCGGCGTACCGCGCGCACTCGTCCGTGAGGATCTCGAGCAGCGACAGCGGATCCGGGAGCGGGTGTTCGGGTCCGCGCACCCACTCGACCGTCAGATCGCCGGGCAGTTGGGCGGGCGGGACGAGGACGTACGAGCCGCGGCAGTGCCAGCGCAGGCCGGGGTGCTCATCCATCGTCTCGGGGTGGCAGTCCAACTCGCAGGGCCACCACTCGTCCTCGTCCTCGGGCGTACCGCGGGTGGCCGTGAAGAAGAGCATCCGGTCACCGCCGGACTCGGCGACGGGACCGACCTCGATACCCGAGGCGAGCAGCCGCTCCAGCGCCTCACGGCCGGCGTCCAGCGGTACGTCGAGGACGTCGTGGACCATGCCGGTCGCGGTGATGAAGTTGGCCTGCGGCTGATGCCGGGCCCAGCGCTCGATCTGCGCGCGGTCGGTCGTGGACTGGGTCTGCCAGGCGAAGGACACGGGGTGCCGGGCAGGAGTGGGACAGCCGACGCGGTCGCACGAACACCGGTAGCCGGAGGGATGGGCGGCGGGCGCGAGCGGCAACCCCGCGCCGGCGGCGGCGAGCAGCAGATCCTCACGTCCCGCGCCATCGTCGGGCTCCGTTCGGGGACGGCGGCCACGCAGCCACTGGGACATCCTGCCCTGCCTACCCGAGCGGCGGCCGAACTCTGCGCTCATCGATCCCCTCGCCTCGCTGTTGTGCGGACAGCATGCTCCATGGTCCCACCCTCCTGCGCCCCGTCGGACAGGGGGCCCCATCCGGGGTAGGTGGGGCGATGCGCGCGCGGATAGAGATCGAGTGTCATTACGTACTTTGACATGATGTGCCTGGCTACGGTGTCGCCATGGTCACGATGATCACAAGGACCGTGTTGACGGGTGTCGCAGGTCTCATCTCGCTCGTCCTGGCGGTCCAGAGCGGGGCGCTCGCGGAAGCGGGCGGGGCCCTGGCGGGACCGGACGCGGCCGTCGCGGGACCGGCCGGAGCCCTGGTCAAACAGGGCGAGGCCCTCGCCGGACCGGTCGGAGCCCTCGCGCACCCGAACGGGGCCTTCACCCAACAGGCCAAGGCCCTCGTGCAACAGGCCGAGGCGCTCGCACGGCAGATCGGAGCGCTCGCCGGACCGGGCAGGGCGCCGACCCCACTCGAATGGGGCGCGGGCCCGGTGACGGTGGCCTCACTCCCCCGCATCGTGCGCACCGCGCACCGCGGCGGCGCCCTCGAGGTTCCCGAGAACAGCATGTCGGGGCTGATGGCCGCCTATGAGAGCGGTACGGCCCACGTGATCGACTTCGACACCCGGATACTGCGTGACGGCACCATGGTCGTCATGCATGACCCGACGCTGGACCGCACCACCTTCACGGGCGGCCCGGTGCGCGGACTCGGCCTTCGGGACTGGCAGGGCGTACGGCTGCGGCCCGAAGCCTCTTTGCCGGGGAACTGGCGCGCGGAGAGGCCGCCGACGGTCGCCGAGGTGCTGGATCGTTTCGGCGGACGGATCGTGCTGATGCTGGAGGCGAAGGACCCGAAGAGCCTGCGGGCGCTCGCCGCGATGATCAAGGAGCGCGGGCTGGCTCGCTCGGTGCTGGTCAACTCCAACCGTCCGGCGGTGGCGCTGCACGCCCACCGCATGGGCCTCACCGCCCAGTTGTGGCGCTCGGCACGGCAGATGCGCACCGACCGGCCCGAGCGGTGGGCGCGGTTCGTGGATGTCCTGGACGTGGACTACAAGGCCCGCGCCTCCGATCTCGTACGGGCCGTCAGATCCGGCATTCCGCGGGTGTGGGCGCACACGGTGGTGACCCCGGCGCAGCGCGACCGGGCGCTCGCGCTCGGCTGCGACGGGATCATCACGGACGCGCCGGCCCTGATGGCTCGCCACCCGGTGGAGCCACAGGTGGAGGCTCAGCTCCGCGCGGCTCGGCTCCAGTGACGGCTCGGCCTCGGTGACGGCTCGGCTTCAGTGACGGCTCGACTTCGGTGACGGCTCTGTCGGGCGGGAGGCTCAGCGCGGGGCGAGGCCGTGGAGGGCGTACTCGACGAGGGTGTCGGCATAGGCGTGGTCGAGCGGGCCGGTGCCCTGGAGCCAGCGCTGCGCGAGCGGCGAGACGAACAGGTCGCGGGCGATGTACGGGTCGATGTCGGCGCGCAGTTGGCCGGCGTCCTGGGCGGCGCGCAGGCGGCGTACGTACATCTCCAGCGCCGGCATGAGGAGTTCGCCGACGAACTGCTCGCCGAACGCGGGGTTGGCCACGCCCTCCGCGGCGAGCGCGCGGGCCGGGGCGTCGTAGCTCGGGTCGTTGAGCTCGTCGACGGTGGCGCGCAGCACCGCCTTCAGGTCCGCTTCGAGGTCTCCGGTGTCGGGGATGCCGTCGGCCTGCTCCCACTCCGCCTGACCGGCGGCCTCCGCGGTACGGGCGCCGAGATCGACGAAGGCCTCCATCAGCACCTCGGCCTTCGAGGACCACCAGCGGTAGATCGTCTGCTTGCCGACGCCGGCGCGGGCGGCGATGCCTTCGATCGTGGTCTTGGTGTAGCCGATCTCGCCGACGAGGGCGAGGGCGGCGTCGTAGATCGCACGGCGGGACTTCTCGCTGCGGCGGGTGGAGTCGGGGGCGGATTTCTGGGTCATGGTTCGAACTTTATCAGGTTGACAAGACGGATCGTCTCGTCTCAAACTGTGGGAACACGTTCGAGACGATACGTCTCGTGCCACCTATGGAACGCGGAAGGAGACCGGCGATGACCCGAGGCGGAGCCGGAAACATGCTGGGAGTCGGCGGTGCGCGAAAGCACCTCGGCCGCAAGGCCCTGCGCGGCGGTGACAAGGGCGGCCGCATCGGCGGCGGCCTGGACCCCCAGGCCCAGAAACGGGAGCTGCTGCGCAAGCTCCAACAGAAACGCCAGGAGGAAGGGCGTACGACCAGCGAGTCGTCGTGAACAGCAGCAGAGCCCGCCCCGTCGTGTCCCTTGTGGGATACGACGGGGCGGGCTCATTCATCCAGCCGCCGGCGTCAGGCGGGCTTCACGCAAGCGTTGGGGACATAGCCCTTGTAGCCACGCCACGTGACGTAGCCNGGCGTCAGGCGGGCTTCACGCAAGCGTTGGGGACATAGCCCTTGTAGCCACGCCACGTGACGTAGCCCCAGCCGTCCCAGTTGCGCCCGCACTTGTTGTACTTACCGCCCGTGAGGCCCCTGTGCCAGCAGCCCTTGGTGTTCTTGAGCCACAGAGCCACCGCCGTCGAACTGGCCTTGGGCTTCTTGCGGATCTTCACGTTCCCCAAGTGGGCCGTGATGGTCTCACACGCCGCCGCGGAGCTCTGGACCGACTTGGTGGACACAGGAGCGGCGGAGGCGGACGGCAGCGCTCCGCAGAGCGCCAGGGCAGCCACAGCCGCAGGCAGTACGAGGCGTTTCTTCATGTGTGTGCTCCCCCATGGAGTCGATGTACGACCACCGCGCAGGATGAGATGAAATCAGCCAGGGTCGATCGCGGCAGTCCGAGAGCCTCTATATGTACCGGACGAGATCACGAACACCAAATAGGCGCTCCCCTAAGGGACTTGGCCCGGAATCCGGTCGTCCGGGAGGCCCGTCGACGTATCGGACCATCGGCGCATTCCAGCCAGCAGGACCGCTTCGACTCGCTTCTAGTCGTCCACGGCCGGGGGCCAGGCATTCCCCCAGTCGGCATCCCGCGCCGCCCTGTAGAGCACCCCGTGACGCTTGGTCACCGTTTCACGGCGCAGGCGCTCCTCGGCCTCGCAGAGTTCGAGAAGTACCTGCCCCTTACGGATCTGCGGCCGCCGGACCACACGGGCGGGGGCCGGAGTCACCGGGAAGCGCGCGGCGGCGACATAGCTGAACTTCTCGTCCTCGTACGCCAGTGAGCCGCCCTTGACCTGCCGATGCAGCGAGGAACGGCTGACTCGGGCGGAGAAGTGGCACCAGTCCTCGCCGGGCACGATGGGGCAGGCGGCGCTGTGCGGGCAGGGGGCAGCGACGCGGAAACCGGCGTCGATCAGGCGGTCGCGGGCGGCGATGACACGCGCGTAGCCGTCGGGGGTGCCGGGCTCGACGACCACGACAGCCTGGGCGGCGGCCGCGGCGGCGTCGACCACGGAGACACGGTCGGCCTCGGCCAGCTCGCCGAGTACGTACGACACCGTCACCAGATCAGCGCTCTCAAGCGTGAGCGCTGATCCGATACGAGAGCGGCGCCACTCGGCGGACTTCAACAGCGGGTTCTGCGCGGCGAGTTCACGCCCGAGGGCCAGCGCGGGCTCCGCCCAGTCGAGTACGGTCACCGCCCGCTCTTCGCCCCAGGTCGCGGCCACCGCCCAGGTCGCCGCCCCCGTCCCACCGCCCACGTCGACGTGGCTGCCGGGCGCCCAGTCCGGCACGGCGTCCGCGAAGGCGTCCAGCGCGGAGCACACCGCTTCGAAGGTCGCCGGCATCCGGTACGCGGCATACGCGGCCACGTCCGCGCGGTCACGGAGGATCGGGGCGTCGGTCGGGGTGGTGCCGCGGTAGTGGGAGATCAGCCGCTCGACGGCCTGGGCGGCCGCCTTCGGCGGCACCCCGTCCAGCAGCCCCGCCAGGGCCGCCCGCAGGGTCTCGGCTGGGGAAACAGGGGCGTTCACGCGAGGAGTCTACGGGCCACCGAACGCCACCAGAGGCCACCAGACACCTCGGGACTGAGCGTCGATCTCGGCCGAGAGCACCGCTCACACACGGCCCCGGACCGCTCACGCACCGCGAACCGCCCGGGACAATCGCGTCCCCGCAGCCGCCCGCGGGCCGCTGTCCGGCCCCCGGCGCCGCGGATGCACGGCGTTCGCCAGCAGCACCAGGAACGTGTCCGTCGCCGGGTCGAGGACCAGCGACGTACCCGTGAAGCCGGCATGGCCCGCCGCACCGTGACCGGCCAGACCTCCCATGAACCACGGCTGGTCGACCATGAAACCGAGGCCGGGTGGGGCGAGGAGGAGTTCGACGATCTCGGGGCCGAGGATGCGAGCGGTGCCGTAGGAGCCGCCCGCGAGCAGGGTGCGGCAGAAGACGGCCAGGTCACGGGCGGTGGAGAAGAGTCCGGCGTGGCCCGCGACGCCGCCGAGCGCCCACGCGTTCTCGTCGTGGACCTCGCCCCGCAGCATCCCGCGGTCCGCCTTGGCCCAGGGTGTGCGCTGGTCCTCCGTGGCGGCCGCGCCCGGCCTCGGTCCGAACCCGGTGGCCGCCATCCCGAGCGGCCGGGTGATCCCGTCCCGTACGAGGACGTCGAGCGGCCGCCCGGTGATCCGCTCCAGGATGTGCTGGAGGAGCAGCATGTTGAGGTCCGAGTACCCGTACGCCCCGCCCGGCTCCGTCACGGGCTCCTCCGCCCGCAGCAGGGCGAGCCGTGCCGCGCCGCTCGGGCAGTCGTACAGCGGGAGTTCGGGCCGCAGCCCGGAGGTGTGGGTGAGCAGCTGCCGTACGGTGATGCCGTGGTCTGCCGCCGCGGTGAAGTCCGGCAGATACGCCGCCACGCGCGCGTCGATGCCGAGCGTGCCGCGCTCCAGCTGCTGCACGGCGGCGACGCTCGTGAAGAGTTTCGTCAGGGACGCCAGGTCGAAGGGCGTGTGCACGCTCATCGGCACCCAGGCCTTGAGCGGCAGTTCCACGCCGCGGTCCGTCTCCTCGTCGTACGCGGAGTACCGCACCGCCCAGCCCGCCGCCTCCTCGGCGGCGATCACGGGGCCGCGCCCCGCGACCACTACGGTTCCCGCGGCCCAGGGCCGGTCCCCGTCGGTGAGCTCGTGGACCTCCTGTACGAGATGTGCCAGTTCGTCGGGGTCGAGCCCGGCACGTTCCGGTGTGCCGGGGCGCAGTCTCGGCGCACTCAGCTCTCTGCTCCCTTCTCGTCCGCCTGCCTCTGCCACGGACGGCACAGTCCCATGAAGCAGCCGACGGCCACCAGTGCGCACGCCAGTTGGACGACGGCCATCGGGACGGCCGTGTGCTCCCCGGCGATACCCACGAGGGGGGAGGCGATCGCGCCGACGAGGAAGGAGGAGGTGCCGAGCAGGGCGGAGGCGCTTCCCGCGGCGTGCGGGGCGCGGGTGAGGGCGAGGGCGTTGGTGTTGGGCATGCACAGGCTCATCGCGGACATCAGGACGAACAGGCCGGCGGCGATGGGGACGAGGCCCACCTCCCCGAAGACGCCGGTGGCCATCAGGAGCAGCGCGGCCGACGCACAGGTGATCACGGCGAGGCCGACGGAGAGCGTCTTGTCGAGGCTGACCCGGCCGACGAGGATCTTGCCGTTTACCTGGCTGACGGCCACCAGGCCGATCGAGTTGACGCCGAAGAGGATGCCGTACGTCTGCGGGGAGGCGCCGTAGATCTCCTGGATCACGAACGGCGAGGCGGAGATGTACGCGAAGAGCGCGGCGAAGGCGAAGCCGCCGGTGAGCATGTAGCCGGTGAAGGGGCGGTCCGAGAGCAGGCCGCGCATGGTGCGCAGGGCCTGGGCCACGCCGCCGCTGTGCCGGCGCTCGGGCGCGAGCGTCTCCGGCAGCAGCCGCCAGACGACGGCGGTCAGCACGATCCCGACGCCCGTCAGGATGTAGAAGACGCCCCGCCAGTCGGTGACTTGCAGCACCTGCCCGCCGATGAGCGGCGCCACGATCGGCGCGACCCCGGCGATCAGCATGAGCGTGGAGAAGAACCGCGCCATGTCCGTACCGTCGTACAGGTCGCGGACGACGGCCCGCGAGATGACGATCCCGGCCGAGCCGGCGAGCCCCTGGAGCAGCCGGAACGCGATGAGCAGCTCGATGGTGGGCGCGATCGCGCAGACGGCGGTGGCGACGATGTAGACGAGCAGACCGGCGATCAACGGTCGTCTTCGCCCCCATTTGTCGCTCATCGGCCCGACGACCAACTGACCGAGCGCCATCCCCGCTAGGCACGCGGTGAGCGTCAACTGCACGGTGGCGGCGCCCGCGTGCAGCGAGTCGGTGACCTCCGGGAGCGCCGGGAGGTACATGTCCATGGACAGCGGGGGTACCGCGGTGAGCCCGCCGAGGACGAGGGTGACGAGCAGCCCCACCGAACGGCGGGTGCCGCCGGGTGGATTCGCGCCCGGCGAAGGGTCCCGTGCGGCCGCGGGAGCCGTCGGCCCCACCACCGCCGCGCCGCCCGACAGACGTCCCGACAGGCGGCCCGACAGGCGGCCCGATGTATGACCCGATATGTGACCTTCCAGGCCGTCCTGGTCCCGCCTGGTGCTGCCCTGCTCGGGCATGTGCCCCTCCCTGTCCGTTGAATCCGCCACCTATGCTCTCAGCTCGGACACGGTGGTCGGGCGGATGGACCGCCTGGACAGGGAGCGAGGGTCGGGATGGCGGAGATGGGGGTGCCCCCTGTCGAGCGGCGCCGAGACGGTGGAAGCGTGCGCTGGGGTGTGCTGGCGACCGGCGGTATCGCGGCGGCGTTCACGGCGGATCTGGTGGATCTTCCGGACGCCGAGGTCGTCGCGGTGGCCTCGCGGACCGAGGAGTCGGCGAAGAGCTTCGCGGACCGCTTCGGGATACCCAGGGCGTACGGCGAGTGGGACGCCCTCGCGCGGGACGAGGACGTCGATGTCGTGTACGTCGCGACACCGCACTCGGCGCACCGGGCCGCGGCCGGCCTGTGCCTGGAGGCGGGGCGCAACGTGCTGTGCGAGAAGGCGTTCACGCTCAACACGCGCGAGGCGAGGGAACTGGTCGCCCTCGCGAAGGAGCGCGACAGCTTCCTGATGGAGGCCATGTGGATGTACTGCAACCCGCTGATCCGGCGGTTGAAGGATCTGATCGACGACGGGGCGATCGGTGAAGTCCGTTCGGTGCAGGCCGACTTCGGGCTGTCCGGGCCCTTCCCTCCCACGCACCGGCTGCGCGACCGGGCGCAGGGCGGCGGCGCGCTGCTCGACCTCGGCGTCTATCCGGTGTCGTTCGCGCAGCTGCTGCTCGGGGAGCCCTCGGAGATCATGGCGCGTGCGGTGCTCTCCGAGGAGAGCGTCGATCTCCAGACGGGAATGCTGCTCTCCTGGGAGAGCGGCGCTCTTGCTTCGTTGCACTGCTCACTCGTCGGCGGCACCTCCGTCTCCGCCTCGGTCACCGGGTCCGGGGGCCGCATCGACGTTCCGTCCGGCTTCTTCTACCCCGACCGCTTCGTGCTGCACCGCGACGGCCGCGACGCGGAGGAGTTCGCGGCCGACCCGGCGCACGGCCCGCGCTCCAGCCTCAAGCACGAGGCCAGTGAGGTCATGCGCTGTCTGCGCGCAGGCGAGACCGAGTCGCCGCTCGTCCCGCTGGACGGCACCCTCGCCGTGATGCGGACGCTCGACGCGGTACGGGACCGCATCGGCGTCCGCTATCCCGCGGACGAATACGCGACGGACGAGCACCCGGCAGACGAACACCCGACAGACGAGGCCGGCCGGGCGGACCTCACGCCGGCTTGAGCCCCTGCTCCCCCACCTCGGTCACGAAGGACGCGGCCGTGGTGATCGACGCCCCGGGCGTCGTCACCGCGCCCACCGTCTTGAAGTCCACGTTCGCCGCGCTCTGCCCCAGGGCGACCGTCACATAGCCGCGCTGCCCGTTGTAGTGCTTCATGTGCGGGTTGGCTGCCAGATAGCCCGCCCAGTTGGCCGGTCGCGCGGCACCGTCCTTGCCGCTGCTGATCGACGTGGTGACGATCTCGGTGCCCATCGTGCGGGAGTTCTGGTCGGCGAAGTCGCGCTTGATGTCGAAGCCGTACGACACGTGGACATCGCCGGTGAGCACCATCAGGTTCTCCACACCGGCGGCCTCGGCGCCCGCGAGGAGACGCTCACGGGAGGCGGGGTAGCCGTCCCAGGAGTCCATGCTGAGGGTGGTGTTGCCGGCGGTGGCGTTGTTGCGGCGGGCGAAGACGACCTGCTGCGGGATGACGTTCCACAGCGCGGTCGACTGCTGCCAGCCGTCGGTCAGCCAGCGCTCCTGGGTGAGTCCGGGCAGCGTCTGCGACTCGGCCTCGGACTCGGGCGTGGGCGTCTTCCAGCCGTCGCCGTTCGCCTGATCGGTGCGGTACTGCCGGGTGTCGAGGATGTCGAACTGCGCGAGCCGGCCCCAGCGCAGCCGCCGGTAGAGCTGCATGTCGGGACCCTGGGGCCGCTGGGGGCGGCGCAGCGGCTGGTTCTCCCAGTACGCGCGGTACGCGGCGGCGCGGCGCAGCAGGAACTCCTCCGGCGGCACGTCGTTCTCGGGAATGTCGTCCGCGTAGTTGTTCTCGGTCTCGTGGTCGTCCCAGGTGACGACGAAGGGGTGCGCGGCGTGCGCGGCCCGCAGATCGGGGTCGGACTTGTAGAGGGCGTACCGCAGGCGGTACTCCTCCAGGGTCACGGTCTCGCGGTTGAACAGGTCGGGCAGCGTGCGGTCGGTGTAGTTGCGGGCGCCGCCGACGGAGTTGACCGCGTACTCGTAGAGGTAGTCGCCGAGGTGGAAGACCACGTCGACGTCGTCCTCGGCGAGATGGCCGTACGCGGTGAAATACCCGTCGTGGTAGGCCTGGCAGGAGACCGCGGCCAGCGTCAGGTCGGCGACGCCGGCGGCGGTCGCGGGCGCGGTGCGGGTGCGGCCGGTCTCGCTGATCCAACTGCCCGTGCGGAAGCGGTAGTAGTAGACGCGGTCGGGGGCGAGGTCGCCCACCTCGACGTGCACGGTGTGGTGGAACTCGGGGTGCGCGTCGGTGGCGCCTCGTCTGGCGATCCGGCGGAACTTGGCGTCGTGGGCCAGTTCCCACTGGACGGTGACGCGTTGCTGGGGCAGGCCGGAGTCGGCCTGGAACGGGGCGGGCGCGAGGCGCGTCCACAGCAGCACTGAGCCGGGCAGCGGGTCGCCGGAACCGACGCCGAGGGTGAAGGGGTTTTCGGTGATCTTCGCCGCGTCGAGTTCGGCGGCGGCGGCCACGCCCGCGGTCGGCAGGTTGGTGGCGAAGGCGAGGGCGGCGGCCGCGCCGGTGACCGTGAAGAAGCGGCGGCGACCGAGGTGACGGGCGGCGGCGCGGAGTTCGGGGGCGTGGCGCGAAGGGGTGTACTGCGACGGGATGAGTCGCGAAGGCGCGGCTTGCGAAGGGGCGTGCTGCGGCGACGGTGTCGGATGAGCTGCGGGTGTCATCTGGCCCTCCCCTGGCGGTTGTTGTATATGGCATTGGAGTGCCAGGCGTCGACGGCAGCCCGTCGTGTACACAACAGCAAGATGTCGGATGGATGAGTTCCGCGTGGCAGGCCCTCACGTACGCTGCGAGGCCATGAACGACAAGGAAACGAAGATCGCGGTGGTCACCGGGGCGGGGTCCGGCATCGGCCGCGCCGTGGCCGTGGAACTCCTGCGCGGCGGCTGGTCCGTGGCGCTCGCGGGCCGGCGCGCGGAACGGCTGGAGGAGACGGCGGCCCTGGCGGACGAGGGGGCCTCCCTCTGCGTACGCGCCGACGTCTCAGACCCCGATGACGTGGCCGGACTCTTCGCCGCCGTGCGCGAGCGCTTCGGCCGACTCGATCTGCTCTTCAACAACGCGGGTACGTTCGGGCCGGGCGGCGTCCCGTTCGAGGAGCTGCCCTACGACGCCTGGCGCCATGTGGTCGGCACGAACCTCGACGGCGCGTTCCTGTGCGCGCAGGCGGCGTTCCGGCAGATGAAGGAGCAGGATCCGCAGGGCGGCCGGATCATCAACAACGGCTCGATCTCGGCCCATACGCCCCGCCCGAGGTCGGCCGCGTACACGGCGACCAAGCACGCGCTGACGGGCCTCACCAAGTCACTGTCCCTCGACGGCCGCCCCTACCGGATCGCCTGCGGTCAGATCGACATCGGCAACGCGGCGACCGATATGACCGAGCGCATGGGGACGGGAGCCCTGCAAGCGAACGGCGAGGTGGTTCCGGAACCCGTGATGGACGTCGCCGACGTGGCCCGTACCGTGCGGCACATGGCGGAACTCCCGCTGGAGGCGAACGTGCAGTTCGCGACGGTGCTCGCGACCACGATGCCGTTCATCGGCCGGGGTTGACCTCCGTCAACCTGCACAAGCGGATCGTCTGCTTCCGCTCCATTCCGGCCGGTGGGGCGCATATGCTCGACCTCTCTCCACGAGAACTTCACACTTGGAGCACAGCGCTTCCTTGGCCACACTCGAGGGGGGAAGGCGGCAGCCGTTCCGGGCCGTACGGGTGGGAGGGAACCCGCGTGGGACCGCGGGATGACCCGGGCCCGGAACGGCTGCCCCACAACGAGGGACGGGCGGATCAGCGCCCCAGGATGTCCTCGATCTCGTTCAACTGCCCAGCGGTGAGCGGACCTTGGATGAGCGCCCCGGCGTTCTCCTCCGCCTGGGCGACCGAGCGGAAGCCCGGGATGGGGATCGTGCGCGGGCTGCGGGCCCACAGCCAGGCGAGGGCACCCTGGGTGAGCGTGCGGCCCTCGCTGGTGAGGACGGAGCGCAAGTCCTCGACGCGCCCCAGCCACTCGGGGTCGGCGCCCTCACCCCGTGAGAACCCCGGCAGCCAGGCGGGCGGGGCGTTGCGGATGTCCCCGGCCTCCAGCGGCTGACCGGCGGCGCGCCTGCCGGTCAGCAGCCCCATCGCGAGCGGGCTGCGGTTGATGCTCGCGAGTCCCGACTCCTCGCAGAGCGCGAGCATTTCGGGTGCGCCCTGGAGCACGTTGAGGCGGTGCTGTACGGCCGTACAGTGCGGCCCCTGCGCGAAGACGGCGGCCCGCTCCGGGTCGTCGGTGCTCCAGGCGTACGCGCGGATGAGTCCCTCGCGCACGAACTCCTCGCAGGAGTCGCGCAGTCGGGCGGCACGCTCCACGTCGGCGTCGGAGATGTGCAGCTGGTAGAGGTCGACGTAGTCGGTGCCGAGGCGTTTCAGCGATGCGGTCAGCGCCCGGCGGGCATGCGCGGGCGTGTCGTCCTGGCCCACCCGCGTGCGGGTCGCCTCGTCGAAGACGTTGCCCCACTTCGTGGCGACGACGACGTCCGTACGCCGCTTGCCGAGAGCTCGGCCGAGCAGGCGCTCGCTGTGCCCCGTGCCGTAGACGTCCGCCGTGTCGAAGAAGGTCACACCGAGGTCGAGCGCGCGCTGGATCGCCCGTACGGACTCCTCGTCGTCGACCTTGCCCCAGCCCAGGGGCTGCCCGTCGTCGGACTGCCACTCACCCCCGATGGCCCAGCAGCCGAAACCCAGAGCGCTGATCTCGATGCGGCTGCGGCCCAGTGTCCTGTGCTCGAAGTTCTCCATGCCGGTGGAGGCTATGAGCTGGAGCGCACACGAAGGCAAGAGCGGGCACGGAAACAGTTGAGCTCCCCTCGCCACTCGAACGGCGGCGGGCAGAGGCTCGGGCGACTGTTCGGTGCGACCGTGGGCACACGGGGACGTACGAGATGTGTGCGAGTGCGTGCGATGTGTGCGACGTACAGGACCGTTCGAGGAGTGACGAGAACCGTGACGGCTTTCGACCGACGTGATCTGGGACTGCTGCTGCTCCGACTCGGCGTGGGCGGGGTGCTGGCGGCGCACGGGACGCAGAAGCTCTTCGGCTGGTTCGGCGGGGGCGGGATCTCGGGCACCGGCGAGTTCATGGAGTCTGTCGGGTACAGGCCCGGCAGGGCGAGCGCGGTCGCGTCGGGCCTGGCGGAGACGGGCGGCGGCACGCTCCTCGCCCTGGGCCTGGCGACACCGGCTGCCGGAGCGGCCGCGACCGGCGCGATGGCGGGCGCCTCCGCGGTACACGTGCCCAACGGGTTCTTCGCCCAGAGCGGCGGCTACGAGCACGCGGCCAGCCTGGGCCTGACGGCGGCGGGCCTCGCCGTCGCGGGCCCCGGCCGCCTCTCCCTGGACCACGCCCTCGGTCACACGGCCAACCGCGGCTGGATGGTGCCGGCGGCGTTCGCCACCACGGCGGCCGCGACACTGGCGGTGGTGGGGATGCGCAACAAGCGGCTTCAGCGGCAGCAGGAAGGTGAGCAGGGAGAGTTGTTCGACGAGCAGGGGACGCCGACGTACGGCGATTAGGAGAAGCCGTACGGCGGTTGGAGCGCCCTCCCGGGGCCTGGGCGCATGGCAGGCTGGCGGCCATGAGCGATCACGACGCGGCGGCGGCCTCCACCACGGACGACGGCCTGTGGGAGGCGGTCGGCCACCTCCAGGAGTGGCTCGTACGGGCGCAACCGGCCCGTCCCCCTCAAGAGACGCTGCTCCTGCGGATGCTGAAGCTCTCGGAGGAGGTCGGCGAGGTGGCCGAGGCGGTCATCGGCGCCACCGGCCAGAACCCCCGCAAGGGCACGAGCCACACCTGGGACGACGTCCAGTCGGAACTGTGCGACGTGATCATCACCGCGGCGGTCGCCCTGCGTACGCTCACGCCCGACGCCCGCGAGGTCTTCACGGCACACCTCGACCGCGTACGGGAGCGCTCGCTGGGGCCGGGCCGGCCTCCTCAGCAAGGGCGGCACCCGGTGTAGCTCACATGTTGATCATGTGCCCGGCGAGTCCGTGCACCGCCTCCTTGACCGCCTCGCCGAGGGTCGGGTGGGCGTGGACGTTGCGGGCCACCTCGTGGACGGTCAGGTCCCATTGCTGGGCCAGGGTCAGCTCGGGCAGGAGTTCCGTGACCTCGGGGCCGATGAGGTGGCCGCCGATGAGCTCGCCGTACTTGGCGTCGCTGATCAGCTTCACGAAGCCGGTCGGATCGCCCAGGCCGTGCGCCTTGCCGTTCGCGGTGAACGGGAACTTGGCCACCTTCACATCGAAGCCCTGCTCACGGGCCTGCTCCTCGGTCCAGCCGAAGCTGGCGATCTGCGGCTGGCAGTAGGTGGCGCGCGGGATCATCACATAGTCGAGTTCCATGGTCTCGGCGTCCGCGATCGTCTCGGCCGCGATGACGCCCATCGCCTCGGCGGCATGCGCCAGCATCAGCTTCGCGGTGACGTCGCCGATGGCGTAGATGTGCGGGACGGACGTGCGGCAGCGGCCGTCGACGTCGATGGCGCCGCGCTCGGTGACGGTCACGCCGGTGTTCTCCAGGCCGTAGCCGGTGACGTTCGGCGCGAAGCCGATCGCCTGCAGAACCTTGTCGGCCTCCAGGACCTGCTGGGCGCCGTCCTTGCCGGTGACCGTCACGCGGACCTGCGGGCCGGACTCGTCGATCGAGTCGACCCGGGTGGAGGTGAGCACGTCGATGCCCAACTTGCGGTACTGCTTGGCCAGTTCGGCGGAGACCTCCGCGTCCTCCAGCGGGGCCACGCGGTCCAGGAACTCCACCACGGTGACCTTCACTCCGTAGTTGTGCAGTACATACGCGAACTCGATGCCGATGGCGCCGGCGCCCGCGATCACGATGGAGCGCGGCAGGTCCTCGGCGAGGATCTGCTCCTCGTACGTCACCACGCGCGAGGTGCGGCGGGTGCCGGGCAGCAGCTTCGGGGTGGCGCCGGTGGCGATGACGCAGTGGTCGAAGCCGATCGTCTGCGTGGAGCCGTCGGGCAGGGTCACGTCGAGCGTGTGCGGGTCGCGGAACGTGCCGCGCCCGCTGAACTCCGTGATCTTGTTCTTCTTCATCAGGTAGTGGACGCCCTTGACGCGGCCGTCCGCCACCCGCCGGCTGCGCCGGAACGCCTCTCCGTAGTCGAAGGAGACCTGCCCCTCGACCTTGATGCCGAAGGTCTTGGCCTCACGGGTGACGAGGTGCGCCAGCTCGGCGTTGCGCAGCAGGGCCTTGCTGGGGATGCAGCCGACATTCAGGCAGACGCCGCCCCAGTACTTCTCCTCTACGACCGCCACGCGCATGCCCAGCTGGGCGGCGCGGACGGCGGCGACGTAGCCGCCGGGGCCCGCTCCGAGTACGACCACGTCGAAACGCTCGCCCTGCTCGCTGCCCTGCTCACCCATGGAGGCTTCCTTTCCGATGAGGGGTGGCGATTCGGCGTCACCGGACCGCCCTTGGCCTCAACACAGCATGCTCCATCAGTCGGGCCGGTCCGGCACGCCGGGGGGCTGTCCAGGGTTTTCGCCCCCGCCGCCCCTACCCGTCCCATCCCTGGGGCTCCGCCCCAGACCCCGCTCCTCAAACGCCGGAGGGGCTGATTTTCAGCCCGTCCGGCGTTTGAGGACGAGGCCGTTCAGGCCGATAGCGGGGGTCTGGGGGCGCAGCCCCCAGGGAAGGGCCAGTTGCCGGTCACGGCACCCAGGAGCCCGGTCCTCCGCCGGAGGCGACCGTGTTCGAGAAGATGACGCTGGGGTCGGACGGGGTCTGGTTGAGGACCCAGAGGCCGATCAGCGTGGCGAGGGTGAAGACGACGGCGATCAGGACGGCGAGGACGAGGCGGCGGCGGCGCTCGCGGCGCAACCAGTCGCCCCGGGCCGTGCGGTAGGCGTCCGGCGCGGCACGCACCCCGCCCGCCAGCGTCCCCAGCGCTTCACGCAGCGCCTGTTCCGTTCGGTCCTGTTCCGTCCGGTCCGGAGAGGTGTCGTTCATCGCCGGGCCTCCATCGCCTGGGTCAGGGCGGCGATGCCGCGTGCGGTGTGTGTCTTGACCGATCCGCAGGAGATCCCCATCGCGGCGGCTATCTCGCTCTCCTTCAGCCCCAGCCAGTGCCGCAGGACCAGCGCCTCGCGCTGCCGGGCGGGCAGTTGCTGCAGGGCGTCGATCAGTACGCGCTGGTCGTCGTGGAGCAGCGCCGTGCTCTCGGCGGAGGCGACGACCTCGCTCGGCGGGTTCTCGACGTGCTTGCGCGCGACCTGGAGGTGGCGGATGCGCATCCGGGTCAGGTTGCACACCGTGGAGCGCAGATACGCCTCGGCCGCCGCCTCGTCCCGCAGGCGCCGCCACTTCCGGTAGATCTGGTAGTACGCCTCGGCCACCACGTTCTCCGGATCGTCCGCGCCGAGCAGGACGGCCAGGCGCAGCATCGAGGCGTAGTGCATCTCGAAGAGGCGGGCCAGGGCGGCCTCCCGTTCGAGGTCGGCCGGATCGCTCACCGAGGGGGAGAGCACCTCGCCGTCGGCGGACGGCGGCATCGCCGTGTCGCCGGTGACCTGCTGCGGGATGAGGGGCTCGGTGACAGCGGCCGGAGCAGCCTGCGCCACCGTCACTGGGGTGTGGTGTCTGCGTCTCACGGGTTGCTCGCTCCCGTCTCGGGGCGCCGCCTGGCGGTCAGGCGGGACGGTAGGTCGGTGAGGTCGGCGCCGCGCGGGACGCCGAAGCGTTCGAGGGCCACGGTGCCGGCCACCGCGACGGTCAGGTTGAGCAGCAGGGCCACGAGTCCGGCGTAGATCTCCAGCGGCTGGTCGCCGCTCCCGAAGGGCACGATGGACGAGAACCCCTCGCGGACCACCAGGAAGGTGCCGGCCGCCATGCCCACGGCCCACCCGGCAAGCAGCGCCCGGGGGTGCAGCCGGCCGGTGAACAGTCCGAGGGCCACGGCGGGGAAGGTCTGCAGGATCCATACGCCGCCCAGCAGTTGGAGGTTGATGGCGTCCTGGTCGCGCAGCCCGAACACGAACGCGACCGCCCCCACCTTCGCGGTGAGCGAGACCGCCTTGGCGATGCGCACCTGACGTTTGGGCGTGGCCGTGGGGTGGACGTACTCGACGTACACATTGCGTACGAAGCAGGTCGCGGCCGCGATCGACATCACGGCCGCCGGAACCAGCGCCCCCACGGTGATCGCCCCGAACACCAGCCCGGCCAGCGGCCCCGGCATCAGCCGGTCGACCAGCATCGGTACGGCCGTCTCGGCGCCGCCCTCGGGGGCCCGTACCCCCGTCGCGAGTGCCGCGATGCCGAGGAAGCCGAAGAGGGCGAGCAGCCCGGTCCAGGCGGGCAGGGCCACGGAGACCTTGCGCAGGGTGCGCGGACCGTCGGCGGCGAACCCGGCGGTGAGCACATGCGGATACATCAGCAGGGCCAGCGCCGAGCCCAGCGCCAGAGTGGCGTACGCGGGCCGCTGCTCGGGAGCCAGGAGCAGGGCGGAGTCCGCCACGCCGGTCCCGCCGAGCCGTCGCGCCGCGCCGTCGAAGACCGCGCCGGGGCCGCCGAGCCGTGCGAGAACCAGCCAGCACACGGCGGTGAGCGAGACGAAGACGGCCACGGCCTTGAACGCGGAGATGACGGTCGGGGCGCGCAGCCCGTGCCGGTACGTCGCCACCGCGAGCCCCGTGAAGAGCGCGACCATCACCAGATCGCCGCCCGCGCCGCGTGTGTAGACGCCGCCGGCGGTGAGGACCGCGCGGATGCCCAGCAGCTGCAGTGCCAGATAGGGCATCGTCGCGAGGATCCCGGTCAGCGCCACCACCAGGGCGAGCGGCGGCGAACCGTACCGTCCGCGCACGAAGTCGGCGACGGTGACATAGCCGTGGCGTCGGGCCACCGCCCACAGGCGCGTCAGCAGGACGAAGGCGAGCGGGCAGACGATCACCGTGTACGGCACCGCGAAGAAGGCGGGCGCCCCGTTCGCGTACGCCAGTCCCGGTACGGCCGTGAAGGTGTACGCGGTGAAGATCGTGCCGCCGAGCAGCATCCAGGTCCAGACGGGGCCCAGGCTCCGGTCGGCCAGCGCCCAGCCCTCCAGGGACGGCAGGCGGTCGGTGGGACGCAGACGGCGTGCCGTGACGGCGAGCAGCGACGCTCCGCCTGTCACGGCGAGGAACGTCGCGGTCATGGCGCCATCGGCCATGGGTCACCGTCCTTGGTGTGCCTGAGCCCTCGCCGGAGAGTTGCGCGGCTGGGCCGTCCGGATGACAAGGACGACGGAAAACCGGCGGGAAATCTTCTGGAAATTCGTTGTCAACCGGTTCCGGCCGGCGGGCAACTCTTGCACAGACCGACAGCAAGCGGGAGAGGAGAGCTGGGCATGGCACCCATGGGTCATCACCGGCTACGGCGCGTCGCGATCGCCGTACTCCTCCTCGCGCCCGCCGCCGGACTGCTGTGGGTCCCCTGGTACGCCGGTGCGTCCCCGCGGCTCGCGGGGACGCCGTTCTTCTACTGGTACCAGCTCGCCTGGGTGCCGGGGTGCGGCCTCTGCCTGCTCGCCGCGTATGCGCTCAGCAGGCACGACCGCCACGATCCCTGATCCGCGCGCCCGCCCACCTGAACTCACCCGAACTCAACCGACCCCGCACGCGGACGCGCGTACCGCTCGACACCACCAACACCACCGCCACGGTGAGGAGCCGCCATGTCTACGTCAGCCCTGCCCGAATCCGCTCCCCCGACACCGGAGGGCCCGCCCTCCGCCTCGTCCCGTATGACTCCGCGGTCGATCCTGCTGTGGACCGCCGTCGCCCTGGTGGGAGCTCTCGCCTGGGGTGTTCTCGCGCTCGCCCGGGGCGAGGAGATCTCCGCCGTCTGGCTGGTGATGGCCGCCCTCGGCTCGTACGCCATCGCGTACCGCTTCTACGCCCGCTTCGTCGCCCGCCGGGTGCTGAAGCCGGACGACCGCCGGGCCACCCCGGCCGAACGGCTCGAGGACGGCGTCGACTTCCAGCCCACCGACCGCCGGGTGCTGCTCGGACACCACTTCGCCGCGATCGCCGGAGCCGGACCGCTGGTGGGGCCCGTGCTGGCGGCGCAGATGGGTTATCTGCCCGGCACGTTGTGGATCGTGGCCGGGGTGATCTTCGCCGGGGCGGTGCAGGACATGGTGGTGCTGTTCCTGTCGATGCGGCGGGACGGCACCTCGCTCGGGCAGATGGCCCGCGACGAGATCGGCCGGGCGGGCGGCGCCGCTGCCCTGATCGCGGTCTTCGCCATCATGATCATTCTGCTCGGTGTGCTGGCCCTGGTCGTCGTCAACGCCCTCGCCCACTCCCCGTGGGGCACCTTCTCGGTCGCCATGACCATCCCCATCGCCCTGTTCATGGGCTTCTGGCTGCACCGGATCCGGCCGGGCCGGGTCGTGGAGACCAGCCTGATCGGTGTGGCACTGCTGCTGCTGGCGATCGTCGGCGGCAGCTGGGTCCAGGAGTCCTCGCTGGCCGACACCTTCACCCTCAGCCCCACGACCCTGGTCTTCTGCCTGGTCGGGTACGGCTTCGTCGCCTCCGTCCTGCCGGTGTGGATGCTGCTCGCGCCGCGCGACTACCTCTCCACCTTCATGAAGATCGGCACCATCGCGCTGCTCGCGGTCGGCGTCGTCGTGGCCGCCCCCGTCATGCGCGCGGACGCGGTCAGCGACTTCGCCTCCTCGGGAGCGGGACCCGTCTTCGCCGGATCCCTCTTCCCCTTCCTCTTCATCACCATCGCCTGCGGCGCGCTCTCCGGCTTCCACGCGCTGGTCGCCTCCGGGACCACTCCGAAGCTGATCCAGAAGGAGTCCCAGGTCCGGATGATCGGCTACGGCGCCATGCTGATGGAATCGTTCGTCGCGATCATGGCCCTGATCGCCGCGGCCACCCTCGAACCGGGCCTGTACTACGCGATGAACGCGCCCGCCGGACTGCTCGGGACCACGGCCGAGTCCGCCTCGCACGCGGTGGCGGGCCTCGGCTTCACCATCAGCCCCGACCAGCTGACGCAGGCGGCCAAGGCCGTGGAGGAGCAGACACTCGTCGCCCGCACCGGCGGGGCGCCGACCCTGGCCGTCGGCATGTCGGAGATCTTCTCCGGGGTCTTCGGCGGCACGGCGATGAAGGCCTTCTGGTACCACTTCGCGATCATGTTCGAGGCGCTGTTCATCCTGACCACGGTCGACGCGGGCACCCGGGTGGGACGCTTCATGCTCCAGGACATGCTCGGCAACGTCTGGAAGCCGATCGGCCGGGTCAACTGGAAGCCGGGCATCTGGCTGTGCAGCGGACTCGTCGTGGCCGCCTGGGGCTACTTCCTCTACACCGGCGCCACCGACCCGCTCGGCGGAATCAACCAGCTCTTCCCGCTCTTCGGCATCGCCAACCAGCTCCTCGCCGCCGTCGCCCTCACCGTCTGCACCACCGTCCTCATCAAGTCCGGCCGGCTGCGCTGGGCCTGGGTCACCGGGATCCCGCTGACCTGGGTGGTCGCGATCACCTTCACCGCCGGCTGGCAGAAGCTCTTCTCCGACGACCCGCGCGTCGGCTTCTTCGCCCAGCGGGAGCGGTACGCCGACGGTATCGACGCCGGCCAGGTCCTGCCGCCCGCCAAGACCCTCGACGACATGCACACGGTCGTCACCAACTCCACGGTCGACGGCGTGCTGATCGCCCTGTTCCTGCTGCTGGTCGCCGTGGTGATCGTGAACGCGGCGGTGGTGTGCGTACGAGCCGTGCGGTCCCCCGTCCCGCTGCCGACGACCGAGGCACCGTTCGTCGAGTCCCGCATCGACCTCCCGGAGCAGGCCGCCGAACCGCTGGTGGGAGCCCGTTCGTGAACGCCCGGCACGGGAGCCTGCTCAGCACCGCCCGGCAGTGGGCGCGGACGGTGCGCTGGTATCTGCGCGAGCTGACCGGCGAGGCGGAGTACGACCGCTACTGCGACCGGCACCGGCGCCACCACCCGCACGCTCCCGTGCCCAGCCGTCGGGAGTACGAGGTCCTGCGGACGCACCACCGGGAGAACCACCCACAGAGCCGCTGCTGCTGAGGAACGGCACGCACCCCCTTTTTTTTGGGGCTCGGTTCGCCTCCGGGGCGCTTGTGTCGGTGTCGAGACGCCGATCGTGCTCGATCCCTCCTTCGTCGGGACCTCCGCGCGTTCGGCGTCTCGACACCGACGCGCCCCTTCGGCTCACTCGCCGGGCTTTCTGGTGTGACCCGATCAAGGCGACCCTTCGCCCGCCCTCCTGCCGAGACCGAGATGCTGAGACGCCGACCCTCCCTGCTGATCCGGCCCGAACTCGACGACCGCGCCCTGCACGTCACCCTGACCGAACTGCGCCCCGCCCAGCAGCTCCACGGCCTCGGAGCGGGCCGCACCCGACCCCTCTGGGAGCCGGTCGCCGCACTGCTGCGCGCCACCGGGCGCGACTGGGACCGTCGGGTCCACCGGATCTCCGTACTGGCGGGGAGCCTGCCCCCGGCGGTCCCTCAGCGGTGGATCGCCGACCGGCCCGACGACGCGGACGCCCTGGTCCTGCAGGCGTTCGCCCTGTCGGAACGCGCCCCGGCCGAAGGGCGGGCGGCCGCTCACCGAGCCGAACAGGCATGTCTGCGGGCCGCGCGGGCGTGCCCCGAGGACCCCACTCCCTGGCTGGCGCTGCTGTCGCTGCTGGACGCGTTCGCGGCTCCCGCCCGGTACGCCGTGCCGGTGTGGACCGAGGCCGTCGACCGCGCCCCGTGGAACCGGACCGCCTATCACCGGCTGCTGCGCTATCTGTCCCCGCGCGGACACGGAACGGTCCCCGACATGATGGACTTCGCCGAACAGGGCGCCGCCCGCGCACCGTACGGGTCGCCCCTGGTCCTGTTGCCCGTCGCGGCCCGCGTGGAACTCGTCGCCCACCGACTGCGGCAAGACCCCCTCGCCGCGGTCGGAGCGGGCGGCCACTGGCACGAGCCGCGGGCGGCCGTGGAGGTCGACGCGGCCCTGACCGGCTGGTTCCACACCCCCGCGGCACCGCACGCGGAAGCGGTCGCCGACCTCAACGTGCTCGCCTTCGCCCTGACACGAATCCGCCGCCCGGCCGAGGCCGCCGCCGTCTTCCACCGCATCGGCCGCCATATGACGCACCATCCGTGGGACCTGCTGCCGGATCCGGAGGGCACGTTCCGCTACTGGCGGGACCGGTCGGACGACCGTCACCCGACGTGAGAGGCAGTCTCCGCCCGGTACCGCCCCGGCGGGGTCCCGAACTCCCGGCTGAACGCGTGCGAGAAGGCATACGGGGTGCCATAGCCGACGCGGCGCGCGACAGTGGGCAAGGGGTCCGTGGTGTCGCGGAGCAGGGTGGCTGCGTAGGTCAGGCGCCACCAGGTCAGGTATGCCATCGGCGAGCGCCCGACCAGGGCCGTGAACCGGCGGGCCAGGGTGGGACGGGAGACTCCCGCCTCGGCGGCCAGCCGGTCGTTGGTCCACGGGGCGGCCGGGTCCGCGTGCAGCGCTCGCAGGGCGGCGGCCGCCACCGGGTCGCCCAGTGCGGCCGGCCAGGCTCCGGTCGTGCGCTCCTCCATCCAGGAACGGATCATGTAGACGAGGAGCAGGTCGAGCAGACCGGTGAGCGCGATGCCGGAGCCGGCCTGTCGCTCACTCAGCTCGCGGCCCAACAGATCGATGGCGGCGCGGAGTTCGGGGTGGCTGCCCGCGCGGTTCGGCAGGTGGACGACCTCCGGGAGCTCGGCCAGGAGCGGATGTACCCGGCTGCGGTCGAGCCGGTACTTGCCGCACAGCATCTCCACCTCGCCGGAGCCGGAGCCGACAGGGAATCGGCTCTGCCCCGTCCCGTCGAGCCAGCGCTCGAACGGCATCGCCCGCTCCACCGCCACCGCGTCGGCGGGGGAATCGGCGATCACATGTCCAGTCCCATGCGGCAGCAGCACCGCGTCCCCCGCGCCGAGGGTGACCGGTGTGCCGCCGTCGGACAGCAGCCAGCAGCCGCCCTCCAGTACGACATGGAATCCCGCCCCGTCGTACGGAGCGAACCGCGCGCACCCACTCCCGCGCATCCGGACCCGGTTGGAGGAGGGGCGCCCGATGCGCACGGTCGAGATCGCGTCGCTCACCACATCCACCGGGTCAGCGTAGCCAGGACGTCAGGCGTGAGAGGAACGCGTATGCAGATGAGCCGGGCAGGCATTGGGGGCTCATCCGCGTCTTCCTAGGGTCGAGGGCATGAAGAGCGAGGGCGTACAGAGCAGCGGGAACGAACAGAACGGAGAGGACGTACAGAACGGCGACAGCGCGCAGCGGATCGTGCTCGGAGACATCGAGGTCATCCGGGTCGTCGAGTTCCAGGGGCCGTTCGCGCCGGCCCGTGACTTCGTCCCGGAGGCCGGGGCCGAGGTGTGGAAGGACAACGAGGACTGGCTGGTGCCGGATCACTGGGAGCCGGACACCGACAGCGCGGGGGTGGCGCTCCAGACCTGGGTGCTGCGCAGTGGCGGACGGACCGTCCTGGTCGACACCGGGGTGGGCAACGGGCGCGAGCGGCCCGGCTCGCCGGATTTCCACCACTGGCAGGGCGACTTCCTCGGCCACCTGGCGCGAGCGGGCGTGCATCCGCAGGACGTCGACGTCGTCGTCAACACCCACATCCACGGCGATCACGTCGGCTGGAACACCGTCGACGCCGAGGGAGAGTGGGTGCCGACCTTCCCCAACGCCCAGTACCTCGTGCCGGCCGCCGACGACTTCCACTTCGGCCCGGACAACGCGTACGGGAACGGCCTGCGGGAGGACGACCGGCTGATCTACGAGGACAGCGTGGCGCCCGTCCACCGGGCCGGACAGGCCGTGTTGTGGGACGGCGTCCACCGGATCGACGAGCATCTCTCCCTGGAGAGCACGCCCGGCCACACACCCGGTTCGTCCGTGCTGAGGCTCGCCTCGGGGAGCGACCGTGCGGTCTTCGTCGGTGATCTCCTGCACAGCCCGGTGCAGATCCTCCACCCCGCCTGCAACAGCTGCTTCTGCCTGGACGCGGAACAAGCGGTGGCCAGTCGCCGCCGGGTCCTCCAACGGGCCGCCGACGAAAGCGAGTTGGTCATACCGGCGCACTTCGCCGGGGCGGGTGCCGTGGAGGTCCGCCGACAGGGGGACGGGTTCCAGCTCGGCCCATGGGCGGCGTACGGAGCGGCATAGGGGTCACGAGCGGGAGATCAGCTTGACCTCCCTCAGTGTCTGGTCGACCTTGCCGACCATTTTCAGGGGCAGGGTGAGCAGGAAGTGCACCGGCTGGTCGGACACCCCCGAACGCACCTTGGCCGGCAGCCGCCACAGGCGGCACCGGAAGTCCCGGGCGTACTGCCCCAGCACCAGCTCCCTGGGCATCGCGGTGGTCTTGCCGCACTGTTCGCATGTGATGGTCAGCAGACAGCCGTGGACATACGTCAGGCGATGGAGCTGCTCCCCGCCGCACGAGCAGACCAGATAGGACGTCTCGGTTTCCGTGTCGATCATTCGTTGCTCCTTTTCGGCGAGGCCCGTTCGCTGTCCGGCAACGGCCGCAACAGCCGTTCCGGATCGGCCCCGGCGGAGGCCAGCGATCCGAGCAGCCTGGCTCCGGCCGCCCCGTCGGCCACCCGGTGGTCGACGGTGAGACCCGCGGTGCACCCCGTCCGGATGTGGATGCCGCCGCCGGACACGACGGCTCGCGCCGCGATCGCGCCCACGGTGAGGACCGCCACCTGAGGCGGGGTGACCAGAGCCGTGAACCGTTCGGCGCCGAGGGGGCCGAGATTGGACAGGACGACCGAGCCGGGGACGAGGTGGGGCGGGTCGATCCGGCCTCGCCGGGCGCGGTCCACGGTCTGCTGGACCTCCGCGTCGAGTTCGTCCGCGGTGCTTCGGTCCGGGTCGGTGAACGACGGGGTCAGCAGGCCGTGGACGCTGTCCACGGCAAGGGAGAGCACCACGTGGGGGCGGGCGGTGGTGTCGTACGTGTGCTGGGCGAAGACCGGGTTGTCCCGTACCGCGGTGGCCAGTGCGCGCAGGAGGAGCGTCGTCCAGGACAGCCCCCACCCTTCTCTCAGCCGCGCGAGCCGGTCGAGGTCCAGGTCTCGCCAGACGGTGAACTGCGGTATCGCGGCGCCGTCCAGCAACCGCTCGGTGAGTTTGGCCCGGGCGGCCCGCCTCCTGCGTGCCACCTCGCCCTCGTCCCGGGAGGAGTCCTCAGGACTCCGGGTCTGACTCCGGTTCTGGCTCCGGGTCTGGCTCCGGCTCTGGCTCCGGATCTGGCTCCGGCTCTCGGCCACCTTGACGTCGCGCAGGGTGACCACGCCGCCGGGGCCGGACCCGGTGATCGAGTCAAGCCTCAGGCCACGCTCGGCGGCGCGGCGGCGCGCGCCGGGGAGGGCCAGGACCCGCGCGGGGTGGGACGGGGCCTCCGGCTCGCGCGGCGGGTCCCCGGATACGGGGCGGTGCGCGGACGGTCCGTTCTCCGGGGGCAGTCCGTTCTCCGGGGGGAGTCCGTTTTCGGGGGGCAGTCCGTTTTCGGGGGGCAGTCCGTTCAGCGGGAGCAGTCCCGCGAGCAGGTCCTCGGACTCCCCGGTGATGTGTGCCAGTGGCTCACCGACGGGGACGACGGTGCCGGGCCCGGCGACCAGCCGGGAGATGATGCCGCCGCCGGGTGCCTCGACCTCCATGTCGACCTTGTCGGTGGCGACGACACAGACGACCTGTCCGGCCGCCACCGTGTCGCCTTCCTCCACCTGCCAGGCCACGAGTTCACCCTCGGTCATCGTCATGGACATCTTCGGCATGACGAGAGGTATGTCGTGCATCGGCGTTCCCTCCCTCAGTACTTCATCAGTTCGAGGGAGGCGGCGGTGATGTCCTCGGTCTGAGGGACCGCCGCACGTTCCAGCTGCGGTGCGTACGGAATCGGTACGTCGAGGCCGCCGAGTCGCGCGATCGGCGCGAGCAGGGTGTACAGAGCGTCGGAGCCGGCGATGAGCGCCGCCACCTCGGCCATGAACCCGCAGGTGCTCGGGGCTTCTTGGACCAGGAGCACACGGCCGGTGGCCTTCACCGCCGCCAGGACGGTGTCGCTGTCCAGGGGCTTGAGCGTCCGCGGATCGACCACTGTGGCCGTCACACCCTGGGCCGCGAGTCGGTCCGCCGCCGCCAGGGCCCGGGACACCATGACACCGGTGGCGACGATGGTCAGGTCCTTGCCCTCGCGGTGTACCGCGGCCTGGCTCAGCGGGACGCGGTACGGCCCTTCCGGAACGGGCCCGGACCGCTTGTAGAGCAGTTTGTGTTCGAGTACGACGACCGGGTTGGGGTCGTCAACGGCTGCGAGCAGAAGTCCTTTGGCGTCCGCGGGAGTTGCGGGCATCACGACCTTCAGTCCCGGGACATGGGCGAACCACGCCTCCAGGCTCTGCGAATGCTGGGCGGCGGCACCGGTGCCGGATCCGCCCGGGGCACGCAGCACCATCGGTACCTGCGCGGCGCCTCCCAGCATGAAGTGGATCTTCGCTGCCTGGTTGACGATCTGGTCCATCGCCTGGCACGTGAAGTCCGAGAACTGGATCTCGACGACCGGGCGCATGCCCACCAGCGCGGCACCGACCGCCGCGCCGACGATGCCCAGTTCGGAGATCGGCGTGTCCCGCACCCGGTCCGTGCCGTAGCGGTGCACGAGGTCCCCGGTCACGCCGAAGGCCCCGCCGTACACGCCGATGTCCTCGCCGAGCAGAAAGACGTCCGGGTCGTCGTCCATCGCCTGGGCCAGTGCCTCGCGTACTGCTTCGGCGTAGGTGAGATCGCGGGTGGCGGGCGGTGCGGCGCCCGTTGTCGGTGCGAGGGTCATGACGCTCTCCCCGCCGGAGTGGCGTACACGGCGTCGAGGAGGGAGCCGGGCCGGGCATCGGGAGCGGCCAGCCCGGTCTCGACGGCGGCGCGGACCGCGTCCCGTGCGTGGCCGCGTATCTCCTCCACGTCCCGCTCGGTGAGTGCCCCGGACGCGGTCGCCGCCCGCTCGAAGCGGCTGATCGGGTCGCGGGCGCGCCACTCCTCGATCTCGTCCCTGGTGCGGTAGAGGTTCTGGTCGCTCTTGCTGTGGCCCTTCCAGCGATAGGTGACCGCCTCGATGAAGGTGGGGCCCTCACCGGAGCGGGCACGTGCGACGGCGTCGCGGGTCGCCGCGTACACCGCGTCGACGTCGTTGCCGTCGATGGTCACTCCGGGCATGCCGTAGCCGGCGGCGCGTTCGCTGATCTCCTTGACCGCGAAGGCCCGTTCGGTGGAGAAGGACATGCCGTAGCGGTTGTTCTCGCAGAAGAACACGACCGGCAGGCTCCAGATGGCGGCCATGTTCATGGCCTCGTGGCAGGCGCCTTCGTTGGCCGCGCCGTCACCGAAGAAGCTGACGGCGACCCGGTCGGTGCCGCGCAGCCGCTGGGCGAGCGCGGCGCCGACGGCGATGGGGATGCCGCCTGCCACGATGCCGTTGGCACCGAGGTTGCCCGTGGTCACATCGGCGATGTGCATGGAGCCGCCGCGTCCCGCGCAGTAGCCGGTCTCCTTCGCCAGCAGTTCGGCCATCATCCGGTTCAGGTCCGCGCCCTTGGCGATGCAGTGGCCGTGGCCTCGGTGCGTGGAGGAGATCAGGTCGTCCGGTCGCAGGGCGAGACATGCTCCCGTCGCGGTGGCCTCCTGGCCGACGGACAGATGCATCGTGCCGTGCATGAGCCCGCGGGCGAAGAGTTCGTCCACGGCTTCCTCGAAGCGGCGGATTCTCCACAGCGTGTTGAGGGTGCGCGCGGCCAGATCCTCGTCGTCGGTGGGTGCCGTGCTCTCGGCCACGAGCCCTCCAGATCTGAGATCTGCACAAAAGTGCGTATCAATTTCACCTACGTGAGGATGTTTGCACGGTCGGCCACCTCTGTCCAGACGCTCGGCGCGGAAGCGTCATCGCACCGGAGGGTTGGGTAGTTGCCGGAGGCCGTCTGCAGGTGCGGCGTCGCTCACTGGGCGGCTGTGCAAGAATTTGGGCAGATGTGACGAAGCCGTTGTGCGAGAGGGGTCGGGGAATGCCAGCGTCCCGCGAGCGCGACCTGTTGGTGAAGGCCGCACGGCTCTACTACCAGGACAACTGCTCGCAGCAGGAAGTCGCCAGCGCGCTCGGCGTGAGCCGGTCCAATGTCTCACGCATCCTGGCCGCCGCCCGGGAGCAGGGAATCGTCGAGATCCGGATCAACGATCCCGCCGGACGCGAGGTGGACCTGGAGGAGGAGGTGCTCCGCACCTTCAAGCTCACCGCGTGCCGGGTGGCCGCTGTCCGCTCGGACGAGGAAGTGCTGCCCAAGGTGGGCGAACTCGCCGCGGACTGGCTGCTGGACATGGCGCGACCCGGCGACGGCATCTCGCTGTCCTGGGGGCGGACCCTGCAGGCGATGGTGCGGGCCGTTCACTCCGACCGCGCCATCCCCGTCGAGGTACTCCCGCTGGTCGGCGGGCTGTCCTCGGTGGCCTCGGAGATCATGGGCGAGGAACTGGTACGCGACCTCGCGGACCGCCTCGGCGCGACCTTCCGGCGTCTGCACGCACCCGCTCTGCTGGAGGCGAAGGCCTCCCGGGACACGCTGATGGCCGAGCCCTCCATCAGCTCCGTACTGGAGGCGGGCCGCAAGTCGTCCCTGGCGTTCGTGGGCGTGGGAGCGGCGGGCGTGGGCTCGTCGGAGGCACTCATCGACTCACTGCGGCTGAGTCGCCGTGACCGTGCGGCATTCGAGAAGGCGAAGCCGGTGGGCGATGTCTGCGCCCGCTACTTCGACGAGGACGGCAACCCGGTACGCGGCGCCGTCGAGGACCGGGTACTGGCCGTGTCGCTCGACGACCTCCGACGGATCCGCACGGTCGTCGGGCTGGCCGCGGGAGCGGAAAAGGCCCGAGGCGTACTCGGCGCACTGCGCGGCCGCTACCTGGACGCCCTGGTCTGCGACGAGCCCCTGGCCGAGGCCCTGCTGGCCCAGTCCGCCTGACAAAGGCCCCTTTCCGTCGCGGCGACTTGGCGCCCCGAGCGGCCTTCCCGCCCGCGACAACCCGGCCTGCGCTCACGTAGGCCGACCGACGGCGCTCCCGTACGCCCGTGGATCCGTACGCCCCAACCACCCTCCACCTGCGGTTCTTCGTGCTGGACGCGCTCCCGGCCGGGTCCGCCCGCCGCGGCGCGTACGAGCTTCCGCGCGCCCATGGCCGACGCCCTCGAATCGAAACCGTTTCGCAAGGCGACCGATCCGATGTCTTGTCGTGCCTGCCCGGGGGTGCTACACCTCTACCGAACAGACGTGAGGAGCCTTGAACAGGCGTGCAAACGTACGTCGCTTCGGATCCCTTTGGCGCCCCTTCTGCCACACCAGTCTCACCGTCCCCCTTTCGTCCGCGCTCCTCACCGCCGCACGGGCTGCCCCCCAACGAGGCTCCAGCACGAGCCCTGGGCCCATTCACGCCTCCCAACCCGCTCAGAAAGAGAGAGGAGGACCGAGATGATCGCCCTCGCTGCAGTCACCCTGGCCGCATCGACGCCGGAAGACGAGAAGAATCCCGTTGTTCGCGCCGCGGTCTGGATCGGCTCCCACTTCATAGGCCTGTTCAACGAGGCCGGCAAGCAGTTCACCGGGCTGGTCACAGGGATTCTCCCCACCCTGATCGTGCTGCTCACCTTCATGTACGCGCTCGTCGCGTTCATCGGCGAGAAGCGGGTGACCAGGGCTGTCCAGTGGTCCTCACGCTGGTGGATCACCCGCTACAGCGTGATGCCCGTCCTCGCGGTGCTGATGCTCACCAACCCGATGTGCTACTCGTTCGGCCGGTTCCTTCCCGAACGGTACAAGCCGGCCTTCTACGACTCCGCGGTCTCCTTCGTCCACCCCGTGACCACGTTCTTCCCCTACGCCAACGCCGGTGAGCTGTTCGTCTGGCTGGGCATCGCCAGCGGTGTGCAGAAGCTGGGCCTGTCCACCGTGCCGCTTGCGCTGTACTACCTCGCCATCGGTGTCGTGGTCATCTTCATCAGAGGAGTGGTCACCGAGCGGATCACACAGATCCTGATCAAACGGACCGGGCGCACCGAGATCTTCCGCACCTTCGACGAGGAGTTCACCACCGGCAGCGGCGGCAGCGCCTTCGCGGGGACGGGAGGCACACGATGACGACCATCGACCACGACCCGCGCACCTACCCGTCCGTCTTCGTCCGCAGGGGATCCGGCGGCTGGGGCGAGGGACTCACCCTGCGCCGTACCGATACGCGCACCAAGGTCCTCTCCGTCACGGGAGGAGGCATCCATCCGGTCGCCGCACGGATCGCCGAGCTGATCGGCGGCGAGGCCGTCGACGGTTTCCGCACCACCGTCCCCGACGAGGAGGTCGTCTGCGCCGTCATCAACTGCGGAGGGACCGCCCGGATCGGTGTGTACCCGCGCAAGCGCATCCCGACGATCGACGTCTATCCAGGCGCTCCGGGCGGGCCGCTCGCGCAGTTCATCACCGAGGACATCTTCGTCTCCGCCGTGTCCCCGGACGACGTACTGGCGCAGGAGGACGGCGAAGCCGAAGCCGGCACGACACCCTCCGCCGATGCGGCAGCCGCCGCCGATTCGGCTGCCGTCGACGCGGACGCCGAGGCTTCGCCGTCCCGGCCCGCCCCACCGGAGGAGAGCGGCGGTCGGTTCGCCAAGGTGTCCGATGCCTTCATCAAGTTCAGCTCCGGCATCGGCTACGCGGTGAACACCCTGCTGTCGTCCGGCCGTCAGGCCATCACCCTCACCATCAGCACGATCCTGCCGTTCATGGCGTACGTCAGCCTGCTGCTGGGCTTCGTCATCTACACCGGCGTCGCGGAGAAGATGGGTGAGGGCCTCAAGCCGCTGGCCAGCAATCCCTTCGGCCTGATCGCCCTGGGCGCCGTGGTGGCCCTGCCCTTCCTGTCCCCGATCCTGGGGCCGGGAGCGGCGATCGCCCAGATCATCGGCGTACTGATGGGAACTCAGATCGCCGCGGGAACGATCCCCGTCGAGTACGCCCTGCCCACCCTGTTCGCCATCAACGGCCAGGTCGGCTGCGACTTCATCCCCGTCGGCCTCGCCCTCGGCGAGGCGAAACCCGAAACGGTGGCGGTGGGAACCCCGGCGGTGCTGCTCAGCCGCCTGATCACCTCGCCCCTCGCGGTGATCCTCGCCTGGCTCGCAAGCTTCGGGATGTACTGATGAGCGAGCCCTACTACCAGAGCACGGTCCTGCGTATAGGTGACGAGGCCGAGGAACTCATCCGCGGCGGTGTCCTCATCCTCTTCGGCGAGCCGTTGCCCGGCGATCTGGAGAGCCTGAGCGTCGTGCATCGGCCCTCCGACGATCCCGTGCTGCAGATGCGGCCGGGTGACGAACTCTGGCTCGGCGAGACCCGGATGACCCTGACCGCCGTGGGCGAGCGGGCCCACGAGAACCTGCTCCAGCTCGGTCACCTGGTCGTCTACACCGATCCCGATCCGGCCGCCGGGCTGCTGCCCGGGGCCCTGCACGCGAAAGGTCCGCTCGACGTCCCGGAGCCGGGAGCCGAGCTCAAGCTCGTACGAGCCTGACGACGACACACGACGGCGGAGCCGTGGAGGGGCAGAACGATGCACAGCCAGGAACACGAAGACCAGGGCCAGGACCTCTGCGGTGACTGCGGCGGAACACTGGTCGAGGGATCGATGGCGCTGCCCCTTCTCGGCTCCCCCCGTTTCGCGTACCGCCTCGGGACCACCGAGGTGACCACGGAAGTGACGGCCTCGATGTGCCCTGACTGCGGGGCCGTCCGGCTGCGCGGCCGGAACCCGGAACGCATACGCAACGCGGCCGCCGCCCGTGCGGTCCGCTCCCGCCGCTCACCGGGCCCTGACAACTCCCAGGATCACCGGAGCCGTTGAGAAGAGGAAAGACATGGAATTCCTTCCCCTGGCACTGCTGCTGCTCGGCGCCTTCGTCCTGACGACGCTGACCAGCATCGCGCAGCACCGCTACTACATGCGGACGGTCAACCGGCTTGCGGGCGAGGAGCACCGGACCGGTGTCGTCCTCGTCTCCGGCCGCGCCACCGGCGGACTGCGCGGAGCCGTGGTGCTGCTGCTCGTGCGTACGTCCGACGAGGTGGTCGAGCGGGCCCTGGTGATGGAGGGGGCTTCGGTCCTCGCCCGGTTCCGCGAGCGGCCTCGGCTGGCCGGAGACCTGCGCACCGCACCGTCCCGGGCCACCTCCACCGCCACGGCCCGCGCACTCGAGGACGCCCGCGACCGCTACCGCCGGATGCGGTCAGGAGGCACCGAGGCGCCGGTCACGTCCGGCCTGCGGACGCCGGGCCTCTTCCGTTTCGTACAGCGGGCCCGGCCGGGCGCATAGGGCACACAGGGCACCGCCCGTGCACGCTCGGCCGCCCGACCCGCCGCGCACACCCCACATCTCTTGAGGAGCACACACAGCCATGGCATATCTCCCGCAGATCATCGAGAGGCAGCGGCAGTTGGGACGGCCCATCAGGGTCGGACTCGTCGGTGCGGGGCAGATGGGCATCGGCCTTGTCGCTCAGACCAACCGCATCCCCGGCATGGAGGTGGCGGCGATCGCCGACATCGCCCCGGGCCGGGCGGACGCCGCGTTCCGTCGCACCGGACGCGAGAACGTGGTGTCCACCCCGGACGTCGACAAGCTCAATGCCGCCCTCGTCGAAGGCCGGCCGGTGGCCCTCGAAGACGCCGGACTCCTGGTCAGGCTCGACCTCGACATCATCGTCGAGGCCAGCGGGGTCCCCGAGGTCGGTGCGGCCGTGGCTCTGAACGGTCTGCTGAGCGGCAAGGACATCGCCCTGCTCAACGTGGAGACCGATGTGACCGTCGGCCTGCTCCTGTCCGCGCTGGCCCGCAGAATGGGCCGCGTCTACACCGTCTGCCGCGGCGACGAACCGGTCGAGTGCAAGCGGCTGGTGGACTACGCACTCGATCTCGGCCTCACGGTCACCTGTGCCGGCAAGGGCAAGAACAACCCGCTCGACCCGACTGCCACACCGGACGGCCTTGCCGCGCAGGCGGCGGCCAAGCACATGAACCCGAAGATGCTGACGAGCTTCGTCGACGGCTCGAAGACCATGATCGAGATGGCCGCCCTCGCCAACGCCACCGGGTTGGGGGTGAGCCGCCGCGGCTTCCACGGTCCGAGGACGACGGTGCCCGAACTCGCCGAGGTGTTCCGGCCGAAGGCCGACGGCGGCATCCTCGACGCCGCCGGGGTCGTCGACTACTGCACCGGCCCGGTGGCACCAGGAGTGTTCGTCGTGGCGAAGTGCGACGACCCGGTGGTGGTGGCGGAGATGGACTACCTGAGCATGGGCTCCGGCCCCTACTACACCTTCTACCGGCCGTACCACCTCGCAAGCGTCGAAGCGCCGCTGACCATCGCCGAAGCCGTCCTGACCAGGCGGCCGAGCCTCGCCCCGACGACCTGGACCGCGGAGGTCGTCGCCTGCGCCAAGCGCGATCTGCGCGCCGGTGAACTCCTCGACGGCATCGGCGGCAGCTCGGTGTACGGCGTGACGGACCACGCCGCGACGGCGGCCGCCGAGGGCATGGTCCCCCTGGGCCTGGCCGCGGGCGCGCGAGTGCTCCGCGACATACCCGCCGGCTCCTCGCTCACCACGCGGGACGTCGACATCAAGCAGGACACGGTCATCGCCGCGCTGCGCCGTCTCCAGGACCTCCTGCTGGCGGGCAACACCCTGGACGCGCTCCTGCCCCTGCCCCTGCCGACCACGACACCGGACACGGCCCCGGCCCCGCAGTCGGCGTTCGCGGCTCCACTGGGGACCTGACCCGCCCCGTGGGGCCGCTTCAGGGGCCATACGGGGAAACTGTTGTGCAAAACGTTTTGGATATCTAGCTTGTGCGCCATGAGCGACAGAGCGCCCGCGTCGGCGGGCCGCCTCCTGGTGACCGGCTGCGATGTGCTGCGCGTTCCGCCGGAGGGCGAGTGCGAGATCCTGCAGGCGCGGGACATCGTGGTGGCGGACGGCGTCATCCAGGACGTACGGCCGACCCAGGACGTACGGCCGACCGGGACCGTGGCTCACGTCCGGCCGGACGTGATCGACCGGTCGGACGTGATCGACGGGCGCGGCTTGCTCGCCGTTCCGGGCCTGATCAACGCACACACGCACAGTCCGATGGTGCTCATGCGCGGCGCGGCCGAGGACGTGACGGTCGAAGGCTGGTTCAACGACCGCGTCTGGCCGATGGAGAGCAACCTCACCGCTGCCGACGTACGGACCGGCGCCCGGCTGGCCTGCGCCGAGATGATCCGCTCCGGTGTCACGACCTTCGCCGACCACTACTTCTTCCCCGAGCAGATCGCCGAGGCGGTCGCCGAGACCGGCCTGCGCGCCGACATCGCGCCCACGTACTTCAGTAGCCGGGGCCAGGAGGCCCTGGAGTCCACCGTGCGGTTCGCGGAGGAGTGGCACGGCGGTGCCGAGGGCCGGGTGACCGTCTCACTCGGCCCGCACGCCCCGTACACCGTCGACGACACCGATCTGCGGACCCTGGCCGGGCACGCCCGCAGGCTCGGGGTGCGGACGCACATCCACGCCGCCGAGCACCTTGAGCAGACGCGGTCCAGCCTGGAGCGGCGCGGCATCACCCCGATCCGGGTGCTGCACGAGACCGGGGTGCTGGACGCGGGCGCACTGATCGCGCACGGCTGCGGAATCGTCGAGGACGACCTTCCGCTGCTCGCCGGGCACGCGGACACGACCGCCGTGGCCTACTGCCCGAAGGTGTACCTCAAACACGCGCTGTCCCCGCTGACTCCCGTCCGCGACCTGCTCGCCGCGGGCGTCACCGTGGCGGTCGGCACGGACGGCGCTGCCGGGCACAACACCCTCGACGTGTGGGAGGCGCTCCGGCTCGTCGCCCTCACCCAGAAGCAGGCCGTGCGGGACGCCACCTGGATGACCGTCTCCGACACCCTGCGGCTGGCCCTGCGCGGCGGGGCGCGCGCACTCGGCCTCCAGGACCGGATCGGTGCGCTGGAGCCGGGGATGCGGGCCGACATCGTCCTCACCGATCTGTCCGGCGCGCACTGCCGTCCCCTGCACGACCCGCGCGCCGCACTCGTCTACAGCGCTCGCGCCGGCGACGTACGGACGGTCGTCGTGGACGGCCGGGTCCTGATGTGCGACGGACGGCTGCTGACCGTGGACGAGCCCACGCTGCTGGACGAGGCCGACGCCCGGGTGGCGCGGATCCTCGACACCTCCCACGGAAGGGCGGTGCAGCACTATGACCCCTGAGCCGTACACCGCCGACCGCCAGTCGCCCGTCCGCAGGCCCGCCTCCATCAAGGACGTGGCCGCCGCCGCGGGCGTCAGCCCCACCACCGTCTCCCACGTCCTCAGCGGCAACCGGCCGGTCAGCGAGGAGACCGCCGCGCGGGTGCGCGGTGTCGTCAACCGCCTCGGCTACGTCCCGGCATCGCTCGCCCGCAGCCTGCAGGCCGGCTCCACCTCGGTGATCGGTCTGCTGATCCCCGACATCAGCAACACCTTCTTCGCCGAACTCGCCAAGGGCGCCGAGGACGCCGCCCACGATCTGGGCTACGGGCTGATCCTGTGCAACACCGAGTTCGACGCCGACCGCGAGGACCGCTACCTCGGCATGATCCGCAGCCGGTTCATCGACGGCATGGTGTACGCCTCGGGGTCGCCGCCATCCCGGCGAAGACTGGAGGCGCTGATGGGCAAGTTCCCCATCGCGCTCGCCGACGAGGAGGTCGAGGGCCTGGAGGGCGCGCTCATCGCCACCGCCGACCACGAGGCGGGCGGGCGGCTGGTCGGCGAGCACCTGCGGGCGCTCGGCCACCGCCGGGCGCTGATGCTGACCGGTCCCCGCGCCCTGATGAGCGGCACGGCGCGGGCGAACGGTTTTGTACGGGCCTTCCAGGGCGAGGTCGTCGAACGCGTCGGCGACTTCAAGGAGGCCTCCGGATACCGCCTCGTCACCAAACTCCTCGAGAAGGGCGGCCTCGACTGCACGGCCGTGTTCGCAGCCAACGACCTCATGGCGTTCGGCGCCCTCACCGCCCTGCGGGAGGCGGGCCTGTCGGTGCCGGAGGACATCTCCGTGGTCGGCTTCGACGACATCCGCGCGGCCTCGCTGGCCCACCCGCCCCTGACCACCGTCCACCAGCCCGCGTACGACGTGGGCCGCACCGCCACCGCGCAACTGCTCCAGTACGTCTCGCGGGGCGAGGTCCCGCCCGCGTCCCGGCACACCCTGCCCGTCGAACTCAAGGTGCGCGGCAGCACGGCACCGGCCGACCGCTGACCCGAACCCCACCCCTTCCCTCCGCTCTCCGCCGCGCGTACGAAGGACGCCGTGCCGACCGGCTGTGTCCCCGTCCCCGCGGCCCCAACCTGCCCTGTCCGAAAGGCGGTTCGCCATGCCCAGAGTCCTCGTCGTCGGCGAGTCCTGGTTCACGTACACGGTCCATCAGAAGGGCTTCGACGCCTTCCACACCGCGGAGTACACCGAGGGCGGAGGCGTCTTTCTCGACGCGCTGCGCTCACGCGGCCACGAGGTGACGTACGTCCCCGCGCACGAGATCTCCCGCCGGGTGCCGGACTCCGCCAAGGGCTTCGGCGCGTACGACGTCGTGGTCATCAGCGATGTGGGCGCCAACAGCTTCCAGCTCCCGCCCGAGACCTTCAGCCGCTCCGTTCCCGCCCCGGACCGGTCGGAGCTGATGCGCGGGTTCGTCGAGAGCGGCGGCGGAGTGCTGATGGTGGGCGGCTACCTGAGCTTCAGCGGCATCGACGCCCGTGCCCGATGGGGGCAGTCGCCGCTCGCCGTGGCCCTGCCGGTGTCGATGGCCGACCGGGACGACCGGGTGGAGCTCCCGTCCGGTGCCGTGCCCAAGGTGGTCGCCGACCACGGGATCGTACGGGGGCTGGAGCGGTCCTGGCCCGCACTGCTCGGCCTCAACGAGGTCTGGCCGCGACACGGGGCGACGCTGCTGGCCGAGTGCGCCGGGCACCCGCTGCTCGTCGTCGGCGGTCACGGCGCCGGCAGGACCGCTGCCTTCACCTCCGACGTGGCCCCGCACTGGGCACCGCCGCCGTTCCTCGCCTGGGACGGATACGCCGAGCTGTGGGACCGACTGGTGCGCTGGCTCGCGGGAGCGGACCTGTGACGGCCGGGGAGCCCCGCGTCCCCATGACCGGCACACCCCACATCGCCGCCGCGCCCGGCGAGTTCGCCCCGCTCGTCCTCATGCCCGGAGACCCACGCCGGGCCCGGCGCATCGCCGAGACGTTCCTGGCGGACGCCCGGCTGGTCACCGACGTCCGGGGCGTCCTCGGCTACACCGGCACCCATCGGGGCGAACCCATGTCGGTCCTCGCCTCCGGCATGGGCATCCCGTCCGTGTCGATCTACGCGACGGAGCTGTTCCGGCACTACGGCGTGCGCAGGATCGTACGGGTCGGCACGGCCGGGGCGATCCCGCTGACGGTGTCCGTGCGGGACGTGGTGATCGCCTCGGCCGCGCACACCGACTCCAGCATCAGCCGCGTCCTCGTGGACGGCGTGACCCTCTCGCTCACGCCCTCCTACGGGTTGCTGCGCCTGGCCGCGGACGCGGCGGGGCACCAGGACGGCGGTGCGGGACACCAGGGCAGGGGTGCGGTGCACATCGGCCCGGTGTTCACCAGCGACCACTTCTACCTCGACCGGCCCGCCCTCTTCGACGCGCTGGAGCGCAGGGGCACGCTCGCCACGGAGATGGAGGCGGCGGGACTGTACGCCGTGGCCGCCGCCGAGGGCGGCGAGGCGCTCGCCGTGCTGACCGCCTCCGACCACGTCCGCACAGGAGAGGCCCTCTCCGCCGAGGAGCGCGAGACCTGCTTCGACCGGGCCGTGCGCATCGCCGCGGCGGCTCTGCTCGGCGATGTCTGAATTTCTCCGGGAGGAAATGAGATCGCAACCCGGCGGCATAGCCAAAACGTTTTGCAATTCCTACTGTCAACGCAGCGCATACCAAGGCAAGCAGCAATGATCGGCGACTCACTGATCGGGAGATCGATGATGCGAATCGGAAGAAGCGCCGCCCTCGTGGCGGCGGGGGCCATCGCACTGACCGCGTGCGGAGGATCGGGCGGGGACGAGAACTCCGGAGCGGCTGCGTCCGGAAAGCCGCGCATCAAACTGGTGATCAATGGCGGGCTGGGAGACAAGTCGTTCTTCGACTCCGCCTACGAGGGGCTGAAGAAGGCCGAGAAGGACCTCGGCTACGAGCTCAAGGTGGTGGAGCTGGGCTCCGACCGCACGAAGTGGGAGCCCGGTTTCGAGGACGCCGCCTCGGCCGACGACTACGACATCCTGGCGGCCGGCACCTTCGAGGTCACCGACTACATCGGTGAACTCGCCCCGCAATTCCCGGACAAGAAGTTCTGGCTCTTCGACGCCCCGGTCGACTACACCGGCAAGAACGGCACCTGTTCCAACAAGTGCGAGAACGTCTACTCCGTGACGTTCAAGCAGAACGAGGGCGGTTATCTCGCCGGATTCCTCGCCGAGAAGCTCGTCGCCGAGAAATCCCTCAAGGGTGCCGAATCCCTGAAGAAGGTCGGCGTCATGCCCGGCGTGAAGATCCCGGTCATCGAGGACTTCGTCGTCGGTTTCAAGGCGGGATTCAAGGAAGCGGGCGGAAGGAACTCCGACGTGCTCGTTCAGTACGTGGGCGGCGACAAGCCGTTCGGCGATCCGGCCAAGGGCAAGGAGATCTCCACCGCGATGTACGGCCAGGGCGCCGCGCTGGTGTGGCCGGTCGCCGGGCTCTCCGGGCTCGGCACCTTCGAGTCGGCCGTCAGCGCCGAGCGGTACACGTTCGGCGTGGACTCGGACCAGTACCAGACCCTCACCGATCAGGCCCAGAAGGACACCGTCGTCACCTCCATACTCAAGAACGTCGGCAACGCCCTCTACAAGGCAGCGCAGGACGACCGGAAGGACTCCCTGAAGTACGGCGCCGTCGACACCGTCGGCCTCGCAGACGACGCCGTGGGCTACGTGGACGACGACCACTTCAAGGAGTTGGTGCCTCAGAAGACCCGTACCGAACTCCAGGAAGCCGCCGACAAGGTCAAGTCCGGCTCCGTCACGGTCCCCAGCGCCTTCTAGCCGAAAAGCGGCCTCGCGAGATGAACGAATCATGGGCTGACGCCGGACCGGCCGTCGCCGCCCACGCGGTCACCAAGACCTACGGCAACGGCGTGCGCGCCGTACGCGGTGTGGACCTGGAGGTCCCGTCGGGCGAGATCCGCGCGGTCGTCGGCGAGAACGGAGCCGGCAAGTCCACGCTGATGAAGATGTTCTACGGCCTCGAGCAACCCAGCTCCGGCGAGATCCTGATCGGCGGCCGGCCGCGGGTGCTGCGCGGCCCGGGCTCGGCGATCGCCCTGGGCGTGGGCATGGTCCACCAGAACCTCATGCTGGTGCCGTCCTTCACCGTCGCCCAGAACGTCGTCCTCGGCGTCGAGCCGGGGCAGCGCGGTCTGGTCGACTCCAGGGCGGCCGTCGAGACGACCGCCCTGCTCGCGGAGGAGTCCGGACTCGCCGTCGATCCGAAGGCCCGGGTGGACGAAGTGTCGGTCGGGATGCGTCAGCGCACGGAGATCCTCAAGGCCCTGCACCGCCGGGCACGCGTCCTCATCCTCGACGAGCCGACCGCCGTCCTGACCCCCCAGGAGACCGAAGACCTGTTCGCCGCCGTGCGCCGGCTGCGCGACGGCGGCATGACGGTGCTGTTCATCTCGCACAAGCTGCGCGAGGTACGGGAGATCAGTGACAAGGTCAGCGTGATGCGGGCCGGCTCCCTGGTCGGGACGGTCGCCACCGCCGACGCCACCGAACGCTCGCTGGCCGCGATGATGGTCGGACGGGACCTGTCGCTCGACGTGGACCGTGCGCCCGCCCGCCCCGCTGAAGTCACCCTGCGCGTAAGGGACTTGGCGTACGATGCCCCGACCGGCCAGTCCCTGCACGGACTCGGCTTCGACGTCGCCGCCGGGGAGATCGTCGGCGTGGCCGGGATCGAGGGCCACGGGCAGAGCGAGCTCGCCGAGGTCCTGGCCGGACTGCGCCGCCCCACCACGGGCACGGTCAGCGTCGGCGGCACCGACACGGCCGGGCTCGACGTGGCGGGTCACCGCAGGGCCGGCATCGGCTACGTACCGGAGGACCGGCTGTACAACGGCGCCGCTCTCGACGAGTCGATCGCCGACAACCTCGTCGTCGACCGCCACGACCGCCCGCCCCTCGCCCGCCGAGGAGTCCTGCACCCAGGAGCGGTGCGTACGCACGCCGAGCGGCTGATCGAGGAGTACGCGATCCGCACCCCCGATCCGTCCGTCCCGGTGCGCGCGCTGTCCGGCGGCAACATGCAGAAGGTGATCGTCGCCCGCGAACTCTCCGCCGGGCCAAGGCTGTTGATCGCCTCACAGGTCACCCGCGGGGTGGATGTCGGCGCGATGCGGTTCATGTACGAGCGGCTGGTCGCCGCGCGCGACGCGGGCGCCGCCGTACTGCTGATCTCCGCCGACCTGACCGAACTGCTCGCCCTCTCCGACCGGTTGCTGGTCCTCAAGGACGGCCGCCTGGTCGGCCGGTTCGACGACACAGCCGGCCTCACCGAGAAGCGGGTCGGTCTCTACATGCTCGGCGTCGAGCACCACGACCAGGAGCAGCTGACGGCCGGGCTGGACGACGTCGAGCCGGACGACGTCGAGTCAGACGGCGTCGGGCCAGACGGCTCCGGGGAGGCGTCCGCCGTATGACCACCACGCCCATGACGCTGATCGAGAGCGAGGACCGCCGTGAGTACCGGGTCACCCGGCGCCGCGACCTGGCCGTCGACCTCAGCATGACGCTGGCCACCATCCTGGCCGCCCTCGCCATCGGTTTCCTCGTCATGCTCGTCACCGGCAACGACCCGGTGAAGGCGTACGAGGCCATGCTCACCGGCCCGTTGGACCGCTCCTTCCGCGTCGGCCGCTGGCTGGAGGACGCCACCACGCTCACCCTGCTCGGACTGTCGGTGGCCATCCCCTTCCGCGCCCGGCAGATCAGCCTGGGCGCCGAGAGCCAGGTCTACGCGGGCGCGCTCGCCGCCGCGGCGGTCGCGGTCTTCCTGCCGCTGCCACCGGTCGCCGCCGTACTCGTCCCCCTGTTCGCCGCGGCCACGGCGGGCGCCGGGATGGGCTTCGTACCGGGAGCGATGAAGGCACGTCTCGGCGCCAACGAGATCGTGGCCACGCTGATGCTCAACGCCATCGTCGTACGCGTCTACGACTATCTGGTCAACGGCCCGCTGAAGGAACCCGGCAGCAGCGCGGTGCACTCCAGGTCCATCCAGCAGGACTCCGCCCTCACACCGCTGAGCGACTGGTTCGGCATCCCGCTGGGCCGCGCCAACATCGGCCTCTTCCTGATGCTGCTCACCGCCATAGCGCTGTGGCTGCTCATCACCCGCACCCCGCTCGGCTACCGCATCCGGATGACCGGCTCCAACCCCGACTTCGCCGAGTACGGCGGCATCCGTGTGCCCCGCGCCATCGAGTGGAGCTTCGTCATCGGCGGCGCCGTCGCGGGCCTCGCCGGGGCGCACCTCGTGCAGGGCGTGTACGGGCGGCTTGAACCGGGCCTGGCCGGAAGCCTCGCCTTCGAAGGGATCGTGGTCGCCCTGCTGGCGCGCAACAACCCGCTGGTCGTCGTGGTCGCAGGACTCTTCTACTCCTACCTCCGCGCCGGGGGAGACATCATGGAACAGCAGACGGACGTCGGTACCGAGATCGTGGTGGTCATCCAGGCGGTCATCGTGCTGCTGGTGACCGCCCAAGCCCTGCCGGACCTGCTCAAGCGGCGTATCGCGCGCAGGCAGGCGGGTGTCCGGTGAACTCCGTGATCGACGTCGTCTTCAGCAGCGCCTTCCTCGCGGCGGTGCTGCGGGTCGCCACCCCGTACCTGCTCGCCGCGTTCGGCGGACTGGTCGCGGAGCGCGCCGGGATCAGCAACATCGCCCTGGAGGGGCAGATGCTCTCCGCCGCCTGCACCGGGGCGCTGGTCGCCGGGTACAGCGGCTCGGTGGCGGTCGGCGCGCTGTGCGGGGTCGCGGTGGCCGTGCTCCTCGGTCTGCTGCTCGCCGCGCTGCGCCTGGAGCTGGGCGCCGACGCGATCATCGCGGGCATCGGCCTCAACCTGCTCGCCTCCGGCGGCACCGCGTACGCCGTCTACTCCCTCCTCGACGACAAGGGCGGCACGTCCGGCCTGAAGAGCGGCAGCCTGCCGACGGTGACGCTGCCCGGCATCGAGAGCATCCCGGTGGTGGGCGAGGTGCTGAGCGGTCAGAACATGGTCACCTGGCTGGCGTTCCTCGCCGCTCCGTTCGTCGCCTGGCTCTTCTACCGCACGCGCTTCGGCTTCCGTCTGCGGGCGGTGGGCGAGATGCCGGACGCGGCGGCGTCGGTCGGGATTCCGGTCCGGCATGTCCAGTACGCGGGACTCGCCCTCAGCGGCGCGCTCGCCGGACTCGCCGGGGTCTTCCTGAGCATGGGGTACGTGTCCTTCTTCGTACGCGACATGACGGCGGGCCGCGGTTTCATCGCCCTCGCCGCCGTGTTCCTCGGCGGACTGCGGCCTTGGGGCGTCTTCCTCGCCGCCCTCGGCTTCGGCGCGGCGGAGGCCCTCGCCGTACAGCTCGGCACGATGGACGTTCCGCCACAGCTCGTGTCGACGATTCCGTACGCGATGACGCTGGTGGCGCTGGCCCTGTACGCGTGGCGCCGCAAGCGCCGCGGCCTGACGCAAGAGACCGCCGCCTCGCTCTGACCCCGCTTCCGCTCAACCACCGGGTCCCGCCTGCCTGTTGGACCTCAGGAACCCGTGACCGCTCCCCCACGCCCGGCACAGTCACGCCCCGATGACCCGGCACAGTCACGCCCCGATGAACGGCCGAGGGCTTGGCCTGCCGCCCCCTGCCCCTGCCCCTGCCCCTGCCCCTGCCCCCCGCAACCCGCCCCTTCCCGGAAGGACACCATGCCCATGCGACACAGACGCCGAACACGCCGCAGACGCGCGCTCCTGGGCTCCCTCACCGCGGCCGGACTCCTCGGCGGGCTCACCCTCGCCAACGGGTTCGCCGCGGAGCCCGCCCCGGACTCCGCCGAGCAGTACGGCATCCGACTCCTCGACACCCTTACCGTGCCCGCCGGAACGAGCGAGTTCGGCATGCCGTTCGGTGGGCTGTCCGGGATCGACTACGACCGGGATTCCGGCGAGTACGTCGCCCTCAGCGACGACCGCTCGGAGAACGGCGAGGCACGCTTCTACACCCTCCGCCTGCCACTGAACGGCACTGCCTTCGCCCACGACAAGCCGGACCTCGACGCCCTGACCGTGCTCGACGACACCACCGGCGAACCCTTCGCCGCCAAGGCCGTCGACCCCGAGGCGGTCCGCTGGACGCCGGACGGCAACAGCCTGCTGTGGACGAGCGAGGGCGCCTCCTCGTCCGGGCAGCCGGCCTTCGTCCGTGAGGCCACCGCTTCCGGCGGATACGTACGCGAACTGCCGCTGCCCAAGGCGTACGCACCGGTCAGGTCGGCTTCCGGTGCGCTCACCGCGGGCGTCCGCAACAACCAGGCCCTTGAAGGCCTGACCCTCGCCCCGGACGGCAGCAAGGCCGTCACCATCACCGAGAACGCCCTCGTCCAGGACGGTCCCGCGGCCGGGCTGACGGCCAAGAGCCCGTCCCGGCTGCTGGTGATGGACCGCGAGACCGGTGCCGCCGAGGCCGAGCACGTCTACGAGGTCGACCCGATCTCCGACGCGCCCACCGCACCGCTGCCCGCCCCCGTCGGCACCTACTCCGCCGACCGGGGAGTCTCGGAGATCCTCGCGATCAACGAGACCGACTACCTCACCGTCGAGCGGTCCTTCGCCTCCGGCGTCGGCTTCTCCATCCGCCTCTACTGGACGAGCACCATCGGCGCAACCGACGTCAACGGCAAGGAGAAGACCTCCGGCTCCGAGAAGCCGATGCCGAAGAAGCTGCTGTACGACTTCACCACCTCCGGCACCGATGCCGACAACGTCGAGGGCATCACCTGGGGTCCGAAACTGCCCGACGGCTCCCGCTCCCTCGTCCTCGTCGCCGACGACAACTTCGGCTTCAACGGCAGCGTCACCAAGTTCCACCTGCTGTCCGTACGTCCCGGGCTCCTCGCCACCCGCACCCCGGACGTCAACGGCGACGGCGCCGTGAACGCCCGGGACCTGAAGGCCCTTCCCGCCTCCGGTTCCGCCGGTGACCTCGACGGCAACGGCCGTACGGACAGCAAGGACGTCAAGCTCTGGACCTCGTACACCCACGACTTCCCGACCGAGCCGAGGACCTCGTCCACCGTCGACGTCCAGCTGCTGTCCTTCAACGACTTCCACGGCAACCTGGAACCGCCCACCGGCCGTGATGCCAACCTCGGGTCCAAGCTGGACCCGAAGTCGACCACGGTCGGCGGCGCGGAGTACCTCGCCGCCAGGCTGGGCCGGCTCCGGGAGGGCACCGATGCCTCGCTGACCGTCGCGGCGGGCGACATCATCGGCGCCAGCCCCTTCCTCTCCGGTCTCTTCCACGACGAACCGACCGTCGAGTCCATGGAGAAACTGCACCTGGACGTCACCAGCGTCGGCAACCACGAGTTCGACGAGGGCACCGACGAACTGCTGCGCATGCAGAACGGCGGCTGCCACCCGAAGGACGGCTGCTACATCAAGGACGAGCCGTACGACGGCGCCGAGTTCCCCTGGCTCGCCGCCAACGTCACCGACCGCACCACCGGTGAGCCCCTCCTGGCCCCCACTTGGATCAAGAAGGTGGACGGGGTCAAGCTCGGCTTCATCGGGATGACCCTGGAAGGCACCCCGGAGGTCACCGGCCAGTCCGGAATCAAGTCGGTGCGCTTCCTGGACGAGGTGGAGACCGCCAACGCCGCCGCCGGCAAACTGCGCGAGCAGGGAGTCGAGGCGATCGTGGTCCTGCTGCACGAGGGCGGCATCCAGGCCGGCAGCTACGGCCAGTGCGACGGGATCTCGGGCCCGATCGTCGACATCGCCAAGCGTCTGGCCCCCGCGATCGACGCGGTTGTCACCGGCCACACCCACCAGCCGTACATCTGCTCGCTGCCCGACCCGGACGGCGAGCCGCGCATGGTCACCTCGGCCTCGTCCTTCGGCCGGGTGGTCACCGAGACCCGGCTGCCCGTCGACCGCCGCACCGGGGACGTCGTACGTGACCAGGTCGCCGCGATGAACCACCTCGTCACCCGCACCGGCGCCAAGGACGCCGAACAGACGGCGGTCATCGACAAGTGGAAGGAGCTGTCGGCGCCCCTGGCCAACCGGATCGTCGGCGAGGTCACCGCCGACATCACCCGCTCCGAGACGCGCGACGCCGAATCCGACCTGGCGAACCTGGTCGCCGACGCCCAGCTGGCGGCGACCGCGGCTCCGGAGAAAGGCGGGGCACAGATCGCCCTGATGAACCCCGGTGGGGTGCGGGCGGACCTGGTGTACGCCTCGTCGACGGGCGGCGAGGCACCCGGCGAGATCACGTACGCGGAGGCCTTCGCCGTCCAGCCCTTCGCCGGGACGCTGGTGACCGTCGACCTGACGGGGGCGCAGATCGAGAAGATCCTGGAAGAGCAGTTCAACGACTCCGGGACCAGGGCGCCCACCCTCATCCTCGGCGTCTCGAGGGGGCTGACGTACTCGTACTCCGGCAGCGCCCCCGTCGGCGACCGCATCGATCCCGAGTCGATCAAGCTCAACGGCGAGACGCTGAAGCCCGACGCAACCTACCGGGTGGCCGCCAACACCTTCCTCGCGGCGGGCGGCGACGGGTTCACCACTTTCGCCAAGGGCACCAACCCCGTCGGCGGCGGCGACGACATCGCGGCACTGACCGACTACCTCACCGCCCAGAGCCCGGTAGCCCCTCCGGGCACGGACCGCCTGACCGAACTTCCCTGAGAACGGCTCCTGTTGAGGCTCCGCTCCGTCCTCGGACACTAGGGGCGGAGCCTCGTCACGCTCCCGATCACGGAATATCCGAAAGCAGTCATCGGTTGGGGTGCTGCGACACGTTCGTACGACAGTGCACAGCCTTCGGAGGGAGTCAGAGTCGATGGTGGACGACATCACGAGCGGGGTTCGCGACAGGTCACCCAAGGAGGCGGTCGGGAGGTACGGCATCTGGAGTGTCGGGCTGCGTTCGGAGGATCCGTCACAGCGCGGCGAACTCGCCGAGACCGCCGCCGAGCTCGAACAACTCGGCTTCGGTGCCGTCTGGTTGGGCGGCAGCACGGGGGTGCAGCACGCCGTGCCGCTGATCGAGGCGACATCGCGGCTGACCGTGGCCACCGGTATCCAGAGCATCTGGCAGTACGAGGCCACCGACACCGCCGCGCGTTTCGCCGAGCTGGACGCGGCCCACCCCGGCCGGTTCCTGCTCGGTCTCGGGGTGAGTCACGCCAAGCTGGCGGACCAGTATCGGCGCCCCTATTCGTCCATGGTCGACTACCTGGACGCCTTGGACGCCCTGGGCACCGCCGGGGTGCCCGCCGGGCGCCGGGTACTGGCCGCTCTCGGCCCGAAGATGCTGAAGCTGTCACGCGATCGCGCCGCCGGTTCACACCCGTACCTGGTGACTCCCGAGCACACCGCGGAGGCCCGCGAGATCCTGGGCGAAGGCGCGCTGCTCGCACCGGAGTTGAAGGTCGTCCTGGAGACCGACCCGGACCGCGCCCGCTCGCTCGCCCGTGACAGCCTCGCCCTCTATCTCTCCCTGCCGAACTACACCAACAGCTTCCTGCGGTTCGGCTTCACCGAGGACGACTTCGCGGACGGCGGCAGCGACCGCCTCATCGACACGCTCTACGCCTGGGGCGACGACGACCAAATTCGCGCGCGGATCGACGCCTTCTACTCCGCCGGGGCGGATCATGTGGCCTTCCAAGTGGTCACCGACCAGGGCTCGTCGGCCCTTACGCGCCCCGAATGGCGCCGCCTGGCCGGGCTGTTGGCCTGACATCGGCGGGCACGGTTCGTTCGGGCTCTACGGCGAGGACCCCACGTACTGGTGGATCACCGACGGCACGACGTCCCGGGACAAGACGTCCTTCACGTCGACGGGCTTCGCTCCGCCCGGCTCCTGAGGAGCCGGGCGGTCAGCGGCTATTCCGCGTAGTAGGTCGCGTCCTGCCGGTCGAGGGTGGTGCTGACCGACTGGACGTAGAGCAGGTTGTCGAAGTGGCGGATGTAACGGCCGGGGTAGTTGAGCGATTCGAAGGAGACGCCGGAAGCGGAGTCCGCCAGGCCCGCCCGCTGGTTGAACGACGCGTCGTTCTTGAAGGTGGTCGTGCCGTCGTTCTTCTCCACCCACACCTCGAAGTTCTTGTGGCGCAGGTAGTAGCCGGGGAAGTTCGCCGATTCGAGGGAGACGGTGCCGCTGCCGGCGAGGCCGGTGACGACGCGGAACTGGGAGTCGGCGAGGTTGGTGACGTTCGCCTCGACCTTCGCCCGGAACTCCCAGTGACGGATGTAGCGGTCGGGGAAATTGAACGAGGAGAAGCGGACCGGGGTCACGCCGTCGGAGACGGGGATGCCGAAGTTGGGCGTGCCGTCGGCGTTCCAGTACAGCTTCTGGTACCGGGTGCGGCGGTTGGGGTCGTTGAGCGGGTCGCCGCTGATGTCCTTGTAGTTGCGGTCGTGGTAGACGAGGATGTCCGACTTGCCGTCCTCGGACGTGGTGAAGGTGTTGTGGCCCGGGCCGTACTGACCGGTCGCGGCGTTGCTCTTGAAGACCGGGTTCGGGTTCTTCGTCCAGGACGCCGGGTTCATCAGGTCGGCGGTAGCGTTGGCTGTCAGCAGTCCGAGGCAGTAGTTGGCGTCGGTGGCGGAGGCCGAGAAGGTCATGAAGACCTTGCCTCCGCGCTGGATGACGGCCGGGCCCTCGTTGACGGTGGCACCGACCTTTTCCCAGGCGTTGGTGGGCCGCGAGATCATGGCGGGAGCGCCGCTGATGGTCCACGGGCTGGACATCTTGGCGAGGTAGATGTTGGTGCCGGCGCCGACGGCCGGGTCGTTCTGCGCCCAGCTGAGGTAGCGGGTGCCGCCCACGACGAACGTCGTCGCGTCGAGCGAGAAGGTGTCCAGCGGCAGGGAGATGCGGCCCTTCTCGGTCCAGGTGCCGGTGAGCGGGTTGGCGGAGCTGGACTCCAGGACGTACGGCCGGATCCTCCACTTGTCGTTGGACCAGCCGGCGGTGAAGTAGACGTACCACTTGCCGTTGATGAAGTGGATCTCCGGGGCCCAGATGTGGGCACCCATCTCACCGCTGGCGTGCTTGGTCCAGATCGTGGTCTCGGGGGCGGTCGACAGTCCCTGGAGGGTGGTGGCCCGGCGCATCACGATCTTGTCGTAGGCGGGCACGGTGGCGGTGAAGTAGTAGTAGCCGTCGGTGTGCTTGTAGATGTGCGGGTCGGCGCGCTGTGTGGCGATCGGGTTGGTGAAGGTCACGGCGGGCGAGGCGGGGGCGGCGGCGTGGGCGGGGGTGCCGGTCGTCAGCAGTGCCAGCGCGGCGAGGACCGCCGTCAGCACGCGGCTGATGAGACGTCTCATGGTGTCGGGTTCTCCTGGTGGGGGCGGGATCAGGTGGTGGGCTTGAGCTGCCACTGCTGGCAGTTGTTGTTCAGCCAGGTCCACTGGCGTACGTCGGTGCCGTTGGCGGTGCCGCAGTTGGCGACGTCGGCGACCTTGCCGGTGGACTCGTTGACGATCCGCACGTAGTCACCGGTGGCGGTGTGGACCAGGCGGTACTTCTGGCAGTTGTTGTTCAGCCAGGACCACTGGGCGATGTCGGTGCCGTCGGCAGCGGAACAGTTCGCGGTGTCCATGACCTTTCCGGTGGCCACGTTCACCAGCCGGCTGGTGTCGTTGCCCTGGTCCTCGATGCGCCACTTCTGGTTGGCGCCGCCGGTGCAGCTCCACTGGAAGATGTTGGTGCCGTCGGCCGTGTTGCCGCCCTCGACGTCCAGGCACTTGCCGCTGTTGCGGTTCACCAGCGTGTACGCCGTGGGCGTGGCCGCCGTCTCGCCGTCCGGGCCGGGCAGGGAGGTGCCGAGCGCGACCGGGGCGCCGAAGTTCGGCGTACCGTCGGCGTTCCAGGTGAACTTCTGGGCGCGGGTGGTGCGGCCGTTGCCGCAGCCGCCGTTCGTGCTGTTGTTGGCGTGGTAGACGATCCAGTTCTCGGTGCCGTCCGGCGAGGTGAAGAACCCGTTGTGGCCGGGGCCGTAGACACCCGCCGCGTCGTTGCGCTGGAAGACGGGGGTGGACTTCTTCGTCCAGGACGACGCCTGCAGCGGATCGCTTCCGGTCAACTCCAGCTGGCCCAGCTTGTAGTCAGGGGTCTGACAGGAGCTGGCGGAGAAGGTGAGGAACGTCCTGCCGTTGCGGTACAGCGGCTCGGGGCCCTCGTTGACCGCGCCGCCCGAGGTCTCCCAGCTCGCGGTGGGGCTGGAGATGATGGTGAAGGTCGTGCTCGCCAGCGTGTACGGGTTGCTCAACGGCGCGATGACCAGGCTCTGCTTGCTGCCGTTGATGAAGCCGCTGCCCAGCAGGTACAGCTTGTTGTCGTGCTTGAGCACGCTGGCGTCGATGAGCCAGCCGCCGGGGCTGAGGTTGGAGCCGCTGAGCTGGTTCTTGTAGGTGTACGGGCCCATGGGGTCCGAGCCGGCGCTCTCCAGGACGTGGGTGCGCTGGGAGTCGCAGCAGGCGACCCCGGACTGCCCGGCGGAGTAGTACAGGTACCACTTGCCGTTGAGGAAGTGCAGCTCCGGCGCCCAGATGTTGGTGTTCCGGGTGGGCGTGGTGTCGCTCCAGACCTGGACGCTTGCGGCCGTGGAAAGACCGGCCAGAGTCGGCGACTTACGCATGGTCAGCACGCCGGTGAAGGTCGTGGTGATCAGGTAGTAGTTGCCGTTGTAGTACTCCAGCCAGGGATCGGCGCCCTTCTGCGACTTGACCGGGTTGGTATACGGCCGCCCGTCCGCCGCGGCAGCGGGCTGCGTGGTGACGAGTGACGCGAGCAGGGCCAGCAGTGCTGCCCCCAGGGCGAACCAATGGCGTGTGCGGAACACGGGAGTCCCTTCCGGCGGCAGCATGTTCGACCATGTCCGAAATGACGAACACTGTGCGTAACTTCGACCGAAAGGTAGAGGTGAGGTGTGAGGGGCGTCAATGGACGTGCGGTATTTGGTTGCGACCAGTTTTCCGGCGGGTGACGGGCATCCGGCCCTCGGATCCCCGCTCCACCGGGTCCGGCGCGGGACCGGGCCCGCCGCACCGGCTCACTTTTCTGTTATCGCCCGTGGGCCGTCGCGTCTCCTGTGCGTACTCGTACGCATCGGAACGCCCCCCAGACCTGAGGACCGAGCACGTGAGAGCACAGATCAGCCGCCGGAGCATGATGAAGATCGCCGGTACGGCCGCGGGCGCGGCCGCCGTCGGCGCCACCGTCACCGCTGCCCCCGCGTCAGCGGCGGGCGCGGCCTTCGCGCACCCCGGACTGCTGCACACCAAGGCCGACCTGGACCGCATGGCGGCCAAGGTGAAGGCGGGCACGGCCCCGTACGAGGCGGGCTTCGCCAGACTGACCGCCAACAGGCACTCCCAGACCAACTGGACGGCCAATCCACAGGCGACGGTCTACCGGGGTGCGGGCTCGCCCCAGAACTACGCCACCCTCTACAACGACATCCACGCCGCCTATCAGAACGCGCTGCGCTGGCATGTCACGGGCGACACCGCGCACGCGGACACCGCCGTCGCCATCTGCAACGCCTGGTCGGCGAAGCTGACCAGCCTCCAAGGCTCCGCCGACCGGTTCCTCGCGGCGGGTCTCTACGGCTACCAGTTCGCCAACGCGGCCGAACTCGTCCGCGACCACGACGACTTCGACCTGGCGCGGTTCCAGAAGATGATGCGAGACGTCTTCGCTCCGCTCAGCGAGGACTTCCTCAAGAACCACAACGGCGCCGTTGTCTCCAACTACTGGGCCAACTGGGACCTGACGGCCATGGCCTGCGTCCTCGCCGTCGGCATCCTGTGCGACGACCGTGCCAAGGTCGACACCGCGGTCTCGTACTTCAAGCACGGCGACGGCATGGGCTCGATCAAGAACGCCATCCCCGTCGTGCACTCCGACGGGCTCGCCGAGTGGGTGGAGGCCGGCCGTGACCAGGGCCACGCCCTGCTGGGCGTCGGCCTGATGGGCACGTTCTGCGAGATGGCCTGGAACCAGGGCATCGACCTGTACGGCTACGACGACAGCCGCTTCTTCAAGGGCGCCCAGTACGTGGCGAAGTGGAGCCTGGGCGGGGACGTGCCGTACACGGCCAACACCCGCAAGAAGGGCGCGATCAACGGCTGGTCGGGCACGGAGACCGCGAGCGACGCAGCCGGCGTGGACCCGAACATGGTCCGGCCCATCTGGGCCATGATCGCCAACCACTACACCAAGCGGAAGGGCCTGTCCGCGTCGTACCTGACCCGGATAGCGGCCAAGGCCGCTCCGGAGGGCGGCGGCGGCGACTACGGCCCCAACAGCGGCGGCTACGACCAACTCGGCTTCGGCACCCTGGCCTACACCCGCGACCGGTCCGCGAAGCCGGAGGACGCGGCCTCCCCCGCGGCCTCGGCGGCGTCCGGCTCCGACGCGGACACCGCGTCGGGCTCCGACTCCGGCTCTGGCGCAGCGTCCGCGCAGCAGTCGCCCTCCCCCACCCCGCAGGGCGGCAGGGACGGCGACCTGGCCGCCACCGGCTCCTCGGACGTCCCCGCCTGGACCGCCGCCACCGGCATCACCGCCCTCGCGGGCGGCCTGCTCCTGCTACGCCGCCGCGGGCGCGCGGGGCGCGACGCGCAGTGAGCGAACCGGGGCCCGGTCCGGCGGGGGAAGTGCGGACCAGGCCTCGAGTCCGTCTCGTACGCCAGGCGCCGGGGCCGGACGTGTCGTACGTCAGGCGTCGGCGCCACGGCGCCCCACCTCGGCTAGGGTCACGATCCCGGAGGAGCGTCGAGCGCGGCCTCACCGTGGCCGAGCGCGCCGAGCGCGAGGTCGTACACCGTGGCGTCGACGTAGGTCTCGGCCACGTCGACGCCGACGATGCGGCCGCGGTCGGGATCGATGGTCAGCCGCTCCTGCGGCCGTCCCCCGGTGTTGCGCTCCACCGCGGTGATGTGCAGTACGCCTCCGGACAGGAACTCGGTGACCAGGGTCGCCACGGTCGCCGGACTGAGTCCGGTGTGCCGGGCGAGTTCCTGGCGGGTGGACGTCCCGAGTTCGAGTAGAGCGTGCAGAACCTCGAAACGGTTTTCGCTGCGAAGATCACGGGCCGTGTGCCGCGCCACCATTCTCCTTCAGCCGTCAGGAGACTCCAGCCGCAGCGTACGGAGCTCCGGACTGCCCGGCCCGGCGGTGCCCCGCAACAGCAGGGTCAATCCGGACCATCCCGCTGGGATCCAGAGGACGTTGGCATCTCCGCCCGAGAAGGCCGGTCGGTCGCCGACCCAGACACGGCCCACGCACTCCCCGGCGGCCCATCCGGTCACCCGGAGCTGTGATCCGTCCAGTCGCACCAGGAAGCCGTCGTCGGACGGGGGCAGATCGAGGTCGATCCACGTCTCCTCTCCCGGTTCCAAGGCCAGCGGCAGCTGGACGTCCCGCGTAGGGCCGGCCTCGACGGCGAAGCCGGTCAGCAGGTCGTCGTCCTGTACGGCGCACGACCAGTCCGTCACTGGTTCAAGAGTGAGCAACTCGGCACGGAGGCCGCCGCCACTGGGGTGGTGCGGCATCGTGACCGAGATCTGATGCGTTCCGGCGGGCAGCAGGATCCAGGGGTCCTCGGCGTGGACGGTGCGCGGCTCGCCGTTGTCCACGCTCACGCGCACCGGCTCGACCACGCCCAGCACGTGCAGCGCCGACGCGGTGGCCGACCGGATCTCGCGCGTGTAGGTGACGGGGAGGCCGACGCGGGTGCTGCTCCACCCGCCGAGTCCGCGCAGGGGCGCCGGCCCGCCCGCCCAGTGGCCGTGCACCGACCACAGGGCCGACACGTCCGCGACGTCCCGGACCGTCCACAGCGTGCCAAGTCCGCGCAGTGCGCCGAGGCGGAGTGCCGGCAGGCGCGCGTCGTCGAAGTTCGCATGCCCCCAGATCTCCACGAAGGCCTCGACGGCGACGCGGCCGGTCGCCTCGTGGACGTCGATCCGCTGTGCAGCACCGAATCCGGCGATCGTGGGATGCACCCGTCCGGCGATCGACAGGTCGACGATGTCCGCCGCGCCGACCAGCAGCAGTTCGTCGACACCCGTCAGATCCGCCGTGGTCCGGTAGGTTCCGCGCCCCCGGTACACGCCGAGCGACTCCAGCGTCGGCGGCAGCTCGTGGGTGCCCGCCGGCTCCTCGGGAGCGACGGCCGGTCGTTGCCGCACATCCCGTACGGCGGTGGGCGGCGTCGTGCTCGGCCGGGGCGGCACGTCGGTCAGGTGCACCGTGCCGTCGCGGTCAGTCGCTCGCAGGCGTGCGGCGTCCGTCGGCGCCAGCGCGACAAGCGTCAGTCCCTCGGCGGCCGTCCGCTCGGGCGTGCCGACCGCCGGCGCCGGGATCTCGACCCGGGTTCCGCCCAGTACGACGGTGACCGGCACCTCGGAGGAGAACGTCAGTACGCCGTCCGACGCCCCCACCAGGTCCGCGGACGCCAGAGTGAGCGTCGCGTCGCAACCCCAGGACGGCAGCGGTACGTCCACCAGCATCAGCGGACACGAGTCCGGAGCGACGGCGACCGACACGCCCCTCACGACCGCCCTGCCCGGTGCCGTACCGAGATGCGGTACGGCGATGAGCTGGCCGCCTTCGTCGAGGTCCAGAGCCGACGGTGACGAACTGGTCGGGAAGTCGGCGGTGACCTGCACGCGGGGCAGGGCCGAGGTGGCGAGCGCCAGTCTCGGTCCCAGGGTGTCGATCACGCGCGCCAGCACCTGGCCCTGGGCGAACTCGGGCCGTTCGGCACCGGAGGACGAGACGTAACCGCCGAAGTCGTAGCCGTGGCTCATGAAGTTGCCGGGGTCGCCCCAGTTCCCCGTGGACGGCGTGTACCCGAAGTTCCAGCCGGACGACTGGAGATAGGGCGCGATCAGCGAGGCGCCGCTCGCCAGGAGCCGCCGCAGCGTCCGATGGCGCCGGTTCGTCTCGGTGATCAGCAGTGGCAGGTCGCGGTCCGCCAGCAGCTCGGTGTAGCGCCGTACCTCGGCCTCGATGTCCGGGGAGTCGTCGTCCGGGTAGAAGTTGCACGCCGGTACGACGCCGGGGACGTTCCCGGTGGCTCCTTCGATGTCGCCCTGCCCGGAGCAGGCGATCAGCGGAACGGTGATGCCGTGACGGGTCGCCTGGTCACGCAGGGCGGTCAGATACCCCGCGCGGTCCTCGCAGTCGAAGAAGTCCAGCTCGTTCTCCAACTGCACCATGATGACGGGACCGCCCGCCGGGTACTGGCGCTCGGCGAGGAGGGGCAGCACCTGCTCGAACCAGGCGGTGACCCGGTCGAGGAAGCGCGGTTCGTGCTGACGGACCCTCAACTCCGGGTCGAGGCCCAGCCAGGCCGGCAGCGCGCCGCCGTCCCACTCGGAGCAGATGTACGGGCCCGGCCGCGCGATGACGTACAGCCCGGTCTCCTGCGCGAGGTCCAGGAAGGCGGCGACGTCGCGTCTGCCCTCGAAGGACCAGCGGCCGGGCGCCGTCTCGTGGAAGTTCCACGGCAGGTAGACGTCCACGCAGGTGTAGCCCGAGGCCCGTACCTGTTCGAGCCGCGCACGCCACTGCTCCCGCGGAAGGCGGAAGTAGAACAGTGACGCGCACAGCACGACGCGCGGACCGTCCTCGGTCCCGATGCCCCGGGCGTCGAGCTGGATACCGCTGTTGAGGACTGTCGGACGACTCACTTGACCCCCGCGCTTCCGCCGCTGATGTCCATTTCGTACAGATACCGCTGGCCGAGGTAGTAGACGGCGATCATCGGCAGCGTGAGCAGGATCGAGCCGACCATCACCAGGTTCCACGGTGGCGGCTGGCCCGCCACCGCTGTGGTGGTGATGTACTGCACGCCCAGCGCCAGCGGCATCTTCGACTCGTCGTTGAGGTAGATCAGCGGCCCCATGAAGTCACCCCAGGTGTACGTCAGGGTGAAGATGCCGATCGCGATCAGCACGGGCCACAGCATCGGGAGCATGATGCGCCGGTAGATGCCGAAGAATCCGAGCCCGTCCACCATGGCCGCCTCGTCGAGCTGATTCGGCAGGCGGGACACGAACTGGCGTACCAGGAAGACGTTGAACGCGTTCGAGAAGAAGTTCGGCACGATCAGCGGCAGATAGGTGTTCACCCAGCCCAGGTCCTTGAACAGGATGAACTGCGGAATCATCGTGATCTGCGTCGGAATCATCATCGTCGCGATGACGACGAGGAACATCACGTTCTTCCCGGGGGCCCGCAGGCGGGCGAACGCGTAGCCGACCAGACCGCTCGACACCATCTGGCCGATGACCGAACCGACCGAGATGATCAGCGAGCTCACCAGGAACCGGCCCATCGGCAGATCCGTGCCGAACACCCGGGTGAAGTTCTCCCACTCGAACTCGTGCGGGAAGATGGTGAACGTGTTGGTGGTCACCGTGTGGTCGCTCGCCAGCGCGATCGAGACTGCGAACACCAACGGGGTCGAGAGAATCGCCGACACGACGATCAGCATCGCGTAGGTGAACGGCGTCGCTCGGAACACCCGCAGGACGCGGGGCGCATGGCTCGCGCGCCTTTCGTCGTCCTGGCGCTTTTCACCTTGCTGCTGCTGTGGCGCAGCGGTGGATACCACGGCCGCCATCACTTCACCTCGGTCTCGTAGAACACCCAGCGGCGGGTGGTGCGGAAGGCCAGCAGGGTGAACACCAGGATCACGGCGAACAGCAGCCACGAGATCGCCGACGCGTAGCCCATGTGGTAGTAGGAGAACGCCTGGTCGAACAGGTAAGGCACCGTCGTCTGGCTCGCGTTGTAGGTTCCGGGCTGGGACGCCTTCGGGGTGAGGATGTACACCTGCGAGAAGATCTGGAACGCCGCGATCAGCCCCATCACCAGGTTGAAGAAGATGACAGGGGTCAGATGCGGCACCGTGATGCTCCAGAACTGCCGCACCGGGCCGGCGCCGTCGACCTCGGCCGCCTCGTACAGCTCCTGCGGAATGCCCTTCATGGCCGCGAGCAGCAGGACGGTCGCGCTGCCGGCGCTCCACACCGACAGCAGGATCAGCGCGAACTTCACCCAGGTCGGGTCCAGCAACCACTGCGGGCCGGAGATACCGACCAGCCCGAGCACGTCGTTGAGCGGACCCGACGGGGCGAGCACCACCCGGAAGGCCATCGACGCGGCGACCAGGGGTACCAGCGTCGGCAGGTAGATCAGGGTGCGGAACAGCTTGCGGGCACGGACCTGCTTGTTGAGCAGGTTCGCCAGCCACAGCCCGATCAGCAGTCCGAGCGGGACGGATATCGCCGCGTAATGGAAGGTGTTCCCGAGGGCCTTCCAGAACACGGGATCCTCGGTGAGCAGCTTGACGTAGTTGTCCAGACCGACCCACTTGGGCGGAGTGAAGGAGTCCCAGTCCGTCATCGAGAGGTAGATCGACGCGATCATCGGTCCGAGCAGGAACGCGAGGAACCCGATCACCCACGGTGAGACGAACAGGTAGAACCAGAGCGCCTCACGGCGCCGCAACCGCGACATCGCCATCGCCGGTCATCCCGCGGACTTGATGATGGACTCGAGGCTCTTCTGGACCGCGGTGAGCGCGGTCTTGGCGTTCTTCTGCTTGCCGAGCCAGAAGTCGGCCAGTCCCGTGTCGAACGCCGCCTGCATCTCGTTCCACTCGGGAATGAACGGGGCCTTGAAGAGGAAGGAGCTCGACTCGGCGAACACGCCCATGTCCACCGGCGTCTTCATCCACGCCGGCTTGAGGAACGCGTCGCTCTTCTGCACCTCGATGCTGGCCGGCACATCCTGACCGGTGGAGATGATCTGCTGCTGGGCTTCGGGCGAGGTGAGGAAGTCGATCGCCTTGAAGGCGTTGTCGCGGTTCTTCGCGGTACGGGAGATGGCGAGGCCACTGCCGAAGGAGGCCACGGCCTGCTTCTTGCCGCGCCACATCGGCGCGATGTCCCACTCGAACTTGGTCTTCGTGAGGCCGGCGATGGCCCAGAACCCGGTGGTGTTGACCGCGACCTTGCCGTTGGCGAAGGCCTGGTCGCCGCCGACGTCCGCGCCCATGTCGGCGTACTGCGCCTTCGTCGGCACCACGCCGTGCTTGAACATCAGGTCGCCTGCCCACTGCAACGCCTCTACGACCTCGTCGCTGTCCACCGCCGGCCTGCCGTCCGCGTCGATGATGGCGCCGCCGTTCTGGTACGCGAAGCTCCACCACTGGGGCCACCAGCCCGCGCCCCCGTAGCCCCACGTCTTGCCCTTGCTCGTCAGCTCCTTGAACGCGTCGAGGGCGTCGTCCCAAGTCCAGTCGGCCGTCGGCGCCTTGATGCCCTTCGACTCGAACAGGGTCTTGTTGTAGTAGACGATCATCGCGCCGGAACGGTCCGGTATCGCGTAGACCTTGTCCTGGTACGAGTAGACCGACCCGATCGCCCCGAACCGCTTCGCCAGGTCCAGTCCGGCGCTCTTGGCGAGGTCGTCGAGCGGCAGGAGCTGGTTCTTGCTCGAGTAGACGTTGACGTTCTCCGCGACCTGCATGATGTCCGGGCCCTTGCCGCCCGCGATCATCGTCTGCACCTTCTGCGGGTACGAATCCGACGGGATCAGCTGGAGCTTGACCTTCAGGTCGGGGTACTTCTTCACCAGCAGGTTGATGCGCTTCTGATACGTGGCCCGGTCGGTCTCGCCGCCCCACACCGTCATCACCAGGGGCTCGTCACCCGAACCGCTGCTGGAACCGCACGCTGTGAGCGTGATGACGCCCGCCGCGACTCCCAGTCCCAGAAAACCCCGACGAGAAACCTGCGCTCTGTCAAGCGTCATGGCACTGCCCTTCTTTGAAGCATGCACACGCCGTGGAGGTCGCCCGGGCGATCAGGCCGGACTTCGAATGGCGGTTAAACTAACCGTCGTTTTAAGTCACGGACAAGACCCTGTTTCCCACGGGTTTCAGCTGCCACCCCAGTCGTACGCCACCGCAAAAGCGGTCATCCTCGATGTCCTCGCAGGTGGGGTACAGGCGCGGCCGTCCGCGGTGGTGACCGACCTCGGTATACGACTCGACGTCGTGCAGGCCTGCGCTCGCTCAGGAGTAGTGGATCTCCGTCTCAAGGGTGATGGCGGCCGACGTCACCCCGGAGTTGAGGACGACCCCGTCCGCACGGCGGCACTGCGCCTCGGTCGTGGGGACGTCCCGCCATGCGTCGGCGTCGCTGGAACGCGCGGTTGCCTCCGGGCGCGTGGGCGAGGTTGTCGGCGGAGGGGTTGCGCTGCTCGGTCTCGCGCAGCCAGTTGTGGTGGATCGTCAGATCGACGGTGGTGTTCTCGGTCCAGCCGATGCCGAAGGTCTTGTTGTTGCTGAACTTGTTCCAGGACACCCTCACGGAGGTGGTGTCCTTGCGGCTGTCGATGAGGCCGTCGGCCATGTGCCGCAGGTCGTTGAAAGTACCGTCCTGCCCGAGGGTGTTGACGGAGGCGAAGCCGTCGGCGGTGTCGTCCGGCCAGGTGTCGGCCGCCTCCGTCTCCAGCCGTGCGAACCCGCCGGGCGGGGCGGGCCGGGCGCCGGTGCCGGTCTGCGGTTGCTCACAGTGCGCTCCATGCATGTCCGGCCGGCAGGGGTCCCGCTACTGACGGAACACCGCGCCCGGTCGCATCGGGCGCGGCTGCGGAGCAATGCCACAGAGGGCAGAGGATGCGGCTCGACCACCTGCCCCGGACCGCGGCCCACGCGAGACTCCCCACTCAGCAGCGCGGGGCGCCATGCCACCGCCGGGCGCTGCGCCCGCCGGCGCTGCCAGCCAGGGAATCAACCGCCGCACACTCGGCGGTACGGCGCGTCGGGCACGTAAGTACGCCACTGGTCCTTCGTCAGCCCGGCACCGCGGACACGGGCGCAGATCCGGACGACCGCCTGGGAGGTGTCGACGGTGTACCGCTGCAGCGGGACGTGCGCGCTGCCCGCGTACACCGTGCCGCTGTCGGCGCTGAACGCCACGGTATCGATCGCCTCACCGGGCGTCGTCAGCGGGTCGCCGAGGGGCTGCCGTGTGGCGATGTCCCACAGCTGCAGGGATCCCGACTCGCCGCCCACCGCCAGGGTGCGGCCGTCGGGGCTGACCGCGAGGGCCCTGACGGCTTCCGAGGAGTCGCCGAAGCGCGCGTCGGACGTGCTGTCCGCAAGCTCGGGGAAGACGTTCCGCAGCACCCCCGCCCGCGCCCGCAGCTTCCCGTCCCACAGCGCCACTCGGCCAGCCTGATCCCCCACCGCCAGTCGCGAGCCGTCGGCGGCGAAGGCGAGAGCTCCGATCTCGTCGCCCTGGACGAGGTCGCGGCCTGAGACCTGGCCGCCGGGCAGGGCCGCCGTGCGATTGTCCCCGACCAACAGCCCGCCGTCGGGGCGGACGGCCAGATGGCTGCCGGCCAGGGCCGCGAGGACCGCCGTCCGGCGGTGGTGCGCGGTGTCCCATGTCTCGTTGCTCGGCCTCCCGTCGGCCGGTGCGCGGGTGGCGTAGAGCGTACGGGCGTCCGGGCCCAGTGCGATCGTGGTCACCGCCCCGGCCGACGTCTTCGTCGCCAGGTCCAGCGTCGTGCGGAGAGCCGCGGTTTCCGCCTGGGCGTGGCAGCGACCGGAGACCCCGCAGTGGCGGGCCGGGCGACAAAGGGTTCGAAAACTCGAACACTGTTCGCAAGTTCGACCAGAAGATAGATTTCAGCCGAGAGCACGTCAATGGACCTGGCAAGTTTGATCCCAAATTTCTTCGGCGCACGAAGCGCCACAGCCCGGGCAGGAGGGCCGGCCTGGCCGGCAATCGGCGATGCGCGGCCGGGATGGGTTCGCCGACAGAGCGCGGGACAACTCGCTGAAGCCGAGGTGACAGGCACACTGCCCGTCGGCGGCGACCCCGCCCTGGGGACGGACGAATGTGCCGCTTCATGCCTCGGAGCGGCAGAACCGCATCGTGCACGGCACCCTGCGACGGCAGGCACCGACGTCAGGGGCGGGCGAATTCGGCGACGCCAAAAATGGGCAGGGACTGTGCCCCAGGGCAGGGCGTACAAAATGAGCCGCGAACTCACCGGAGAATCCACACCAGCCTGGCGAATCGAAACGGGCATCACGCCCACAACGTCGTGAACGTTGATCAGATGCCCTCTAACGGCGTGGGGCAGGGCAACCGGGGGTTCTCTGGTCTGCTCGTGCGCGGCCGCGGTGGGAGAATGAAGTGGGTGATCCGTAGCTGAGGAGGTGGATCATGGGACAGGCTCGTGAGGTCATGGACCGGCTCACGGATGCGCTCACCACACACCCGGATCTGAAGGTCATCGCCGAGCTGTATGCCGAGGACGCGGTCGCTGTCACCCCCGACGAGGGGGAGATCCGCGGGCGCGACAGTATCGTGGAGTACTGGCGGCAGATGACGGAGGCGGTCCCCGAGGCCACGTTCGAGTCGTTGCACGCGTACGAGGCCGGCGACACGGCCATCGACGAGGGGTTCTTCAGCGGCAGGAACACCGGGCCGCTGCATCTGCCCTCCGGGGAGACCCTTCCCGCGACCCAGAAGGAGATCAGGATCCGCGGGGTGGACATCGCCACCGTGGCGGACGGCCGGATCGTCGACTACCGGCTCTACTTCGACGAGATGGACTTCCTGGGGCAGCTGGGGCTCCTGCCTGAAGAGCCATCCTGAGCACTCGTCCGCTTAGAGCGACCGGCAAAGGCGCGGGCGGTTGCCTGTCTGCTGCGGTAGATCGGTCCCGGCCGCTGACGATCAGTCGAGGAGTGCTCCCACGCCCAGCAGGGCTATCGGAGAGGTACAGGCTGCGAGAGGTTTCACCGCACGCTGTGGCATCACGGCAGGACCACACGAATGCCCAAGGACAGAGGCCGCCTGCACTTGACTCGACCGACCTGACGCCCGTCTCCGCCCCCACAAGTCATGGCTACTCTCATGGCTACGTACGCAGCCGCGCGGTCCCGTTTGAACCGGTGTGGAGCTGGGTCGGGCTAAGCCCTTCGATCTGCCCAAAAAGGGCACCTGACCTGCAAATTAGCTGGTCAGGTGCCTCTAGCGGCAGACGAGTCGGGCTGTACGCCGGGGACAGTGGCGGGATCGTGAAAACGGCGCCTCTGATCTGCGTGGGCGTTCTGAGTGACCAGAGACCTTGCACATCGGGTGCACACCGGCGGCTTGCCTACATGCAGCGACGCGGACCTAGTTGGTGCAGTGACAGCGAGCATTGAGGATCTCGACCTCTTTGTCGTCGGCTCGGTTGACGAAGCGGTGTTCGTCGTCGATGCGTCGCGACCAGTGCCCGACAGGCTCCCTTGAGCGGTTCGGACTTGCCGATGCCATTGAACCCGCACAGCCGCCTGGCGGTGGTGAACCAGGTGCAGTTGTTGGTGTAGACGCCCGCGCCCATCAGCGCGAGCCAGCGGACGAAGGCATCGCAGGCCAGATGAATCTTGCTGGCCAGGCCGCCTTGGGAACATCCGAGCGCCCGGCGCCCCTTGCTGGTGGGCGTGCACGATCGAGGAGTCGGCCGACACCAGCCAGTCAATATCTCCTGCCGCATCCGCGCGCGCCTGCGCGGCCTGGAGTATCCACCCGAACTCGTCGCCCGTGGCCCACCAGCGGAAGGGATCAAGGTGAAGAGCGTGAGGTGGTCGGTCGTCCGTCACGGAGCGGCCGGGCGAACGAGGAACGTCCCGATGTGCCCAGGGTGAGGCCCGCGGGGCGTGCCCCTTTCTACCCGTCGACATCCGTATCGGTCGCCGCCAGCACCGCGACCCGCGTACGGCTGGGGTCGAGTACGGCGAAAGCCACGTCCGCCGTGTCGTGGTGGAACCAGTCCGTGAACGCCATGAAACGCAGCCACCGTTGGTCGGCAGCGCGGAGCACCGCCTCCGGGAACGGGGTGTCGTCGGGCAGCCCCATCAGCGCGTACAGACTGTTCCAGGCGTGCAGTCGGGCGTACGCGCCACCCTGTCCCTGGCCGTTCACCCCGCCGTTGTGTGCTGCTGCGAACAACTCGTTGATCACGTCGTCGGGCGTCGTGCGGCAGGTGACGGCACGGCCCCGGCGCGTGCCCTCGCCCTCCAGGCACTCCAGGGGCAGTTCCTTGATGAACGAGATGTTGAAGTCGTCCGGATCGAGCGGGCTCGGCAGCGTGAAGAAACGCGCCTCGGGCTCGCGGGACCAGCCGCTGACGGTGAAGGGCTCGGCGGCCGTCCCCGCGCGCCTGGCGTCGGAACATTCACCGGCCGTACGCCCGGCTGCCGCACCGCTGTCGGTGGGGGGGATCCAGGGACGGTCTCAGCCGTACCTTGCTTCGCCCTTGACACGCACATCCACTCGCTTCCACACTTTCAAATGAACGTTTATTAGATACGCGGGAAGGTCAGGTTCACCCATGTCCCAAGCCCAGGACTCACCCTGCCTCGACACCGTCGACGAGGTGATCGCCGAGCAGCAGAGAATCTTTCTGAAGCGCCAGCCGCGCAGCGCGGAGCTGGTCGAGGAGGCGAGCCGGTACCTCGCCGGAGGCGCGACGTCGAGCTGGCAGATCGCCAAGCCGCAGTCGGTCTGGATGAGCCACGGCGCCGGGTCGAAGGTGTACGACGTCGACGGCAACGAGTACGTGGACATGCACGGCGGCTACGGCGCGTCGATCGCCGGCCACGCGCACCCGGCCATCGTCGCGGCGGTCTCCGACCGGGTCCGCCGGGGCACGCACTTCGCCCAGCCGACCGAGGACGCCATCTGGGTCGGCCGGGAACTGTCGCGCCGCTTCGGCCTCCCGCTGTGGCGCTTCGGCAACTCCGGCACCGAGTCCACCATGGACGCGATCCATCTGATGCGCGCCGTGACCGGCCGGGACCTGTACCTGAAGCTGGAGGGCGGCTACCACGGCCACCACGACTCGGTGCAGGTCTCGGTGATGCCCGCCGCCGAACAGATCGGCAGCCGTGAGCGCCCGAACCGCGTGACCGCCAACGGCGGCATCCCGCGGGCGATCACCGATCTGGCCGTGATCGTCCCCTTCAACGACCTGTCCGCGGTCGAGCGGGCACTGGTCGAGCACCGCGGCCGGATCGCCGGCATGATCCTTGAGCCGGTCATGATGAACGCGGGCATCATCCCTCCCGACCCGGGCTACCTGGACGGCCTGCGCACCCTGCTCCACCAGCACAGCGCACTGCTGACCTTCGACGAGGTCAAGACGGGATTCACCACCGGACCCGGTGGGGCGACGGCCCGCTACGGCGTCGTACCGGACATCGTGTGCCTGGCCAAGGCGCTGGGCGGCGGCATCTCGGTCGCCGCGATCGGCGGTACCGCCGAGGTCATGGGCGCGATCGTCGACGGCCGTTACGAGCAGGTCGGCACCTTCAACGGCAACCCCCTGGCCATGGCCGCCGCCCGCGCCACCCTCGCCGAAGTGCTGACCGACGAGACGTACGGCCGCCTCGACCGTCTCGCCTCCTCTCTGCAACAGCAGATGGAGCAGACCATCGCGGACGCGGGCGTGCGGTGGAACGTCGTCAGTGTCGGCGCGAAGGGGTGCGTCATCTTCAAGCCGGAGCGGGTCCGTGACTTCCGTGACTTCCTCGGCGTCGACGACCGCTACAGCCACGCGCACTGGCTGGTGCAGCACAACGGAGGGGCGTTCCTGCCGCCGTGGGGCAAGGTCGAGCAGTGGCTGCTGTCGGCGCAGCACGACCAGGCGGACATCGATCTGTTCGCGCGGAACTTCCGCACCTTCGTGGCGGCCGTGTCGCGCTGAGCCCTTCGGTCACCCACTTCCCGACGAGGAACGGACGGGAGAACCATGAGCAGTGCGCAGTCCACCGCCCGACCCGCCACGCCGCCCCGCGCCCAGCCACCGACCGACGCCCCACGCGACGCGCTGCGTACCAGCGGCCTGCGAGCCATCCTCGCGCCGCGGTCGGTCGCGCTGGTCGGCGCGTCACGGCGCAACCTCGAACTCGTCGCCAACGTCCGACGGGGCACGGCCGAGGCCGTAGGGATCCATCCGAGCAACTCCGAAGTGGCCGGACTACCGTGTGTCCCGTCGCTGTCGGCGTTGCCGGCACCACCCGAACTCGCGGTGCTCGCCGTGGGCCCGGCGACCATCGCGGCGAGTATGCGAGACGCTCTCGCGCTCGGCGTGCGGTCGTTCGTGGTCCCCGGCCTCGGTGTCGAATCCGGAGCCGACGGCCCGGCCGCCGTGCGGGAGTTGCACCGGATCGCCGAGGACTTCGCAGCCGCGGTCCTCGGCCCCAACTGCATGGGCTCCGCCAGCCCGGATTCGCCCTCGGCCTGGCTCGGGACCATCCCCGCGTCCTTCCTGCCGGGCCCGGTCGCGATCGTGAGCCAGTCGGGCTCCATAGCCGACGCGTTCCTCGCGCTCGGCCCGCGCTACGGCTTCAGCGGCGTCGTCTCCTGCGGCGCGGAACTCAACCGTGACGCCGCGGACTGGGTCGCCCACTTCGCGGCCGATCCGACGACCAGGGTGATCGGGCTGTTCCTGGAGACGGTGCGCCGGCCCCACGCCTTCCGCCAAGCCCTGCGCGTCGCGGCCGAGGCGGGCAAGCCCGTGGTGTGCCTGAAGATCGGGCGCAGCGAACAGGCCCACCGCGCCGCCCTCGCGCACACCGGCGCGATCGTCGGGTCACACGCGGCCTTCTCCGCCGTGCTGCGCTCCCACGGTGTCCTCCAGGTGGACGACCTGCCGGAGATGATCGAACTCCTCGGCGCGTTCTCGACCGCACGCCGGCCCACCGGAGGAAGGATCGGCGCGGTCACCGAGTCCGGAGCCGAAGCCGCCCTGCTGGGTGACCACGCCGAGCGCAACGGGCTGACCTTTCCCGCCCTCCCGGAGTCGATCCAGCGGCGACTGCGCGCCGACCATCCGCTGCTGCCGACGAGCAACCCGCTCGACCCGTGGGCGATCGCCGAACCGGTGGCCGCGTTCTCGGCCGCGATCGAAGCACTGGCCGACGCCGGTGTGTACGACCTCCTGATCGGGCAGGTCGACCTGTCATGCCACCGGGGCGAGACCGAGCAGACGTGGTGCGGCGCGGTCGTGCGCGCCCTGGCCGACGCGGGCCGTCGTACGAACACCTTCACCGCGGTGACGACGGTGCATCACACCGACCCTCCCGAAGCCCTCGCCCGCTATGCCGCCGAGCATGACGTCTGCCTGCTCAAAGGCATCGGATCAGGCCTGACGGCCATCGCCCGAGCCGCCACCTGGTCCGCGGGAGCGGGCCTGCCGAAGGCGGCGGTGCCGCCCCCGCGCACGGCCGGCATCGCCGGCGGACTGGCCGGGCTGCCCGCAGGTCCGCTCTCCGAGTTCGACTCCTCGGCCCTGCTGGAACGGACCGGCGTCGCCTTCGCCCGGCGCCTTCTCGCCGAGTCGCCCGACGACGCCGTCGAGGCGGCGAGGACGCTCGGGTTCCCGGTGGTCGTCAAGACGGACGGCCCGGCCCACAAGGCACGCGCGGGTGGCGTCATGCTCAACCTGAACGGCCCCGAAGCGGTGTCCGACGCCGCGACGCGACTGGCCGGCCGCGTGCTCGTGGCCGAACAGGTCGCCCCAGGCCTCGAGGTGTTCTGCGGCATGGTGCGCGATCCGGTCTGGGGGCCGGTCTACGCCCTGGGCCGTGGCGGCACCCAGGTCGAGAGCACCACACCGGTCACCTTCGTCGGCCCTCTCACCCCCGAGCTGGTGCGGCTCGTGATCAGCCGGGCCGGGCTCGAGACGTGGCAGTCACCGTTGGCCGAAGCGCTGCTGGCCATGGATGCCCTGGCGCGCGGCGCGCCACGCATCGGCGAGATCGACATCAACCCCGTCGTCTGCGCTCCGGACGGCACGGCCCGAGCGGTCGACGCACTGATCGTGCTCACGACCGACACTTCCCCCGACGAGGACTCACCATGACCGACATCAAGTGCCACTACATCAACGGCCGTTGGTGCCCGCCGACGACCGCGGACCGGATACCCGTCATCGACCCGGCCACCCACCTCGTCGTGGGATCGGCGCCCGCCGGCGGCGCCGCCGACGTGGACGCGGCCGTCGCCGCCGCCCGTTCGGCCTTCCCCGGCTGGGCGGCCACACCACGGGCCGAACGGGCCCGGCTGCTCGGCGCGCTGGGCGAGCTCCTCCGCTCGCATGCCGGGGAGCTGGCCCGGCTCATCGAGACGGAGATGGGCGCACCGGAAGCATTCGCGCTGAGCGAGCATGTCGGCACACCCATCGCCATCATCGACGACTACGTGGCCGGGCTCGCCCACGAACCCGACGAGGAACGCATCGGGAACTCGCTCGTCACCCGGGAGCCGATCGGCGTGGTCGCCGCGATCCTGCCCTGGAACTACCCGCTCTACCAGCTCGTCGCCAAGATCGTCCCGGCCCTGGCCGCGGGATGCACGGTCGTGGCCAAGCCGGCCGAGCTGACGCCCCTGGCGACCTGCCGCTTCACCGAACTCCTCGACGAAGTGGGCATTCCCGCGGGCGTGTTCAACCTGGTCTTCGGCACCGGCCCCGTCGTCGGGGACGCGATGAGCCGTCATCCCGACGTGGACATGGTCTCCTTCACCGGATCGACCCTGGCGGGCGCCCTGGTCGGCCAGGCCGCCGCCGCGACCGTCAAACGGGTCGCGCTCGAACTCGGAGGCAAGTCGGCCAGCCTGGTCACACCCGACGCGGACCTGGAGCAGGCGGTCACCGCGACCGTGCGCTCCTGCATGACCAACTCCGGGCAGTGCTGCAACGCCTGGACCCGCCTCATCACCCCGCGGTCCGCGAGGGACACCGTCGCCCGGATCGCCGCCCGCGTCGCCGCCGAGATCCAACCCGAGCTGGGCCCGCTGGTATCGCCGGACCAGTACAACCGCGTGCAGTCCCACATCGCGGCCGGGCTCGACGCCGGAGCCGCACTGATCACCGGCGGACTCGGGCATCCGGACGACCGGCCCGACGGCAACTACGCGAAGGTGACCGTCTTCGGCGACGTGAGCCCGGAGATGACCATCGCCCAGGAAGAGATCTTCGGCCCGGTGCTGGTGATCCTCTCCTACGACACCCTCGACGAGGCGATCACGCTCGCCAACGACAGCCGCTACGGGCTGCACGGCGGCGTCTGGGCCGCGACCACGGAAAGCGGCCTGGCGATCGCGCGGCGACTTCGCACCGGACAGGTCGACGTCAACGGCGCCGAGTTCAACATCGCGGCGCCCTTCGGTGGCTACAAGCAGTCCGGGAACGGCCGTGAACTCGGTCGCTACGGCCTTGAGGAGTTTCTGGAGACCAAGGCCATCCAACTCGCCTGAAACCGCCCCGGCATTTCCATCGGAGAGGCAGCACATGAGCACCACAGACGCCGACCGGCGTTCCGTATCCACTCCCACCCTGTCATCTGTCGACATCGGCAGCCTTCCCCCCTTGGGCCAGGTGCCGACGCACATGCACGCGCAGGTCGTACGACCCGACCGCTACGGTGACCCGGCCCGGGCGTTCCGGCCCGAACTCGTGCCCACCCCGGCCATCGGACCGGACGAGGTACTCGTCGCCGTCATGGCCGCCGGCGTCAACTACAACAACGTCTGGGCCGCCCGCGGTTACCCCGTCGACCAGATCGGCACCCGCCAGAAGCGCGGCGAGACCGAGGACTTCCACGTCGGAGGTTCCGACGCCTCCGGCATCGTCTACGCCGTCGGCGACCAAGTCACCGGCATCACCATCGGCGACCACGTGGTCATCCACCCGGGATGGTGGGACGCGGACGACCCCTGGATCATCGAGGGCCGCGACCAGATGATCGCGCCCAGCGCCCGGATCTGGGGCTACGACACGAACTACGGGTCGTTCGGCCAGTTCGCCCGCGTCCAGGCCCACCAGGTGCTCCCGAAGGCCGACCATCTGACCTGGGAACAGGCCGCCGCACCCACACTCGTCGGCACCACCGCCTACCGCATGCTGCACGGCTGGGCCGGCAACACCGTCCAGGAGGGCGACGTCGTGCTCGTCTGGGGCGGCTCGGGCGGTCTGGGAACCCAGGCATCGCAGCTCGCCCGGCTCGCCGGAGCCACGCCGGTGGCCGTCGTCTCGGACGGGGAACGCGGCAAGTACAGCGAACGCCACGGCGCCGTCGGCTGGATCGACCGCAGGGAATTCACCCACTGGGGCATCCCGCCCCTCGTCGACGACTCGGTCGGTCAGAAGGAGTGGACCGCCGAGGCACGGCGTTTCGGCAAGCGGCTCTGGGACATCGTCGGTGAGCGAAAGGATCCCGCGATCGTCTTCGAACACCCGGGCGCGGCCACCATCCCCACCAGCGTCCTCGTCTGCCGGCCGGGCGGCATGGTCGTCATCTGCGCGGGAACCACCGGATACGACGCCGTCGTCGACCTGCGCTACCAGTGGACGAGGCAGAAGCGTCTGCAGGGCTCACACGGCACCAACGACGCCCAGGCCCTCGCCTACAACGACCTCGTCCGCGACGGGAAGATCGATCCCTGCCTCGGACGTACCATCGCCTTCACCGAACTCCCCGCGGCGCATGCGGCGATGGGGCGTGGGGAGGATGTCTTCGGCAACGTCGTCGCCCTCCTCGGTGCCCCCGGGCCCGGTACGGGCGCGTCCTGACGGGAGCGGGAGCACCGCACGTGACTCACCGTCCGAGTGCGGCCTTCGCATAGGACAGGGCCAGCTCGCACGCGAACCCGGGTGTCATGCTCGGGTCGTCGAGGGCGACTTGGATGGTGAGCCCGTCGATGAAGGCGCCGAACCCCACGGAAAAGCGCTCGACGTCTCCCGGTTCGAGCGGAAGCTCACGGACGATGTCGGCGATCATGGCCCGCCACCGTTCGTCCTGTGCCGCACGGGTTGCCGCGACCTCTTCGTGGCGCGTCGCCTGCGACCAGGTGTCGAGCCACAGAGCCCAGAGCCGGCGGTTGTCGTGCTCCGCGGAGAAGACCCACTCGACCAGGAGCCGCAGGCGTTCCTCGGGGGTGGCGCCGTCGGAGACAACCTGCTCGGCGGAGGCGTAGAACTGTTCCTCCGCGTACTGGAGAGCCTCCACCAGCAGGCGGTCGAGCGTGCGGAAGTGGTAGATGATGGTGGCACCGCTGACACCGGCCCGGTCGGCGATCTGCGCGATGCGGGTGTCGGCGAAGCCCCGTTCACAGATGACGTCGGCGGCGGCGCGCAGGATCTGGTCCCGTCGGTCCTCGGTCCCGGACGCGGCACGCCTGACACGCCTGCCGTCGACCTGTTCCGCCGCGAATCTGCCTCGTGGCACTCTCGCCCTCCCGCTGGACGGGCCCGTCGGACCCCCTCAGCTGCCAGCCTACCGCCTCCCAACATTCGCATGAACGTTTATTAGGGGCCACAGGGCAGGCAGATTGTGTCCCCTCGCCTCGGACTTCAGGGTGCCGTGTAGACCGCCGAGCCCTCCACGTACGTGGCGGTGACCTTCGTCGAGGCGTTCTCCGCAGGGGGCCCGGCGCAGGGGTCGCGGTCCAGGACGACCAGGTCGGCGAGGTTTCCGACGACGATGGAACCGGTGTCGTCGAGGTGGTTCACCCAGGCGGATCCCGCCGTGCAGGCGGCCAGGGCGGTGTCGAGGGCGATCCGCTGTTCCGGCAGGAACGGCTCGGCCGTGGCCTGCCCTTGTTCAGGGAGCATGCACCGCCAGCGGATGCACGCCCCGGGCAGACACCCGCGCGTTCCGGGACCCTGCCCGGCCAGGGTCTGTTGCGAAAGGGGCACCGCTTCATGACAGTGAGCCACCCGCGCGCCGCCCTGAGGTGACGCGCCGATGGCTCACTGATCACTCCGCTCCTCTCGTAGCCCGGTCGCCCGGCCCGGTTCCTGTCACGCGGAAACCCGATCGGTGCGTCCGGCCGGTCCTACTGCTTGTAGAAGGTGGCATCCTGCCGGCCGACGGTCGTGGTCACCGGCTGGGTGTAGAGCAGGTGGTTGTAGTGCCGGATGTACCGGCCGGGGAGGTTGTACGACTCGTACGACACACCGGCCGCGGAGTCGGCGAGACCGGCCCGCTCGTGGAACGAGGCGTCGTTGTCGAACAGGGTGGTGCCGTCGTCCTTCTCCACCCACACCTCGTTGTTCTTGTGGCGCAGGTAGTAGCCGGGGAAGTTGGCCGATTCGAGGGAGACGGTGCCGTTGCCGGCCAGGCCGGGGACGACGCGGAACTGCGAGTCGGCGAGGTTGGTGACGTTGGCCTCGGTCCTGGCCCGGAACTCCCAGTGCCGGATGAACCTGTCCGGGTAGTTGTACGAGGAGAAGCGGACGGGGGTGACACCGTCGGCGACGGGGATGCCGAAGTTGGGTGTGCCGTCGGCGTTCCAGTAGATCTTCTGGTAGCGGGTGCGGCGGTTGGGGTCCTTGAGCGGGTCGCCGACGATGTCCCTGTAGTTGCGGGCGTGGTAGACGAGGATGTCCGACTTGCCGTCCTCGGAGACCGTGAAGGAGTTGTGGCCGGGGCCGTACTGGCTGGTCTTGTCGTTGCTCTGGAGGACCGGCGTGGGCGTCTTGCTCCAGGAGGCCGGGTTCATCAGGTCGGCGGTGGCGGAGGCGGTCAGCAGGCCGAGGCAGTAGTTGGCGTTGGTGGCGCTGGCCGAGTAGGTCATGAAGACCTTGCCGTTCTTCTGGATGACGGCCGGGCCCTCGTTGACGCGGGCGCCGGCGGTCTCCCAGGCGTAGTCCGGCTTGGAGATCATGACCGGGCTGCCGGTGATGGTCCAGGGGTTGGCCATCTTCGCCAGGTACAGTTGCGTGCCCTTGCCGAACGCCGGGTCCTCCTGGGCCCAGCTCAGGTAGCGGGTGCCGTTGTGCGTGAAGGTGGTGGCGTCCAGCGAGAAGGTGTCCATGGGCAGGCTGATCCTGCCCTTCTCGGTCCAGGTGCCGGTGATCGGGTTGGCGGCGCTGGTCTCCAGGACGTACGGGCGGATCCGCCAGATGTCGTTGGACCAGCCGGCCGTGAAGTAGACGTACCACTTGCCGTCGATGAAGTGGATCTCCGGGGCCCAGATGTGGGCGCCCATCTCACCGGTGGCGTGCTTGGTCCAGATCGTGGTCTCCGGGGCCGTGGCGAGGCCCTGGAGGGTGGTGGCCCGGCGCATGACGATCCTGTCGTACGCGGGGACCGTGGCGGTGAAGTAGTAGAAGCCGTCGGTGTGCTTGAAGATGTGCGGGTCGGCACGCTGCTCGGCTATCGGGTTGGTGAAGGTGACGGCGGGGGACGCGGGCACGGCCGCCTGGGCAGGGGTGGTCACGGTGGTGAGCACGGCGAGCGCGGCCGCCGCGGCCACCAGAACCCGTCTGGCGAGATGTCTCATGTTTCTGTTGCGGCCCTTCGGGATCAGGCGGTCGTGGGGACGAGCCGCCACTGCTGGCAGTTGTTGCTGAGCCAGCTCCACCGGCGTACGTCGGTACCGTTGGCGTGCCGTGGTTGACAACGTCCATGACGTTGCCGGTGGAGGCGTTGACGATGCGGGCGTAGTCGCCTCCGAGGTGGACCACGCCGAACCGCGTTCGAAAATACGAACAACGTGCGGAAGTGCGGACGAAACGTAAAGGAGGCTCAGAGACGCCGTCAACGGGTCGAACGAAACCGATATCCCGAACGCCGCCGACCACCCGAACAGCCACTGTCGGACACACGGGAAGCCCAGGCCACGCGCCGCGGCGAACCGTACGCCTTGTCGGCCCGGACCCGGTCCGGGCGCTTGCGCGGCCTGCCCGGCCCCAGCCTCGGGGCCCGGACGGACCGGGACCGCTTCAAACTGCCGCCGACGCCGGAACAGGGCAATGACCCGGTCCCACGGCAGAGACTCAAGCTGGGCCCACTGGCCGCTCCTCAGGCCCCCACGTCCCACAGGACGTGATCAGCAAAGAGCAGGATCCACTTTGCGAACAGGCCTAGAAGGCTCATTCGAGTGTTCCTTGTCAGTCCACGTCCACATACACGCATCCAGGCCGCGGCGGCGAGTCGGATCGCCACCGGTCACGTGCCCAGGGCCGTCACAGCCCCACTGGCTGCCATTCCTGGTTGGAGCCGCCGTTGGCGGGCCACTGGATGACCTTGGCGCCGTCGGCGGTGGATCCACTCTGCACGTCTGCGCACAGGCCGCTCCTGACGTTGACGAGGCGGTAGTAGCCGCTGGTGGCCGCTGGAACGAGCTTCCACCACTGGATGGTGCCGTTGGTGTCCGACCACTGGTCCAGGGCTGTGCCGGCGCTGGTGGAGCCGCCCGGGACGTCGAGCACCTTGCCGCTGTTGACGTTGGACAGGCGGAACGAGCCGTCGTGGTCGGGGAGCAGCTTCCACTGCTGGTTCGCGCCGCCGGACCACGTGTACTGGATGACGGGCGCGCCGTCGGAGGTGGAGGAGCCGGAGACGTCCATGACCTTGCCGCTCTTGCGGTTGGCCAGCTTGAAGGGGCCGGTCAGCAGGCCGATCGTGATCGTGGTGCTCGTTCCCGCGGTCAGCGACACCCTGCGGGCGTGGTTGCCCAGCGACGACGTAGTGACCGTCGCGCCGGTGTTGATGGATGTGATGCCGCGCCGGCAGATGAAGGTGATGTTCTGGTCGATGTCGGAGGTGAGCTTGACGGTGGCGGTGCGGGCCGTCGTGTCCCAGGTCAGGGACTGGATGGTGATGCGGTTGCGGCCGCGGACGCCCTTGATGGTGCCCTTGCCCAGCTGGTCGGGGAGGGCGGGGAGGATCTCAAGGACGCCGGGACGGCTGTAGACCAGCGCTTCGCCAAGGACGCCGGGGATGGCGTTGGCGGCGTCGCAGTTGTAGATGTCCAGGTTGGGGTTGTGGGAGGTCATCAGACTCCGCCACACCATGTTCCTGCCGTAGATCTTCAGCAGGTTGCCGTAGACGCCGGGGCCGTCCTTCAGGCGGGCGCGGGCCAGCGCCCGGTGGAGGCTGCCGTGGGCGGAGTAGTTCTGGTCGCCTCGCTTGTCCAGGGCCTTGGCCGCGTACTTGACGAGGTCGGGCTCCTCCTCGGGGTTGATCTCGTGCAGCGGCCAGGCGCCGTACAGGTGCTGGACGTGCCGGTGGTTGTAGCGGTCGGTCAGGCCCGGCCAGGACCACTCGGCGAGCGCCCCGTCGCTGTTGACGGTGTAGTCGGGCAGCTTGCCGAGCAGGGTGGTCCAGCGTTGCACGCCCTGGCCGCTGCCCTGCTCCAGGCCGAGGGTGTCGGCCGCGTCGATCGCGGCCTGGAGCGCGTGCCGGCCGGCCATGATGTCGCCGGTGGCGTTGATGGAGAACGCCTGGCCGGTGCTGAGCGGGGAGTTCTCCATGGAGAAGGAGGGGACGAAGACGGCCTTGCCGTTGGAGTCGGTGCGGGTGAGGAAGTCCTCGTAGAACAGGGCCAGCTCCATCAGGGCCGGGCCGAGCTTGTTCTTCAGGAAGGCACTGTCGCCGGTGACCTGGTAGTACTCCAGAAGCGGGTAGAGCAGCCAGTCGGCGCCGCCGGTCCAGGCCTCGCCGGGGAAGCTGGTGTTGTTGAAGTGCAGCATGTGCCCGTACTCGCCGTCGGTCCGGGACGGGGCGAGGAAGCCGCGGGCGCCGTAGAGGTTGGTGGCGTTGTCGCGCCAGTGGGCGAGCTGGCCGAGGATGAGGTCGAAGTAGCCCTGCATGGCGTCGGTGAGGTCGAGGATGTTGCCGCCGGCGACCTGCAGGTTGACGTTGGCGTCGGTGGTGAAGTCGTCGGCCCAGGAGCCGTTCCAGGTGCCGGTCCAGATGCCGGTCAGGCGTGGTGGCAGGACACCACTGGAACTGATGAAGAGATAGCGGCCGGAGTCGTACATCCGCTCCAGCAGGGCGACGTCGACGGCGGACGCGTTGCTGTTCTGGCGGGCTATGAGCTCGCCGGTGGCCAGCCGGCGGTCGGCGGCGGAGACGTTCAGGTCGATGCTGGAGCGGTCGTACATGGCCTGGTGCTTCGGTGCGTGGCGGCCCAGGAGGGTGGCGTAGTCGGCCGTCAGCGCGGCCAGGGCGGTCTGCAGGGGCCGGCTGTTCCAGTCGGTGGAGGTCTCGTACCGGCCGAGCTTGGTCAGCAGCAGCACCCTGGTGGCCTTGGCGACCACCAGGGTCTGCCCGTCGGCGGTGACGGAGGAGCCGCTGCCGGAGACCACGACGCGGGTGACGCCCTCGTAGCCGTAGGCACCGCCGGAGGGGTAGGTGCCGCGCAGGTTCAGGTAGCCGTCGCCGCCGGCGACGGTGGCGGTGGCGGTGGTGGAGAAGGACACCCTGGTCGGCACGCCCGTAAGAGCGGTGTTGACGCTGATGGTGGTGTCCACGGTGCGGCCGGTGGCGGGCAGCAGCTCGTGGACGATGACCTGGTCGGCGCGGGAGACGAAGACGTGGCGCTTCCAGGTGCCGTACCGGTCGGTCCAGGTGTGGGTGATCTCGCCGGTGCGGAAGTCGGTGACGCGGGCGAAGTCGTTGACCGTGGTCATGCCCGGGGTGCTGAGCTGGAGTTCGTAGCCGGGGTGGAAGGTCTGCGTCCAGCGCAGGCTCCAGCCGCCTGCGAAGGTCGTGGAGGCACCGGAGTAGTCGCCGGCCAGCGCCTGGTCCCGGGCGGCTTCGAGCTTCCCGGAGAGCACCGGGGGCATGACGTTCCGGGTGCCGTTGGGCAGCACGAACCGGTGATGGTTGAGGATCATCTTCTCGAGGGTGGGCGCCCCGTAGTAGACGGCCCCGTACTCGCCGTTTCCGCTCAGGAACCCGTCGGTCCAGGCGGAGGCGGTGGCGTTGTCCCAGATGCCGCGGTCGGGCAGGGTGACCTGGGGCGGTACGGCCGCGGCGGCCCGGCCGGCGAAGACGAGGCCGGGCAGGGCCGCGGCGCCGGCGGCGAGGGCGGCCGTGGTGAGGAAACGCCGACGGTCGAGGGGAAGGTCGGGCAGTGACATGGGGCGACTCCGTTGTCGGGCGGTGAGTGCTACTGGGCACAGGGATGCCACCGGTACGGGTGCGGTGGTGGACAACAGCGCTCTGTCAGACCTGCGGTGGCTGGATCTGCCGTCGACGGCAGACCCGCACGGCTGAGGCCGGCCCGTCCCTCAGGGGCGGGC
>NZ_VCHX02000162.1 GCF_005768555.2 Streptomyces sporangiiformans
TCGCGTAGGGCTTGTCTCAGGAAACCCGCACCTCTTACCAACCCCGGGTCGTACGCCCCCGCGGCGACGGGCGGACGCACCGGCACACGACCCCGACCCGACCCCCCCACCGCAGGCGCCCCGCCCAACCGCCGGAGGTACGAGGTACCTTCGTGCCGCGACCGGTACCGCGTGCGGCCGTACACCTGGAGAAGGAGACTGAACCGTGAGCAAGTTCGTGCGGCCGGCAGCCGAGGGTGCGGACCCGTTCGGGACGGCGCGCCTGCGGCGAGGGGTACTGGACGCCTGGGCGGCCAGCCCGGCGCGGTTCCGCGAGGACGCGAACGCCGAGGAGGAGCTCGTCCTCGGCGGCTACCGCGACCGCCTCGTCGTCGAACTCGCGCAGAACGCCGCCGACGCCGCCGCCCGCGCCGGCGTACCGGGCCGTCTGCGGCTCACCCTCCGCGGCGGCGCCCTCGTCGCCGCCAACACCGGCGCCCCCCTCGACGCCGCCGGCGTCGAGTCGCTGTCCACCCTCCGCGCCTCCGCGAAACGAGAAGACAGCGAGGGCACGGTCGGCCGGTTCGGCGTCGGCTTCGCCGCCGTGCTCTCCGTGACCGACGAACCCGCCCTCCTAGGCCGCCACGGCGGCGTCCGCTGGTCCCTCGCCGAGGCCCGCGACCTCGCCACGGACACCGCGCGCCACAGCCCCGGCCTGGGCGACGAGCTCCGTCGCAGGGACGGCCATGTGCCCCTGCTCCGGCTGCCGTTCGCCGCCGAGGGCCGCGCCCCGGACCCGTACGACACCGCCGTGATCCTTCCCCTGCGCGACCCGGCCGCCCAGGACCTCGCCGAGCGTCTCCTCGACTCGATCGACGACGCGCTGCTCCTCGCCCTGCCCGGCCTGGAGGAGGTCGTCGTGGAGAGCGGCGACACGGTTCGCACGCTCCGGCTCCGGCACGAAGGGGGTGGCGCAGGAGAGAACGGGGAGAACGGGGAGCACATCGTCACGGTCGAGGACTCCCGTGACGGTACGACCCGCTGGCGGACCGTTTCCGCGCTCGGCTCCCTCGACCCCGCCCTCCTCGCCGACCGCCCCGTCGAGGAGCGTCTGCGCCCGCACTGGTCCGTCACCTGGGCCGTCCCCGTCGACGCCGACGGCGCCCCGGCCCGCCCCCGCACCAGCCCCGTCGTCCACGCGCCCACGCCCAGCGACGACCCCCTCGGCGTACCGGCTCTCCTCATCGCCTCCCTGCCCCTCGACTCGACCCGCCGCCATGCCGCCCCCGGGCCGCTGACCGACCTGATCGTCGAGCGCGCGGCCGACGCGTACACCGAACTGCTCGCCGCATGGCGTCCGGTGCGGACCGGGATCATCGACCTCGTGCCCGGCCCGCTCGGCAAGGGCGAGCTGGACGGTGCGCTGCGCAAGGCGATCCTGGACCGGCTGCCGCGAACCGCCTTCCTGCCACCGGCCGCCCCGCCGGGCGAGGACGCCGACCTGCCCGAAGCCCTCCGCCCCCGCGACGCCGAGGTCGTCGAGGGTGCCGGGGCCGAGACCGTACGCGTGCTCGCCGAGGTGCTGCCCTGCCTGCTGCCCGCCGGGCTGGAACGCCGGGTGGAACTGCGGACGCTGGGTGTCGAGCGCGTGCCGCTGACCGAGGCCATCGACCGGCTCGCCGGCCTGGAGAAGGAACCGGGCTGGTGGCGACGGCTGTACGACAGCCTGGCCGGCGTCGACCCGGACCGGCTGTCGGGGCTTCCGGTGCCGCTGGCGGATGGGCGTACGACGATCGGCCCCCGCCAGATCCTGCTGCCCACCGGCGACGGCATCCAGGCGACCGCCGACGGCACCCGGAGCGCTCCCGACGCCACCGGAGCGGCTCCTCACGCCCTCGCCCGCCTCGGCCTCAAAGTCGCCCACCCCGACGCCGCCCATCCTCTCCTGGAGAAGCTCGGCGCCCTGGCCGCCACGCCACGCGCCGTCCTCACCACCCCCCAGGTACGCGCCGCTGTCGCCGCCTCCCTCGACGACGGCGGCTGGGACGAGGACGCCCCGGACGCCGAAGAGCTGGCCGACACCGTCCTCGCCCTCGTCCGCGACGCCGGCCTCGAACCCGGTGACGAACCCTGGCTCGGCGCCCTCGCCCTCCCCGACGAGGAGGGTGAACTCGCCCCGGCCGGCGAACTGGTCCTGCCCGGCAGCCCTTTCGCCCAGGTGATGCGGGAGGACGAACTCGCCGCCGTGGACGGGGAACTGGCCGAGCGGTGGGGCGAGCAGCCGCTGGCCGCCTGTGGCGTGCTGGCGAACTTCGCTCTCGTACGCGCCACCGATGTCGTCCTCGACCCGGACGAACTGGAGCCGCACGAGGGCGACTTCGCCGAGCCCGACGACGTCGGGCTGCTCGACGCCGTCGACGTGTGGTGCGAGGACGTCCTCGACCGGCTGCCCGAAACGCCGGTTCCGCCGGTCGCCACCGAGATCGTCTCCGTACGGGATCTCGATCTGGTCGACGACGACCGCTGGCCGCAGGCCCTGGCGCTGCTCTCGCGTCCGCCCCTGCGTGACGCCCTCACCCAGCCGGTCCGCGTGCTGCTGCCGGACGGGACGCACGAGATCGTCCGGTCCTACACCGCTTGGTGGTTGCGCGGGAACCCGGTGCTCGACGGCCGCCGTCCGGCGGGGCTGCGCGCCGCGGGCGGCGATCCGCTGCTGCACGGCCTGTACGACGCCGCCGACGCGACCGGGTTCGAGGACGAGCAGGTGCTGCGGGCCCTCGGGGTGCGCACCTCGGTCGCGGCGCTTCTCGACGAACCCGGTGGCGCGGCCGAGCTCCTCGACCGCCTGGCCGACCCCGACCGTCCCGTCTCCACGACCCAACTGCACGCCCTCTACGGCGCCTTGGCCGACCTGGACCCGGAGCAGGTGACCCTGCCGGACGAGGTGCGCGCGGTCGTCGACGGGCAGGTGACGGTGGTGGACGCGGCCGACGCCGTGGTCGTCGACTCGCCGGACCTGCTGCCGTTCACGGCCGGCGTCCCGCTGCTGCCCGTACGGCCGTCACGCGCCGCCGACCTCGCCGAACTGTTCCAAGTGCGGCGCCTCAGCGAGTCGGTGACCGGCGAGGTCACCAGCGAGGGCGTCGAGCACGAGGTTCCCGATTCCGTCCGCGTCCTGCTGGGACCGACGACGCCCGAGACGTACGTCGAGCACGAGGAACTCTTCGTCGACGGCGTCGAGATCGACTGGCGCCGTACGCGTGACGGCGTGCTGCACGCCGCCACCCTGGAGGGCGTCGCGGCCGGCCTCGCCTGGGCGGCCGGACAGTGGCCGCGCCGTTTCGAGGTCGCCGCGCTGCTCGAAGACCCGTCCAGGACCGAGGAGTTGGCGCGAGACCGCTGGTTCGACTGAGGTACGTGCTGTGTGGTGCGTGGGTGGTGTTGTCGGAGTCTTGTGACCTTGATCACAAGCGCACGCGAACTTCACCACCCGCGCAACCAATGCCCCCTGAAAGAGATCTGATCAACGGGTCAATAGACCCCACGATCACTCGGGCCCCACGTGAAGCCGCTTACCGTGGGCGCCCCTTTCTCCATCAGGGGAACGCATGCGCATACGTGCCACCGTGGCCGCCGTCACCGGCGCCCTGGCTCTCTCCGCCCTCGCCGTTCCGGCCGCACAGGCCGACGACTCCACCGCCTCCCGCGCGGACGTGGCGAAAGTGAGGGAAGCCGCCCGGTCCGCCGGGGCCACCTACGACCAGCCCTCCGCGCGCGTGGTCGTCGAGGACGACGCCCCGTACGCCCTCGACCTCGCCTTCTCGGACGTGAAGGTCAACGGTGGCAAGCCGATCGTGGCGGGCACCAGCAAGCAGGTCACCGTCCCGACGACCTTCACCGTGACGCACGGCGCCGACGTCGACATCCTTGCCGACGACTTCATCCTGGACGTCGCGATCTACCGCGGCTCCTACGGAGAGCCCGACAACACCCTCTACGGCGACGACCTCCCCGCCTGCACGCCGGTCTCCACCACCGTCGCCACCTGCAAGGGCACCATCGACGTCTACCCGGGCATCGGACTGGACAACACGGACGCCACCTCCTGGAAGGCCCTCGGCCACGCGATCGCCTTCAACGGCCAGGACCCGGCCGGCGAGACCTTCGACGTCACCAAGGTCGGTTACGCCGAGCAGGACGCCCTCGCCTCCACCAGGCTCCAGCGTTACTCCAAGCTGACGGTCAACGCCGCCCCGGAGCCCGTGAAGAAGGGCAGGACCATCACGGTCACCGGCGCCCTGACCCGCGCCAACTGGAACACGCACAAGTACGCGGGCTACACCAGCCAGCCCGTGAAGCTCCAGTACAAGAAGAAGGGCACGACCACCTACACGGACGTCAAGACGGTCACCTCGTCCTCGACGGGCAGCCTGAAGACCACGGTCACGGCGTCCTACGACGGCTACTACCGCTACAACTTCGCGGGTACCTCGACCACCCCGGCCGTCAAGGCCACGGGCGACTTCGTCGACGTGCAGTGACCGGCCGCCCGGGCGAGCGAGGCCGGAGAGGTAAGTAGATGTGATCTGAACAACATCTGACCAATACCTTTACAACTCGTACAACCTTTCCCCCACTTCGTGGATCTGAACACGAGCCGACTGGCTTCAGACCAGCCGACCGGCTTCTCTCAGACCAACTGGGTCCCGCGTGACAGCGTTGTGCCGCGGGACCCCTTTCCACGTGGGGAACACATGCGCATGCGTGCCACCCTGGCCGCCGTAACCGGGGCCCTGGCCCTTTCCGTCGTCGTCGTCCCGGCCGCCCACGCCGGTGACGAGCCCAGCACCGCTTCGGTCGCCAGGACCGCGGAGTCCTTCGCGGCGAACGGCCCTCTCGACACGGTCATCGGCGACACCGAGATCTCGAACGTCGTCGTGAACGGCGGCAAGGAAGTCGTCCTCGGTACCACCACCAGGAAGACCTTCACGGTCAGCTTCACCGCGACAGACGACTCCGGCATCGACTGGGCGCAGGCGATCCTGTGGCACGGGCCGGACTTCGACAACCTCGACGGCGGCGCCGTGGCCGACTCGGGCGACGGCAGGTCCGTCTGCACCGAGGTCAGTGCCACGACGTCGACCTGCACGTCGTCCTACACCGTCAAGGCGAACACCGATCTCGTCAACGCGCTGGCCGGCGGCTGGAAGGTCTGGGCGCTCGCCCAGGGCACCGACGGCGACTACGTCCAGCAGGACAACGTCAAGGGCTTCAAGATCCAGCGCGCGTCGAAGCTGACCGTGAACGCCGCCCCGGAGCCGGTCAAGAAGGACAAGACCATCACGATCACCGGCAAGCTGACCCGCGCCAACTGGGAGACCGAGAAGTACGCGGGCTACACCGACCAGGCCGTGAAGCTCCAGTTCAAGAAGAAGGGCACGACCACCTACACGGACGTCAAGACGGTCAAGTCGGGCTCCGGCGGCGCCCTGAAGACCACCGTCAAGGCCGCCCAGGACGGCTACTTCCGCTACGTCTTCGCGGGCACCTCGACCACCCCGGCCGTCAAGGCCACGGGCGACTTCATCGACGTGCAGTAACCGCCTTCCCGCGGGGCACATCGCGGCGGCCCACCCACCTCCACACCAACTCCAGGGTGGCCGCCGCGACCACCGCGATGCCCACCGCGCTCCACGGCATCGTCGTCCCCACCAGCTTCAGTGCGAAGAACTCCTGGAGCCACGGCACGACCAGGACGATCAGGAAGCCCGCGCCCATCGCCGCGACCAGGCCGATGCGCCACCAGGTGTAGGGCCGGGCGATGATCGCCAGCACCCACAGGGAGATCAGGAAAAGCGTCAGCGTCGCGGCACTCGTCTCCGCGTCCAACGCCTCGCGCCCGGTGTAGTGCTCACGGGCGATCAGATACGTGGCGAAGGTGGCCAGCCCCGCGACGACGCCCCCGGGGATCGCGTACCGCATGACCCTGCGGACGAAGTGGGGTCGAGCCCGTTCCTTGTTGGGGGCCAGGGCCAGGAAGAAGGCCGGGACGCCGATCGTGAGGGTGCCAAGCAGGGTCACGTGCCGGGGCAGGAACGGGTATTCGACCTGGGAGACCACGACCAGGAGGGCCAGCAGCACCGAGTAGACCGTCTTGACGAGGAAGAGGGTCGCGACCCGCGTGATGTTGCCGATCACCCGGCGGCCCTCCGCGACCACCGACGGCAGCGTCGCGAAGCTGTTGTTGAGCAGCACGATCTGCGCCACCGCCCGGGTGGCCTCCGAGCCCGAGCCCATCGAGACACCGATGTCCGCGTCCTTCAGGGCCAGCACGTCGTTCACGCCGTCGCCCGTCATCGCCACCGTGTGCCCGTTCGACTGGAGCGCGCCCACCATGTCCCGCTTCTGCTGCGGGCTGACCCGGCCGAACACCGTGCTCGCGTCGAGCGCCTTCGCCATCTTCTCCCGCTCGCCGGGGAGCCGGCGGGCGTCCATGACGCTCCCGGTGAGCCCCAGCTTCCCGGCCACCGCGCCCACCGAGACCGCGTTGTCGCCGGAGAGCACCTTGGCCTGTACGTTCTGCTCCTCGAAGTACCGCAACGTGTCGGCCGCGTCCGGGCGCAGCCGCTGCTCCAGGACGACGAGCGCGGCGGGCCGGGCGCCGTCCTGGACCCCCGGGTCGTCGAGATCCTTGACGGCCCGGGCCAGCAGCAGCACCCGCTGCCCGTCCTCGTTGAGCCGCTCGGTCTCGGCGAGCGCCGGGTCCTCGGCGGGCAGCAGCACGTCGGGCGCGCCGAGCAGCCACGTACTCGACTCGCCGTTTCCCTCGGTGAAGGAAGCCCCGCTGTACTTGCGTGCCGAGGAAAACGGCAGGGCCTGCTCGCACCCCCAGTCCCCGCTGTCCGGGTAGGCGTCGATGACCGCCTGCAGCGAGGCGTTGGGCCGCGGGTCCGAGGCGCCGAGCGCGCCGAGGACCTTGCGGACGTACGTCTCGTCATGGCCGTTCAAGGACCGCACCTCGGTGACGTCCACGCCGCCCTCGGTGAGCGTGCCCGTCTTGTCGAGGCAGACGGTGTCGACGCGGGCGAGGCCCTCGATGGCCGGCAGCTCCTGCACCAGGCACTGTTTCCGGCCGAGCCGGATGACCCCGATCGCGAAGGCGACGGACGTCAGGAGGACGAGGCCCTCGGGGACCATCGGCACGATGCCGCCCGCGGTCCGCGCCACGGAGTCCTTGAAGTCGTTCTCCTTGACGACGAGCTGGCTGATGATCAAGCCGATGGCGGTCGGGATCATCATCCACGTCACGTACTTGAGGATCGTGGAGATGCCGCTGCGCAGCTCGGAATGGACCAGCGTGAAGCGGCTGGCCTCCTCGGCGAGCTGCGCCGCGTACGCCTCGCGCCCCACCTTCGTGGCGGTGAACGCGCCGCCGCCGGCCACCACGAAGCTGCCCGACATGACCTGGTCGCCGGGCTGCTTGACGACCGGGTCCGCCTCACCGGTGAGCAGCGATTCGTCGATCTCCAGTCCGTCGGTCTCGACGCACTCGCCGTCCACGACGATCTTGTCGCCCGGCCCGATCTCGATCACGTCCGCCAGTACGATCGCGGAGGTGCTGACCTCGGTCGCGACCCCGTCTCTGCGGACGGTAGGCCGCGCCTCGCCGATCACCGCCAGCGAGTCCAGGGTCCTCTTCGCGCGCAGCTCCTGGATGATGCCGATGCCCGTGTTCGCGAGGATCACGAAGCCGAACAGGCTGTCCTGGATCGGCGCGACGGCCAGTGTGATCAGCCAGAGCACACCGATGATCGCGTTGAACCGCGTGAAGACGTTCGCGCGGACGATGTCGACCGTGGAGCGGCTGCTGCGCACGGGTACGTCGTTGACCTCGCCCCGGGCAACGCGCTCGGCGACCTCGGCAGCGGTAAGGCCTCTCGCCCGCCTGACGGGGCCGGAGGCCGGATGCACAGGATCGAGTTCGGCGCCCGCGTCGATGTGCGTCATGCAGTCGACGGTACGGGGGGATATGGGGCTCCACATGCCGAGTGCGGCAAAGTCCGACCAGGGTAGGACGTGGTGTGATGCCGTGGTTGTACGAGGCTGATCGGAAGTGGTCGTTCCGTACCGGGAGCTAGTCGGTGACCGGATCCGTCATCTCGTGGGCGGTGTTCGGAGGGCCGTCGCGGCCGTCCGCCTTCGCCGCCGCGTCCCTCTTGATCGCCGCGTCCCGCCTCCGTACGTACCAGATACCGATCAGGCCGAGACCGGCGCCGGCCAGGCAGGTCCACAGCCACCACAGATGCCCGTGGTCGTCGAACCAGCCGTAGAAGGGCAGCTGCGCCACGAAGAGGACGAACCAGAGGATCGTGCCGCCTGTGATGGTGGCGACGACGGGACCCTCAAGGGGTTCCGGTGCCTCGTGCCTGGGGGTCCACTTCGCCATGTGCACAGCTTACGAGGGAGTTCCGCGTGTTCCTCCCGAGGTCCGTACGGTCCTCGTGTGCGAAGGCTGCGAAAGCCGTGAAGGCGCGGCGCAGGCGTCCGCGTCGGCCCCGTAGAACTTCTCCGTCTCCTCGACCGCCGTACGGAACCGCTCGTCGAAGTCGTCGCGAGAGAGCGTCCGGATCACATAGTCCTGGACGCTCATCCCCCGTTTCGCCGCACGGTCCCGGAGCCGGTCGAGCAGCTCCCCGTCCATCCGCAGGCTCAGCACGCTGGTCCCCATGCCTACGAGGGTCGCCGCCACCGGCAGGACCATGCGTCACTTTTCGGAGCGGACTCACTCAAACGGGTGACCGGGGGGTGGAGTGGCCGGGGTCACGGGCGACGGGTGAGCATTCAGTTGGTCTTTAGGTAGGGTAATGAGTTACGCTAAAGAACATGGTTGACCTGACCCATGGCGACGACGCTGCCGCCGTGAACGCCCTGCGATCCGCCGTGATGCGGCTGTCCCGCCGACTCAAGCACCAGCGGGTCGACGAGTCGCTGAGTCCGACCGAGATGTCGGTGCTCGGCACCCTCGCCCGCTGCGGCACCGCCACGCCGGGCGAGCTCGCCCGCAAGGAACATGTGCAGCCGCCCTCGATGACCCGCATCGTCGCGCTTCTCGAAGCCAAGGGTCTGGTCAGTCTGGAGCCGCATCCCGAGGACCGGCGCCAGAAGGTGGTCGCGCAGACCGAGCGCGCCGAGGCGATGCTCGAGGAGAGCCGCCGCAAGCGGAACGCGTGGCTGGCAGACCTGGTCGACGGCCTCGACGAGGACGAGTGGGCCAAGCTGCGCGAGGCCGCCCCCGTCCTCGAGAAACTCGCGCACCTGTAGCCGTACGCGCCCGCCCGTCTCCCACCGCCACGCTCAACGGAGACCCCGCGGGCCGCACCTCTCGCCAAAGGAGGCGACCCGATTGAGTACGGGACCCGGAGCAGCTTCCGCCCCCGGACCGAACGACCCCGATTCCCCCGACGCCCTTTCCACCCCTGCATCCTCCACGTCCCCTGCATCCTCCACGTCCCCTGCATCCTCCACGTCCCCTGCTTCCGCCGCTTCCGCCGCTTCCTCCACGGCCCCGGATTCCTCCGCGTCGCCTGCCTCCCCCGAGAAGTCGTCGACGTTCAGCTCGCTGCGGATCCGGAACTACCGGCTCTTCGCCACCGGCGGCCTCGTCTCCAACACCGGCACCTGGATGTCCCGCATCACGCAGGACTGGCTGGTGCTGAGCCTGACCGGCTCCTCGGCCGCGGTCGGCATCACGACCGCGCTGCAGTTCCTGCCGATGCTGCTCTTCGGCCTGTACGGCGGTGTCATCGCCGACCGCTACCCCAAGCGCCGGATGCTGTTCTTCACCCAGGGCGCGCTGGGCCTGTGCGGTCTCGCGCTCGCCGTCCTCACCCTCTCCGGGCAGGTGCAGGTCTGGCACGTCTACCTGATCGCGTTCCTGCTCGGCATGGTCACCGTCGTCGACAACCCGACCCGGCAGACCTTCGTCTCCGAGATGGTCGGCCCGGACCAGCTGCGCAACGCCGTCAGCCTCAACTCGGCCAACTTCAACTCCGCCCGCCTCATCGGCCCCGCCGTCGCCGGCGTTCTGATCTCGACCGTGGGCAGTGGCTGGGCGTTCCTCATCAACGGTCTCGCCTTCCTGGCGCCCATCACCGGTCTGCTCCTCATGCGCCCGAGCGAGCTGTACAAGGTGGAGCGGACGCCGCGCGGCAAGGGCCAGTTGCGGGAAGGGCTGCGCTATGTCGCCGCCCGGCCGGAGCTGATCTGGCCGATCGTGCTCATCGGGTTCGTCGGCACGTTCGGCTACAACTTCCCGATCTGGCTCACCGCGTTCGCCGACGAGGTCTACCACGCGGGCGCCGGGACGTACGGCCTGCTCAACACGCTGATGGCGGTCGGCTCGGTCGCCGGAGCCCTGCTCTCGGCCCGCCGGGCCTCGGTCCGTCTGCGGTTCCTGGTGGGTTCGGCGGCCGTGTTCGGCGTACTGGAGATCGCGGCCGCTCTGTCCCCGTCCTACTGGCTCTTCGCCTTCCTGCTGATCCCCATCGGCATGGCCGCCCTGACGGTCAACACGACCGCCAACGCCAGCGTCCAGCTGGCCACCGACCCCGCCATGCGCGGCCGCGTCATGAGCCTGTTCATGATGGTCTTCGTCGGCGGTACGCCGCTGGGGGCGCCCCTCGTCGGCTGGGTCACCGACACCTTCGGTGCCCGTATGGGCTTCGCGTTCGGAGGCCTCGTCTCGGCGCTGGCCGCGGCGACGGTGGGGCTGGTCCTGGCCCGCGTCGGCGGCCTGCGCCTGTCGGTCGGCTGGAACCACGGCCACCCGCGGGTCCGGTTCGTCCCGCGGGAGGAGGAGCGGGAGCCGGAGCTGGCGACGGTGGCGTAGGGCGTCGCCTCGGGCGTCCGCCGTCGGGGGGAGCAGCGGCGGCCGGGCCGGAGCGCGGACTCAGTCGCGGGGGAACTCGTCGGTCTTGAGGACGAGGCCGACGGTCGTCCCGGACAGATCGATCTCGTCACCGAAGTCGAGGCTGAGGACGCCCCGGTACGCGCCGTCCTTCGGCAGCGTGTGCAGATGCCACTGGCCGGTGTACGGATCCACGATCAGGTACACCGGCACCCCGGCGGCGGCGTACGCATCCTTCTTCGGCTCGTAGTCGTTGCGGCCGGTGTCCTTGGAGATGACCTCGGCGACGAACTCGACGTCCTGATACCGCAAGCGGCCCTTGTCGTCCGGCTCGAAACCCTCCACGAGGGCCGCCACGTCGGCCGCGAACCCGTTGAGATGCCCGGGGAAGTCGATGCGGACATCGGACATCAGGCACTCCTCCGGGTACCGGGCCCACAGCTGTTTGAGGATGTTCAAGATGATCCGCCAGTGCGTGCGGCGCTGCGGCGACATGAAGATGTTCCCCCCGACGATCTCAGCCTTGGTTCCCTCGGGGATGGGCATCTTCTCCAGCCACTCGAACATCGCGTCGAGCGTGAGGTCGTCGCTGCTCTCGGCCATCTCGATCCTGTCTTCAAGGACGGTCATCGTGGCGCTCCTCCCCGGCTGCCGCTCGGACGAGCGCAGCCGCGCAGTACAACGATACGCACGGTGACCAGGACACGCTCGGGCGTGAAGGCGCACGGCAGGGAGACTGGCCCCATGAGACTCTTCGCCGCCGTGCTGCCACCGGAGGATGCGACCGCCGAACTCGCCTCGGCGGTGGCCGAGTTGAGGAAGCTGCCCGGAGCCGAGCAGCTCCGCTGGACCGGGCACCCCGGGTGGCACTTCACGCTCGCGTTCTACGGAGAGGTCGCCGACGAGCTCGTACCGGATCTGTCGGCCCGGCTGGAGCGGGCGGCCCGCCGGACGGATCCGTTCGAGCTGGCGTTGCGGGGCGGAGGCCGGTTCGGGGGCCGGGCGCTGTGGGTGGGCGCGACGGGTGAGCTCCGTACGATGCGGCTGCTCGCGGACCGCGCCGAGGCGGCGGGCCGGAAGGCGGGCGTGACGGGTGACCGCGGGGATCGCGGGCACCACGGTTTCCACCCGCACCTCACGCTGGCCCGCGCCCGCGAGCGGGCGGACTTCGCGCCGTACGTCTCCCTGCTGAACGCCTTCGCCGGCCGAACCTGGTCCGTCGACGCACTGCACCTCGTCCGCAGCAACCTCCCCGGATCGGGGGTACCGGGCGAACAGCCCCGCTACGAGACGCTGGTCCGCCTACCCCTCGGCCCGGGCGCGGGAGCCGAGGAGTAGGCGGTTACGCTCGACCACGTGGACCCGAAGACCCGTAACCGGATCATGGCCGGTGTGCTCGTGCTGATGTTCCTGGTGGTGGCGCTGGCGGCGGCACTCGGCAAGTAGCCGGCAGCCATCGCCGGGGCAGCCGTGCTCCCTACCAGGCGAAGGCTTCCGGAGACGGCCCCGGCCCCGGGAAGATCTCGTCCAGGGACGCCAGGAGCTCCTCCGACAACTCCAGCTCGGCCGCCCGTACGGCGGAGTCGAGCTGCTCGGCGGTGCGCGGCCCGACGATCGGTCCCGTGACCCCCGGCCGGGTCAGCAGCCAGGCCAGGGCGGCCTCGCCGGGCTCGATCCCGTGCTTGTCCAGCAGGTCCTCGTACGCCTGGACCTGGGCGCGCACGGCCGTGTTGGCGAGCGCGTCGGCGGACCGGCCGCTCGCCCGGCGCCCGCCCTGGACCTCCTTCTTGATGACGCCGCCCAGCAGCCCGCCGTGCAGCGGGGACCATGGGATGACCCCCAGCCCGTACTCCTGCGCGGCCGGAATGACCTCCATCTCGGCGCGGCGCTCGGCGAGGTTGTAGAGGCACTGCTCGCTGACGAGACCGATGGTGCCGCCCCGGCGGGCGGCGATCTCGTTGGCCTGGGCGATCTTGTACCCGGGGAAGTTGCTGGACCCGGCGTAGAGGATCTTCCCCTGCTGCACCAGCACGTCGATGGCCTGCCAGATCTCCTCGAAGGGAGTGGCACGGTCGATGTGGTGGAACTGGTAGATGTCGATGTAGTCGGTCTGCAGCCGCTTCAGGCTGGCGTCGACCGCCCGCCGGATGTTGACCGCGGAGAGCTTGTCGTGGTTCGGCCAGGCGTCACCGTCGGCGGCCATGTTCCCGTACACCTTGGTGGCCAGCACGGTCTTGTCCCGCCGCTCGCCGCCCTGGGCGAACCAGCTTCCGATGATCGACTCCGTACGGCCCTTGTTCTCGCCCCAGCCGTACACGTTGGCGGTGTCGAAGTAGTTGATCCCCGCGTCCAGTGCCGCGTCCATGATCGCGTGACTGTCCGCTTCGTCGGTCTGCGGACCGAAGTTCATGGTCCCGAGGACGAGTCGGCTGACCTTGAGTCCTGTGCGTCCGAGCTGCGTGTACTTCATGGCTCATAGCCAACGGGGTGGAGTGCGCTCTAGGCAACACCCCACCTGCGGCACTCGCACGGGAAGTGTGCGCGACGGAAGCGAAGGTGGCCGCCTCGTTAGTCTGTAGCCATGGAAGACAGAGCCGAGACCGCTTGCCGGATCTGCGGGCTGGATGACGGCGAGGTGCTCTTCAATGAGTACGGCGTCCCTCAGTACGTCATTTGTGAGTGCTGTTACAACGAGTCCGGCATCGGCGACGACACCCTGACGCAGGTCCGCGAGCTTCGGGGCTACTGGGTCGGCCATGGCGCTCAGTGGCACGACCCGAAGCGAAAGCCGGCTGACTGGGACTTGCTGAAGCAGATTGCCAACATTCCCGCCGAATGGCGCTGACCAGGGCCACCACGGCCTGGACACCTACAGGCAGGAAGCTCTGCTGGAGATTCGCCCGCATAGTCGCTGAGAGGTCCAGCGCTGTCGGAACTACTCGGGCAGGTCGCTGTCGCCGCCGAGGTTGGCGATCACTTGGCGGAGGACGTTGAGAGCGGCCACGTACTGCTCCTCGGTGATGCCCTGGTGCATCTGCTGGTGGGCCCGGGCGTTGCGTTCCCTGGCGCGGAGGCGGCCGGACTCTCCCTCCGTGGTGAGGGTCAGGGTTCCGGCGGCGTCCTGCGTCATCCAGCCGCGCTTCAGCAGGTCGTCGTACACGTCGGCGAAGTCGATGCCGAGATCGTCGTACCGGGTGAGCCTGGCGGTGAGTTCGGCCCGGGTCCAGCGGGCCGGGGCGGCGGCGACGTGGTTGAGAGTCCACCAGTGCGGTTGGGTGAGGGACTCCGTTGGGTGACCGTAGGAGCTCAAGTTTGGTTGAGGTCAAGGGTGTTGGTGTGCGCGATGATCAGGTCCTACGGGGAGCCGTGGGCGTAGGGCTCGCCCAAGTCCCAGGCCTGGTGCATCGCGTCTGCGAAGGCTGCCGCGAGCTTGTGTTCGCCGGAGGCGTTCGGGTGGGTGCCGTCGTAGGTGTCGAGGTGGACGTCGTACGACGGTGGGGGTGATGTGAGGAGAAGCGGGGAGCGGGGCTCGTCCAGGTCCGCCGCCACCTTCGCCAGCAGCTCGTTGAAGCGGGCGACCTCGGCGGCGAAGGGGGCGTCCGTGTGCGCCCGTACGTTCGGGATCACCGGGAGGAGGACCATCGCCACGCGAGGGTTGGCCGAGCGGGCCTCGGAGATGAAGGCGCGGGCGTTCGCCGCCGTCCCGTCCGCGTCCGTGTAGAAGCCCAGGTCGATCAGGCCGAGGGAGACCAGGAGGACGTCCGCCCGCTGCGTGCGTACCGCTTCGGCGATCTGCGGGGCGAGGTGGAACCAGCCCTCGCCCCAGCCGGCGAGGTGGCCGCGGGGGAAGTCCGGGTCGGCGTACTCGTACGAGTCGGGGGCGTCCGTCGCCTTGTCGTAGAGCGTCTCGCGCGGGCCGACGATGCGGAACGGGCCGCCGTACGTCGTGCGCAGGTGCTGCCACATCCGGTAACGCCACGTGTGTTCGCCCGCGCTTCCGATGGTCTGGGAATCGCCGACGGGCATGAACCTGAGCATCCGCTCATCATCGTCGATCGTCGTCGCTCACCGTGGGGGTCGGCGTGTGAGGATGGCCACGCGGCGTGAACGCCGGGCGGGGATGGCAGGCTTGGGGCCATGCGCCGTTCGCTGTCGTTCCTCGCCGGAGCCCTGCTCGCCGCCGTCGCGCTGGGCGCGCCCGCGCCCGCCCTCGCCGCTGCCGACGAGGGATCGGAGGGCTCGGAGGGGTTCACGATCAAGGACTCGAGGATCACCGAGTCCAGCGGGCTCGCCGCCTCCCGCGCCCACCCGGGCATCTACTGGACCCACAACGACAGCGACGACGGTGCCTTCCTCTACGCCGTCGACAGCCGGACCGGTGACACCGTCGCGACGATCACCATGGCGGGCGTGGGCTCCCCCCGGGACGTGGAAGCCGTCTCCGTCGGACCCGACGGTCACCTCTACGTCGGTGACATAGGGGACAATCTGGGTGGCGCATGGTCCTACGTGTGGATCTACGAGCTGCCCGAGCCGAAGGAGCTGAAGGACCAGACCGTCCGCGCGACGCAGTACGTCGTGAAGTACGCGGACGGGGCCCGCGACGCGGAGGCGATGATGGTGCATCCGAAGACCGGCAAGGTCTACATCGTCTCGAAGAACGAGGACGGCGGCGGGCTGTACGAGCAGCCCGCGACGCTCAGCGCCAAGGGCACCAACGTCTTCAAGCGCATCGGCGACATCGACCTCTGGGTCACCGACGGCGCCTTCTCCCCGAACGGCAAACAGCTCGCCGTACGCGGCTACTTCGGCGGGGCCGCGTACGACTGGAACGGCGGGAAGCCGAAGAAGGAGGGGCGGCTGAGCGTGCCGCTCCAGGGGCAGGGCGAGTCGATGACCTACACCCCCGACGGATCCACGCTGCTGTACGGGAGCGAGGGGGAGGAGAGCTCCGTGGAGCCCGGCAGCGTGCCGGGCGGTGGCGGGGATGAGGGAGACAACTCCTCCTCGGCGGGCGGTGGTTCGGCGGCCGACGGAGATGGCGACAACGGGGACGGCGCCAACGGCAACCTCAAGGTGGGCGCCATCGCTCTCGCCGTCGGGCTCGCCGTCGTCCTCGGGTTCAAGCGCCTGTTCCGACGCGGCTAGTCACTGGTCTCGGATGCGCGCACGCCGTCGGCGAGCGAGGCGGCCTCAGGGCGCGTGACCGTCCGGCGTGGCAGGAGTGTCGAGTAGACGACGCTCGTGGTCAGGGAGCCGAGCCGGGCCAGCTGGTCGACCACCTGCTCGAGGTGGGTGACGTCGCGGGCGGCAAGCCGCAGGACGTAGCACTCGTCTCCGGTGACGCGGTGGCACTGGAGGATCTCGGGCTGGTCGGAGATGAGCCGGCGCAGCGGCTGATGGGCCGTACCGGGGTACTTCAGCCGTACGACGGCCTGGATGCCGAGGCCGACGCGGGACGGATCGACCGCCGCGTGGTACCCGGTGATCACCCTCAGGCTCTCCAGCCGGCGGACCCGCTCGGTCACGGCCGAGGGGCTCAGCGCGACGCGGCGGGCCAGCTCGGCGTACGACAGGCGGGCGTCCTGTTGCAGCTCTTCCAGGATCGACCAGTCCAGTTCGTCCAGCGCCGCAGTGGATTCATCGGTCATCCCGCGAAACTACCGTTGGTTCCCCTCTCCATGGGGCGCCTGCGAACGGGGAAACCCTGGGGCCGGGCGGGGTGCGGGCCGTAGCCTCGACGCCCGTTGTGACCCGCTGCGCACCCGACAGGAGCCGAGCATGGCCCACTGTGTCCCCTATGCCCTGGTGGACGTCTTCAGCGACGAGCCGCTGCAGGGCAACCCCCTGGCCCTCGTACCGGACGCCGACGAGCTGCCGCAGGAGCTGATGCCCCGCATCGCCCGCGAGTTCAACCAGGCCGAGACGACGTTTCTGCTCTCCCCCACCCGGCCGGGGGCGGACTGGCGGCTGCGGTCGTTCACCGCGGCGGGCGTGGAGGTGTTCGGCGCCGGCCACAACGCCCTCGGCGCCTGGTGGTGGCTGGCCGCCATCGGACGGCTCGGGCACCGTGAAGACAGGCCCTGGCACCAGCAGCTCGGTTCCGAGGTGCTGGAGGTCGGTATCGCGGGTGGACCGGACGGGCTCGTCGACGTCACCCTGCGGCAGCGCGCCGCCGAGTACGGGCAGGAGCTGACCGACCGGACCGCACTCGCCCGTGCGCTCGGAGTCGACGACGAGGACCTCGGCGCCGGCGGAGGGGATCGCGGGGCCGGCGGAGGAGGCATCGGAGCAGGCGGCGGGCTGCCCGTGGCGCAGGTCGTCTCGACCGGCGCCGCGCATCTGCTGGTCGGCCTGCGCGGCCGGGCCGCCGTGGACGCCGCGGCCCCCGACGCCGCGCGGCTGCGTGCGCTGCTGCCCGGGGTCGGCGGCCAGGGCGTCTACCTGTACGCGCTCGACCCCGCCGAACCGGGCGCCGATGTGCACGCGCGGTTCGTCAACCCGGTCGCGGGGATCACCGAGGATCCGGCGACGGGGAGCGCCGCGGGGCCGTTGGCGTGCCTCCTCCGTCGTCACGGGCCGGCCGTCGGCGACCGGGTCACCATCGCGCAGGGGCATGCCCTCGACCGGCCCTCGCGGATCCAGGTCACGTTCGCGGACGACGTCCCGTCCGTCACCGGCCGTGCGGCCCTCGCGGCGGAGGGCACCCTCAGGCTGCCCGTTCATTCGCTTCGCGCGCGCACCTCGTAGTGCAGCGTCGACGTGCCCATGATCTTGTGACTGAGCGGTACCAGGACGCGATGCAGGAACGGGTACTTGTGGCGCAGCAGCTTCGCCGCGTGCCGGTCCTCCGCACCATCGAGGAGCCGGGCCCGTGCGTGGATCTCGGGCCCGGTCGGCTTGCCCAGCGGCGTGCACGGGGCGATCTCCACCTCCGGGTTGTTCAGGAGGCGCTTGGCCTTCCAGGCCTTGCCCGGCGTACGGAAGTACGCGTGATCGCCCTCGACGGCGATGCTCACGGGCGTGCCGACGCCTGTGCCGTCCTTCTTGTGGCTGGTGAGCAGGACGGCCCACTGTTTCACGAAGGGGGTGAACTCAGGGCTGGGAGTCGGAGTGCTCATGTCTCCATACAGGCACTCGGCGCCCGGCTTGTCACCCTCAGCCGCGCCCGCGCCCCTCGACGAGCGATTCCAGCCCGTCCAGTATCCGCTGCAGACCGAACTCGAAGTGGTCGAAGTCGGTGCCGAAGGCGTCCTTGTCGAGTGAGGCGAGGACGGGGTAGCGGCCGGAGGTCATGGCCTTCTCCAGGACCGGGGTCTGGGCCTGCCAGAACTCGGCGTCCGTCAGACCCGACTTCCGCTCCGCCTCCTGCGCGTACAGCTGTGTGCGGGCGGCCCCGACAACGTACGAGTCGATCAGGATGACGGCCGAGATCAGCTCGCGATCGGCCAGGCCCATGGGCTTGATGCGGACGAGTACCTTCTCCATGCCCTCGACGGCGCCCGGGCCGAGCACCGGGCGGGTCTGGTTCACCTGGAGCAGCCAGGGGTGGCGGCGGTAGAGGGCGAGTGTCTCGCGGGCCAGGGCCTCCAGCGCGTCGCGCCAGCCCTCGCCGAAGGCGGACTCGTCCTCTGAGGTGCGCTGCACGCGGTCCAGCATCAGGTCGAGCAGCTCGCCCTTGCCGGGGACGTAGCGGTACAGGGACATCGTGCCGGTGCCGAGCTCCGTGGAGAGCCGGCGCATCGAGACGGCTTCCAGGCCCTCCGCGTCCGCGATCCGGACCCCCGCTTCCACGATCTGGTCGAGCGTCAGCCCCGGTTTGGGGCCGCGACTGGGCCGTTTGCCCGTGTCCCACAGCAGTTCGAGGGTGCGGACGATGTCTCCGCTGCCACTGGTTTCGGGACCCGACGTGCTCGCCATGCGCCTCAGGATAATCCCTTGGACAGAAACTGGGTACGGTGTACTCTCAAAAGAGTACGGTGTACCCAGTTTTCAACGGGAGGGGTGCAAGTGGACGGTTACGCGGTCCGGGCCGAGGGGCTGGAGAAGAGGTACGGGGAGAAGCGCGCCCTCGACGGCTTCGACCTGGCGGTACGGGAGGGAACGGTGCACGGCCTGCTCGGGCCGAACGGCGCGGGCAAGACCACCGCCGTCCGCATCCTGGCGACGCTCATCAGGCTCGACGGCGGGCAGGCGCGGGTGGCGGGCCTGGACGTGGCACGACAGCCGAGGGAGGTACGGGCGCGGATCGGCCTCACCGGGCAGTACGCCGCCGTGGACGAGGTGCTGACCGGGCGGCAGAACCTGGAGATGTTCGGCCGGCTGTTCCATCTCGGCGGCGGGCGGGCCCGGTTGCGGGCCGGTGAGCTGCTGGAACAGTTCGACCTGGTGGACGCGGCCGACAGGGGAGTCGGAAAGTACAGCGGCGGCATGCGGCGGCGCCTCGACCTCGCCGCCTCGATGATCCTCGCCCCGACCGTGCTCTTCCTCGACGAGCCGACCACCGGGCTCGACCCCCGCAGCCGGGGCGAGGTCTGGGACTCCGTACGGGAGTTGGTGGCGGGCGGCACGACCGTCCTGCTGACCACCCAGTACCTGGAGGAGGCCGACAAGCTCGCCTCGCACATCACGGTGATCGACCAGGGCCGGGCCATCGCCGACGACACCCCGGACGGCCTGAAGAACACGGTCGGCGGTGACCGCGTCGAGGTCGTCGTCGCCGAGCGCGCCGACATCCCGCGCGCCGTGAAGGTCGTCGCCCGGGTCACGGACGGCGAACCGGAGACGGACGAGACGGAGTTGAGGGTGCACGCACCGGTCACCGACCGGGTCGCGGCGCTCACCGAGGTGGCGCGGACCCTTCAGGACGAGGGCGTCCAGGTGGAGGACATCGGGCTGCGCAGGCCGAGCCTCGACGACGTGTTCCTGCGCCTGACCGGACACCGTACCGAGCAGGAGGAGGCGGCATGAGCACCGTGGATCCGAGCACCGTGGACCTGACCGTGCCCAAGAACCGCGGGCGCGCGGCGTGGGCGCTCGCCGACTGCTGGAACATCGTGCGCCGCGGGCTCACCCACTACCAGCGCCAGCCCGTCAACATCGTCTGGCAGCTGGGCTTTCCGATCCTGTCGGTGCTGCTGTACGGGTACGTGTTCGGCAGCGCGATGAAGGTGCCGGGCGGCGGGGACTACAAGGACTTCCTGATGCCGGGCATGTTCGTGATGACGATGGCCTTCGGCTTCATCAACACGGCGACGCTCGTGGTCTACGACTCCACGAAGGGTGTCATCGACCGGTTCCGCTCCATGCCGATGGCGTCGTCGGCGGTGGTCGCGGGGCGCGGGGTGACCGACCTGATCGCCGCCTGCGCGGAGTTGACGATCCTGATGCTCACCGCGGTCGCCATGGGCTGGCGACCGGACGGAGGGTTCGGCTTCCTGCTCGCCTTCGGACTGCTGCTGTGGCTGCGCTTCGCGCTGATCTGGCTCGGCGTGTGGCTGGGGCTCCTCGTGCCCAACCCGGAGGCGGCGGGCGGCCTCTTCGCGGTCGCCTTCCCGCTCACGATGATCTCCAGCATCTTCGTCGCCCCGCAGCTGATGCCGGACTGGCTGGGCTTCGTCGCGACCTGGAACCCGATCTCGTCGACGGCCGCGGCCACGCGTGAGTTGTTCGGCACACCGGTCGGAAGCGGTGACGGATGGGTCGAGCAGCACGCCCTGCTGATGTCGGGGCTGTGGCCGGTGATCCTCACCGCGATCTTCCTGCCGCTCGCGGTGCGACGGTTCCAGAAGCTCGGGCGGTGACACCCGGGCGGTGACACTCGGGCGGTGATACGCCGACGGGGGCGCCGGCACCGGGAAAGTGCGGGCGCCCCCGTCGACGTACGTACGGCTTACGACTGCCGTGCGGCCGTACGGCTTGCGACTACAGCCGCTCGATCACGTAGTCGACGCACTTCGTGAGCGCCTCGACGTCCGCCGGGTCGATCGCCGGGAACATCGCGATGCGGAGCTGGTTGCGGCCGAGCTTGCGGTAGGGCTCGGTGTCGACGATGCCGTTGGCGCGCAGCACCTTGGCGACGGCGGCCGCGTCGATGTCCTCGGAGAAGTCGATCGTGCCGATCACCTGGGACCGCTTGGCCGGGTCGGTGACGAACGGGGTGGCGTACTTGATGTCCTCGGCCCAGCCGTAGAGCGTGCGCGAGGACGTCGCGGTGCGGCGGACCGACCAGTCCAGGCCGCCCTGGCCGTTGAGCCACTCCAACTGGTCGTTCAGGAGGAAGAGCGTGGACAGGGCCGGGGTGTTGTACGTCTGGTTCTTGCGGGAGTTGTCGATCGCCGTCGGGAGGCTGAAGAACTCCGGGACGTGGCGGCCGGACGCGTGCACGCGCTCGGCGCGCTCGATCGCGGCCGGGGAGAAGATCCCGACCCACAGGCCGCCGTCCGAGGCGAAGGACTTCTGCGGGGCGAAGTAGTAGACGTCCGTCTCGGTGATGTCGACCGGCAGACCACCGGCGCCGGAGGTGGCGTCCACGAGCACGAGGGCGCCTTCGTCGGCACCCGCGACGCGCTTGATCGGGGCCGCGACGCCCGTGGAGGTCTCGTTGTGGGTGAGGGCGTAGACGTCCACGCCCGCCTCGGCCTCGGGGTCCGGGTGCGTACCCGGGTCGGAGGCGATGACGGAGGGCTCGGCCAGCCACGGGGCGAGCTTGGCGGCCTTCGCGAACTTGGAGGAGAACTCGCCGAACGAGAGGTGCTGCGACTTGTTCTCGATGAGCCCGTGGGTCGCGATGTCCCAGAACGCGGTGGAGCCGCCGTTGCCGAGGACGACCTCGTAGCCCTCGGGGAGGGAGAAGAGGTCGCGCACGCCCTCGCGGACCTTGCCGACGAGGTTCTTGACGGGGGCCTGGCGGTGGGAGGTGCCCATGAGGGACGTACCGGTGGCGGCCAGCGCGGCCAGTGCCTCCGTCCGCACCTTGGAGGGGCCCGCGCCGAATCGTCCGTCGGCGGGCTTGATGTCAGCGGGAATCTGGATATCAGCCACGCCGGGAGCCTAGCCGCTCCGGGAAACCTGGGCGAAACGTCGTCCGTCGGATGAGACGCGGTTTCCTTCCCCGAGCCCGCCCCGGATCAGGGCGTACGTGGCTGCGCGGCCAGGTGTCCGCCGAGCTGACCCACGAACTGGCTCATGTTGTGCCCGACGATCCCGGGGTCCGCGTCCTCGGCGGTGACCACGGCCAGGTGCGTGCCGGCGCCCGCCTCCACGATGAACAGGACCCCGCCGTGGAACTCGGACATCGCGGACCGTACGCCCCCGCTGCCGTCCCCGAACTCCATGGACGCCCCGTGGGACAGCGCCTGGATGCCGGCGGCGATCGCGGCCAGCTGATCGGCCTGGTCGACGGAGAGCCCCGCCGTACGGCACAGCCTCAGGCCGTCTCGCGAGAGCACGAGCGCGTGCTGTGCGCCGGGCGTGCGTTCCATCAGGTCCTCGATGAGCCAGCTGAGCTTCTCGTCGACGGCGCCGATGCCGGGGCCGGTGGTGCCGGTGGTGCCGCTGGTGCCGGTCATGGGGTCGAGTCGCCTTCCGGGTGGGGGCGTGTGCGGGGGGGCGGTCAGAATATGAGAGTTGGTGATCGTCATGCGGAGGTTCTGGCGTTGCCTTCACAAGTCGCCCACGAACCCGGGACGTGATCAGCGGCCGTCGGTGGCAGGACGGCTCGCTGGCCGGTGACGGGATGCATCCTGGGTCACATGACGGATCTCGGGGAGCTTCGGGCCGGGCTGACGAACGCCGTGCGCGGTGAGGTCGCCTTCGACGCGACCGCGCGGGCGCTGACCACCATGGACGCGTCCAACTACCGGCGTGTGCCGCTCGGCGTCGTGTCCCCGCGGGACGCCGACGACGTGGCGGCGGCGCTGTCCGTGTGCCGCGCGCAGGGGGTGCCGGTCGTGGCGCGCGGGGGCGGCACGTCGATCGCCGGGCAGGCGACCGGCACGGGCGTGATCCTGGACTTCACGAGGCACATGAACCGGATCGTGTCCCTGGACGCCGAAGCGCGCACGGCGATCGTCCAGCCGGGAGTCGTCCTGGACCGCCTCCAGGAGGCCGCCGCGCCGCACGGCCTGCGCTTCGGACCCGACCCCTCCACCCACGGCCGGTGCACGCTCGGCGGGATGATCGGGAACAACTCCTGCGGGTCGCATTCGGTGGCGTGGGGGACGACGGCCGACAGCGTGCGGGAACTGTCGGTGGTCACCGCCCGGGGCGAGTCCCTGCGGCCGGGGCGTGCGGGTCAGGGCGCTCCGGAGGGTCTGCGCGACCTGGCGGAGCGGGAGTTGAGGCTGCTGCGCACGGGCTTCCCGGACCTGCCCCGCCGTATCTCGGGGTACGCGCTGGATGCCCTGCTCCCCGAGAAGGGTGCCGACGTCGCCCGGTCCTTCTGCGGTTCCGAGGGAACGCTGGGCGTGCTGACGGAGGCGGTCGTACGACTCGTCGAGGCCCCCCGTGCGCGTGCGCTGGCCGTGCTGGCGTACCCGGACGAGAGCGCGGCCGCCTCTGCCGCGGCGGGGCTGCTGCCGTACGGGCCGCTGACGGTGGAGGGCATGGCGGCGGATCTCGTACGCGCGGATGCCGGCCTGCCGAAGGGCGGGGCCTGGCTGTTCGTGGAGACGGGCGGGGACACGGCGGGGGAGGCACGCGCGCGTGCCGAGGCGATCGTGCGCGCCGCGGACGTGGTCGACGCATCCGTGGTCACCGACCCGGCCGGGCAGCGCGCCCTGTGGCGTGTCCGCGAGGACGCGAGCGGCACGGCGACGCGGATGCCGGACGGCAGCGAGGCCTGGCCGGGCTGGGAGGACTGCGCCGTGCCGCCCGCCCGGCTGGGGGAGTACCTGCGGGACTTCAGGGGGCTGCTGGCCGCTCACGGCCTGCGCGGCACGCCGTACGGGCATTTCGGGGACGGCTGCATCCACGTACGCATCGACTTCGACCTGCTGACGTCGGCCGGTGTGGCCCGCTTCCGCCGTTTCTCGGAGGAGCTGGCGGAACTGGTCGTGTCCCACGGCGGTTCGCTGTCCGGCGAACACGGCGACGGGCAGGCGCGGGCCGAGCTCCTGCCGAAGATGTACGGCGAGGAGATGGTGGGCCTCTTCGAGCGCGTGAAGGCGGTGTGGGACCCGGACGACCTGCTCAACCCCGGAATGCTGGTCCGGCCGTCCCCGCTCGACGCGAACCTGCGGTTCGCGGTGCTGCCGCGCGAGCCGGTGGACGTGGCCTTCGGGTATCCGCACGACGGCGGGGACTTCTCGGCGGCGGTGCGCCGGTGCGTCGGTGTCGCCAAGTGCCGTACGGCGGCTGCCGGTCCTGGCTCGGGCCCGGGCGTCATGTGCCCGTCCTTCCGCGCGACGGGCGAGGAGGAGCACTCCACACGCGGCCGCGCCCGACTGCTGCACGAGATGCTGGCGGGCGAGGTGGTCACGGACGGCTGGCGCTCGACAGAGGTCCGCGACGCCCTCGACCTCTGCCTCTCCTGCAAGGGATGCCGGTCCGACTGCCCGGTCGAGGTCGACATGGCCACGTACAAGGCGGAGTTCCTGCACCACCACTACGCCGGGCGCCGACGCCCGGCGGCGCACTACGCGATGGGCTGGCTGCCGGTGTGGCTGCGGGCGCTGACCCGTATGCGGATGGCCGGCCTGGTCAACTCCCTCGCCTCGGTCCGCGCGTTGGCCTCGCCGGCGAAGCGGTTGGGCGGGGTGGCGCCCGAGCGGGAGATCCCACGGGTGGCCCGGGAGACGTTCCGGCAGTGGTTCGGGCGCCGCACCCGGCGCCTGCCGGAGCGGACCCGCCGGGGCGCGCCCGCGACGGACGCGCGGCGGCCCACCACTCTTCTCTTCCCCGACACCTTCACCGACCATCTCTCGCCCGAGGTCGGCAAGGCGGCCGTCCGCGTTCTGGAGGACGCGGGACGCCAGGTCGTGCTGCCGCCGTCCGGGGTCTGCTGCGGACTGACCTACGTCTCCACCGGCCAGCTCGACCGCGCCCGTACGGTGATGAGGCGCACGCTCGACCGCATGGAGCCCTTCCTGGCCGCGTCCGAGGGCGAGCCGCTCGTCGTCCTCGAACCGAGCTGCGCGGCCGCCCTCCGTACGGACCTCCCCGAACTCCTCCACGACGACCCGCGCGCTCGGCGGCTCGCGGACGCGGTGGTGACGTTCGCCGAGGCCCTGGAACGCCAGGCCCCCCACTGGACCCCGCCCCGCCTCGACCGCCCGGCCGTCGGCCAGACCCACTGCCATCAGCACGCGATCCTCGGCGACGGCCCCGACCGCCGCCTGCGCGAGGCGGCGGGCCTCACCGGTGAACTCTCCGGCGGCTGCTGCGGCCTGGCGGGCAACTTCGGCTTCGAGAAGGGCCACTACGAGGTCTCGACGGCGTGCGCGGAGGACCAACTCCTCCCGTCGGTCCGGACGGCACCGGACGAGGCGGTGGTCCTGGCGGACGGCTTCTCCTGCCGCACGCAGCTGGCACAGCTGGCGAACGTGCGGGGACGGCATCTGGCGGAGGTGCTCGCGGAGGTGCTCGCGGAGGGGCTGGACGGACGTCGCGAGGGGTGACGTCCGGGACGCGCTAACCGGATCTGGCGGGCCCTCGTGCATAGGCTGATGCGCGGACCTCAAGGAGCCCCCCATGCCCCTCCGCCTCCAGGCGATCACTCGCGAAGAACATCTGGCGTTCATCCGGACCCGGCCGTCCATCAGCCATATGCAGGTCCCGTCCTGGGGCGACGTGAAGCCGGACTGGCGGGCGGAGAGTGTGGGGTGGTTCGAGGAGGACGGACGGCTGGTCGGAGCGGGACTGGTCCTCCTGCGCCCGTTGCCGAAGCTGAAGCGGTACCTGGCGTATCTGCCCGAGGGGCCGGTCATCGACTGGCACGCCTCGGATCTCGCCGTGCGGTGGCTGGAGCCGATGCTGGCCCACCTCAAGGGCCGGGGCGCGTTCTCGGTGAAGATGGGCCCGCCGGTCGTCGTACGCCGCTGGAACGCGGAGGCGGTCAAGGCGGCGATCGCCGATCCGGGGGCGCGGTGGCTGCGGGACGCGGAGGCGACCTCGCACGAGCCGGGGGCCGCCGGCATCGCCGAACGGCTGCGACGGATGGGCTGGCGGCAGACCGAGCCGGGCGGCGAGGACGGGTTCGCGGCCGGGCAGCCGCGGTACGTCTTCCAGGTGCCGTTCGCCGGGCGGTCGTTGGAGCAGATCCGCCAGGGCCTCAACCAGCAGTGGCGCCGCAACATCAAGAAGGCCGAGAAGGCCGGGGTGAAGGTGGTGCAGGGCGGTTACGACGACCTCCCGGCCTTCTACGAGCTGTACACCGAGACCGCGGAACGCGACCGCTTCATCCCGCGCCCCCTCCCGTACTTCCAGCGCATGTGGACGGCCCTGACCGCCGAGGACCCGAACCGTATGCGCCTCTACCTCGCCCACCACGAGGGCGAGGTCCTCGCGGCGGCCACGATGCTGACGGTCGGCGAACACATCTGGTACTCGTACGGCGCCTCCACGAGCCGCAGGCGCGAGGTCCAGCCCAGCAACGCCATCCAGTGGCGCATGATGACCGACGCCCACGAACTAGGCGCCGCCGTCTACGACCTGCGCGGCATCACGGACACCCTGGACGAGTCCAACCACCTGCTCGGCCTGCTCCGCTTCAAGGTGGGCACGGGCGGCGAGGCGGTGGAGTACCTCGGCGAGTGGGACTTCCCGCTCAACCGCCTGCTGCACAAGGCGCTGGACCTGTACATGGCGCGCCGCTGACCCTGGCCCTGGCCCTGGCCGTGGACGGGTTCGGCCGCCGCCTGCGCATCTGACGGAATGTAAGTTGCCACATGCGTTTACACTCCTGGCCTGGTCCACTACTCTGCACTTCGAAGTGCAGCATGATGGACAGTTTCGATCTTCTTGGACGGCCCCCGTGAACCTCCCCCGCGCAGACCGGTCCGCGTCGGACGGCGCGGCCGCGGCCGCAGGCCCGGTCGAGGCCGCCCAGTCGGCGCCGGAGCCTGCCGCGGCGGCGGGCGACCGTATCCAGGGCCAGGATCAGGATCAGGATCAGGGCCGAGGCCGAGGCCGGGGGCGGGGATGGGCCTCGCTCGGGCCCGTCGGGCTGGTGCTCGCCGGAGGGATATCCGTTCAGTTCGGCGGGGCGCTCGCGGTGAGCCTGATGTCGCGGGCCGGAGCGCTCGGCGTGGTGACGCTGCGGCTCGTGGTGGCCGCGCTCGTACTGGTCGTGATCTGCCGGCCCGGAGTGCGGGGGCACACGCGGGCCGACTGGGGAACCGTGGTCGTCTTCGGTATCACCATGGCCGCCATGAACGGCCTCTTCTACCAGGCCGCCGCCCGCATACCGCTCGGCCCCGCCGTCACCCTCGAAGTCCTCGGCCCCCTCGCGCTCTCCGTCCTGGCCTCCCGCCGTGCGATCAACCTCGTGTGGGCCTCTCTCGCCCTCGCCGGCGTCTTCCTGCTCGGCGGAGGCGGCTTCGACAGCCTCGACCCGCTCGGAGTCGCGTTCGCCCTGTCCGCCGGTGCCATGTGGGTCGCGTACATCATCTTCAGCGCGCGAACGGGCCGCCGTTTCCCCCAGGCCGACGGGCTGGCGCTGGCCATGGTGGTCGCGGCGGTGCTCTTCCTTCCCCTGGGGATCGTCGAATCCGGGGCGAAGCTCCTGAACCCGACGACGATCGCCCTGGGCGCCGCCGTGGCCGTCCTCTCCTCCGTCCTCCCGTACACCCTCGAACTCCTCGCCCTCCGCCGCCTTCCCGCCTCCACCTTCGCGATCCTGATGAGCCTGGAACCGGCCGTCGCCGCGCTCGCCGGCTTCCTCGTCCTCAGCCAGACCCTGACCCCGACGGAGTCCCTCGCGATCGCCCTGGTCATCGCCGCGAGCATGGGCGCGGTACGGACACAGGTGGGGCGGGGCAAGCCCAAGAACGTCACCTGAGCCGTAGGCGCGTGATGCGTGACGCGTGCCACGCGCGTGCGTGTCATACGGGAGTTGGCGGCGTCGTTCGTGGTGCCCGGTCCTGGTGGGGTGGCGGTCCGGGATCGGATGCGGGTGTCGCAGGGGGATGCCGCCGTACTGGCCCAGGTAGGCGTTTTCCTCGGATCACTGGCATCCGGGGATCTCCACCAGCGGTCCCGGCAGGGCCCGGCGCATGATGCGGTGTCGTGGGCGGTGCGCCACCCATGATCAGTGGGCCCTGGCCCGGCGCGGGCAGGTGGCCCACATGGTGTGGCTGCGTGCTCAGGTCGCCTCGATGGAGGCGCGGCTGGCGCGTCCGCTGGGCGCCAAGGCGCGGTTCGGCAACGAGACGATCCGCGTTACCGACACCGGCCGACTTTCGATCAAGCTTCCGGCGCCGCTGGCCCATTTGGCCAACGCCCCCAACGGCCGGTACGTACTGGACGCGACCGTGCGCTTTCAGCATCGGGGTGCGGAGTGGCGGGATCGGATCATCGCGAACCGGGCGGTGGCCTACCGCATCCACCAGGACACGGCACGCGGCCGCTGGTATGTGACCGCGTCCTGGCAGCCCGCCACACAGGCCCGACCGGACACCGGAAGGCGTGAGGAAACCCGCCCCCACCTGCCCGGACCACGCACCAGACGCGCGTCGCCGGTCGTGGAGCGAAAGCGGGGGACCAGCCTGCCCAGCACCGTTCGGGGCAGCGCCACCGAGCAGCAGTCCTGGCACCAGGACTCACTCCCGCTCAGTGTCTGAAAACGGTGATTCACCATGCGAACGAGCTTGTCCCTTCTCGCCGTCGGCGCCGGAGCCGTTCTCACGCTCGGTCTCACCGGTCCCGTCGCGCAGGCGCAGGATGCTGGGGCGGGACTGGACGTGCCGGCAGCCCAGGACGTGCCGTGCAGCACCGGGGTCAGCGAGAGCGACTACCTGGAGGGCTACGCCAACCGCGACAACAACACCGCAGGTCCGGTCGAGTTCCGCGTGAACATCGTCTGCGGCCTGGCATGTGACGTCTCCAGTGAATGGGTCCGTCTGGAGCCCGGCCAGGGCGCGCAGGCGGTCGCGGCCTGCCCGTCGTGGAGCACGGGCATCGCCCCCGGCGGCGTCAGCGCCGAGCACCACGCGGTCTGACCGGCGACCTGGAACACACAGGGCGCCCCGAGCCGTTCGCACGGCTCGGGGCGCCTTCGCTCACGGACTGAAGTACCGCCGACCAAGGCCGTACCCTCCATGGCTGACGGCTCGTCAGCTTCCGCTCCGGACAGCTCCGGTGTCGAGCGAGTCAGGAGCGGTCTGGGCAGGCAGGGGGACGAGCGGCCCGGGGGTGGTAGGGGGACGGCGCCAAGGGGGCCGGGCGGCGCGGAGGAGGAGGCCGTCCGGCAAGAAGACGGCGTCGGCGATGATCATGGCACCGGAGAAGACGGGCAGCCCCAGGAGGACGGCGATACCGAGGTGCATGCCTAGCAGGAGGGCCAAGGTGACGTACTTGAGCCTGCTGAACAGGGTGAAGGGGAAGGCCACCTGAACCAGCACGGTCAGGTAGCCGGCGACCGTGAGGAGAAGGGCGTGACCGTCGGCCAGTTGGGAGAGTTCGGGCCAGGGCCGGAACAGGTCGAGGTGCAGGACGTAGTGCAGCGCGGTGCCGTCGCGCCAGAGGTTGCCCTGCACCTTGTAGAGGCCGGCGGATCCGTAGAGGACGCAGACTTGGGCCGCGATGACGAACATGCCGCAGTTGTGGACGAGCGTGGCCAGCCGGCCGCGGACCAGTCCGGCCTGCTGCCGCCATCGGGGCACCCTCCCAGCTCCCGTCACCGCGCATCGGAGCCGTGCCCGACGGGCGTCGAGGGACCAGCGGCGGCCGCACGCCGTGAGGGTGAGATAGAGGGCCATCAGCACAATGAGGTTGTCCCCGCCGTCCGTCATGAAGACGGCGCGGCCATGGAACGAGGTCACCATGACGGCGAACAGAACCGACACCGCCCTGGTGTGCCACCCCAGCGCGAACAGCGCGGACGTCACGAGAGCCATGGCGTAGCAGGCTTCGAACCAGATGCCGCTGTCCGAAAGTGTGAGAAGGCTGAACCCTCCCGTCTGGCCCAGGAGTTCGCGGGCAAGGTCCGGGGTCCATGGTGAGCCGGGGCCCCAGATCTCCTCACGGTGTGGGAACTCGCGCAGCAGGAAGCCGAGATAGAGCAACCCGTAGCCCATCCGCAGGACGGCTGCCGCGTGGAGCGAGACGGCCCGCCCGGTGAGGAAGGTGAACACCCTGATGACAGGGTCGGTCGCCTGGTCAGCGGTCATGGGATTCCACCTGCCACCACGGGAGATATCTGGCGTCGGAGCGCGCGCCGCCGGAGGACACGTTGGCCGGCGTTGACGGCGCCGAGGGTGCGATCGGCGTGCTGACCACGCGCAACTGGACTGCTTCGAAGCTGTGTCGGGTGCGGGCGGCGAGGCGCTCGGCGGCGATGTTCGCCAGATACTTCTGGAGCATCCGGCCCCGTTCCGGGGTGGGCTGCTGGTCGTAGGCGGCCCACGCCCGGCGCAGCATGTTCTGTGCCGTGTGGCTGGGGAAGGGCGAATGCCGAACCGCGGCGTCGTCGACCGCTGTCAGGTCGAGCCACTCACCTACCTGCCGAGAGCCGTCGGGAGCCATCGCCGCCGTCCGGGCCGAGATCCTCAAGCGCACCGACTCCGGGTTCGGGGCGAAGAGCTGCCAGTTCTGCTCGAAGTAGGGATAGATCCAAGCGTCGATCTGCCTTTCGTACCGCTGGGAGACCGCGGTGGACGGTGCGACGTGCAGGAACACCAGGCAGACATGGGCGAGGGCCGCCAGGACGCAGACGCCGGTCGCGAAGGCGACCGTCAGCTCGGCCGACGGCGACAGGGACGGAGGTGCCGCTCCTGCGCCGCTCACCGGTTCCGTCTCTGGCGGAGGCGCGGTGACGAGACTTCCCGGCGGCCGTTCATTCTCCGAGCCTTCGTGGTCGGCGTTGCTCATCGTTTCCTTTTCACCAGCCGGCGCCTCGCGCATCTTCCTGCCTTCGCTTCGGTGCGTGCTCGCACACCGCGATGTCCCCGCATGAATTCACCCACGCGGGGACATGACCACAGGTGTGCGGTGGGGTCGTGGGTCAGGACGCGGTCAGTGCGCGTCGACGGACGACGAAGACGCCGGCGCCGATCAACGACAGCCCGATGAGGAGGACGCCGACGGTGATCTCGGTGGCGTTCAGTCCCCGCGCGGCGCCACCGGAGCCGGTGCCCACGCCGCCGACCGGAGGGCGGTTACCGCCGGAGTCTCCACCAGCTGTCGTCCCGGCGGTGGTTCCGGACGTTGACCCGGCCGTCGTCCCAGATGTGGTTCCCGACGTTGAACCGGCGGTGGTTCCGGACGTTGACCCGGCCGTCGTCCCGGACGTTGTACCGGACGTCGTCCCAGATGTGGTTCCGGACGTTGAACCGGCGGTGGTCCCAGATGTGGTTCCGGACGTCGTCCCACCCGTCGCGCAGGTTCTCCGCGTGATGGTGTTGTCGTCCAGCGTGACCGACCCATTCCGCGCAAGCGCCCGGCCGTCAATGGTCGTCCCGGTGGTGACCGTGATCGAGGTCAGCGCCAGGATGTTGCCCACGAAGGTGGAGTTGGTCCCGAGCGTGGCGGAGCTACCGATCTTCCAGAAGACGTTGCACGGCGCGGCCCCGTTGACCAGGCGCACCCGGCTGGCGGAAGCCGTCGTCAGCGCCGACCCGACCTGGAAAATCCAGACGGCGTTGGGGTCGCCATGGGCGTCGAGTGTGAGAGTGCCGGTGAGCCCGATCGACGAGGAGGCGGTGTAGACGCCCGGATCCAGTGTCCGGCCGCCGAGGTCACCGGAGACGCTGGCGTCAGACGCCTGGGAGGCAGCGTTGTTGTAGGCGACCGTCAGGTCGCTCTTCGCCTGCTGCGCGACGGTGTCGCCCCGGTGGATGGCGCCGTTCACCGTGCCCGGAGGAAAGCCGGTCACCGCTTCCCCCGGATGCACCCCGACATTCCCGGTGATGGTGCTGGGACCGGTGTTCGTGACGGTCTGGCCGGCCAGGACGGCGAAGCTGCCCGCCGTGCCGAGTGGTACGGCAACGCCGATCGCGTGGGCGGGAGTCGGAAGCACCGACATCCCCGCAGCGACAGCCAGCATGAGGGCCCTGGAGACCCAGGCGGTGAATCTGCGCCGGTGCGGCGGCGCGGCAGAATTGTGCGAGTTCATCGAGGCGCCTAGCTCCTTGAAGAGGGTCCGATGGAATGTGATGCAATCGACCGATGCACTTCGCGCTCTCATCTCGCGGGATACACAAAGAGAATGAGAGAAGTGGAATTCGTAGACATACGGTATGAAAAATCTCGCTCCCTGCCTTCATTGAGGCTGGCGCATACGGATGAATCCAAGTCGGGCCATCGTGCTCCGGTGGCCGCGGCGGTGACATCCCGTCAGAGGAACCCGCCGACACCGACGCCGGAATTGGTCAGCCGATACGCACAATCACTCGTTCGGTCCGGTTGTGATGGACGGGAGGACCGAAAGTCCGATGGCGCGATGAATGAATCTCTGACAACGGGTCCCCGCACCGACAGTCCGAGTTCGCTGTGGGGCCCCCACTGTCCGCGGTCCCCTTCGGGCGCCACGGCGAGCACAGCCGGAGCCAGAAGAGGAGACGACAGTGCATGGATTCAGAAGACCAGGGGCCACAGTCATCGGCCCCGCGGTCCTGGTCCTGGCCACCGGTGTGTGGCTCGTCCAGGACGGCATCAGGACGGAACTCCCACCCCGGCCGTCAGCCGCACAAGCCCTCCCGGCAACGGCCGACGACGGCCGTCGACGGGCCACAAAGCCCTCGATCCCCGGTATGGGTGCTTCGCCCCCGATCCGGATCCGCATCCGCGCCATCCTGGTCGATGCCCCCGTCATCCCCCTCACGCTGGACGCGGAAGGCCACCTCGAGCCGCCCCCGCCGGACGACAACAACCTGGTCGGCTGGTACGAGGGGGGCGTTGCGCCGGGTCAGAACGGCACCGCTGTGATGGCTGGACACGTCGACAACAAACGAGGATTCTCCGTCTTCTACGGCCTGGGCAGCCTGCGCCCGGGAGCCGAAGTCGAGATCGAGCGGAAGGACCGCACCACCGCCGTCTTCTCCATCGACGCCGTCGAGGAGTACCCCAAAGACCGCTACCCGAGCGACCAGGTCTACGGGGAGACCGGTCGGCCGGAGCTTCGGCTGATCACCTGCGGGGGGCGGTTCTCCAAAAAGACCGGCTACCAGAGCAACGTGGTCGCGTACGCCCATCTGACGCGCGCCAAGTCGGCCTGATCAGTCCGACGCACCCTGCGGGACACGGTCCAAGCCGCGCCGCCGGCGAGGTACTTCGAGAACACCCAGCCCTTCTTGCCTCAACGTGGCGGCCTGCCGTGTCCAGCGCCTTGATCAAGGCCAGAAATCAATACAAGCACGCTTGCTTGTTTTTGTGGGCGCTGCCATGCTGCGGGGCACAACCGCCGTGCCCCGAAGGGAGCGCACCGTGTCCGATGCGACGTCCGTGCTCGACGACCTGCGCGAGGAGAGCGACGAACTCGACCGTGTGGTCGGCGAGTTGAGCGAGGAACAGTGGGCGCGCGCGACCCCCGCGCCCGGCTGGAGCATCGCCCACCAGATCGCACACCTCGCCTGGACGGACCAGGCCGCGCTGCTCGCCGTGACCGACCCGGAGGCCTTCGTGAAGGAGGCGGAGAAGGCGCTCGCGGTGCCGGACACCTTCGTCGACGAGGGAGCGGAGGCGGGCGCCGCCCTGCCGCCCGCGCGGCTGCTCGCCCAGTGGCGGGCAGGGCGTGAGGGGCTCCAGCGAGCGCTGCGCACGGCGCCCGCGCGGACGCGATTCCCCTGGTACGGGCTGCCCATGGCGGCCACCTCCTTGGCCACCGCGCGTCTCATGGAGACCTGGGCACACGGCCGGGACGTGATGGACGCGTTGCGGGTGACGAGGCCGCCCACGGACCGGCTGCGGCATGTGGCGTGGATCGGGGTGCGGGCGCGGGACTTCGCGTTCGGGGTGCGGGGACTGAGCGCGCCGGAGGAGGAGTTCCGGGTGGAGCTCGTCGCGCCCTCGGGGGGCGACGTATGGGCGTACGGGCCCGAGAACGCCGCCCAGCGCGTGACCGGGCCCGCGCTCGACTTCTGTCTCCTGGTCACCCGGCGGGCCCACCGCGCCGACCTCGCCGTACACGCCGAAGGACCGGACGCCGACCGGTGGCTGGACATCGCGCAGGCGTTCGCGGGACCGCCGGGCGCCGGGCGCGAACCGAAGGGAGCCGCGGGGTGATCCTCCGCATAGGCAACGCCTCCGGCTTCTACGGCGACCGCTTCGACGCCCTGCGCGAGATGCTCACCGGCGGCCCCCTGGACGTCCTCACCGGGGACTACCTCGCCGAGTTGACCATGCTCATCCTGGGCCGCGACCGGCTGAGGGACCCGAAGAAGGGCTACGCGAAGACCTTCCTGGGGCAGCTGGAGGAGTGCCTCGGGCTCGCGCACGAGCGAGGCGTACGCATCGTCGCCAACGCCGGTGGCCTCAATCCTGCCGGACTCGCCGACGCCGTACGGGAGTTGGCCGACCGCCTCGGCATCCCCGCGCGTGTCGCCCACGTCGAGGGCGACGACGTCACCCTGCGGTTCCCCGACAGCCTTGCCGCGCACGCCTATCTCGGCGGTGCGGGCATCGCCACCTGTCTGCGCGCGGGCGCGGACGTCGTCGTCACCGGCCGCGTCACCGACGCCGCGCTGGTCACCGGGCCCGCCGCCGCGCACTTCGGGTGGTCTGCGGACGCTTACGATCGCCTCGCCGGTGCCGTCGTCGCCGGGCACGTGCTGGAGTGCGGCACGCAGGCCACCGGCGGCAACTACGCCTTCTTCACCGACCACGAGCCCCAGACACTGCGCCGCCCCGGCTTCCCGCTCGCCGAGCTCCACGAGGACGGGTCGAGCGTCATCACCAAACACGACGGCACCGGCGGAGTCGTGGACCTCGGCACGGTCACCGCCCAACTCCTGTACGAGACGAGCGGCGCCCGGTACGCGGGACCCGACGTCACCGCCCGGCTCGACTCGATCAGGCTCACCCAGGAGGCTCCCGACCGCGTCCGCATCGACGGCGTCCGCGGTGAGGCCCCGCCGCCCACACTCAAGGTCGGCCTCAACCGGCTCGGCGGCTTCCGCAACGAGGTCGTGTTCGTCCTCACTGGCCTCGACATCGAGGACAAGGCCGCACTCGTGCGGCAGCAGATGGACGAGGCACTCGCCAAGTCCCGCCCTGCCGACGTGCGTTGGGAACTCGCCCGCACCGACCGGCCCGACGCGGACACCGAGGAGACCGCGAGCGCGCTGCTCCGGCTCGTGGTGCGGGACGCCGATCAGGACACCGTGGGGCGCGCGCTCAGCGGGGCCGCCGTCGAGCTGGCACTGGGCAGCTACCCGGGCTTCCACGTGACGGCTCCGCCCGGGAAGGGCAGCCCTTACGGGGTGTTCGAGGCCGCGTACGTCGACCAGGACACCGTCGAACACACGGCAGTCCTGCCCGACGGCACCCGCCTACGAATCGATCCGCCGCCCCGTTGCCTCGACCGCGACCGCGTCCACGCCCTCGCAGCCGCCGAACAGCCGTCGCTGCCCGAGCCGTTGCCCGACGGGCCGGTGCGGCGGGTGCCGCTCGGCCGCGTCGCCGGCGCCCGCAGCGGCGACAAGGGAGGGGACGCCAACGTCGGCGTCTGGGTGCGCACGGACGACGCCTGGCGGTGGCTCGCGCACACCCTCACCGTCGACCGTTTCCGCGAACTCCTCCCGGAGACCACCGACCTGACCGTCGTACGCCACCTGCTGCCGAACCTGCGCGCTCTGAACTTCGTCGTGGCGGGCATCCTCGGGGAAGGCGTCGCCTCCCAGGCCCGCTTCGACCCACAGGCCAAGGCCCTCGGCGAATGGCTGCGCGCCCGCCATCTGGACATCCCGGAGGTACTGCTATGACGGTCCTGGCGACCGCACTGGACACCAGGAGCCCCGACTACGCCGCACACCGCGCGGCCATGCTCGCCAAGCTCGACGAACTCGACGCGGAGCACGCGAAGGCCCTCGCGGGCGGCGGTGACAAGTACGTCCAACGACACCGCGAGCGCGGCAAGTCGCTCGCCCGGGAGCGCGTCGAACTGCTCCTCGACCCCGACACACCCTTCCTGGAGCTGTCGCCGCTCGCCGCCTGGGGGAGTGACTACACGGTGGGCGCGTCCCTCGTCACCGGAATCGGGGTCGTCGAGGGCGTCGAATGCCTGATCACCGCGAACGACCCGACCGTACGCGGCGGCGCGAGCAACCCCTGGAGCCTGAAGAAGGCACTGCGGGCGAACGACATCGCCCTCGCCAACCGCCTGCCCTGCATCAGCCTCGTCGAGTCGGGCGGGGCAGATCTGCCCTCCCAGAAAGAGATCTTCATCCCCGGTGGCGCCATCTTCCGCGACCTCACCCGGCTGTCCGCCGCCGGCATCCCGACGGTCGCGGTCGTGTTCGGCAACTCCACCGCCGGAGGCGCGTACATCCCCGGCATGTCCGACCACGTGATCATGGTCAAGGAGCGCGCCAAGGTGTTCCTCGGCGGGCCGCCCCTGGTGAAGATGGCCACGGGTGAGGAGAGCGACGACGAGTCGCTGGGCGGCGCCGAGATGCACGCGCGCGTGTCGGGTCTCGCGGACCACTTCGCGGTCGACGAGCAGGACGCGATCCGCCAGGCGCGCCGTGTGATCGCGCGCCTCAACCACCGCAAGGCGTACGCCGATCCGGGGCCGGCGGCCCCACCGAAGTACGACGAGGACGAGCTCCTGGGGATCGTGCCCGGCGATCTGAAGGTGCCCTTCGATCCGCGTGAGGTCATCGCCCGCATCGTCGACGCCTCGGACTTCGACGAGTTCAAGCCGCTCTACGGGACCAGCCTCACGACCGGGTGGGCCACCCTCCACGGCTACCCGGTCGGCGTGCTGGCCAACGCCCAAGGGGTGCTGTTCAGCGAGGAGTCCCAGAAGGCCGCCCAGTTCATCCAGTTGGCCAACCAGCGCGACATCCCGCTGCTGTTCCTGCACAACACCACCGGCTACATGGTCGGCAAGGAGTACGAACAGGGCGGCATCATCAAGCACGGCGCGATGATGATCAACGCGGTGTCCAACTCGACGGTCCCGCACCTGTCGGTGCTCATGGGCGCTTCGTACGGAGCCGGCCACTACGGCATGTGCGGGCGCGCGTACGACCCGCGTTTCCTGTTCGCCTGGCCCAGCGCCAAGTCGGCGGTCATGGGGCCTCAGCAGCTCGCCGGGGTCCTGTCGATCGTCGCCCGGCAGTCGGCGGCCGCCAAGGGGCAGCCGTACGACGAGGAGGGCGACGCGGCGCTGCGCGCCATGGTGGAGCAGCAGATCGAGTCGGAGTCCCTGCCGATGTTCCTGTCCGGGCGGCTGTACGACGACGGGGTCATCGACCCGCGCGACACCCGGACCGTCCTCGGCCTGTGCCTGTCCGCCCTCCACACGGCGCCCTACGAGGGCGCGCGCGGTGGCTTCGGCGTCTTCCGGATGTGAGGGAACGTGTTGATCACGAGTGTGCTCGTCGCCAACCGGGGTGAGATCGCCTGCCGGATCTTCCGCACCTGTCAGGAGCGGGGCATCCGAACCGTCGCCGTGTACTCGGACGCCGACGAGAACGCCCTGCACGCGCGCGTGGCCGACGCGGCGGTTCGCCTCCCGGGCGCGGCGCCCTCTCAGACGTATCTGCGCGGCGAACTGATCGTGAAGGCGGCGCTGAGCGCGGGCGCGGACGCCGTGCATCCCGGGTACGGATTCCTCTCCGAGAACGCCGACTTCGCGCGGGCCGTCACCGAAGCCGGCCTCGCGTGGATCGGCCCGCCGCCCGAGGCGATCGAGACGATGGCCTCCAAGACGCGGGCGAAGGAGCTGATGGGACTCGCCCCGTTGACCGAGGTCACGGAGGACGATCTGCCGGTGCTGGTGAAGGCCGCCGCGGGCGGGGGCGGGCGCGGCATGCGCGTGGTACGCCGACTGGCCGACCTGGACGCCGAGTTGGCGGCTGCCCGGGCCGAGGCCCTGAGCGCCTTCGGCGACGGCGAGGTCTTCGTCGAGCCCTACGTGGAGGGCGGCCGGCATGTCGAGGTGCAGATCCTGGCCGACACGCACGGAACGGTGTGGCCGCTCGGCACCCGCGACTGCTCCCTGCAGCGCCGCCACCAGAAGGTGATCGAAGAAGCCCCGGCACCCGGACTGCCCCGGCGACTCACCGAAGAACTGCACGAGCTGGCCGTACGCGCCGCCCGTGCCGTCGACTACGTGGGCGCGGGCACGGTCGAGTTCCTGGTCGCGGACGACCCCGTGGCCGGGGCGAAGGCCCACTTCCTGGAGATGAACACCCGCCTCCAGGTCGAACACCCCGTCACGGAGGCGGTGTTCGGCATCGACCTCGTCGGCCTCCAGATCCGTGTCGCCGAGGGGGCCGCCCTCGAAAACGACCCCCCACGCGCGCGGGGCCACGCCATCGAGGCCCGCCTGTACGCGGAGGACCCGGCGAACGGCTGGACCCCGCAGACCGGCACCCTGCACCGCCTCACCGTCCCCGACGGCGTCCGCCTCGACACGGGATACACCGGCGGGGACACGATCGGCGTCCACTACGACCCGATGCTGGCCAAGGCCGTCGCGCACGCCCCCACACGCGCGGAGGCGATCCGCAAGCTGGCCGGCGCCCTTGAGCGGGCGGCGGTGCACGGACCGGTCACCAACAGGGACCTCCTCGTACGCTCGCTCAGGCACCCGGAGTTCGCGACGGGCCGCATGGACACCGGGTTCTACGACCGGCACCTGAGCGACCTCACGACACCCGCTCCGGACCCGTACGCCCCCCTGGCGGCCGCGCTCGCGGACGCCCACGGACGTTCCCGGTTCGGAGGCTGGCGGAACCTGCCCTCGCAGCCACAGCTCAAGCGCTACCGCGACGAGACGGACGGCACCGAGCACGAGGTCCGCTACCACCACACCCGTGACGGCCTGACCGCCGAAGGGGTGCGCGTCGTGCGGGCCGCCCCCGACCTGGTCGTCCTCGAAATCGACGGGGTGCGGCGGAAGTTCGAGGTCAGCCGCTACGGCGACCGGGTCCACGTCGGCACCACCACCCTCACGGCCCTGCCCCGTTTCCCCGACCCGACGGCCGACCAGGCCCCCGGCTCGCTCCTCGCGCCCATGCCCGGCACGGTGGTACGCGTCGCCGAGGGACTCACCGAGGGCGCCCACGTGGAGGCCGGACAGCCCCTCCTGTGGCTGGAGGCGATGAAGATGGAGCACAAGATCTCCGCGCCGGTGACGGGCACGCTGACGGCCCTGCACGCCGTGCCCGGCCAGCAGGTCGAAGTGGGCGCGCTACTGGCCATGGTGCAGGAGGCGCCCCTTTAGAGGCGCGGGGAACTGCGCGACCAGCCACATCGAATCCCGCACCCTCCAGACCACAGTTCACCCTCCCCCTTAGGAAGCCCATGTCCACAGTCATAGAAACCGAGGAACACAAAGCTCTCCGAGCAGCCGTCGCAGCCCTCGGCAAGCGCTACGGCCGCGAGTACCTCACCACTGTCATCAAAGAAGGCCGCCACCCCGACGAACTCTGGGCGGAGGCAGCCAAGCTCGGCTACCTCGGCGTCAACCTGCCGGAGGCATACGGCGGCGGAGGCGGCGGCATAGCGGAACTCTCCATCGTCCTGGAAGAACTCGGCGCCGCGGGCTGCCCCCTTCTCATGCTGGTGGTCTCACCAGCGATCTGCGGCACCGTCATCGCCCGCTTCGGCACCGAGGCCCAGAAGCGCGAGTGGCTCCCCAAAATCGCCGAAGGCACCCGCACCATGGCCTTCGGCATCACCGAACCGGACGCGGGCTCCAACAGCCACCGCATCACCACCACGGCCCGCAGGGACGGTACGGACTGGGTGCTCACCGGCCGCAAGGTGTTCATCTCCGGAGTCGACATCGCCGACGCCACCCTCATCGTGGGCCGCACCCAGGACGCGAAGACCGGTCGGCTCAAGCCCTGTCTGTTCATCGTCCCGCGTGACGCCGACGGCTTCGAGTGGCGGCCGATCGACATGGAACTGCGGGGCGCGGAGAAGCAGTTCGAGCTGACCCTGGACGACGTACGGCTGTCCGCCGACGCCCTCGTCGGCGACGATGACGCCGGCCTGTTCCAGCTCTTCGCGGGCCTCAACCCGGAGCGCGTGATGACGGCCGCGTTCGCGATCGGCATAGGGCGCTACGCGCTCTCCAGGGCGGTCGACTACGCCCGCGAGCGCACCGTGTGGAAGGAACCCATCGGCGCCCACCAGGCCGTCGCCCACCCCCTCGCGCAGGCGCACATCGAGCTCGAACTCGCCCGCCTGATGATGCAGAGGGCCGCCTTCCTGTACGACGCGGGGGACGACGCCGCCGCCGGGGAGGCCGCCAACATGGCCAAGTACGCGGCCGGTGAGGCCTGTGTGAAAGCCGTCGACCAGGCCGTGCACACGCTCGGTGGCAACGGCCTGACCAGCGAGTTCGGCCTGGCTTCGCTCATCACGGTGTCCCGGGTGGCCCGCATCGCCCCCGTCAGCCGGGAAATGATCCTGAACTTTGTGTCGCACCAGACCCTGGGCCTGCCGAAGTCCTACTAGGCACCATCAAGGCACCGCACTCCACTCTGTCCGGCTTCCGAGGCCGACTCCTGGAAAGGGCCCACCATGGTGTTCCGCAGCGAGTACGCAGACGTCCCGGCCGTCGAAGAACCCATCCACGAGGCGGTCCTGGGCCGCGCCGCCGAGAGGGGCGACACACCAGCCCTCATCGACGGCGAAGAGGGCACGACGCTCACCTACGCCCAACTGGACACGTTCCACCGGCGGATCGCCGCCGCGCTCGCCGAGGCAGGCGTCCGCAAGGGGGACGTGCTGGCCCTGCACAGCCCCAACACCATCGCCTTCCCGGTCGCGTTCTTCGCCGCCACGCGCGCGGGGGCATCGGTCACCACCGTCCATCCGCTCGCCACGGCCGAGGAGTTCGCCAAACAGCTGAGGGACTGTGCCGCCCGCTGGATCGTCACCGTGTCGCCCCTCCTGGAGACGGCACGCGCGGCGGCCGAACTCGTGGGCGGCGTACGGGAGATCTTCGTCTGCGACCAGGCGGAAGGGCACCGCTCGCTGCTCGACATGCTGGCCTCCACGGCCCCCGAGCCCGACATCGGCATCGATCCCGTGGAAGACGTCGCGGCACTGCCGTACTCCTCCGGAACGACCGGCGTNTCGCGGCACTGCCGTACTCCTCCGGAACGACCGGCGTCCCCAAGGGCGTGATGCTCACCCACCGGTCCATCGCCACCAACCTCGCGCAACTCGCGCCCACCATGCCGATGGGCCCCGGCGACCGCATCCTCGCCGTGCTGCCCTTCTTCCACATCTACGGGCTGACGGCCCTCATGAACGCGCCCCTCAGGCAAGGAGCCACCGTCGTCGTCCTGCCCCGGTTCGACCTCCACGGCTTCCTGGCGGCCATCGAGAAACAGCGCATCACCGGGCTGTACGTGGCCCCGCCGATCGTGCTCGCCCTCGCCAAACACCCGGCCGTCGAGGGCTACGACCTGTCGTCCCTGAAGTACATCATCAGCGCGGCGGCACCCCTGGACGCCGAGCTGGCATCCGCCTGTTCCCGCAGGCTGGGGCTGCCTCCCGTCTGCCAGGCCTACGGCATGACGGAACTCTCGCCGGGCACTCACGTCGTCCCCCTGGCCTGCGAGAACCCGCCCCCTGGAAGCGTCGGGAAACTCATCGCCGGCACGGAGATGCGCATCCTGTCCCTGGACGAACCCGGAAAGGACCTCGACGTCGGCGAGAGGGGCGAGATCGCCATCCGCGGCCCGCAGGTCATGAAGGGCTACCTGGGACGCCCCGACGCCACCACCGCGATGATCGACGAGGACGGCTGGCTGCACACCGGAGACGTGGGCCATGTCGACGCCGACGGCTGGCTGTACGTCGTCGACCGCGTCAAGGAACTCATCAAGTACAAGGGCTTCCAGGTGGCCCCCGCCGAACTCGAAGCCCTCCTGCTCGCCCACCCCGGCATCGCCGACGCCGCCGTCATAGGCGTCTACGACTCCGACCACAACGAAGTCCCGCACGCCTACGTGGTGCGCCAGCCGACCGCGACCGACCTCACCGAAGACGACGTCATCGCCTACGTCGCCGAGCGCGTCGCCCCGTACAAGAAGATCCGGCACGTCGACTTCATCGAAGGGGTGCCCAGGGCGACCTCCGGGAAGATCCTGCGGCGCGAACTGAGGGAGCGGGCATGACCCAAGTGCGGCGGTCGCACGAGCGCGGCATCACCACCCTCGCGCTCGACGCGCCCGAGCGGCGCAACGCCCTCTCCGCCGAACTCGTCGGGGAACTCGCGGACGCGCTCACCGAGTGCGGCAAGGACCGCGACGTACGTGCCGTCGTCCTGACCCACACCGGCACCACCTTCTGCGCGGGCGCCGACCTGCGCCGTCCGCCGCACCCGGACACATTCGTCGCCCTCCTGCGGCAGATCGTCGAACTGGACAAACCCGTCGTCGCCCGCGTCACCGGCCATGTGCGCGCGGGCGGCCTCGGACTGCTGGGCGCCTGCGACATCGCGGCCGCCTCGCACGACGCGACCTTCGCCTTCACGGAAGTGCGCATCGGCGTCGCGCCCGCCGTGATCTCGCTGCCCCTGCTGCCGCGCATGGACCAGCGCGCCGTCGCCCGCTACTACCTCACCGGAGAGCGCCTCGACGCCGTCGAGGCCGCCCGGATCGGTCTCGTCACGGCGACGGGCGAGGACGCCGACGCCGTCCTCGCGCCCGTTCTCGACGGGCTGCGCCGGGCCTCCCCCCAAGGGCTGGCCGAGACGAAACGGTTGATCGCCACTAAGGTGCTGGACACCTTCGACCGGGACGCGGCCGCCCTGACCGCGCTTTCGGCCGCGCTGTTCTCCTCCGCACAGGCCCGCGAAGGGATGACGGCCTTCCTCGAACGACGGGATCCCCTATGGGTGTTGTGACCACCATGAGTACCGAAGACAGGACCGAACGCGCTCCCAGGGTCCTCAAGGCCCCCAAGCAGGACCGCAGCAGGGCCACCCGGAAGCGCCTCCTCGAAGCCGCCGTCGCCTGCCTCGCCGAGCACGGCTGGGCGGGCTCCACGGTGTCCGTCGTCGCCGAACACGCGGGCGTCTCACGCGGCGCCGCCCAGCACCACTTCCCGACCCGCGAAGACCTCTTCACGGCCGCGGTCGAGTACGTCGCCGAACAACGCTCCACCGCCCTGCGCGACCTCTTCCCCGACGGCCCCGCGGACCGCCGCGCCGTGGTCCGCGCCCTCGTCGACCTGTACACGGGCCCGCTGTTCCGCGCCGCCCTCCACCTCTGGGTCGCCGCCTCCAACGAGGACCAACTCAGGCCCCAGGTCACCGAGTTGGAGGCCCGCGTGGGACGCGAGACCCACCACATGGCCGTGGAACTGCTCGGCGCCGACGAGTCCCGCCCGGGGGTTCGCGAAACCGTTCAGGGGCTGCTGGACATGGCCCGCGGACTGGGCCTGGCGAACCTGCTCACCGACGACGGGACGCGGCGGGAGCGCGTGGTCGCGCAGTGGGGGGAGATCCTGGAGGGCGTACTCACGGACTGAGCCGCTCCGGACTGAGCCGCCTCACGGACTGAGCCGCTCCACCCGCCACCCTCCGGCCTCCTCCGCGACGTACCGCAGGCGGTCGTGCAGGCGGTTCTCCCTGCCCTGCCAGAACTCGACCGTCTGGGGGGTGACGCGGAAACCGCCCCAGTTCGGCGGGACGGGAACCTGCTCGCCCTCGGGGTGGCGGGCGGCCAACTCGTCGTACGCTGCGTCGAGTTCCGCTCGCGAGTGGATCACCGAGGACTGGGCGCTGGCCCAGGCGCCGAGCTGGGAGCCGTGCGGCCGGGTCCGGAAGTAGGCGGCCGTCTCGTCCCGCCCGGTACGCCGCGCGGTGCCGTTGACCACGATCTGGCGGGCCATCCCATGCCACGGGAAGAGCAGCGAGACGTACGGGTTCGCCGCGAGGTCACACGCCTTGCGGGACTCGTAGTTGGTGAAGAAGACGAAACCGTGCTCGTCGTACTGCTTCAGCAGCACCGTGCGGGAGCTCGGCCTGCCCTGGGCGTCCGCCGTGGAGACGACCATGGCGTTCGGCTCGTACACCGCGCCCTGCTCCGCGGCCTGCGCGGCCTGTATGAACCAGCGCGCGAACTGTTCCATGGGGTGGTCGGCCAGTTCGGTCTCGTCGAGTCCCTCGGCCCGGTAGTGCTTGCGCATGGTGGCGGGGTCGAGGATGGGGTCATGGTCGGTCACTCGGTCATCTTGCCGCATGCCGGCGGCGAGCCGGCGGGGCGTGGGCTTCATCACTGCATGGCACTGAGTGCCGCAACCTCTCCCCAAGGGTGGCACCAAGGGACTATCGTCCTGCTGCCGAAACGATGTGGGTGACAGCCTGCCGCACGGGGCATCACCGGGGTGACGTACGGACCGCGAGTCCAGCAGCGACCGCGGAACCGCACGAAGCCGAACGCGCATGACTGCCACATGAGAAATCCCAGCTCATACCCCCCATCCCCTACTCGCCACACCCCCAACCCATCCGTCGCACGCATCACGAGGAGCCGCCTGATGTCCGACTTCGTACCCGGACTCGAGGGAGTCGTAGCTTTCGAGACGGAGATCGCCGAACCGGACAAGGAGGGCGGCGCCCTGCGGTACCGGGGCGTCGACATCGAGGACCTGGTCGGCCACGTCTCGTTCGGAAACGTCTGGGGGCTGCTCGTCGACGGCGCCTTCAACCCCGGCCTGCCGCCCGCCGAACCGTTCCCCATCCCCGTCCACTCCGGTGACATCCGCGTGGACGTCCAGTCGGCCCTCGCGATGCTCGCCCCCGTCTGGGGCCTCAAACCGCTCCTCGACATCGACGAGCAGCAGGCCCGCGAGGACCTCGCCCGCGCCGCCGTCATGGCCCTCTCGTACGTCGCCCAGTCCGCACGCGGACAAGGCCTGCCGATGGTGCCCCAGCGCGAGATCGACAAGGCACAGTCCGTCGTCGAACGCTTCATGATCCGCTGGCGCGGAGAGCCGGACCCCAAGCACGTGGCCGCCGTGGACGCCTACTGGACGTCGGCGGCCGAGCACGGCATGAACGCCTCGACCTTCACGGCCCGCGTGATCGCCTCGACCGGCGCGGACGTCGCGGCCGCGCTCTCGGGAGCCGTGGGAGCGATGTCCGGCCCCCTCCACGGAGGCGCCCCCTCCCGCGTCCTCGGCATGATCGAGGAGATCGAACGGACGGGTGACGCGGACGCCTACGTACGCCAGGCCCTCGACAGGGGCGAACGCCTCATGGGCTTCGGCCACCGCGTCTACCGAGCCGAAGACCCCCGCGCCCGAGTCCTGCGCCGCACCGCCCGCGAGCTCGGCGCCCCCCGCTTCGAAATCGCCGAGGCCCTGGAAAAGGCCGCCCTCGCGGAACTCCACGCCCGGCGTCCCGACCGCGTCCTGGCCACCAACGTCGAGTTCTGGGCCGCCATCATCCTCGACTTCGCCGAGGTCCCGGCCCACATGTTCACGTCCATGTTCACCTGCGCCCGCACGGCCGGCTGGTCGGCCCACATCCTGGAACAGAAGCGCACGGGCCGCCTCGTCCGCCCGTCGGCCCGCTACGTGGGCCCGGGCACCCGCGACCCGCACGAGATCGAGGGCTACGAGGACATCGCACGCTGACCCCTCGGGCCCCGCAACGCAGACGACCCGCGAGCTCTGGTCCCCTCCTAGGGAGGGAGCCGGCCGGACGTACCGGCGAGCTCGCGGGTCGGGTGACTGCTTGAGATTGGGCCGGCTGCGCGCTCATCTCACGCGCTGGTCCGGCACCGCACTGGGTGTGGTGGCGAGCCGCTAGCCCGCAGCCACCTCACGCGTCCGGTATTCATACATCTGCCGAACCACCTCCCTTCTCGTGTACTGCACACCCTAGGAAGCGCCCCGAGGTCGTTCAAGCGCTTTTTCTGGGTAGGCGCGGAATCCCGCGGCGGGCGGAGGCGGCGTAGCGGAGGGTGTGGCGGTGTATGCGTGTAGTGACGTGGAACGTGTGGTGGCGGTTCGGGCCGTGGGAGCGGCGGCAGAAGGCGGTGCTGGCCGTTCTGCGTGAGCTGCAGCCGGATGTCGTGGGCCTGCAGGAGGTGTGGGCCTGTGGCGGGGAGAACCTGGCGCGGTGGCTGGCGGACGAGTTGGGGCTGCACTGGACGTGGGCCGCTTCGGAGGCGCCCGAGCGGTGGCAGCGGCGGCTGGGGGACGCGACGGTCGATTTCGGTTGTGCCGTGCTCAGCCGGTGGCCCGTCGTGGACCGGGCGGTGGTGCGGCTGCCGGCGCCGGAAGGTGACGACGACGGGCGGCTGGGGCTGTACGCGCGGCTGGACGCCCCCGGCCATCCGGTGCCCTTCTTCACCACCCATCTGACCTCCACCACCGATGGGTCGGCCGTGCGGTGTGCACAGGTCAGGGTGCTCGCCGGGTTCGTCGCGGCCCACCGTGGCGGGACCGCGTTCCCGCCCGTCCTCACCGGCGATTTCAACGCATGGCCCGACTCGGACGAGATCCGCCTGATCGGCGGCTACAAGACGGCACCCGTCGTCCCCGGGCAGGTGCTGTTCGACACCTGGGAGTACGCGGACCCGGGGGCTCCGTCGGCCACCTGGGACGCGGCCAATCCCTACGTGGCGCCCGCTTTCCCACCGAGCGTCCGGATCGACTACATCCACGTGGGGCCGCCGGGGCCGGGAGGCCTGGGTCACGTCCGCTCGGTGCGCCGCGCGGGCGACGGCCCTGTCGACGGCGTATGGCCCTCCGACCACGCGGCGGTGGTCGCGGACCTGGCGGACGCCCCATCCGTGGCCGCTCCTTCCATGGCCGCCCCTGCCGCGCCGCGCTGAGCTTCGTCGGGGCGGCACGGTGGTGCAGGCAGGGTGGCTGTCTGGCACGGTGGCGGGTGGGGCGTGAGGGGCGGACGTTTCCCGCGTACAACGATTTCCCGCAATCTTGGGGGAACCCGGTGTGGGCTGCGTCACGTTCGAGTTGAATGATTCGTAGTGAGTGATGCGTAGTGAGTGAACGGAAGCGCGGTCGTACCGCGCAGGACACGCCGACACGGCCTGCAGGGGGTGCCAGGTGAGTGCTTCACGGCGTAGCGGGACCACGGACGAGCTGGGGCCCCAGGAGCCCGAGCGGGACGGGGCCGATCTGCTTGCCGCTCTGCTCGATGGGATGGACGCGGCGTTGTGTGCCTTCGACGCCGACGGGGTCGTCACCCATTGGAATCGGGAAGCCGAGCGGATTCTGGGGTGGACCGCGGACGAGGCGGTCGGGCGGCAGGGGTTCGCCGGGTGGGCCGTGCGGACGGCGGACGCCGAGGAGGTCCAGGAGCGGCTGCTGTCGGCGATGCAGGCTCCGGGGCGGCAGGTGTACGAGTTCGCGCTGCTCACCAAGGAGGGCGGGCGGGTGCTCGTCCGTACGCAGTCCGCTGCCGTGCGCGGGCCGGACGGGAAGCCCGCCGGCGTGTACTGCGCCTTCAGCGAGGTGCATGCGCAGATAGACCTGGAGCGGTCGATAGCCCTGAGTGAGGCGTTGTTCGAGGACGCGTCGTGGGGGGTCGTGCTCGTCGACGCCGATCTGAGGCCCGCCGTCGTCAACGCGCACGCGGCTCGCGCGCTCGGGATAGGGCGTACGGCTGTGCTGGGGCGGCCCCTGGGGGAGCTGCTCGCGCAGGGGGTCGAGGAGTTGGAGAGCGCGCTCACGCATGTGCTCGCGGAGGGGTCGCCGCCCGCGCCCGCCGAGATGTGGGTGACGGTGCGGACGCCGGAGGGCGAGAAGCGGCGCTGCTGGCGGAGCGGGTTTCTGCGGCTGGCCTCGCCGCTCGCGGAGGAACCGGTGCCGCTCGGTGTCGGGTGGCTCTTCCAGGACGTGACCGAGAGCAAGCAGACCGAGCAGGAGGCCTCGCTGCTGCGGTTCCGGACCAACCAGCTGCACCGGGCCGCGCGTGCGGCGGCCGAGTGCGAGGATCCGGCGGAGGCGGCGGTCGTTCATCTGGACTTCGCGCTGGCCGGCTTCGCCGATCACGCGCTGATCGACCGGGTCGCCGGTGGCTCCGTACGCGACGGAGAGGGCCCGGTACGACTCGTACGGGCCGCCGCCACACCCTCCGGAGCGCCGGGCCCTAGCCTGCCGGCCGGACGTGCCGGACTGCCCGTGCGGTACGCCGAGGGGCATCCCGCGCTGCAGTGCGTCGACCGGATCGGGTCCGTACGGGCCAGCGCGGGCGCGTCCTCTCCGGAGCGGACCCGGGAATGGGCCGCGGCCCGGCAGTGGCCCGCGGACTCGGTGCACGCGCTGTGCGCGGTCCTGCGCAGCCGCGGCCGGACCCTGGGCGTCGTGACGTTCCTGCGGGGCGCCAGCCGTACGCAGTTCGAGCGGGCCGACGCGATGTACGCGGAGGACGTCGCGGTTCGGATCGCCGCGGCGCTGGACCTGGCCGGGGCGTTGGATCGGGGCTGAGCGGGGCTGGGCGGGCCGGAGGGGCAGACCGGCTCCGGCGAGGGGTTGGCGGTTCGGGTCAGCGGCGGTAGAAGATCCGGTCCGCGTGCTCCTCGAAGACGCGGCCGTTCCATTCGTGTCCGCCGTCCACGTTGCCCGAGCGCAGGAGCGGCGGCTGGATGCCGCGGTCCGCGAGGGCTCCCGCCGCCGTGGCCATGACCGCCTGGAGGAGGGCCGACGTGACGACGCCGGAGGCGGGGGCGAAGGGGGCGGCGACGGTGTCGTGGGTGAGTTCCGCGTCGCCGACCGCGATCTTCGAGTCGAGGACGATGTCGCAGTGGTCCTTCAGGTACGTGCCCGAGCTGTGCCGGGATTTCGTCTCCGTGGCGTACGCGACCGACGTGACCCCGATGACCTTGAGGCCGAGGGCGCGGGCGTTCATGGCCATTTCGACGGGGAGGGCGTTGCGTCCGGAGAGGGAGATGATCACGAGGGTGTCTCCCGCGCGCGCGGGGCTGGAGTCGAGGACGGCGCTCGCGAGGCCGTCGACGCGCTCCAGGGCGGAGCCGAGGGTGGCGGGCATGACGTCCACGCCGACGGCGCCCGGCACGGCGAGCAGGTTCATGAGCGCGAGGCCGCCCGCTCGGTAGACGATCTCCTGCGCGGCCAGCGAGGAGTGTCCGGCGCCGAAGGCGAACAGCCGGCCCTCGGCGGCGACCGTGTCGGCGATCAGCGTGCCGGCGGCCGAGATCGCCTCGGCCTCCTCGTCCCGTACGCGCTCCAGGAGGCGGATCGCGGCATCGAAGTACTGTCCGGCCAGCTTGCTCTCGCTCATCGGCGAGGCCTCCTTCGTACTCCCGGTTGCTTCCGCTTGCTCCTGCGGTGTAGCGGATCACGTTGCGGTCTGGACCACTGCGCTGTCAACACGGGCGCCGGTACCACCGCGGAGGCACTCGTAACCACGTGGTTGCAACCGTGCGGCACGGTTGTCAGTGGGATGCGTCAGAATTGGTGCGAGGGCCAGCGCACACGCCGGTGAGCCACTCCGCCTCCGGCAGAGCTAATCAAGGGGCACGTATGTCCGGACTGATCGACACCACGGAGATGTATCTCCGCACCATCCTCGAGCTGGAGGAGGAAGGTGTGGTCCCGATGCGCGCCCGGATCGCCGAGCGGCTCGACCAGAGTGGGCCGACGGTGAGCCAGACCGTCGCGCGCATGGAGCGTGACGGCCTCGTGGCGGTCGCCAGTGACCGGCACCTGGAGCTCACGGAGGAGGGCCGCCGGCTGGCCACACGCGTGATGCGCAAGCACCGCCTCGCGGAGTGTCTCCTCGTCGACGTGATCGGTCTGGAGTGGGAGCAGGTGCACGCCGAGGCGTGCCGCTGGGAGCACGTGATGAGTGAGGCGGTCGAGCGCCGCGTCCTGGAGCTGCTGCGCCACCCGACGGAGTCGCCGTACGGGAATCCGATCCCGGGCCTGGAAGAGCTGGGCGAGAAGGACGGGGCCGACCCGTTCCTGGACGCGGGCATGGTCTCGCTGGCCGACCTGGACCCGGGCGACGACGGCAAGACGGTCGTGGTACGCCGCATCGGCGAACCCATCCAGAAGGACGCGCAGCTGATGTACACGCTGCGTCGGGCCGGCGTGCAGCCCGGCTCGGTGGTCAGCGTGACGGAATCGGCGGGCGGCGTCCTCGTGGGCAGCGGCGGCGAGGCGGCCGAGCTGGATTCGGGCATCGCCTCCCACGTGTTCGTGGCAAAGAAGTAGTCAGCCCTTCGACCGGCCACCGCCCCCGCCGACCGCGGGGGGTGTTCGGCGATCTCGGGCCGGCCCGCTCGCCACGGAGGCGGCCCGCGGTCTCGCGCCTGCCTGCCGTGGTCTGGGCCTGTTGCCCGGCGGTTGGCCGTCGTGGGCGGCCGTGTTGCGCCTGCTCGTCGCGACGTCTGCTCGCCGCGATGACAGATGGCGGTGTTGTGTCATCGTCCCGGCCGCCCGTCGCGATGGCGGACGGCATGGTCAGTGGCGGGCTCGCCTGTGATCTCGTGTTCAACTCCCTTAACCCGGCTACCAGTTGCCCCGCCCCACAGTTCCCATAGAAACAAGATTCAGTGCGCGGAATCGCAGCGGTCGAGCCGTTTGCGTGCGACGCTGTCGCGAGAGGCATATGACCTGAGGGTTCTTGATCGCGGAGGCGGTGGCGCTGACGCTTGGTCAGGGAGGGGCGGCAGGATGTGCCATGGGCGTGACCACAGGCATGACCACGTGCACGACCGCAGACATGGGGTGGGCCCCGGCGCTTTGTGGCGCCGGGGCCTGTCCTCCCCTGTGCTGACCCGGAGCCCCGAGCTCTCAGGGTCATTCCCCTCGGACCGTTTTCCCCGAGCGGTCCGCCTCCCGCTGAAGATCTCCCCTCACGGGCGGCGATCAATCCCTGCGCGAGGTCACTCGAACGAGGGGTGTTGCCGCCAAAAGCCGCATCTTCGAATGTGTATTCGATAACGTATGAGTGACGGAACCGTCACTCAATACGCAGGAATAACCAGAAGGCACAACCGGCGAGCACAGTCGGCGCACAACCAGCGCACAACCAGCAGGAGCAGCGGTACGACGAGCGACAGCAGCAGACCGGCCGACTCACGCGGGACGAGCGGACCGAGTGGATCAAGGGGGGTGCCAACTTATGGTGCGGCGCATCGAGGTGACCGGAGCGGGCGGCGTACGCCTCGCCGCCTGGGAGTTCGCCGATCCTCCCAAGACCGGGGAGACGGGGCGGGCGCCCGGAGTGCTGTTACTGCACGGCCTCATGGGCCGCGCCTCGCACTGGGCGTCCACCGCCCGCTGGCTGTCCGAGCGCCATCGCGCCGTCGCGCTCGACCAGCGCGGCCACGGCCAGAGCGACAAGCCCCCGGAGGGGGAGTACACCCGTGAGGCCTACGTCGACGACGCCGAGGCGGCCCTCGAACAGCTCGGCCTCGCCCAGGCCGTACTGATCGGCCACGCCATGGGCGCGCTGACCGCCTGGCAGCTCGCCGCCAAGCGCCCCGACCTCGTACGCGGGCTGATCATCTGTGACATGCGGGCCTCCGCGCTCGGCGCGGCCTCGCAGCGCGAGTGGGAGGACTGGTTCAAGGCCTGGCCCGTGCCCTTCGCCACACTCGCGGACGTACGCAAGTGGTTCGGTGAGGACGACCCCTGGGTGGAGCGCCCGAACCCGGCACGCGGCGAGTTCTACGCCGAGGTCATGGCCGAGTCCGAGGACGGCTGGCGCCCCGTCTTCGAGCCCGAGCAGATGCTCAAGTCCCGCCAGACGTGGGTGTACGACGCGCACTGGGAGGAGCTGGCGCAGGTCAGCTGTCCCACCCTCGTCGTACGCGGCCTGGACGGCGAGCTGGGCCGGGCCGAGTCCCAGGAGATGGTCCGCGTTCTGCCCCACGGCCAGTACGCGGAGGTCGCCGACGCCAGCCACCTCGTGCACTACGACCAGCCGGATGCCTGGCGCACGGCGATCGAGCCGTTCCTGGACACCCTGCTCGCCTCATGACGCGCGAAAGCCGTGCCGTCAGCCCTTGCTGACGGCCGCCAGGATCTCCGGCAGGTGCCGCGCCGTGCGCGGCGCGGCCAGCCGTAGCCCCAGCAGGCCGATCAGCGCCCCGTACGCCGTCCCCAGCGGCAGCAGCACCCATGTCCACTCCTCCCCGCCCATCACGACGTGCAGCACGATCGTGAAGGTGAGGACGGGCGCGCACAGCAGGGCCGCCGAGACCATGCCGCCGAAGATGGAGATCCAGGCGAGGCCCGCCTGCCCGGGGGCCGCGCTCTTGTAGCCCTCCTGGGGGATCGAGTACGGGAAGCGGGCGGAGGACCAGGCTCCGGTCGCCAGCATCGCGCCGAGCAAGGCGAAGGACAGGCCCAGGACTTCGGGCAGGGCGGGCCAGTCGCCGAGCATCGCCGTCGTCAGGACGCTCACGAGCGTCGCGTACGGGAGGGTGATCACCAGGAGCGCCAACGCCCGTCCGCGCAGTTCGACATACGCGTCACGCGTGGACGAGATCGTCATCGCGACCATCCAGAACGCGGACGTGTCCTGCCCGAACTGGTTGTACATCTGGATCCCGAGCATCCCGGCGGCGAAGCACGCGAAGTAGATCGAGCCGGTGCCCTGCAGCGCGTTGAACAGCGGAACGATCAGGCCGATCGCGAGCGACGTCACCCACGCGGCCTTCGTCTTGGGATCGCGCCACACGTACCGCAGACTGCGCTCCATGACCGTGCCCGTGCGGCCCGCGGGCAGCAGGCGGCCCAGGCCCGAGGAGCGGCCGGCCTGGTCCCGCGCGGGCTCGGCGGCCTGGAGCGTGGAGCCGTCCGGTGAGGTCATCAGCCGGGTCAGACTCCGCTGCCAGAGGGCCAGCAGAGCCGCCAACGCCAGCGCGCTCAGGGCGATCTGGGCGCCCCCGGTGGCGTACGCGCCCTCGCTCACCGAGTCGACCGCGCCGATCGCCGACGCCGGTGGCACCCAGCGCAGCACGTCGGCCGCCGGATCCAGCGTGGACAGGCCCGACGCACCGAGCTTCTGCGCCCCGAAGTTGACGACCTGCGCCCCCACAGCGATCACCAGACCGCTCAGTACGGCGAGATCGCGGCCCTTGCGGCTGGTCAGCAGACGGATGTTGGCGGCGGCGACCGCACGGGCGAGGGCCACACAGACGAGAAGCGCGAGGACGACAGCGACGACTCCGGTGACGTACGCCGCCGTGCCGCGCGCCGTCGCGATCACGGAACCGGCGAACATGCACAGGGTGAACAGCGGCCCTATGCCGATCAGGGAAGCCGCCAGCAGGGCGCGGACGAGCGGGCGTGGGCGCAGCGGCAGCATCACCAGGCGGGTGGGGTCGAGCGTCTCGTCGCCGCCGGGGAAGAAGAGGGGCATCACGGCCCAGCCGAGCGCCAGGACGGTGGTGAGCAGCACCGTGACGGACACCGCGTGGGTGTTGCCGCGCAGCGCGATCAGGCCGATGAGCTGGAGCGCGGCGAAGAGCAGGACGAGGACCATCGACGCGACGTACGCGGCCCGCCGCCCGGCCGACTGCCGCAGGCCGTTGCGCAGGAGGGACAGCTTCAGTCGTACGACGACGGGGACGACGGCGGCGGTGCTCATCGGGCGCCGCCGCCGAGCCAGTCGAGGTGGGTGCTCGTGTCGCGGTCGTTCGCCCCGACGAGTTCGAGGAACGCCTGCTGGAGGGAGGGCGCCGTGCCGCGTACGTCTGCGGTCGGGCCGTGTGCGCGGATGCGGCCCGCGGCCATCACCGCGACCCAGTCGCAGAGCGACTCGACGAGTTCCATGACGTGGGAGGAGAAGACGACGGTGGCGCCGGACGCGGTGTACCGCTCCAGGACGCCGCGGATCGTCTGCGCGGAGACGGGGTCGACGCCCTCGAACGGCTCGTCGAGGAAGAGGACTTCGGGATTGTGCAGGAGCGCCGCGGCGAGCCCGATCTTCTTGCGCATACCGGTCGAGTAGTCGACGACGAGCTTGTGCTGGGAGCCGGCCAGGTCGAGGACCTCCAGCAGCTGGGTGGCCCGCTTGTCGACCTCGGTGCCCGGCAGTCCGCGCAACCGGCCGGTGTACGCGAGGAGTTCACGGCCCGACAGGCGCTCGAACAGCCGGAGGCCTTCCGGCAGGACGCCGATGCGGGCCTTGACCTCCGTCGGATCGCGCCACACGTCGTGTCCGACGACTTCGACGGTGCCCTGGTCGGGCCGGAGCAGGCCGGTCACCATCGACAGGGTGGTGGTCTTCCCCGCCCCGTTCGGCCCGACCAGGCCGATGAACCGGCCCGCGGGCAACTCCAGATCCACCCCCGCCACAGCGATCTGCTCCCCGAACCGCTTCCACAGCCCCTGTACGCGCACGGCAACAGCGCCCACCCTCGCTCCCTCCGTCATGCGAGCACGATACGGGTCAGCACTACGCACCCGGCCGGGGCCGCGCCCCTGAGGGGCGCGGGGCGGTGACACTTGCGGCTCCGCCGCGTGGGCGCATCCAGCCAATACCTTCCGCGGATTTCATGCCGTGCCCCACTCCCCGCGGAGCGCTCCGCCTGGTCAACGACGCGCGTCGCGCCCGCACGCGTAAGCGAGAGGCGAGATCAGCTCCTCCGCGTCGGGCAGCCACCGGTTGGCGGGTGTCGGCCGGCAGGCCCACTGCACCGCTCCGTGTGCCCCGAACCGGGTGGGCGGCGCCGCCACGTACGCCCCCTCGCCGAGCACGTCCAGGTCCAGCGTCGAGAGGGGCCAGCCGAGCCTGCGGACCAGGTCGGGGATCTTCGCGGCGGCTCCGGGCAGGACGAAGAACTGCATCCGCCGGGCCGGGGTGCAGGTCACGGGGCCGAGCGTCAGCTCCATGCGCCGCATGCGGGCGAGCGCGAGGAAGCCCGCTGTCTCGGGGACGTCGATCGCGTCGAACGTGCGCCCCGTGGGCAGCAGGATCGACGCGGACGGCTGTTTCGTCCACAGTCGGCGCGCGACGGTCGCACTGCCCGTCGCCTGGGTCGGCCAGTCCTCGCGCGCCGGGTGCGCGCCGGGGAGGGCGCACGCGGGCTCGCCGCACGAGCAGCGCTGCACCCCGTCTACGGCTTCCAGCCAAGTGCCGGGGAACACGTCCCAGTGGCGCTCTTCGGCATAGCGCACGGCGATGTCCTGCAGTGCTTCCCCGCGCTGCTTGGGGATCTGCGCGGTCTGGGTGCTCGCGATGGTCTCTTCCACGCTGAACTCAACTCCCGTGCTCACCTCGGGTTACGGGCCTGACGCGCGCGGGGGAGGAGCATCGATCCCTCGTGTGGGGCGCATGGATGCATGGGTGGGGGCGCGCATGGGCAACGACGGCGTGGGCTGGGTAGCCACGTGTGAGGCCGGGCAGCAGCCTTCAACCCCGGCAATCCTCGCATGTCTCGCATTTTCGGTATGTCCGCGGGGCATCGATCTTCAAGGCCGGATCCATTCCCTCGGGTCGGGGGGCCGGCTGTGAGGAATCGTCAACTCGGTGCGCGTGCAGGCACCCGAGCCGTGAAGCAGGGGGTACGCCATGGCCGCAAGGCCTCTCGTCGCGCGGCAGCCGAACGAACGGCTGCAGGCGCTCATCCAGGAAGCGGGCTGCTCGAACGCCGGCCTGGCCCGCCGGGTCAACATGTGCGGCGCGGAACACGGTCTCGATCTGCGCTACGACAAGACGTCCGTGGCGCGCTGGCTGCGCGGACAGCAGCCGCGCGGGCGGGCGCCCGCGATCATCGCCGAGGCGCTGGGCCGCAAACTGGGCCGGACGGTCACGATCGACGAGATCGGGATGGCGAACGGCAAGAACCTCGCCTCCGGTGTGGGCCTGCAGTTCTCGCCGACCGTTCTCGGCGCCATCGAGCAGGTCTGCGAGCTGTGGCGCAGCGACGTGGGGCGCCGGGACTTCCTGTCCGGCTCGTCCGTCGCCGCCTCCGCGCTCGTCGAGCCGAGCCGGGACTGGCTGATCTCCGCGCCGGACTCGCAGGTGGCACGCTCGGTCGGGCCGCGGGTCGGGCTCTCCGACGTGGCGGCGGTCCGGGCGATGACGCAGGCGCTGGTGGACCTGGACCATCAGTACGGCAGCGGGCACGTGCGCCCGGTGGTCGTGCACTACCTGAACAGCGTCGTCTCCGGGCTGCTGGCGGGCTCGTACCGGGAAGCGGTCGGGCGGGAACTCTTCGCCGCGGTCGCCCGGTTGACGGAGCTGGCGGGCTACATGGCGGTCGACACCGGGCAGCCGGGCCTCGCGCAGCGGTACTACATCCAGGCGCTGCGGCTCGCCCAGGCGGCAGGTGATCGCGGGTACGGCGGGTACGTGCTGGCCGCGTCCATGAGCCACCTGGCCGCGCAACTCGGGAACCCGCGGGAGATCGCGCAGTTGGCGCGCGCGGCGCAGGAGGGCGCGCGTGGGCGTGTGACCCCGCGCGCGGAGTCGATGTTCCATGCCGCCGAGGCGCGCGGGCACGCGCTCATGGGCGACGCGCGGGCGGCCCAAGTGGCGTCGGGGCGGGCGGTCACGGCTCTTGAGTCGGCCGACGGTGCCTCCGGGGACGACCCGCAGTGGATCGCGCACTTCGACGAGGCCTATCTGGCGGACGAACTGGCGCACTGCCACCGGGATCTCGGGCAGGCCCAGGCGGCCGCACGATGCGCGGAGGAGTCCCTCGCCGGGCATCCGGAGACACGCGCCCGGCGGCGCGCGATCGGGTTCGTCCTGCTGGCCAGCGCGCAGGTGCAGCAGCGCGAGGTGGAGCAGGCCTGCCACACGGGGATGCGGGCCGTCGAGCTCCTCGGCACGTTGCGGTCGAACCGTGGGGCCGAGTACCTGGACGACTTCCAGCAGCGACTGGAGCCCTACCGCGACGAGCCGGTGGTACGGGAGTTCGGGGCCCGGATGGATTTGCAGGCGGCGGCTTAGCGCAGGCGTAGGCAGGGGTGGTGGTGTCGGCGTACGCGGGCGTGAGCGGAGGGGACACGGACGGGTGATGTGTGAAAGGGGGCACTTAGCGGCGCCTTGAGAGGGGATTTCGTCACTTGTGCTCCATGGGGCGAGGGCCACGATCTGAGCTGCGTGGCATCGGGTTGTGGGGACCCGGTAGCGTGAACCGACGATTCCGAAGGTCCCCCATTCGTAGGAGTCCCGGTGACGCAGAACGGACAGGGCGAGGAGCCCTCGCAGCGCCCCGCGCGCGAAGGCATCGTGCTGCCGTCCGACGGCGGCGCTCCTCTCCTCCCGGGTCAGCAGCAGGCGGACCACGCGACCCCGGCGGGCGGCCAGGCCTGGGGCCAGCCGTGGGGCCCCGGCCAGGCTCCTCCGGAGCACGGACAGGGCGGACCTTCACCCGCGCCGGACGCGGGCAACCCCGCCGCCCCCTCCTGGGGCGCGCCGTCCGAGCCCACCCCCGGATGGGACCCACCGGCATCCGCCTCCGCGCCGGGGTGGGGCACCGAAGGGGCGTCCGGGTACGGGTCGCAGGGCTCCGGCCCGGCGCCGGCGTACGGGTCGCAGGGATCCGACCAGGCTTCGCAGTACGGGTCGCAGGGATCCGACCAGGCTTCGCAGTACAGGGCGCAGGGATCCGACCAGGCGTCGGCGTACGGGGCGCCAGGGTCCGGCCAGGCTTCGCGGTACGGGATGGGCGCCGACGCGGTGCCCCAGTGGGGTGCCTCTCCGGCGCCCGGCGGTGGGGGCCATGCGCCGTCTCCGGACGGCGGAGCGGGTTCGCTGCCGCACCAGCCGGCTGACACGAGCGGGCGCCCGGCGGAGGGCACGCCGCCACCGCCGCAGGGAACCGGCGGGTACGCCCCGCGCCAGCCGACGGACGGGTACGGGAACCCGCAGACGCCGCAGGCGCCGGGTGGCCCGGGCGGGCCTCAAGGGCCGACCGGCCCTGGCAGCGGGCCGCAGTCTCCGGGCGGGTACGGCGACTCGCAGCCCTCCGCCGGTTCCGCGGCCCCGCAGATGCCCCATGGCTACGGCGCTCCGCAGGCGTCCGGCGACCCTGCCGCCGCGGGGACGCCGGGCGCGTATGGCGCCTCGCAGCCCGCGCAGGACCCGGCGACGTCGCCTCCTTCCGCCGAGCACGCGGCACCGCGGACGCCTGGTGGCGGGTACGGCGGCCCGTCGGAGCTCGACGGCCGGTCCGCTGTGCGGGAGCCCGGCGGATACGGCACCTCGCAGGCGCCGGCCGCGTACGGTGCCGCCCAGCCCGCGCCCGGCCAGGTCGTGCCGCGTCCCCCCGCCGAGCGCGGCGCGCAGCCGCAGCCG
>NZ_VCHX02000160.1 GCF_005768555.2 Streptomyces sporangiiformans
CCCCACACCGGGGGCGGCCGACGCCATCGGCGTTCTCACAGGTTCCCCAGGCTCGCCACAGCCTTCTCATCACTCTCTTATGCCTGCCTTATCCCGCCATCACGTGCCGTACCTACCTTGCGGCCATGTTCTTCACCTACCTGAGGCGCGAACTGCGCCGCCGCAGAAAGGCGGCCCTCGTCGTCGCCTCCGGTCTGGCGCTCGGCATCGCGCTCGTCATCGTCGTCAGCTCCGTCTCGTCCGGCATGGAGAAGGCGCAGGGCAAGGTCCTCCAGTCCCTGTACGGCCTGGGCACGGACATGACCGTCACCAAGGCGGCACAGGCCGGGGCGGACGGCGGCGAGCGCCCGCGCTTCCAATTCGACGCCCAGGGCAATGACTCCGACGAGGAGCAGAGCAGCGACCGGGTCATGGTGCAGGGCTTCCAGACCCTGTCCGCCGCGACGGTCTCCAAGGTCGGCGCACAGAGCGGCGTATCGGACGCCGTCGGCGGGCTGAGCCTGCAGGTCCTCAAGGTCAGCGGCCAGTTCCGGCAGGGCGAGTTCCAGCAGGACCAGAACGGCGGCGACCAGCAGGGCGGTGGGCCCGGCGCCGCTCCCAGCGGCGGGCCACAGGGCCGCGTCGAGGGCGGCGGCGCCGACTTCGACGTCAACAGCTACTCCGTGTACGGCACCGACGTCACCAAGCCCGGGCTCGGCCCGCTGACCTCCTCGAAGATCACCAGCGGTCGTACGTTCAAGACGTCCGAGACCGCCGCCGAGGTCGTCGTCGCCGACAGCTCCTACGCCAAGCAGAAGAAGCTCGAACTCGGCGACACCGTCACCATCAAGGGCGTCAAGTTCGAGGTCATCGGTATCGCCACCCCCGACAGCGGGGACGCGGCCGCCAACCTCTACATCCCGCTCAAGCAGGCACAGACGCTGAGCGACTCCAAGGACAAGGTCACCACGATCTACGTCAAGGCGTCCGACTCGCAAGCGATCGGCGCCGTGAAGTCGGCCATCCAGAAGAACGTCGACGGTACGACGGTCACGACCTCCGCCGATCTCGCGGACACCGTCTCCGGCTCCCTCTCCACCGCCTCCGACCTCGCCTCGAACGTCGGTAAGTGGCTGTCCATCGCGGTGCTCGTGGCCGCCTTCCTGGTGGCGGGGCTGCTCACCTCCTCGGCCGTCTCCCGGCGCGTACGCGAGTTCGGCACCCTCAAGGCGCTCGGCTGGAAGTCGGGGCGCGTCACCCGGCAGGTCGTCGGTGAGGCCCTCGTCAACGGTCTGGTCGGCGGCGCCCTCGGCATCGCACTCGGCCTCGGCGGCGCGTACCTCGTCACGGCGATCAGCCCCACCCTGCGGGCCGACATCGGCGCCACGGGCGGAGGGCCGGGCGGCCCCGGTGGCGGCGGCCCCGGCCCCATGGGCGATGCCGCCCGGCAGGCCGCGACCAAGGCCCTGGACGTCGCGCTGACGGCTCCCGTCAGCCTCGCGACCATCGCCATGGCGGTCGGCCTCGCCGTCACCGGCGGACTGATCGCGGGCGCCTTCGGCGGCTGGCGCGCCTCCCGGCTGCGTCCCGCGGACGCCCTGCGCCGCGTCGAGTAGCAGCCGAGCCGCATCCACACACCAGGAGTTGCACCATGTACGAACTCAGAGACGTCACCAAGCGCTACACGCGGGGCAAGGAAACCGTCGACGCGCTCGACGGCGTAGACCTGACCATCGGGGACGGCGACCGCCTGGTCATCCAGGGCCCCACCGGCGGCGGCAAGTCCACCCTTCTGCAGATGCTCGGCGGGCTCGACCGGCCCACCTCGGGCAGTGTCGTGTTCGACGGCACGGATTTGGCCACCCTGTCCGAGTCCAAACTCACCAAGGTGCGCAGCGAGAACATCGGATTCGTCTTCCAGAGCTTCAACCTCATTCCCACGCTCACCGCCCTGGAGAACGTGGAAACCGCCCTCGTCCCCCTGAAAGTGCAGGGCAGGCAGCGGCGTGAACGGGCCGCGGCGGCACTGGAGTCCGTGGGACTCGCCGAGCGGCTCGGGCATCTGCCGGCCGAGCTGTCCGGCGGCCAGCAGCAGCGTGTCGCCATCGCCCGCGCGCTGGTGAAACAGCCGAAGGTGCTGCTCGCCGACGAACCGACCGGAAATCTCGACGAGTCCATGCGCGACGAGATCATGGAGGTGCTCGAGTCCCTGTGGAAGGAACACGGACTCACTTTCATCATGGTCACCCACGATTCGACGATCGCGAAGAGGGCTCCGCGGCTCGTGACCATCCGCCAGGGGCGCATCACGGTTCAGGAGAACGCCAACTCCTAGCAGCCGCCTCACTATTGAGCACCCGTAAGCCCCCCGGCATACTGCGTATTCCGGGGGCGTGCGCGCATGCGTTCGAGCCTTTCCCCGGCCGGATGAAGGGGATTTCGTCCGGACTTCATCTCCAGGGGGAGACTTGCGAAGACAAGTGAAGAGAGCGTGCGCGGCCACGATCGCCACGGCCGCGACCGTGGCCCTGGCGGCGGGAATGACCAACCCGGCGTCGGCCAAGGCGGAGAGCACGGCCGATGGGGCCGCCGCTCAGTACTCCGCCAAGCACCGCATCACCCTGATCACCGGCGACCGTGTCGTCGTCGACGCGAAGGGCCGCGTCGTCGGCCTGGAGCACGCGAAGGGCCGCGAGGGGATACCCGTCCAGGTCCGCAAGGCCGACGGGCACACCCTCGTCGTACCGGCCGACGCGGCGCGTCTGATCGCCACCGGCAAGCTCGACCGGCGGCTCTTCGACATCACCGAGCTCAACAAGTCCGCGAACCGCAAGGCCCAGAAGCAGGGCCTCAAGGTGATCGTCGGCTACCGGGGCGCCGCCACGCAGGCCAAGGCGGACGTACGCGACGCCGGTGACACCCAGGTCCGCCGAACCCTCAAGACCCTCAACGCCCAAGCCGTGCTGACGCCCAAGGACGACGCGGGCGACCTGTGGACCGCGGTCACCGACGCGCGGGACGGCGGCGCGAAAACCGCCTCCGGCGTCGCCCACGTCTGGCTCGACGGGGTCCGCAAGGCCAGCCTCGACAAGTCCGTCCCGCAGATCGGCGCCGACAAGGCGTGGGCGGCCGGCTACGACGGCAAGGGCGTCAAGATCGCCGTACTCGACACCGGAGTCGACGCGACCCACCCGGACCTCAAGGACCAGGTCGTCGCGGAGAAGAACTTCACCCCGACCACGAGCACGAGCGACAAGTTCGGCCACGGCACGCACGTCGCGTCCATCGCGGCCGGTACGGGCGCCAAGTCGGCGGGCAAGTACAAGGGCGTCGCACCAGGCGCGAAGGTGCTCAACGGCAAGGTGCTCGACGACACCGGCTCCGGCGACGACTCGGGCATCATCGCGGGCATGGACTGGGCCGCCGAGCAGGGCGCCGACGTCGTCAACCTCAGCCTGGGCGGCGGCGACACCCCCGCGGTGGACCCGATGGAGGCCCAGGTCAACAAGCTGTCCGCCGAGAAGGGCATCCTCTTCGCGATCGCGGCGGGCAACGACGGCGAGTTCGGCGAGCAGACGGTCAGCTCTCCCGGCAGCGCGGAGGCCGCGCTCACCGTGGGCGCCGTCGACGACAAGGACAAGCTGGCGCCCTTCTCCAGCCGTGGCCCCGGCCTCGACGGCGCCCTCAAGCCGGACGTCACCGCGCCCGGCGTGGACATCACCGCCGCCGCGGCTCCGGGCAGCGTCATCGAGCAGGAGGTCGGCCAGAAGCCGGACGGCTACCTGACCATCTCCGGTACGTCGATGGCGACCCCGCACGTCGCGGGCGCGGCGGCGATCCTGAAGCAGCAGCACCCGCAGTGGACGTACACCGAGCTCAAGGGCGCGCTGACCGGCTCCGCGAAGGGCGGCAAGTACACGCCGTTCCAGCAGGGTTCGGGCCGCATCCAGGTCGACAAGGCCCTCAAGCAGTCCGTGATCGCCAACCCCTCGTCGGTCGGCTTCGGCATCCAGCAGTGGCCGCACACCGACGACACCCCGGTCACGAAGAAGGTGACGTACAAGAACCTCGGCACGACCGACGTCACCCTGAACCTGTCCGTCGCGGCCACCAACCCGAAGGGCCAGGCCGCCCCGGCCGGATTCTTCACCCTCGGCGCCAAGACGCTGACCGTCCCGGCCGGCGGCACGGCCTCCGCCGACCTCACCGCCAACACCAAACTCGGCGGTACGACGGACGGCGCCTACTCCGCGTATGTGACCGCGACCGGCGGCGGCCAGACCGTGCGTACGGCGGCGGCGGTGCAGCGGGAGGTGGAGTCGTACGACCTCACCCTGAAGTTCATCGACCGTGACGGCAAGCCGGCCCAGTACTACAACGCCGACCTGAGCGGGGTCTCCGGCCTCGCTCGGGACAAGGCGTACATGCCGTACGACGAGTCCGGCACCGTCAAGATCCGCGTGCCCAAGGGCGGTTACCTCTTCAACAGCTCCGTCTTCGCGGATCCGGAGGACGCCGCCAAGGGCATCGACTGGATCGCCCAGCCGAAGCTGAGCATCACGAAGAACACCACGCTCACGGTGGACGCGCGGACCGCGAAGCCGGTCGACATCACCGTGCCCGACAAGGACGCCAAGTCCGAGTTCGCGTCACCGGACTACACGGTCGAGGTGCCGGGCGGCACCTACACGTACGGCTGGTTCCTGGACACCTACGCCAACTTCCATACCGCACACCTCGGTCCGCAGATCACCGACGGCACCCTGTTCCAGCAGTGGGGAGGCCACTGGGCCAAGGACGGCGAGCAGTACGACACCATCGCCGGCGGCAAGGTCAAGCAGCTCGCCACGGGCTACACCAAGCACTACAAGGCGAGCGAACTGGCCACGGTGAAGGTCGGCCTCGGTGGCGCGGCAAGCGGCAAGAAGGGCGGTGTCTCGGCCGTGGGCTGGCTGCCCGGCAGCGTGATCGCCTCCTCGATCAGTGTGCTCCAGCCGCTGCCCAGCACCCGGACGCTGTACCTGTCCACGGCGAACGGCGTGAAGTGGGGCCTTGATTTCGAGCAGTCCGGCGGTGTCGACGCGGACGGCTTCCCGATCACCGAGGCCTCCTACACGCTCGGCAACGCGCAGGCCTTCAAGGCGGGCAAGAAGTACGAGAAGGTCTTCAACACGGCCGTCTTCGGTCCGCGCCTCGGCTCCGAGTACGGCCTCTTCCGCAGGGGCAACAACATCTCCGGCGTCGTGCCGCTGTTCGCCGACGGCAAGACGCACGCGGGCTCCTCGCTCTTCACCTCGGTCAACACGACGCTGTACCGCAACGGCACCAAGGTCGGTTCGAACGACGACCCGCTGTTCGGCGGGGAGAAGTTCAAGGTGCCGGCCGCCGAGGCCACGTACAAGCTGACGACCTCGGTCAAGCGCAGCGTCAAGGTCGCCGCGGCCTCCACCCGCATCGACGCCAGCTGGACCTTCCGCTCCAAGAAGGTCACCAGCGCCAAGCTGCCGGCCTCCATGGTCCGCTTCAACGCGGCCGTCGGGCTCGACAGCAGGGTCACGGCCGGCAAGAAGGTCTCGGTCCCGGTCACCGTCCAGGGCGCGGCCGCGGGCAAGAACCTCAAGTCGCTGCTGGTGTACGTGTCGTACGACTACGGCCAGACCTGGAAGAAGGTCTCCGTCGACAACGGCAGGATCAGTGTGAAGAACCCGGCGAAGGGCGAGGCCATCTCGTTCCACGCCAAGATCGCCGACAAGAAGGGGAACAAGTCGACGATCTCGATCTACAACGCGTACTACGGGAAGTGAGCCAATAGCGAACGGCCCGCCGGAAGTGCCCCTTCCGGCGGGCGTCCGTGTTTCTGTGGCCCCATGACTGCCCACACCGTCGAATACATCCGGTACCGCATTCCCGAGCAGCAGTCGGCGGAGTTCCTGGCCGCCTACACCCGGGCCGCCGCCCAACTCGCCGCGGCCGAGCAGTGCATCGACTACGAGCTGTCGCGCTGCGAGGAGGATTTCGAACACTTCGTCCTGCGCATCACCTGGACCTCGACCGAGGACCACATCGAGGGATTCCGTAAGTCGGAGCTGTTCTCCGCGTTCCTCGCCGAGATCCGCCCTTACGTCGGCCACATCGAGGAGATGCGCCACTACAAGCCGACCACCGTACGCGGCACGGGCGGGTCCGTACCGACGCTGTACGCCTGGGCGGGCGGCGCCGAGGCCTTCGCGCGGCTCACCGAGGTCTTCTACGACAAGGTGATCGAGGACGACGTCCTCGCGCCCGTCTTCGCCGGTCTCGCGCCCGAGCACGCGGCCCATGTGGCGCTCTGGCTGGGGGAGGTGTTCGGCGGCCCGGCGGCCTACTCCGAGACGCAGGGCGGCCACGGCCACATGGTCGCCAAGCACCTGGGCAAGGGCATCACGGAGGCGCAGCGCCGCCGTTGGGTCAACCTCCTCCAGGACGCGGCGGACGAGGCGGGCCTGCCGACCGACGCCGAGTTCCGCTCGGCGTTCGTCGCGTACGCGGAGTGGGGCACGCGGCTCGCGGTGTACTTCTCGGGCCCGGACGCGAAGCCGCCGGCGGAGCAGCCGGTGCCGAAGTGGACGTGGGGGGCGGCTCCGCCGTTCCGGGGGTGAACCGCGGATCAGGGTGAAACACGGATCAGGGTGAGCCGGTGATCAGGGTGAGCCACGGATCAGGGTGAGCCGGGGATCAGGGGTGAACCAAGGATCACGGGTCCATTAGGGTCACGCCATGACCGCCGCCGTGACCGCCATGATCACCGCCGTCGTGGGAGTCCTCGGTACGCTCTTCGCGCCCGTGCTCAGCCAGCGGCTCACGGCGCGGCAGCGGGCCGAGGACGCCGAAAGCGCCGAGCGCAGGCAGCGGTTCGAGGAGCGCCGTACCGCGTACACGGCGATGAACCGTTCCTCGCGCCAGTTCCACACGCTCCTCAAGGACGCCCTGCACCGCATCCGTGACGGCGTCTACACCGGTCAGGACCGCGACCAGCTGGAGGAAGCGCGCCGCGACTACCGGGACCGGTACGCCGAGGCACAGATGATCGTGCCGGAGCGGATCCTGGAAGCCTCGCGCGCGGTGAACCACGTCCTCGCGGGCACCGATGCCGTGGTCAAGCGGCTCGACCGGGGGATGGCCCGGGAGGGCGAGAGTCCCGAGCGGGCGCTGGTGGACCTGAAGGAGGCCGAGCCCGCGCTGTCCGCCATGCGGCGGCTGATGCGCGAGGACCTGGGCGTCGAGGACTGAGACCGGGCGAGACCGGGGTGTCACGCCTGGGGTGCTGTCGTGCCCGCGCTGATCGCGTCCGTGCCCCAGCTGGCCAGCAGCCGCAGCGCCTCCGCGGAGGCCGAGCCCGGCTCGGCGTGGTAAGTGATCATCGACTGCTCGTCGTCGTCGACGAGCTTGAACGACTCGAAGGAGAGCGTCAGCTCACCGACCAGCGGGTGATGCAGCCGCTTCGCCCCGTGGCTCTTCTCCTTGACGTCATGCGTGGCCCAGAGCCGCCGGAACTCCTCGCTCTTCACGGAGAGCTCACCGACGAGGGCCGACAGACGCGGATCGTCGGGATGGCAGCCCGCGTCCATGCGCAGGATGCTCACTATGTCGGACGCCTTCTGGTCCCAGTCCACGAACAGCTCGCGGTACTCGGGCCTGAGGAACACCATCCGCGCCCAGTTCCGCTCCTGCGGCGGCAGCTCCGACCAGTCGCCGAAGACGGCAGCGGCCATCCGGTTCCAGACGAGGATCTCGGAGCGCCGTCCCACGACGTACGCGGGCACGTTGTCGAAGGTGTCGATCAGCTCGCGCAGCGACACCCGCACCTGCTGCTGCCGGGCCGACGGCTTCTTCTTGTGCCGCTTCGGCTTCGCGAGATGCGTGAGATGCGCGTGCTCGGCGTCCGTCAGGCGCAGGGCGCGCGCGATCGCGTCGAGCACCTCCGCCGACACGTTCCGCCCGTTGCCCTGCTCCAGCCGCGTGTAGTACGCGACGGACACCCCGGCCAGCTGCGCCAGCTCCTCGCGCCGCAGCCCCGGTACCCGGCGGTGCCGCCCGAAGTCCGGCAACCCGACGTCCTCCGGCTTCAGCCGGGCCCGGCGGGATCGCAGAAACTCGCTGAGCTCGGCACGCCGGTCCAGCGACCCGCCCGCCTCGTCCGCGGTCGCCCCAGAGCGCTGTTCATCCATGCTTCAAGTATTCACGGTCGTACGCCTGTGAACGTAACCCCGCCAGTAGTAGGACCAGTGGACGTAGGCACAACCGTGGCCTGGGTAAACGTCGCGCGCAGGCGCAGGCTGGTGATCGTGCCCGGGCCGAAGGCTCGCCGGGCACGGAACCAGTCACCGGGAGAAGTCCAGCATGACCACTGTTGCCGCGTACGCCGCGCCCGCCGCCAAGGCTCCGCTGGAGCGCACCACGATCGAGCGTCGCCCGGTCGGTGAGCACGATGTCCTGATCGAGATCAAGTTCGCCGGTATCTGCCATTCCGACATCCACCAGGCCCGCGAGGGCTGGGGCGAGGCGATGTTCCCGATGGTCCCGGGCCACGAGATCGCCGGCATCGTCACCGAGGCCGGCTCCGGCGTGACCAGGTTCGCCGTCGGCGACCGCGTGGGCGTCGGCTGCATGGTCGACTCGTGCCGCGCGTGCGAGAACTGCGAGGCGGGCCTCGAGCAGTACTGCCTCAAGGGCAACGTCGGTACGTACAACGCCCTCGACAAGAACGGTGAGCCCACCTACGGCGGCTACTCCGAGAAGATCGTCGTCGACGAGAACTTCGTCGTGCGGATCCCCGACGGTCTCGCGCTCGATGTCGCCGCGCCGCTGCTGTGCGCCGGTATCACCACGTACTCCCCGCTCAGGCACTGGAACGCCGGCCCCGGAAAGAAGGTCGCCGTCCTCGGCATGGGCGGTCTCGGCCACATGGGCGTCAAGATCGCGCACGCGCTCGGCGCCGAGGTGACCGTCCTGTCGCAGTCCCTGCGCAAGAAGGACGACGGCCTGAAGCTGGGGGCCGACCGCTACTACGCGACCAGCGACCCGAAGACCTTCGAGGACCTGCGGGGTTCCTTCGACCTGATCCTGTCGACCGTCTCGGCCCCGCTGGATCTGAACGTATTCCTGTCTCTGCTGAAGACGGACGGTGCCTTCGTGAACGTGGGCGCCCCCGAGGAGCCCGTCTCGATCAACCTGTTCTCCGTGATAGCCGGCCGCAAGACCCTCGCGGGCTCCGGCATCGGCGGCATCCGCGAGACCCAGGAGATGCTGGACTTCTGCGCCGAGCACGGTCTGGGCGCCGAGATCGAGCTGATCAGTGCCTCCGAGATCAACGACGCGTACGAGCGGGTGCTGTCGAGTGACGTGCGGTACCGCTTCGTGATCGACACGGCGACGATCTGACGTTCCCGTGGTGGTTCGGTGAGGGCCGGGGCCGGTGACACGGTTCCGGCCCCGGCGTTGTCAGTGGGGTCGTGCATGATGGCCGCATGCATGATCCACGGGGGAATCAGAGCGCGTACGCCGTGCCCGTGCCGTACGGTCAGGCGCATCAACAGGCCTACGGCAACCTGAGGTTGGCGCGGTCCGCCGTGCCGCGGCAGGCGAGCGACGTGCGGCGTATCTGCGCCGTGACCTTGGACGCGGTCCTCGCCTGGTCCGTCTGGTACGGCGTGGCGGCGACGCTCGACAAGGGCGCGTGGCTCCCGGGGCTGCCCACGGGTGCCGAGCTCGGCGTGCATGTCGGTGTCCTCGCCGGTGTCTCCTTCGCCAACCAGGTGCTGCTGACCCTGATGACGAGGGCGAGCGTGGGCAAGCTGATCAGCGGCGTCCGCGTGGTCCGTGCCGCCGACGGCCGCCGCCCCGGCCCGTTCCGCCTCATCTGGCGCTGGCTCTCCGGCCTGTGCTGGCTGCCGCTCCAGCCGTACTACTGGCTCCGCTCGTGGATATCGTTCCTCACCGGCCGTGTGTCCCGCGGCACGGTCGGCGACAACGAGGACGGCGATCTGTACGAAGGGATATGCGGTCTGCGGTACGTACGCCGCAAGGACCTCGCTGCAGCCGCGTAGGCGCACCGCCGGGTGGGGTGGTCGAGCCCGTGAGCTGCCTTCCGTCGTAGCGGCCCTTAGCGTGGAAGTGTCACGACGGCAAGCCGAGGAGGTCCGTACGATGACCGTCGAGCTGAACCACACCATCGTCGCCGCCCACGACAAGAAGGCCTCGGCCCAGTTCCTCGCCGACGTCCTCGGCCTGGAGGTGAGCCCGCCGTACGGCCCGTTCATCCCGGTCCAGATACCCAACGGCGTCACTCTCGACTACATGGACGCCGACGACCCCATCGCGCCGCAGCACTACGCGTTCCTGGTCTCGGAGGACGACTTCGACGCGGTCTTCGCCCGCATCCAGGCCGCCGGCCTGACGTACTGGGCGGACCCGTTCCACCGCCGCGTCAACGAGATCAACAGGAACGACGGCGGCCGCGGCACGTACTTCGACGACCCCAACGGCCACAACCTGGAGATCCTGACCAGGCCTTACGGCAGCGGTGACGAGTCCGCGTAGGAGTGCCTCCCGGCGCACCGGGCGGCCGGCGGCGGTGATCACCCGGTCGGCGGCGTGGGTCCGTCGACTGTGAGTCGCGCCCCCTGGACGGCCACTCGGCACGGCGCCGTACCGCCGGCCCTGGGCTGCCGGGCGCCCCGTGTGCCGGTCGAGTCGATATGCCGATCGGGATGCTCACACGGGTGCCGGTCGTCCGATGGCGGCTGAGCCGACACCAACTTAGCTTCGGGATGTCGGGTTACCCGATAAGGCCGATGTGCCCCTTATATCGGCCTTCCCTTGGTGGCATCGAATTGGAGCTTTTCATGTCGGTGATGACCGGTACTCCCCAGCAGTTCGGCCAACAGCAGTTCGGCCAGCCGCAGTTCGGGCAGCAGCAGCAGATCGCCCAGATGGTCCAGCAGGCCATCCAGCAGGCCTGTCAGCAGACGGCCCAGCAGGTCGCGCAGCAAGTGCAGCACACGTTCCAGCAGATCCAGCAGATCCAGCAGCAGCTCCAGCAGCAGGGCATGGCCCACCAGGCGCACCCGTACCTCGCGCTCGCGCTCCACCGCTCGCTGCACTCCGGGATCCGGCACGCCGTGGAACAGTCCGTGCAGCAGGCGCTGCCGACCGCGATCGTGGCGCTGCTCCAGCAGAGCCAGCAGGGCCAGCAGGGCCAGCAGGGCCAGCAGGGCCAGCAGAGCCAGTACGGCCAGGGTCAGCAGGGCCAGTACGGCCAGGGTCAGGGTCAGCAGGGCCAGATGTTCGGCGGCGGGTTCGGCCAGCAGTACCCGCAGTACCAGCAGCAGCCCGGCTTCGGCTTCCAGACGGGCATGCCGTTCGGGGGCATGGGCTGACGTTCGGGCGGCCTGATGCGGTGTGCCAGGGGCAGTGCCCCGGGCACACCGCATCACCGTGGAAGCGCGAGCTGCCCCGTCGCCCCATCAGGAGCACTAGTGACGACTCAGGACGTAGGCGTGGTGAAGGTGGACGTGATGGTCAAGGAAAGGCCCGGAAACAGCCGCGAGAGCGGGGCCGAGGGTGCGGGAACGGCTGGGCCCGGATCCGAGGGCAGGCAGACGGAGCCACGCAAGAAAGGCGCGCAGTCACCGCTCCCGGTGGAACCGCGCCGGGAGCGGTACATGGTGACACCGCTGCCGCAGCATCTGCTCCCGCCAGGAGTGACCGAACTCAGCATGGACGCGGTGTGCGACCGGCTGGACCGGATGCCCGAGGTCAAGGTGATCCGAAGACTCCGGCCGTCGGAGAAGCTCCAGTCGGCCGGACTGCACCCCTCCTGTCCGGAGATCGCGGTCGTCGAGGCGGCCGGGGCCCAGGTGCCGGCGATGAGGTCTTTGCACGTACACATCGAGCCGGACCTGCCCCTGTCCGGAACCGGGACCGGCATCGGACCCGTCGCCATGCCGACCGCGGCGATCCTGCCGCTCCGCGACCCGGGGCTGGTCATGCCGCTGGACGAACCCGTGGAGATCTCGCTGCGGGTCTGCGACCCGAAGGGCGAACCACTGGCCGGCGCGGGGGTGTTCCTGATCGGGGCGTCATGGCCGGCTCAGGGCACCACCGGGGCCGACGGGAGGGTCACCGTTACGCTGACCACGGAGACTGCGGAGTCCGTCCAGTCCCTGTATGTCCGGCCCGCGGACGGGTACGCGGACCGCTGGATCAACCGCCCCGACCTGTCGGTGACCAGGGAGAACCTGGTCACCCTCACACCGCTGGCCGAGGTGTACCCGGGGCTGGCCGACCGGCAGCAGTACGGCTGGGGCCAGCAGGCCATGCGGCTGGATCCGTTGCCTCCCACCTTCCGTGCCTTCGGGGTCAGGGTCGCGGTCATCGGTTCGGGTGTCGCCGCCGAGCACCCCGACCTGAAGCAACGGGTGCGCTCGGGGGTCGATGTCGTCCGCGGCACGGAGGAGGGCTGGACCCAGGACACGGTGGGCACCGGTACCCACGCGGCGGGCATCATCGCCGGGGCCGACACCGGCAAGGGCATCATCGGCATCGCGGTCGACGCCGACATCGAGGTCTGTCAGGTGCTGCCGGACGGCTGCTTCAGCGACCTGATCGCCGCTCTGGACCACTGCGTCGAACACGAGGTGGACATCGCCCACATCGCGGTGGCGACCCCGTACGCGTCGGCGCTGGTGTCACGCAAACTCGCCGACGCCAACGCGGCGGGTATCGCCTGCGTCGCCCCCGCGGGCGACACCGCCGGACCGGTCTCCTTCCCGGGCACGCTGCCGACCGTGTTCACCGTGGGCGCGCTGGGAGTCTTCGGCTCCTATCCGCCGGACTCGTCCCAAGCCACCCACACGGGCCCGCAGCTGACACCGGAAGGCCTGTTCGCCGCGCCGTTCAGCTGCTACGGCTCCGGCGTCGACGCGGCCGCCCCCGGAGTGGCGGTCCTGTCGTGCTCGCCGCGCGGCGGATACACGGCCCTCGACGGCACCGGCACGGCCTCGGCGCACATCGTCGGTCTCGCCGCACTCGTCCTCGCCCACCACGAGGACTTCCACGGCCAGTTGCTGCCCCGGGGACCTGGCCGGGTGCAGCATCTCTTCGAGATCATCGCGGCCAGCTGCCGTCCGCTCGCCGCCCCGGGCACGATGGAGGCGGCCCGCGTCGGCCGGGGCCTGCCCGACGCCCTCGTCGCCCTCGGCCTGGCCCCCGGAGTGCAGCTCGCGCCGGCGGGTTCTCCGTACGCCCCGTCCATGGCCGGTTAGTCCCCACAGAACAATGGCACCCGCCCCCTGCCGGGGCGGGTGCCATTGTTCTGTGGAGGTTCAGTTCAAGCCCGAGCCCCGGCGGTCACGGTCCGGAATCGGCGGCCGGGGGCTTCGCCGCCGGGTCCAGCCCGCCCATGTCGAGTCGGAACGGCGGGTACTGATCGGTCATCAACGCGGCATAGGCGGTGACGCGTGCGACCCAGCGGGCGAGGCCCAGCAGGAAGTTGAAGAGGTGCCCCGGGTAATGGGCGGTGAACGCCAGGATGACCACGGCGACCAGGGAGAGGAAGGGAATCAGGCCGCCGCCGCGCCAGCCGTCCTCGCTCTCGCCCCAGCCGCCGACGAACATCCCGACGACGATGTACTGGGGGATCGCCAGCAGCCACCACTTCACCAGCACCAGACCGCGGGAGAGACGCTCGGGGTAGGCGACATCGAAGTGCGCCGGATAGTCGGGTACGTCCGCGAGGGTGAAAGGCGGGTACCGGTCGGTGCCGAGGGCCGTGTGGGCGTAGTAACTGACACGCCAGTTCCAGCGCAGTACGCCGACATTGAAGTCGAAGAGGGCCCGCGGATACCGGGCGGTGAACAGGATGGCGAAGAACGCGACGATCGTCACCAGGACGAATGCGATCCAGAGGAAACACAGCACGATGTAGTGCGGGATGGCGAGGAGCCACTTCACCAGCCAGAGCCATCTGGACAGCCGAGGCTCCAGAGTCGCCTCGATACGCACAGGTGACGGGGTGACAGGAATCATGGGGGGCGCATCTCCTTTCGAGCGTCCCGCCCGACGGGCACCCGGCCAGAGCCTTCACCCACATGAGCCAACGGGCCCCGTTCCGGCGGCCGGGTGAGGCGACCGCCCGCGAGGCAGGCAGGCCGAGCCACCGCACACACCCACCGGATCAGCGGGAACAGGACGACGGCACTCGGCACCCGGCCAAGCTGACCGCCCGATCATGAACTCAGACTCGCACGGGGGGAGGAAGGCCGCGACTTGTCACGCTTCGCCGATGCCGTGAGATCAGCCGGTCGTCCCGAGGGCCGGCGCGCAACCTTTCGCAAGTCACGTAGGTCATACGGGCGTGACGACGACACCTTCGCTGCCTGTTCTCGTGCTGCGCGGCAGCGCTGCGGCGCTGGCGTCGCGGGCTCAGCTACGACCCGCGCAAACCGAGCCGAGCCGCCACCCGTCTGTCCCCCTACCTCCAGTTCATGATGGCTCTTATGACAGTGATCGGCATGGGCCTGGCGGGCGCAGGATTCGGATTCACGTTCTATCAGTTCCTCGTCGCACTGCGCGGCTGAGCCATGACTTCACCCTCTGAGTTGTGCGATCAGGCACCTGTCGGACCTGGCCGACAAGCGTCACCTTCGTGCCGGAGTCCGTGGTGCCCGCCGGCGGGCGTGGATAGGGTCCGTCCGCATGGGCCTGAACTTCAACGATCACTACCATCCGCTGTTGCTGAAGCAGGTGCCGCCCGGGGCACGGTCGGCTCTCGACGTCGGGTGTGGGACGGGGCGGTTTGCGCGGCTGCTCGCGGAGCGAGGGTTGGATGTTGAGGGCGTGGATGCCAGTGCGGACATCGTCGCGGCGGCGCAAGCGGCAGGCGGCGGCCCCAGGTACCGTCAGGCCGACGTGCGGGAGGAGCAACTGCCCGACTCCCGCTACGACTTCATCTCGTGCATCGCCAGTCTGCACCACATGCCGTTCGACACGGTGCTGACCTTGAGGAAGGCCCTCGCACCGGGCGGTGTCCTGGCGGTGCTGGGGCTCTATCCGGTCAGGACGGCGACCGACTTCCTGTGGGCCCTGCCGACACTGTCCCTCCTCAGGGCGAACCGGCTGCTGGACAAGCGCCGGCCCACCCCGGCGGTTGAGGTCCCGCTGGTCTGGCCGCCCCCGCTGACGTACGCCGCGACCCGCGCCGAATCCGCCCGACTCCTGCCCGGCTCATCCATGCGCCGCCTGCTGTTCTGGCGGTACCTGCTGGTGTACCGGGCCTGAGCGCATCTGCCGGTGCCGCCTCACGTTTGGCGATCGCCGAGGTGGACATGTCCTGCCCTGCGTTAGCCACTGCCCGGTGCCGGTCCCACAGCTCCCGTCGAAGAGGAATGATCGTGAGCCATCCGCATCTGCCGACCACTGAGGCGGCGGTCGCCGCGATACGCGAGATCGCGGAAGAGTACGGCGTGCCGTTCACCGTCACCCATGACATCGGCGCGGACCGGACCTCGCGCCGCACAGCAAGCGGAGCATTCACGGTCACCGACCCCGACGGCTCACTGCCGCATGAGGCCTTCGTCGAGTTGGCCGGCACACCGGCGGTGAGCGTCCGCCTCTTCCCCGAGGACGACGCCTGGATCACCGTGGACAACGTGGAGTTCCACGACATCCCCCGGGACTCCGCCCCCGCGTTCCTCCACTCGGTGTACGGCGGGCTGGCCCGGACGCGCGGCCGGTTCTTCCCGCCGGGCCAGTGGCTCGTCGTCCCTCTGCCCGGCGACGAGACGTACAAGGAACTGATCGTGGACACGACGCTCACGCCCTGGCTCGCCCGCAGCGCCCGGCGCGCCCACGACTCGTAACGCCGGACGGGAGCGGAACGCGTTCTGGCTGGTCCCGCCGTGCGATCGGCTCGGGGAACATGCAGGCCCGGCAAGCTCCACCATGACAAGGGCCACGACGCCCGGAGCAAGCGGCGCGATGCTTGCCCTGGAGCGGACTTCAACTCGTAAGGTCGCGGCATTCCCAACAGGACGACGTCCAAGGAGAGATGCATGCGCCACCGCGTTCTGGGCGGGACCGGCATCGAGGTCAGCCCCTACTGCCTCGGCACCATGATGTTCGGTTTCGTCGGCAACGCCGACCACGACGAGTGCGTCCGCATCATCCACGCCGCGCTCGACGAGGGGATCAACTTCGTCGACACCGCCGACATGTACTCGGCCGGAGAGTCGGAGACCATCGTCGGCAAGGCGCTGAAGGGCCGCCGCGACGACGTGGTACTCGCTACAAAGGTCCACTTCTCCATGGGCGACGGCCCCAACCGCGGCGGCAACTCGCGGCGTTGGATCGTCCGGGAGGTGGAGGACAGCCTGCGGCGGCTGGGAACGGACTGGATCGACCTGTACCAGGTGCACCGGCCGGACCACACGACCGACATCGAGGAGACGCTCTCCGCCCTGACCGATCTTGTACGGCAGGGCAAGATCAGAGCGTTCGGCTGCTCCACGTTCCCGGCGGACCAGATCGTCGAGGCGTACCACGTGGCCGATCGCCGCGGGCTCCAGCGGTTCCGCACCGAGCAGCCGCCCTACTCGCTGCTGGCCCGAGGCGTCGAGAAGGATGTGCTGCCGGCGGCGCAGCGCCTGGGTATGGGGGTGCTGACGTGGAGCCCGCTGGCCTCGGGGTTCCTGACCGGCCGTTACCGGAAGGGGCAGGCTCTCGATCTGAGCAGGGGACGCCCCACCCTGCACCCGGACCGCTTCGATCCCTCCGCGCCGCGCACCGCCGCGAAGCTGGAGGTGGTCGAGCAACTCGTTTCCGTGGCCGAGGAAGTGGGCTGCTCGCTGCCGGAGTTGGCCGTAGCCTTCCCGCTCGCGCATCCAGCCGTCACGTCGGTGATCATCGGCCCCCGCACGATGGAGCAACTGCGGAACACGCTCAAGGGCACTTCCGTGATGTTGGACGACGCCGTCCTCGACCGGATCGACGAAATCGTGCCACCCGGTACCGACGTCTACCCCCCGGACGGCGTCTGGACTCCACCCCCGCTCACCACGCCGACGCTCCGGCGACGCCCGGCCGAGTCCAGGCCCGCCGCCTGAAACGAGCGGACCACACTGGATTGCTGTGGGCGCCGCGTGGACGAGAGACCGATGGTCGTCCCGCGGGACCTTGGACTTGAAGCGATCTATTCCGGCAACGCTGAGCATCAATTTCAGCTGGACCCGGTGCCATGCATTCGACAGGGAGGAACTGCAACGAGGCCTACGAAACCCTGAACTCGATCTGGCTGATGGCCGGTCCGTCGCCCGTGACCTGGCCTTCGCTGATCTCTTCCGTCCAGGAGTCCTCCGTTTGGAGTTTTGCCAAAACCATGGGAGACAGGCTGACCGTGATCTGGATGCCGCCCCCGGGAGCGGGGGCGCGTTCTATGTGGACTTCATGACTCATACCGGCGACGTTACTTGCAACAGGTCGGTCAGCATTGGCAGTTGAGCTTTTACCCAGGGTCGTGAAGGTATGGGCTGATCGGTCCTGCCAGCGGAATGTCATACGTCTACATCGTGTCTTTCAAGGTTCTCGGCGCGCTCCTGGGCTATAAGCCGAAATAAATCATCGAACCAGAGGAAGGCGTCGTGCGAGCGGCCATACATGCAGGAATCGCAGCTTGCGCCGTTACGCACCCGGGGTCGACGGCGAGGCCGACCCGGACCGGGTCTTCGGCGAGCGCGCGAGGGTGACCGCGACTGATCTGGGGCTGTTCGGCCCGTACGGGCATGGCGATGCCCCGTCGGGCACGACGCTCCCCGTGAGGCGTGGCAGGCGACTGTTCCCGAGCGATCGCCCCCCACGACGTGCATCCAGCCTGTCAGCCCCCGACGGGTGAGATGCCGGCAGTAGCAGCCGTTCCTTTGGTAGAGACCGGCCGGGTGGCTGGAGAGCCATTCGGTGTGCTGGTCGCGGAGTTGGTCTCGTTCCGCGGGCGTGGCGAGGATGACGTCTGCGCCGCCGTCGTACGGGTGGTGGATGCGACGAAGGTCCGTGTCGGTGAGGAAGACCTCGACGAGGGCCTCGTCCGCGACGGCGCGCAGCAGTTCATCGACGCAGCCGCGTCGCCATGGCCGCCGGTCGGCGTAGAGACGTGTGTGGGTGTGGAACTCCGGGTCGGGGTCGTCCTGGTCCGACTCGGTCCACCAGTGGATGCCGTCGGGGTGCAGTGTCCGTCGTGGTGTCGGGTATCCGGCGAGCCCGGTCGGTGTGGTCGACCAGTCCATGGTCACCACGAACACCTCCGCGCCCGCGAACACTTCGTCGAGGATCGTGTTGTACCGGTCCAGCACGATCGCGTACTCGTCCTCGGACTCCGGGTAGCGCTTCGAGCCGGGGAGGCTGTGGAAGCGCACCCAGCGGTCCGCGTACGTACCGCGGAACGTGTGGGCGATGGGCGGCCCCGACGGTCGCCGTTCCTGCCACAATCCCGCCGGCAGCGCGGGGGTGACCCCAGCGCTCACCCGTCGGCCCTCGCGACCCCGATGGGGCAGGACACCCCGATCCCGCCGAGCCTGTGCTGCCATGTGACCCATTGGATCAGGCGCGCAGACCCGTGAGCCCGTCATACGCAGCCGTGACGATCTCCAGTCCCCGATTGTCGTCCGCGGGCTCGCGCATCTCATGTGTCACGTACGCCACTGCCATACGGGCGTCAGGATCGATCACGACCAGTGAGCCGCCCCAACCGCCCCACCCGTAGGTGTCGCCGAAGAGTCCGTAGCCCAGACCCCAGCGCATCGGCATGCCCAGGACGCGGTCATCGCCGTGGAACTGCTCCTCCCGGGCACGGTCACAACCCGCCTGCGACAGCAGCCGCGCCCCCCGCACCGATCCTCCGCAGGCCATCACGGACTGGACGAGGGCGACCGAGCGGGCGTTGCCGAGACCGTTCGCCGCGGGGATCTGCGCACGGCGCCAGGCCACGCTGTTCCCGTCGTGGACCCGTATCGGTGTCCCGGCGGCGGGAGTCGCGCCACTGGCGGGGGCACTCGCGGCGTAGCCGTCGTCCCGGGACTGTGGCGGGATCGTGAGCGCCACCCGGTGGTCGTGCTCGGCGGGCAGGCCGATGTGGAAGTCCGCGCCCAGCGGGCCGGCAACCTCGTCGGCGAAGAACGCGCCCAGAGTCCGGCCGGTGATGCGGCGTACGACCTCGCCCACGAGGAATCCCTGGGTGAGCGAGTGGTATCCGGCCTCGCTGCCCGGCTCCCATTGCGGAGCCTGCGCGGCCAGTCGTGCCGTGGCGGACGTCCAGTCGTACAGCTCCGCCACCGGCCCGTCCCAGTCGGGCAGGCCAGCCGTGTGCGCGAGCAGGTGGCGTACCAGCACCTTCTCTTTGCCCGCCGCGGCGAACTCCGGCCAGTACCGGGCGACCGGCGCGGCCAGGTCGAGTTCGCCACGGTCGGCGAGAACCAGGGCGCACAGCGCGGTCATCGTCTTGGTGACGGACCAGACGTTGACGATCGTGTCGCGCTGCCACGGGATCGTACGGTCGGCGTCGGTGAATCCGCCCCAGACGTCCACCACCGGCCGGCCATCCACGAAGACGGCCACCGAGCCACCGGCGTCTCCCTCGTCCAGCAATGCCGCCAGCGCGCTGGGCACGGCAGTGAACAGATCATCGTATGAGCCCTGAATGTCCGCCATGCGGAGAATCTAGCCAGCCTGGGGTGACGCGAGGCAACTGAATTCCCGGCCCGCCGGCGGCGACTGCCCCTCAGTGGCTTCCGACGCCGGGGCGATGCCCGTCGGGCAGGACGCTCCCCAGTTCGTCTCGAACGGGGTACTTAGCTTGACGCCCGTCCCGGCGAGCCTGTGATGCCATGTGACCCTTGGGGACCGTTGGTTGTGGTCACGGACGCAGGTGGGTCAGCAGTTCGTCTGCGGCAGGGTAGGGACGCTCCTGTGGCAGTAGCCGGGCCGCCGAGTCGAGGTCGCCGCTGCCGACGAGCGTGTGGATCTCACGTACGAGTGGGGTCACATCGCTGATGGCGACCGTCCACTCGTCCGCGTAGCGCCGTACGGCCTCACCGGCGAGGCCGAGTTGCAGGGAGCGGTACGGCAGGGCGTGCAGATGCAGGTCGCGCTCGGGATCCCACTGGATGCGAGTGGGTGCGCGCTTCAGCTGACGCTGCCAGGTGGCGCGGTCGGGGTGCACCCCGCGCACGTAGCTCGACAGGCACGCGTGGCGCAACGCCCACTCGAAGCCGTCGCGCGTGACCTCAACAGCCAGGACGGTCTCCTGACCTGCTTTCGTACCCCAGCCGCAGCGGTACATCATCCACAGGAACGACGGCTTGATACACGTCAAGCCTCTCTCGCGGACCTCTTGCGGCACTGCTCTCCTGGGCTTAGAGAAGATCGTCGCCGTGCTCGGTCGCCCAGCGTCCGAAGTTCCGTGGAACCGCCGACGCGCACGCCCATCAGCCCGGTACCGCTCAGCCCGCAGGGGTCGGCAGGGATCCTGCCGACGTACTGCCCCTGCGGGGCCGGGCGGGTCGGCGGTGGTCCTTAGCTGGGGTTGTTGGCGTGGGTGAGGGTCGTCCAGGCGTTGAAGTAGTTGTCCGTGCCGGAGGGCCGGTGTTCCTCGGTGTACTTCTGGGTGTTGGACATGCTGATCCCGAGGCGGTTCTGGAGGGCGTTGAACCCGACCTCCGTGACCTGGTCGAGGCCCTTGTTGACCGAGCCGCCGCACAACCAGGAAGGTACGGCGGTGCCGTTCTCGTAGGAAGTGTGGAAGCCCAGCGCGTAGCGCAGCCGGTCCTGGATCCTCGGATAGAGGTCCTGGCCCTGGATGCGGCTGGTCTCCGCGATGTCGGCTATGGAAGCGATGCCCCAGCCGGTGTGCCCGAAGTCCCGGCAGGTCTCCTGGGAGAGGCCGTTGGTGAAGGTGCTCTGGCCCTGCCAGTACTTGATGATCTCGGCGCTGGTGTCGATGCTGCTGCCCGCCGGCGGCTTCGGCAGGGCGCCGTCACTGGTCAGGTAGATGTACGCGGGAACCCGGGCGAGGTAGGTGCTGACCGCCTTGTCGTAGCTGGTGCGGTCCTCGATGAAGACCGAGATACCGATCGCCGCCTCGGTCATGACCAGTTCCCAGTTGCCGTTCTTGGTCGCTGCGCCGTTGATCACCTCGGGCAGGTAGACGGTGCGAAGCATGGTCGCGAAGCGGCCCGCGCCCGGCCAGCCGCCGTCGTAGGTGTACTTGATGATCTCGGCGGCGCGCGGCCAGGTCGATCCGGCCCAGCCGGTCTGCAGCGGGGCGTTGCTGTTGGTGTGGTCGGTGATGGTCGCGGACCAGGCGTCCATGATCTCGATCGACTTCTTGGCGTACCTGGCGTCCCTGGTGAAGTACCAGGCGAGCGCTTGGGTGTAGGCCGCGATGGCGTCCTGACGCTCGTCGGTGCAGCCGCGGTTGGGGTTGGACGACGGCCCGCACTCCACGACGGCCCGCGGCTTGGCGGTACGCGACAGTGAAGCGTAGGAGCTGGCCATCATGTTGTCGTACGCGGTCTTCCATGGCTGTTGGCCGACCTGCACCTTTGACCGGGCGTAGTCGAGTTGGGCCCGGCTCACGAGCACGCCGGGGTGGGTGAAGGTTGTCGGTGCGGCCGTTGCCCGTGGGGCCGGGCCGGTGAGCTGAAGGCTCAGCAGGCCGGCCAGTAGGGCGAGAACACTCAGCAGAGCGGTTCTGGTTCGTGTCATCCGATGACCTCTTCTGTTCACGAATGAGAACACAGTTCCGAATGAAGAAAGATTGGCCTGGACCATAAGAAAGGCTTGTGTACATGTCAATAGACAGCGGTCCACCCGCTCGGGGTCCCACTGGATGCGAGTGGGCGCGCGCTTCAGTTGGCGCTGCCAGGTGGCGAGGTGGGGGTGCACTCCGCGGACGTAGCTCGACAGGCATGCGTGGCGCAACGCCCACTCGAAGCCGTCGCGTGTGATCTCGACAGCCAGGGCGGTCTCCTGACCGGCTTTCGTACCCCAGCCGCAGCGGTACATCATCCACAGGAACGACGGCTTGACCCAGGTCAAGCATCGTTCATGGTCCTTTCTGCGGTTGGCTCGGAGTTCGGCCGTGACGCGCAAGACGCCGTAGGTGCCGTCGGATTCGTGGTGCACCTGCGTATTCTCGCGGCGAGTTTCGCGTCGGCGGCCTGACGCTCGGCCCTCGCGGGCGTGGTCTGGAGCCAGTAGAAGAAGCTCGAGCGGGCGATGCCGAGGGTGGCGCAAAGCCGCTCCACGCCGAAGCGGCGCTGGCGGTCGGCGACGAACTGGAAGCGGTTTGCCAGCGCGTCTGCCCGGCATACCCACGTCGCCCGCACCACCGCCTACCCCTGACCGCCGCCTCCCCCCGGCGGGGATACGACCGCCACGGAAGACGCTGAACGGACATCTCAGGCTCGGCCCGGCGTTCGCGGTTGCGTGGCGGACCAGATCATTCCCTCTGTGGCGGAAATGTGATGGCGTGTGAACTCCCTGTGTATTACCGCAGGTTGACAGTGTCCGGGCAGGAGATCCACCATGTGGTCTCACTGTGGCGCATGTGACCAATGAGCCCAGTGAGTCTTCGACCACTCACCCCGGTACGGCCGGCCGCCGCGTGCTGCCCTGCTGCCGTCACCCGGGTCCTGTACAAGCCAAGAATGGGATCCGCATGTCCATAGCGAGACGTGTCACCCTGCGACGACTGCTGGGGACGGGCGCCGCAGCAATCACCCTCTGCGCCGCCTCTGCCACCGGCGCCTGGGCCACCGGTACACCCGGCGGCGACGGCTGGAAGTCCGACGACGGCTACAAGCCCGGCACAGGCGCGGGCACGAAGACTGAGACCGATCGCTGCCAGTTCTCCCTCGACGGGGCCAACTTCTACGACTCGGTCAAGGTCGACGACCAGAACCTCAAGCCCAGCGACGACGGCAAGGTCCACGTCACGGTCCGTACCGCCGGTGACGCCACCACCTGCACCGCCTCGCTCGCCGCGTACCGCGCCCACGGAGCCACCTTCAAGACCTCCGGCCTGCAGGTCTTCCACGACTTCGACAGCGTGACGGTCAAGCCGGGCGCCACCGGCTCCCTCGACATCGCGGTGCCGGACGCGGGCTGCTTCGCGCAGATCGACCTGTACCGCGGCGCGGTCAAGTTCGACGGCCACTTCGACGCGAACGACGGTTTCGAGCACGGCGACCTGCCCAAGGGCCCGGACCGCCCGGTCATCAAAGACAAGCTGATCGCCGCATGGAACGGCGGCACGAAGGACTGCACGCAACAGCCGTCCGAAACGCCGGGCACCCCGACCCCGACGGCACCCGAGCCCGCCCAGCCGCCGACGCCGACCACTCCGGCATCCGAGACGCCCCCGCCCGCCTCCGAGACTCCGTCGAGCCCGACCCCCTCCGAGTCCGAGTCGTCCACCCCGCCGGCCGCGCCGACGCCCAACGGCTCCAATCCGCCCCTCGCCGAGACCGGCGGCAGCAGCGCCACCATGCCGCTCGCGGCCGGCGCCGCGGTGCTCCTCGCGGGCGGTGGCACGATCATCATCGCGACCCGACGCCGCCGCGCGGCCAAGACCGGTTCCTGACTCCGCGGTTCCGTAGTAGGCCCGCAGTTCCGTAGTACGTCTTGCCTGTGCCAAGGCCGCCCTCTTCAGGCACCTGGGCTCACGGCACTGGCTACTTGTCCGTGGCATCGGGAGCCGGAGCTACGCCCGTCGGGCGGGAGGCTCCCCAGTTCGTCCCTAATGGGGTACTTGGCTTGCCCCCGTCCCCGTGAGCGCACGCTGCCATGTGAACTCATCCCGGGGTGGGTGTGGTACGGGGTGCCTTGACCTCGCGGGTCAAGGCACCCCTTGGCGACGCCCGAACTAGGCCCTGTCGTTCGGATCAGCCCGGCCGTGAGGTGCGGCGCCTCTCGACCGCCCTGACCCCGCGGCGCCGGGATGATCCAGCCGAGAGGGCCTAGCCCAGATACCGGGCCACCGCCTCCTCGATCCCCGCCGCGTCCGCACCCTCCGCCGCCCAGGCCACGTATCCGTCGGGCCGGACCAGGACGGTCGTCCGGCGGTCGCCCGCCCAGCGCTCCACGATCAGCCACCCCTCACGGACACCGGGGCCTTCGTACGTCCCGGGCGTGATCAGCACGAACCGGCCGCCGCGCAGCGCCTCGTAGAGCCTGCCGTCCTTCAGGGCGACGTCGGAGACGCGGGTGCCGGTGAGGCGGTGGGCGCCGCGGGGGGCGGGGTAGGCGTAGCCGATCCCGGTGATCTGACCCAGGGCCTTGCGCTGGACGGGCGGGGCGATGTCGACGAAAGCGGAGACAAGGGCGCGGGCGGCACGCAGCAGCGGATTCCGCGCGCGGGCCAGCCGGACCAGTCCGCCACTGCTGCGCAGCACCGCCCTGCCGACCGGGTGGCGCTCGGCCTCGTAGCTGTCGAGGAGCCCTTCGGGCGCCCGACCCTGGACGGCCGCGGCGAGCTTCCAGCTCAGGTTGGCGGCGTCCTGGAGGCCGGTGTTCATGCCCTGCCCGCCGGCCGGGGAGTGGATGTGCGCGGCGTCCCCGGCGAGGAAGACCCGCCCGACCCGGTAGTGCGGTGCCTGGCGCTCGTCACTGTGGAAACGGGAGAGCCAGCGGGCGTCGTGCATGCCGTAGTCGGTGCCCAGGGCACGGCGGGTGATCTCCTTGACCTCGTCGAGGTCGAGCGGGGCGTCGTCGGAGACCTCGTTACGGCGGTTCCAGCCCATGACCCGGTACCAGCCGTCGCCGAAGGAGGCGATCATCGCGAAGGTGTCGCCGCGGCCGTTGACGGTGAGGACGCCCCCGGGCTTCTCGGCCAGCCGGACATCGGCCAGGATCAGCGACTTGATGACGGAGACACCGGGGAAGTCCAGGCCGATCGCCTCCCGCACGGCGCTCCGGTGACCGTCGGCGCCGACGACATAGGCCGCCCGGCGGGTGACGACCGCCCCGTCCGCGCCGCGCACGTCGAGGTCGACCCCCTCGTCGTCCTGCCGCAGCCCCACGACCTCGCTCTCGTACGCGAACGCGACCCCAGCCTCCCGGGCCCGCCGCTCCAGGAGCCGCTCGACCTCGTACTGCGGGGTGATGAGCAGGAACGGGAAACGCGAGGGCAGCGTGCTCAGATCGAGGGAGAGGCGGCGGAAGAGCCGCAGGCCGGTGATGGTGTCGCCGGTGGTGAGGAGTTCGTCGGCGAGGCCGCGGGCGTCGAGCTGCTCCAGAGTGCGGGCGTGCACCCCGAAGGCGCGGGAGAGGTTGCTGATCTTGCGCGGCCGCTTCTCGATGAGGGTCACGGTGACGCCGGATGTGGCGAGGTCACCGGCGAGGAGGAGGCCGGTGGGGCCGGAGCCGACGACGATCACGGTGCGGTGGGTGGCGGTGCCGTTCATGGTGGCCTCCTGTTGCCAACGCTTGCTTGCCCTCACCTAGTGCCAACAAATGTTGGCCAACGATCGTTGACGAAGATAGCGAGACGCCAAGAAGGATGTCAACAGTCGTTGGCAAACAATTGTTGGCGAACACTTGTTGACCTACGCCCGTTGGCCTACGCTTGTTGGCATGAACGGCAGCGACAGCACCTCCACGGTTCCCGGCTCCGGCGCCCCCCGCCGCTCCGACGCCACTCGCGGCGCGATCCTCGCGGCGGCCCGCGAGCGCTTCGCGACCGACGGCTACGAGCGAGCCACCATCCGCGCCATCGCCAAGGACGCGAACATCGATCCGTCGATGGTGATGCGGTACTACCGCAACAAGGAGGGCCTCTTCGCGGCGGCCGTCGCCATCGACCTGCGGCTGCCGGACGTGAGCGGGGCGGACCGCCGGCAGGACGCGGGGCGGATCCTCGTCGAGCACTTCCTCGACATGTGGGAGAACAACGAGGTCCTCACCGCCCTGCTGCGGGTCGGCGTGACCAACCAGGCCGGGGCGGAGCGCATGCAGGGCATCCTGCGGGACCAGCTGCTGCCGGTCGCCCGGCAGGTGTGCCCCGACCCCGAGCAGGTCCCGGCACGGGCGGCACTCATGGCGTCGCAGCTGCTGGGGCTGGCGCTCACGCGGTACGTGCTGCGGATGCCACCGGCGGTGGGGCTGGCGCGGGCGGAGATCGTGGCATGGCTGGCACCGACGATCCAGCGGTACCTGACCGCGCCGAGTCCCTGAGGCTTGCCGAGCACTCGTATCCGCCGGGGCCACGGGACCGGTAGGGCGCTGGGAGGCCGCCCAGTACATGAGAGACCCGCCGGGCGCCGAGAAATCCGGGCCCAGGAGGCCAGCCGAGCGCCGAGAACCCGCCGAGCCCCTGACACGCCTAGGCGGTCTCGTTGGATCATCGGCCGGACCAGAGGAAGATGCCTGCGATGTGGAGTCCGGCCAGGTAGATGGTGGCGGTCTTCTCGTAGCGGGTGGCGATGCCTCGCCACTGCTTCAGGCGGTTGATGCACCGCTCGACGGTGTTGCGCTGCTTGTATGCCTCCAGGTCGAAGGCCGGTGGCCGGCCGCCTTGGCTGCCCCGTCGCAGCCGGTGTCCGCGCTGGTCAGCGGGGACGGGGATCACTGCCCGGATGCCGCGCTTGCGCAGGTGCTCGCGGATCGCGCGGGAAGAGTACGCCTTATCCGCCAGAACCACGTCCGGTCTGGTGCGTGGCCGTCCTCGGCGGCGGGGAACCCGCAGGCGGGCCATGACGTCCGTGAAGGCAGGTGCGTCGCCGACCTGGCCTGCGGTCAGGACGAACGCGAGAGGCCGGCAGCGGTCGTCGGCAGCAAGGTGGATCTTTGTGGTCAGTCCGCCACGGGACCGGCCGATGGCATGGTCGTCCGGTTCACCGGCCGGGGCCCCTTTTTGCGGGCCCCGGCCGCGTGCTGGTGAGCCCGCACGATCGTGGAGTCCACCGAGACCGCCCAGTTGAGGTCTTCCTCCGCGTCGGCCTGGGCCATCAGCGCGGTGAATACCCGCTCCCAGGTCCCGTCGACGGCCCACATCCGCAGCCGGTTGTAGACCCCTCGCCAGTTGCCGTACTTCTCCGGCAGATGGACCCACTGGGTACCGGTCTGGAGCTTGTAGGCGATCGCGTCGATCACCTCACGATGGTCCCGCCAGCGGCCACCCCGTTTCGGCGTCCGGTCCGGGAGTAAGGGCTCAATCCGCGCCCACTGCGCATCAGTCAACGGCACACCTGGACCAACGACCGACTGATCCAAACGAAACTGCCTAGGCAAGCCATCGTGCTCTGGCTAGACTTTGGCGGTCTGTGCCCATAGGAGCATGACTCCCGCGAAGAGCAGGAGGCCAGCACCTACGGTCATGATCAGACAGAGACGGACAGTCCGGTCGGAGCTCCCCAGCGCGTGCCGGACTGTCCGTCCAATCTCTTCAATTAGCTTCTTCCACATTTGCATTTCACCCCCGCCCCGAATTTGTTTTGACCGAATACGCAAAAAACCCGCCTCTCGGCGGGCTAAATTATTTCTTACCCACCAATTTTCCATGTGCGCAAATTAATCTTTGCTGCACATGGGGCCTTGGCGGGATGGGGCAGAGGCTAGCAGGGGGCCGCGATACAGGCAACCCACCCCTATCGCTTGGCAGTTGGCCCTGAGATGGTCAGGTCCTATCCGCTGTTTAGCTAGCCCGCTGGGTCGACTGTACTTGTCCGGGGCTGGGCCGATGCCCGTCGGGCAGGACGCCCCCCCAGTTCGTCTCGGACGGGTCACTTAGCTGCGAGCGTGATGAGGGCTGCCTTCCGGTCCGAGAACAGCCCAGAGCAGAACTCGCGCACTCGCCGCCGGAAGATCAGCATCTTGAGCTTCTGTCACCGGTGTTGATGGATAGGACAGCCCATGAGGATGCCGGTCGCGTTGGTACGGCAGTCGTCGGCGCGTCCTCTGACCGGAGCCCGCTGGTCACCGGAGCGTGAAAGAAGGACCAGAGGAGCACTGCGGCAGACAGAGTGATGATCACCATCGGGCTCGGCCAGCCGCTGGCAGGTGAGCGGGTCACAGGTCTACGCCTGCGACGGGTGAGCCACAGGGGTCTCCGGATCAGGGCACCGGCGTGGGGAGGCAACAGGTGGGTGCACTCCTCGCGGCGGCCAACCGCAGGGCGGGTCGGACGGGCACGGAATCGCTTGGAACCCTCGCGCGTTGAGGACAGTGGGCATGGGATGCCGGTGGTGTGCGAGCCGAGTAGCCCGAGTGACCGAGCTGACAGATATGAGAGGGGCCGTAATGGCTGCGCAGACGCAGAGGGCCGTGCTGGCCGGCGGATGCTTCTGGGGGATGGAGGAGCTGATCCGCCGACTCCCGGGCGTGACGGCGACCCGGGTCGGATACACGGGGGGTGACGTGCCGAACGCGACGTACCGTAACCATGGCACGCACGCGGAGGCCATTGAGATCCTTTTCGACCCCGCGAAGACCGACTTCCGCGCGATCCTGGAGTTCTTCTTCCAGATCCACGACCCGAGCACCAAGAACCGCCAGGGCAACGACATCGGCCTCAGCTACCGCTCGGCGATCTACTACGTGGATGACGAGCAGAAGCGGATCGCCGAGGACACGATCGCGGATGTGGACGCCTCCGGGCTGTGGCCCGGCAAGGTCGTCACCGAGGTGGAGCCGGTCGGCCCCTTCTGGGAGGCCGAGCCCGAGCACCAGGACTACCTGCAGCGTTACCCGGACGGTTACACCTGCCACTTCCCGCGCCCGGGATGGCGGCTGCCCGCCCGCGCGGAAGGCTGACCGCGAGGTGGCCCCCCGATCGCCGAGGTAGTGCCCCGCAGTGCTGAAGCCGTGCGGCTCAGCCGTCGGTCGTGGCGACGCGTGGGGCCCGGTCAGCCTGGCCGCTCGTTCAGTCCCGCTCGTTCAGTCCCGCTCGCTCAGTCCCGCTCGCTCAGTGCGGCAGCGTCGCGGGGCTTCCTCCGTTCGCCTCGTACCCCGCTACCGCCAGCGCCCGGTAGACCGCGTAGTCCGCCGCCGGGTCCGGCGTCAGCGTCCATGGCAGCGCCCCCACGTGGCCGTCGACATGCACCAGCTGGTTCATCGCCTCCGCCCAGCGCTCGCCGCGTACCAGGAAGAACACCAGGAGGTGGCGGACGTGCGCGAGCATCGGGTCGTCGGAGCGGGCCGCGTGCACCGCGTAGAGCGCGCCGTGGACCGCCTTCGTGACGACCTCGCTCTGGTAGAAGGCCCGCACGAGGTTGACCTCCGGCAGGTGCTCGAAGACCGCGAAGAGCGGCATCGCCGCGAGCAGCGACCCCTGCGGCGCGCGCGCCGCCGCCGCCTCCGCGAAGGCGTACGCCATCTCGCGCGAGCCGTGCCACTTCTCGCACCAGTAGTGCAGAGCCGCCAGATGTGCCCCCATGTGCGACGGGGCGCGGTCCAGGATCTTCAGCCAGAGCTTCTCGAACTCCGCCTGCGAATACGCCAGCCCGCGGCCCACGGACAGCTCGATGATGTACGGGATCGGGTCACCGGGGGAGAGCAGCGCCGCATCGCCGCAGGCCTCCCTGGCCTCCTCCATGATGATCCGGAACTCGTCCGTCCCTGGCGTCGACGTGCGCCATGCCTGCTGCACCAGGAACTCCGCGTGCACCGCAGCGCCGCCGGCGTCCTTGGGATTCTCGGCCCGCCACACCCGCAGCCACTGCCCGCCGGGGCTCTCGGCGACCCCGCCCGGGCGCTGCTGCAGCTCCAGCGACGCGGCGCCCGCGAAGGCCTGTACGCGCTGCCAGCGCAGCTCGCCGTCCATCTCGGTGCCGGCGAGGAGCTGCGACGCGGCACGGTAATCCTGGCTGCGCTGCACCAGGTCCAGGACCTCCAGCAGGTCCTCGTCGGGGCCGGGCATACGGATGTCCAGCTCCTCCTGGCGCAGGAAGCCGTAGTTCGCCGGGTCGGCCGCGTCCGGGTCGCCGGGTGCGACCTGCTGGATGCCGGCACGCCTGCGCATCAAGATCGGCCCGAGGACGAAGCCCAGCATGACCAGCGCCATCAGGACCCAGAGAATCTCCATGACACAAGCGAACCAGACGGGTCCGACAATTGGCCAACCTGGTCACGAACAAAGGTCCTGAGAGGGCCACGAAAGTGCCTCGGAGAGGGGCATGAAGGTGTCTCGCAGAGAGTCACGAAGCAGAGAGTCACGAAGGTGTCTCGCAGCGCCCCGCGCCCCCCCGCAGAGCCGACCCGCTGCCATCCACCGTCACGAATCCCCGCGGCGCACTACCCTCGGTGCCCATGAGCGACAGGCACATCAGCCAGCACTTCGAAACCGTGGCGATCCACGCGGGGAACACCGCCGATCCCCTCACCGGCGCGGTCGTCCCGCCGATCTACCAGGTCTCGACCTACAAGCAGGACGGCGTCGGCGGGCTGCGCGGTGGCTACGAGTACAGCCGCAGCGCCAACCCCACCAGGACCGCCCTGGAAGAGAACCTCGCCGCCCTGGAGGGCGGTCGCCGCGGCCTCGCGTTCGCGTCCGGACTGGCGGCCGAGGACTGCCTGTTGCGTACGCTGCTCGCCCCCGGCGACCACGTGGTCATCCCCAACGACGCGTACGGCGGTACGTTCCGTCTGTTCGCGAAGGTCGTCTCCAGGTGGGGCGTCGAGTGGTCCGTCGCGGACACGAGCGATCCGGCAGCGGTACGGGCCGCCCTCACGCCGAAGACGAAGGCCGTCTGGGTGGAAACGCCGTCCAACCCGCTCCTCGGCATCACCGACATCGCCGCCGTCGCCCAGATCGCGCGTGAGGCGGGCGCCAAACTGGTCGTCGACAACACCTTCGCCAGCCCCTACCTGCAGCAGCCCCTCGCGCTCGGCGCGGACGTCGTCGTGCACTCGCTGACCAAGTACATGGGCGGCCACTCGGACGTCGTCGGCGGCGCGCTCGTCGTGAACGACGAAGAGCTGGGCGAGGAGCTGGCGTACCACCAGAACGCGATGGGCGCGGTCGCGGGGCCCTTCGACTGCTGGCTGGTGCTGCGAGGCATCAAGACGCTCGCCGTACGGATGGACCGGCACAGCGAGAACGCCGAGAAGGTCGCCGAGATGCTCACCCGGCACGCGCGCGTGACGCGCGTTCTGTACCCGGGTCTCCCGGAGCACCCGGGGCACGAGGTCGCAGCCAAGCAGATGAAGGCGTTCGGCGGCATGGTCTCCTTCCAGGTCGAGGGCGGCGAGGAGGCGGCCGTCGAGGTCTGCAACCGCGCCAAGGTGTTCACGCTGGGCGAGTCGCTGGGCGGCGTCGAGTCCCTCATCGAGCACCCGGGGCGCATGACCCACGCGTCGGTGGCCGGCTCGGCGCTCGAGGTGCCCGCCGACCTCGTACGCCTCTCCGTAGGCATCGAAAACGCCGACGACCTGCTCCAGGACCTCACACAGGCCCTCGGCTGAACGCCTGCCGGTCCGAGCGCGGTGCCCACCAGCCCGCAACGCCGACCAGCCCGTACGCCTACCAGCCGGTGAGTGGTGGAGTCGTCTCCGACGGCGGCTCCACCCACGGCCGGGCCATCGACGCCCACACCACGAAGGCGACCGCCGCCGCGAGCAGCAGCAGCCAGAGCAGGCGCCGGGCCGCCTTCCTGCGGCGCAGCATGCGGCGGCCGCGCCGCACCACATCCGCGTGCAGGTCGGGCGGCACGGACGGCGGCGCGCCCTCCAGCATGCGGCGGACGGCGTCCTCCCTGCGGTTCAGCGCGCTCATGACGGCGCCACCTTCGCCACCGTCGGCGCCGGCTCCCGCGGTGGATGCAGCGCGGTCGCCATGGCGCGGGCACAGATCGCCCGTACGCGCTCCAGGGGCAGCCCAAGCAGCGCCGCCGTCTGCTCCTCGCCCACGCCCTCGTACATCCGCAGGACCAGGATCAGGCGCTCCTGGGGAGTGAGGTGGCGCAGTACGCCGCCGGTGTTCGGGCGGCCGCGCGGGTGTGCCCAGCCCAGTCCGCCGTACTGGTGCCAGGCCCCGCGCGCGAAGCGCACCGCCAATTGCTCCCGGGCGCGGTCGTACGGGTCCTCGCCGCGCAGCCGGTCCCAGATGGCGTACGTATGGGCGAGAGCCGCTGTGAGCAGGCGCCGCGCGCGCGGGTTGTCGTGCGGGGGCTCCGCGGTGAGCAGCGTGGCGGCATGCAGCAGTCGCCCTGCCGCGCCCGCGACGAATGCCTCGAACTCCCGGGCTCGGCGGGCGCCTTGGAACGCCTGCCGTTCTCGCACCGCTCCTCCCGACTCGGGGAAACCGGGCCCCGGGCGTACGACGAGCGCGGCGGCGTACCACTGAGGGCGATCGCGTACTGGTCGTGTACTACAAGGGGGCCCGGTCTCATATGAGGCCAGGCACGGCCCCCCGGTCAAGAGTCCGGCACGACGCAGTCCCGGCGGCCGGATTCCGGCGGCCGGACGGCTGTGCGGGCGTGATCGGTCGCAGCCATGTCCGCGGTGCGTGGTCGCCGTCGGTCGGCGTGGCGGCGTGGCACGCGGTGCGCGGTACGTGGTGCGCGGCGCTCAGGACGGCGTCGGCTCCTCCATGGAAGGCGTGGCCATCCGGGCCGAGAGCGCGACGTTGAAGCGTGTGAGGAGTGCGCAGAACGCCTCCCGCTCCTCCGGGGCCCAGTCCTGCGTGAGCTCGGCCATCAACTGGCGCCTGGAGGAGCGGACTTCCTCCAGGCGGGAGAGTCCGCGTGGCGACAGCTGGAGCACCACCGCGCGTCCGTCCTCCGGATGCGAGGTGCGCTTGACGAGCCCGGTGTCGACGAGCGGGGCGACCTGACGGGTGACCGTCGACGAGTCGATGCCCATGCTCGCGGCGAGCGCCTTGACGCCCATCGGGCCCTCTTTGTCGAGGCGGTTGAGCAGCAGATACGCGGCTCGGTCCATGGAGTTGCGGACTTGCCCGACCCCGCCGAGGCGGGTCTGTTCTGCACGGCGGGCGAACACCGCCACCTCATGCTGGAGCGATTCGAGAAGACCGGTGTCACCGACGGTCGTCATGTCCATCGACATTTCAGGTGTTGTGGGCATGGCCGGGGGCTCTATTCATTGCGTGGGGCTGGGTTGGGGGACAGAGTACGCGGACGGGGCGCGGGCCGTACCGGGGCTGAGCAAACCGGTCCCGGACCGTGGTCACTACCAATGGTGCTCCGCGTGGCCTGCGAGACTGGTGGTCATGAGCTACAGCACGGCTGACTCCTTGCCGACGGTGACCCTCGACGACGTGCGGGGCGCCCAGAAGATGCTCACGGGTGTGGCGCGCGTGACCGCCATGGAGGGCAGCAGGTACCTGTCCCGGCTGGTGGGTGCGCCGGTGCACTTCAAGTGCGAGAACCTGCAGCGGACGGGTTCGTTCAAGCTGCGCGGCGCGTATGTGCGGATCGCGGGGCTGCTTCCCGAGGAGAGGGCCGCGGGCGTCGTCGCGGCGAGCGCCGGCAACCACGCGCAGGGCGTCGCGCTGGCCTCCTCGCTGCTCGGCGTGCGTTCCACGGTGTTCATGCCGACGGGCGCCCCGCTGCCGAAGGTCGCCGCCACGCGGCACTACGGCGCCGAGGTGCGCCTGCACGGCACGGTGGTGGACGAGACGCTGGCCGCCGCGCAGGAGTACGCGGCCGAGACGGGCGCCGTGTTCATCCATCCCTTCGACCATGCCGACATCATCGCGGGCCAGGGCACGGTCGGGCTGGAGATCCTGGAGCAGTGCCCCGAGGTGCGCACGATCGTGGTCGGGATCGGCGGAGGCGGGCTCGCCGCGGGCATCGCGGTCGCCGTGAAGTCGCTGCGGCCGGACGTACGGATCGTCGGGGTGCAGGCGGCGAGCGCGGCGGCGTACCCGCCCTCGCTGTCGGCCGGGCGCCCGGTGTCGATCGAGAACCCGGCGACCATGGCGGACGGCATCAAGGTGGGGCGGCCCGGCGACGTGCCGTTCCGGATCGTCCGCGAGCTGGTGGACGAGGTCCGTACGGTCTCCGAGGACGACCTGTCGAGCGCGTTGCTGCTGTGCCTGGAGCGGGCGAAGCTGGTCGTCGAGCCGGCCGGCGCGAGCCCGGTCGCGGCGCTGCTGAGCAGGCCGGAGGAGTTCGAGGGGCCGGTCGTGGCGGTGCTGTCCGGCGGCAATGTGGACCCCCTGCTGATGCAGCGCATCCTGCGGCACGGCATGGCCGCGGGCGGCCGCTACCTGGCGGTCCGGTTGCGCCTGACGGACCGCCCCGGCGCCCTCGCCACGCTCCTCGGGGTGTTGTCAGTGGTGGACGCTAACGTGCTTGACGTGAGCCACGTACGGACCGATCCGCGGCTCGGGCTCACGGAGGCGGAGGTCGAGCTGCACCTGGAGACGAAGGGGCCGACGCACTGCGCCGAGGTGGGCCTGGCGCTGCGGGAGGCGGGTTACACGGTCATCGACTGAGGGCACGGCCGCCGCGTACGGGCGTCGTACGTCGTGTACGGCTGCCGCGTACCGGGTCGTCGGCGGTGCTCGCCCCGGTGTTGCCGAGCCGCTCGGATTCAGGTCGGAAAAACCCGTTGAGAAACGCGATACATCGCGTTACGGTGTGTCACCTGCCACAGCTGCGTCACGAGCAAGCTCCTTCCGTAGAAACGCAACCCTTGGGGGAACTCACATGCCAGGCGCCATCTACGCCGAAGGTCTCGTGAAGACCTTCGGTGACGTAAGGGCTCTGGACGGCGTCGATCTCGATGTCCCGGAGGGCACCGTCCTGGGCCTGCTGGGCCCGAACGGCGCGGGCAAGACCACCACGGTGCGATGCCTGACGACCCTGCTCCAGCCCGATCGGGGCAAGGCGATCGTCGCGGGCATCGATGTGCTCAAGCACCCCAACGAGGTGCGGCGCTCGATCGGCCTTTCCGGCCAGTTCGCCGCGGTGGACGAGTATCTGACCGGCCGCGAGAACCTCCAGATGGTCGGCCGGCTCTATCAGATGCGGGCGAAGGACGCGAAGGTGCGAGCGGACGAGCTGCTCGAGCAGTTCAACCTCGCCGACGCCGCCGACCGCACGGCCAAGACGTACTCCGGCGGTATGCGCCGCCGGCTGGACCTCGCGGCGGCGCTCGTCGTATCGCCGCCGGTCATGTTCATGGACGAGCCGACGACCGGCCTCGACCCGCGCAACCGCCAGCAGCTGTGGGAGGTCATCAAGCAGCTGGTCTCCGGCGGCACGACACTGCTGCTGACCACCCAGTACCTCGAAGAGGCCGACCATCTCGCCCACGACATCTGCGTCGTCGACCACGGCCGCGTCATCGCCCGCGGCACCTCCGACCAGCTCAAGGCGCGGACCGGCGGCGAGCGCGTCGAGGTCGTCGTGCACGAGCGCGAGCACATAGCGACCGCCTCGGAGGTGCTGCGCGGCTTCGGCAAGGGCGAGACCAGCGTCGAGGAACACACGCGCAAGCTGACCGTGCCCGTCGCCGGCGGCGCGAAGCTCCTCGCGGAGGTGATCCGCGAGCTGGACACCCGCGGTATCGAGATCGACGACATCGGCCTGCGCCGCCCCACTCTCGACGACGTCTTCCTGTCCCTGACGGGACACCACGCCGATGCGGAGGACGAGGGGAACGGCGTGGTGCAGGACACGAAGGGCCGCAAGGCCAAGGCCAAGAAGGAGACCGCTTCATGAGTGCCGTCACCGACACGGTGCGGGCCGTACAGCCGGGGGGTGCCATCGGTCAGTCCGTACGGGACTCCCTGGTCGTCGCCAAGCGCAATCTGATCCGGATGAGCCGCATCCCTGAGATGGTGATCTTCGGGCTCATCCAGCCGATCATGTTCGTGGTCCTCTTCACGTATGTGTTCGGCGGCTCCATCGACATCCCCGGCGCCCCCGAAGGCAGCGCCGGGCCCTACCGAGAGTTCCTGATGGCGGGCATCTTCGCGCAGACCGTCACCTTCGCCACGGCGGGCGCGGGCGCGGGCATCGCGGACGACATGCACAAGGGCCTCATCGACCGCTTCCGCTCGCTGCCGATGGCGCGCGGCGCGGTCCTCACCGGCCGCACCCTCGCCGACCTGGTGCAGACCGCGCTCACCCTCGTCGTGCTCGCGGTCGTCGCGCTGCTCATCGGCTGGCGTACCCACGAGAGCATGGGCAAGGTCCTCGCCGGCTTCGGCCTGCTGCTCCTGCTCGGCTACGCGTTCTCGTGGATCGGCGCGCTGATAGGACTCTCGGTGCGGACCCCGGAGGCGGCCACGTCGGGCGGCCTGATCTGGCTGTTCCCGCTGACGTTCATCTCGAACGCCTTCGTGCCGGTCAAGGGCATGCCCACGTTCCTGCAGCACATCGCGGAGTGGAACCCCTTCAGCGCCACCGTGGCGGCGGCCAGGCAGCTCTTCGGCAACACCGTCGCGAACCAGCCCAAATCGCTGACCGGGGCCTGGCCTATGGAGCAGCCGGTCCTGGCCTCGATCCTCTGGGCCGTCCTGATCATCGTGGTCTTCCGCACCCTGGCCGTGCGCAAGTACCGCTCGGCGACGGCCTGACGAACGACCCGGCGTCCCGTATGGACGACGTGGCCACGGTGCACGATGTGCACAGGGGCCACGCCGTCGTCCACGGCAGGTCAGCGACCGCCGTCAGGAGCAGTGCACGTTGCTGGTGGAGCGCTTGAACTGCCGTGTCTTGTCGTTGTGCTTGTAGAACGACAGCGACTTGTACGAGCCGCAGCCGGCCAGCTTCACCGACGTCCACACCCAGCCGGTGCGTCGCTTGGTGCAGGCGTTGGCGACCTGGACGTCGGGGGTGTACGGGTGCGCCTGCAGCAGTGAGACGCAGGTCTTGGCGCCCTTCGGCATCGTGCCCGTGATCTTCGCCCGGGCGTAGACGCGCCCGTTCTTCCTCTTGGGCGGCTTCGGGGTCAGCTTCACGGCGCTGACGCTGACGTCCTTCGAAGCAGCCGGGGATACGTCGGTCGCACTCGCCGTGGCGGCACTGCCGGCGAGCAGGGCAAGGGTCGCGACGGTGGCCGCGACGGAGCGCTTTGTGCGCACTGGGCTGACTCCTTCCGGGGCGGAGCAGGCAGGTTGGCCTGCACATGTCATCCTGCCTGCGCCCTGTGTCCGCCGCTATTGGACCTTGGTGCATTGCCCGAAGAGGCAACAGTCGCTCGGGAATGAGCGCGGCGGTGATTTCTTCTTTTCCACGTCGGGAGTTCGGATGGGCCGCACTCGCGGCGGTGTGGAATGACCAGTCCGGTGCCGGGGGGGGGCGCCGTCAGCCGTGGTGGTGGACCTGCCGACGGCGGCCGACTTTCGCCCTTTACTTCAGCACTTGAAGCGCCGGCTCCCTAACCATCCCTCAAATGCAGGCCCGGGCATATCTGGTTATGGTAGACATTCGAGATAACGGCAGCCTCAAGGCGAGTCCGCAATCCCAACTTTCCGACGATGTGCGCGACGTGAGCCTTGACGGTGCGCTCCGCGATGCCCAGCTTCCGGGCAAGGGTGCGGTTGGGCAGGCCACCGCCAAGGAGTATGAGGACCTGCCTCTCGCGGTCGGTCAGCTCGTTGAACGCCGGTTCGTGTCCGGCGGGGTGAACGGCGAGTTCGCACGGGCAGTGCATTTCTCCGGACCTGTGAAGTGGGCTGCGGAGGTAGTCACGCTCCGCCTCCTGGTTCGTCACAGTGATGGACTCCTTCCCCGTTTTCATGCAACTTCACGTAGCACTGTAGGGGGGAAAGTTCGCGTCCGGGAAGCCTTGGAAGAAGTGGCCCCGCAGGCGGCACATCGAGTCACTTGAGCTTTATTTGAGGAAAAACTTCCCGGTAAGCCTTAATGGCTTGCAGAGAATCAATATTCCGCAAGCCGACGCAGGTGACGCGGGCATGGCTACGCCCCGGCGCGGGAACGCCGGGGCGTACCGGAGGTGCTGCGTCGGCCGGGCTCGGTCCAGGCGGACAGGCCGAACAGGCGGGCCGGTTCGCGTGGACCCGGGTGTGAGCTCAGGCCGCGTACGGCTTGGCTTCGAGGATCTTCACCGAGGCGAACTTGCCGTTGGGCAGTTCGTACTCGGCGTCCTCGCCGACCTTCTTGCCGTTCACGCCGGAGCCCAGCGGGGACTGCGGCGAGTACGTCTCGATGTCCGCGCTCGCGTACTCGCGCGAGGCGAGCAGGAACGTCAGCGTGTCGTCCTCGTCGCCGTCGAAGGCGATGGTGACGACCATGCCGGGCGCGACCGCGCCGTCCGCCGCCGGCGCCTCGCCGACCTTCGCGTTCTCGAGGAGCTGGGTCAGCTGGCGCACCCGGAGCTCCTGCTTGCCCTGCTCCTCCTTGGCCGCGTGGTACCCGCCGTTCTCGCGCAGGTCGCCCTCCTCGCGCGCGGCCGCGATCTTGGCGGCGATCTCCGTGCGCGCAGGACCAGACAGGTACTCCAGCTCGGCCTTCAGCTGGTTGTACGCCTCCTGGGTCAGCCAGGTGACGTTCTCGCTGGTCTGGGTCACAGGTGCTCCTCGTCGGTACTGGGAATACAAAGCATCGCCCTACCCAGAAGAATGTTCCTTCAGAGGTGGGCGAAACCACGAGCCTAACAATTCAGCGACGGAAGGGGGAGGACATAAGCCATCAGATTTGCGTCACCGCAGGTCAGCGTCCCGTTTCCATGGGGTGACCTCGGGCGTTGGGGGCGCGGATCCGGCCACCACGCGCCCGGCGGCCCCGGTTCGCGGCGCGCCCGTGGCCCCTCGGCCCCGGGTTCGCGGCGTGTCCGGCGTCCTCCGGCGTGCCGGTCTCAGTCGGCGTGGCAGCCGAGCAGTTCCGCGGTGGTGCCCCGGCTGGTCGTGCGCAGCGTGACGACCTTGTCGATGCGTGAGGCGTCCTGGTCGAAGCGGAAGTCCGCGCGGCCCACCTCGGCGCCGTCCTCGGCCTGCGAGCGCACGGTGCAGTAGCCCTTGGCGTCCGCGTCCTTGCGTACCTCCAAGTGCACCTGCACCGCCGTGCCGGAGGTCTTGAAGGTGATCACTTCGGCGCTGATCTTGTTGCCGGCCACGTAGTGGTACGCGAACCAGCCGATGAGGACGACCAGGGCGGCGCCCAGGACGCTGCCGACGATCTTGAGCTTGCGATCGGCACGCTCGTCCGCGGAGTGGCCGTACCGGCCCTCGGGCAGCTGCGTGCTCGCCGTACTCATGATCGTCCTCTCTGCGGGGGCGCACAGGACTGGGCCCCGGAATTTTTCGCCCCCCGATTCGGTCACTATAGAAGCCGCCGATCGCACCGTTTCCCACGGGGCGCCGACATACGAGGATTGTGTCTTGACTGACCAGCTGCGACTGATGGCCGTGCACGCGCACCCCGACGACGAGTCGTCGAAGGGCGCGGCCACCATGGCCAAGTACGTGTCCGAGGGGGTGGACGTGCTGGTCGTGACCTGCACGGGCGGGGAGCGCGGCTCCATCCTCAATCCGAAACTGAAGGGTGACAAGTACGTCGAGGAGAACATCCACGAGGTACGCAAGAAGGAGATGGACGAGGCCCGCGAGATCCTCGGCGTCAAGCAGGAGTGGCTCGGCTTCGTGGACTCCGGCCTCCCGGAGGGCGACCCGCTGCCTCCCCTCCCCGACGGCTGCTTCGCCCTGGAGGACGTCGACAAGGCGGCGGGCGAGCTGGTCCGCAAGATCCGCTCCTTCCGTCCGCAGGTGATCACCACCTACGACGAGAACGGCGGGTACCCGCACCCCGACCACATCATGACCCACAAGATCTCGATGGTGGCGTTCGAGGGCGCGGCGGACACCGAGACGTACCCGGAGTCGGAGTACGGCCCGGCCTACCAGCCGCAGAAGCTCTACTACAACCAGGGCTTCAACCGCCCGCGCACCGAAGCGCTGCACAACGCCATGCTGGAGCGCGGCCTGGAGTCCCCCTACGGGGAGTGGCTCAAGCGCTGGGACGAGTTCCAGCACGTCGAGCGGACCCTGACCACGCACGTTCCGTGCGGCGACTTCTACGAGATCCGCGACAAGGCGCTGATCGCGCACGCCACGCAGATCGATCCCGACGGGGGCTGGTTCCGCGTGCCGATGGAGCTCCAGAGGAAGGTCTGGCCGACGGAGGAGTACGAGCTCGCGAAGTCTCTCGTCGATACGTCCCTCCCCGAGGACGACCTCTTTGCGGGCATCCGCGACAATGCCTGACATGAGCGCAAGCGCAAGCCTGGCAATGGCACTCGTCCCTCTCGCGAAAGAGGTCGACGAGGACAAGGTGACCCCTGGTGTCCTCGGCTTCATCGTGTTCGCGGTGATGGCTCTCGCGGTGTGGGGGCTCATGAAGTCGATGAACCGGCATATGGGGAAGGTCGACTTCAAGGAGACGTCCGAGCGGGGCGACTCCGGTGAGGGCGGCGGCTCGGAAGGCAAGGCCTCGCCCGCGAAGGGCTGAGCCGACACCCGGGCCCGGTACATACGTGCCGGGCCCGGACTTTCCGGTGGACGGAGTTCCGGTGGACGGAGTGGAGCGCGTCCGCAGGCCGCTGCGCCTCGTCGACCCCTACGAAGGATCGTCGGCCCCTACGAAGGCTCGTCGCCCCTACGAAGACGGAGCCGTCACTGTGACTCCCATCACCTCCCGGGCATGCCGGTTCGGCACCATCCCCAGCCGCCACGCCTGCCAGCCCGCGTCCAGGTCGGCGCCCCGCTCCAGCAGCAGCTGATACGCCTCGATGTAGTCGTCCAGCTTCCCGTCGCGGGCCGGATGACCGGTGCGGGAGAGCTGGGCCAGTTCCTCCTGGGCGACGGCGGTGCCGATCTCGACGCCGCCGGGGGAGGCGTACGGCAGCAACGTGCACCTCAGAAAACGGGCCCAGTCCTCGCCTCGGCGGTCGCCGTAGGAGGCGAACAGGGACGCCGCCTCGTCGCACAGCGAGAGAGCGGACTGGGTACGGGCGTTGCCCGCGTCCACCACCGCCAGCTCCAGGCAGGTCCAGGCCTCGCCGTGGGCGACACCGATGCGCTGGAAGTCCGCGCGGGCGTCCACCAGGAGCTGACGGGCGAAGCCCGAGTTGCGCAGCGAGCCCGTCTGGGCCGCCCGCTGGTCACGGGTCGCGCGGGCCGAGTGGTGACGGGCGCAGGCCAGACCGTAGACGTCGCGGATACGGGAGAACATCGTGCGTGAGCGCTCCAGCTCCCTGACCGCCTGGTCCCGGTTGCCCGACTCCTCCAGGGCCTGGCCCAGGTAGTACACCGTCCACGCCTCACCCCGCGCGTCCTCGTTGTCGCGGTGGCGGGCGGCCGCCTGGCGCAGCCCGTCCATCGCGGAGGACGGATCGCCGTCGACCAGACGGGCCCGGGCCAGCTGGGTCAGGGCCCAGGCCTCGCCCCGGGCGTCGCGCGTGCGGCCGTACAGCTCGAGGGCGTCGCGGAGTTCCGCCTCGGCGCGCGGTACGTCACCCATGCGCAGCCCCAGCTGGCCGAGCTGGAAATGGGCCCAGGCCTCGCCGTGCACGGACTCGCCCTGCCGGTGCAGGACCAGCGCGTTGGTCAGCAGATCCAGGGCCTCGGCCAGACGGGCGCGGTCCCGCTCCACCGCCGCCAGTGCGTGCATCGTCCAGGCACGGTCCGCCGCGAGCTCGGGGGAGGCCTGGAGGTCCATGGCCTCCTGGAGCCTCGCCGCCGCCTCGGACAGGTTCCCCTGGTGGTGGAGCGTGATCCCGAGGGAGCAGAGCGCGCGTGCCGCGCCCGCGTCGTGGTGGGCCTCGAAGTAGAGGTCCACCACCGAGGTCAGGGTCGTCCGCGCCTTGTCGAGCTCGCCGAGCTGACGGGCGGCGATGCCCGTGCGCCATTGGACCGAGCGCATGAGCAATCCCTGGTCCACCGCCTGCGTCAGCTCGCTGATCTCGCCCAGCCGGTAGAGGTCACCGCGCAGCAGGCAGTAGTCGCACAGGGCGCCGAGCAGGTTCAGCACCGCCGCCTGGTTCACGCCCTCCGCGTGCCGCAGGGCCGCCGTGATGAAGCTCGACTCGTCGTCCAGCCAGCGCAGCGCCGCGTCCAGCGAGGTGAACCCGTGCGGGCCGACCGTGTCAGCGCGCGTCGACGTCTTGCCGTCCACCAGGCGGATCACCGAGTCCGCCAACTCCCCGTAGTTCACGATGAGTCGTTCCTGGGCGGCCGTACGCTCGGCCGGTTCCTCCTCGTCCAGCAGGCGGGCCTGCGCGAAGGCGCGGACGACGTCGTGCAGGCGGTAGCGGCTGCCGCGTACGTGGTCGATCAGTCCGGCGCGTGACAGCGCCTGAAGGTGGCGGGTCGCCTCCGGTTCGTCCGTCGCCAGCAGGGCCGCCGCCGCGGCCGCGCCCAGCGAGGCCCGGCCCGCCAGGGCCAGTCTTCTGAACAGCCGCCGGGCCGAGTCCGACTGGTCCGTGTACCGCAGCCACAGCGCCCGTTCGGCCGGCTCGACCGGGCCGTAGGCCGCCAGATCCGAGGCGAGCTGCCGGGGCGTACGCGGGCCGATCGACGAGCCCGCGATACGCAGCGCCAGCGGCAGACCGCCGCACAACTCCCGCACCTGGTCGGAGGATTCGGCGTCGTACGGGCCCGAGGTGTCCTGCGCCGCCGCGTTCAGCAGCTCCTCGGCGCCCGGTGCGTCCAGCGGTTCCACGGCGAGCTGATGCACCCAGGCGGGGAGGTCGGCGGGCAGGTCGAGCGGTTTGCGGGCGGTGACCACGACCAGGCTGTCGGAGCGCTCGGGCACCAGCGTCCGCACCTGCTCCGCATCGCTCGCGTCGTCCAGCACGATCGTCACGGGCAGGCCGGTCAGATGCTGGTGGTAGAGCTCGCTCAGCCGCCGTACCTGCTGCTCCGGCGAGGAGCGCTCCCGGAACAGCAGCTGCTCGCGCGAGGCGCCGAGCCGGTTGAGCAGGTGCAGCAGCGCGTCGCGGGTGGGCAGCGGCGGCTCCTCCGGGCTGTCGCCGCGCAGGTCCACCACGCACGCCCCCCGGAACTGGTCCTTGAGCTCGTGCGCGGCGCGGACGGCGAGTGTGCTGCGGCCCGAGCCCGGGGCGCCGTGCAGCACGACCACCGTCGGTTTGGTCTCCGTGCTCGCGCGGGCCGCGTGCACCCACTGCGCCACCCGTGACAGCTCCTGCCTGCGGCCCGCGAACGGACCGTCGGGCTCCGGTAGTTGGTCGAAGGACCGCTCCAGGACGCTGCGCCTGCGCGCCGCCGCGCTCTTGTCGGTACGCCGCAGCTGTGGCGCCCCCTTCTTCGGGCCGGTGGACGCGATGAGTACCCGCTGCTGGTCGATGAACGGGCGGATGCCGCGCACCTCCAGCGCCGTCAGCCACTGGAGTCTCAGCTGTTCCGGCCCGCCCGGCTGGCCCAGGGCGCCGGCGCGGCGGCTGGCGGCCGGCAGATGGGCGGCCGTCACCTTCGCCACCGTCGCCGCGGCGCC
>NZ_VCHX02000010.1 GCF_005768555.2 Streptomyces sporangiiformans
GCTGAGACGGTGGAGGCTGCGGGCTCGGAGGCGGTGGTGGCCGGCACGCTGCGGCGTGGCGACGGCGGTCTGGGCCGGTTCTATGCCTCGTTGGGTGAGGTGTGGGTCCGGGGTGTGGAGGTCGACTGGACGCCGGCGTTCGCGGGGCAGGTTCCCAGGCCGGTGGACTTGCCGACGTATGCCTTCCAACGGCAGCGCTACTGGCTGGAGCCGTCCAGGCCCGCGGTGGCGGTGGATCCGGTGGAGGCGCGGTTCTGGGAGACGATCGAGCGGGAGGACCTTGAGGGGCTGGCCGCGACCCTGGGTGTGGCGGATACCGGGCCGTTGGGTGAGGTGCTGCCCGCACTGTCGTCCTGGCGCGAAGGGCGTCGGGAGCGGAGCAAGCTGGATGGCTGGCGGTATCGCATCGTGTGGCGGCCCTTGGCCCGCCCCGCTGCGGACGCCGGGCTGGACGGCACCTGGCTCCTGGTGATCCCTGAAGGCCACGAGGACGACACCCTCGTACAGGCCGTCGTGGACGAGATGAGTGAACGGGCGCACCACCTGCGGGTGTTGACCCTGGGTGTGCGGGATGCGGAGCGAGAAGCGCTGGCCGGGCGACTTCGGGCCGAGGCCGCGCACGGGCCCTTCACCGGTGTGCTCTCCCTGGCGGGCATCGAGGAACAGCCGCACCCGGAGAACCCCTCCGTCCCCGTGGGCCTGGCGGTGAGCCTCGCGCTCGTGCAGGCGCTCGGTGATGCGGAGATCGACGCGCCACTGTGGTGTGCCACGCGTGGCGCGGTGGCCACGGAGCAGGACCCTGCGCCGACCGCCCCCGTCCAGGCGGGCATCTGGGGGCTCGGCAGGGTCGCGGCTCTGGAACACCCGCAGCGCTGGGGTGGATTGGTCGATGTTCCGGACGTGGTGGACGCGCGTACCGTTCGGCTGCTCCTGGACGTGGCCGCCGGCGGGCAGGCCGAAGACCAGGTGGCGATTCGTGGGGCAGGCGTCTTCGGACGCAGGCTGGTGCACGCTCCGTGCAAGGACGTCACCGCTGCCAGGGGGTGGAAGCCGCGCGGCACCGTTCTGATCACCGGTGGCACCGGTGCCCTGGGACGGCGCATGGCCCGCTGGCTCGCTCGCAACGGCGCCGAGCACCTCGTCCTGACGGGGCGTCGCGGCGCCGACACCCCGGGCATGGCGGAGCTGAGCGCGGAGCTGGAGCAGCAGGGCACCCGGGTCACCGTCACCTCCTGCGACGTCGCCGACCGGGACGCGCTCGGCGCGCTCCTGCGTGAGGTCCAGCAGGACGGCGCGACCCCCGTGCGCGCGGTCGTGCACGCGGCGGGCGTCAGCCCACTCGGCACCCTGGCCACGGCCGGTGTCGGTGACCTGGCCGCCGCGCTGTCGGGCAAGGTGCTGGGCGCCGATCACCTCCACGCCCTGCTCGACCCTGCCCAACTCGACGCGGTCGTGTACTTCTCCTCCATCTCCGGTACCTGGGGCGTGGCCGACCACGGGGCGTATGCCGCCGCCAACGCCGTCCTCGACGCGTGTGCCGAGCGGCGGCGCGCCGACGGTGTGCCCGTCCTCTCGGTGGCCTGGGGGCCCTGGGCTGGGGGCGGCATGATCGCCGAGTCGGTACAGGACACGCTCCGCCGCCGGGGGGTGCCGGTCATCGACCCGGACACCGCCGTCGCGGGGCTCCAACAGGCACTGGACCTCGACGAGACCTTCGTCGCGATCGCCGACGTCGACTGGCAGCGCTTCGCCGGTGTGTTCACCTCCGTACGGCGCAGTCCCTTGCTCGCCGAGCTGCCGGAGGCCCGCACGGACGAGGGCGAGGAGCCGGGTTCCGGTCGCGAGTCCGCCCTGGCCGAGCGGCTGTCCGGGCTCGAGCCGACCGAGCGCCTGGCGGTGCTCCAGGAACTCGTGCGCGAGCAGGTGGCCTCGGTGCTCGGCCATGACGACGCCGGCTCCCTTGAGATCGAGCGCGCTTTCAAGGAGCTCGGGTTCGATTCCCTGACGGCTGTCGAACTGCGCAACCGGCTGGCCCGGGCCACCGAACTGAGCCTGCCCACCACCGTCGTGTTCGACCACCCCAGTATCGCGACGCTGGCCGCGTTCCTCGGTGAGCTGAGCGATTCCGGCGCGGCCCCGGGGACGGACATCAGGGAGTTGGACAACAGGGAGTCGGACAACGGGGAGGGCGACGAGCCGATCGCGATCGTCTCGATGGGATGTCGCTTCCCGGGTGGGGTGCGTTCTCCCGAGGACCTGTGGCAGCTGGTCCGGGACGAGGCCGACGCGGTCTCCGCGTTGCCCGCGGACCGGGGCTGGGACCTGGAGGCGCTGTACGATCCGGACCCCGACCGGTCCGGCACCAGCTATGTCCGCGAGGGCGGATTCCTGTACGACGCCGCGGAGTTCGATGCCGCGTTCTTCGGGATCTCGCCCCGTGAGGCGGTGGCGATGGACCCGCAGCAGCGGCTGCTCCTGGAGGCCACCTGGGAGGCCCTGGAGCGGGCCGGCCTCAATCCGAAGGCGCTGCGCGGGAGTGCGACGGGTGTGTACGTCGGCATGGCCGACCAGGACTACGCCGCCCGGCTCCGCGCGGCGACCGGAGAAGCGGAGGGGTATCTGGCGACGGGGGCCGCGGCGAGTGTGGCGTCCGGGCGCATCGCGTACACGCTGGGGCTCGAGGGTCCCGCGGTGACGGTCGACACGGCGTGTTCGTCGTCGCTGGTGGCCTTGCACATGGCGGTCCGGTCGCTGCGGTCCGGTGAGTGCTCGCTCGCCCTCGCGGGCGCCGTCACGGTGATGACCGGGCCCGGCCAGTTCGTTGCCTTCAGCCGTCAGAGGGCGCTCGCGGAGGATGGGCGGTGCAAGCCCTTCTCGTCAGCGGCCGACGGGTTCGCCCTGTCGGAGGGCGTGGGTGTGCTGGTCCTGGAGCGGTTGTCGGATGCGCGGCGTCGTGGGCATCGGGTGCTGGCGGTGGTGCGGGGTTCGGCGGTGAATCAGGACGGTGCGTCGAATGGTCTGACGGCTCCGAATGGTCCGTCTCAGCAGCGGGTGATCCGGGCGGCGTTGGCGGACGCGGGGTTGTCGGCGGCGGATGTGGATGTGGTGGAGGCGCATGGTACGGGGACGCGGCTGGGTGATCCGATCGAGGCGCAGGCGTTGATTGCGACGTATGGGCAGGAGCGGGCGGAGGGCCGTCCGTTGTGGCTGGGGTCGGTGAAGTCCAACATCGGTCATACGCAGGCTGCTTCGGGCATGGCCGGTGTGATCAAGATGGTGACGGCGATGCAGCAGGGTGTGCTGCCGAAGTCGTTGCATGCCGACGACGTATCGCCGTTCGTGGACTGGTCGGCGGGCGCGGTGGAGTTGCTGTCCGAGGCGCGGCCGTGGGAGGCGGAGGACCGTCCGCGACGGGCGGGCGTGTCGTCGTTCGGTATCAGCGGTACGAACGCGCACGTCGTCCTGGAACAGCCGGAACCGGTGGAGGAACCGTCCGCTGACACCTCCGGTGCGCAACAGCCGCCCGTCGTACCGCTCACGGTGTCCACCCGGTCCTCCGAAGCCCTTGAGGAGCAGGTGGAGCGCCTGTTGTCGCACATCCGTGCACATGATCTGAATCCGGTGGACGCCGGCTGGTCACTCCAGAACGACCGTCCTGTCTTTGAGCACCGTGCCGTGCTGATCGGGCCGAACGTCGTGGCGACAGGTGCCGCCTCGGGCGATGTGACCAAGCCGGTGTTTGTGTTTCCGGGGCAGGGGGCGCAGTGGGTGGGTATGGCGGTGGAGTTGTTGGATTCCTCGCCGGTGTTCGC
>NZ_VCHX02000164.1 GCF_005768555.2 Streptomyces sporangiiformans
CCCCCACGGCGGCCAGCGCGCCCGCCGCGCCGGCGGGCTCGGCACCCCCGGCGCGGTCCGCGGCGCCGGCTGTCTCCTCGCCCAGCAACTCCGCTGCCACATCCCTCAGCTGGACGCGGGCCTGCGGTCGCGTCTCGTCGAGCGAGGCCTGCCGTACACGGGCGAGGCCGTCCGCCCCTTCCCGCACCAGGAACAGCAGGGTGCGCGCACGAGCGAACCCGCCGGTGTGCGCGGCCACCAGGAGGAGCCCCGCGCTGTGCCCGTCCAGCACTTGCTCGGCCTGCCCGTACAGGCGCCACACCCCGTCCACGCGCCTGGCCTGCACGCCGCCCGCCCGGCCGCCGCCCGCCCAGACCCCGTCGCCGTTGTCGCCGGTCAGCCCGAGGGCGGTGGCGAGCCCTGGGCCGGGCACGGCGAGGGCGGCGGTCAACTCACCGGAGGCGAGGCGCGGCAGCAGCGAGAGACGCTGGGCTTCGCTGCCGAGGGCGAGGAGCAGGGGGCCGCTCAGCACGGCGGTGGCCAGGAAGGGAGAGGGGGCGAGGTCACGCCCCAACTCCTCACTCACCAGCGCGAGTTCGGTTGCCGAGCAGCCGACTCCTCCGTATGCCTCGGGGAGCGCGAGGCCCGGCTGCTTTCGGAGGGTGCGGCGGATTTCGTCCTGATCGGTGGTGAAGCGAGCATCCATGGGCACACACACTCCTTCGGATCTGACGGCGCGTCATATTAGAGCGGCGACCTTCAGATGCACAGGGGCGCGACGACCTGCCGGAGTGAAGCTCATCTGATGTACCGTCAGATTCATGACTCAGCGGAAGGTGGCGGTCGTCGGCGTCTCGCTCTCCGACTGCGGCCGCGTGGACGAGGCGACCCCTTACGCTCTGCACGCCCAGGCGGCCCGCCGAGCACTGGCCGACTCGGGGCTCGGTCGCGAGGTTGTCGACGGCTTCGCCTCGGCCGGCCTCGGCACGCTCGCACCCATCGAGGTGGCGGAGTACCTGGGCCTGAGACCGAGGTGGGTCGACTCGACGTCGGTGGGCGGCTCGACCTGGGAGGTCATGGCGTCCCACGCGGCGGACGCGATCGCCGCCGGGCACGCGAACGCGGTCCTGCTGGTGTACGGGTCCACGGCCCGCGCGGACATCAAGGCGGGCCGGCGCACCGGTGACCTGTCCTTCGGTGCGCGGGGGCCGCTGCAGTTCGAGGTTCCGTACGGGCACACGTTGATCGCGAAGTATGCGATGGCCGCGCGGCGTCATATGCACGAATACGGCACGACCGTCGAGCAGTTGGCCTCGATCGCCGTACAGGCGCGGGCGAACGCCGCGTCGAACGACGAGGCGATGTTCCGGGACCCGATCACCGTCGAGGACGTGCTGTCCGGGCCGATGATCGCGGATCCCTTCACCAGGCTGCACTGCTGCATACGTTCGGACGGCGGGGCGGCGGTGCTGCTGGCGGCGGAGGAGTACGTACGGGACTGCCGTACGCGACCGGTGTGGGTGCTCGGCACCGGGGAGTACGTCTCGCACACCACCATGTCCGAGTGGCCGGACTTCACGGTGTCACCGGCGGCGGTGAGCGGCCCCGTCGCCTTCGAGCGGGCGGGCGTCCGGGCGGACGAGGTGGACGTGGCGGAGATCTACGACGCCTTCACGTACATGACGCTCGTGACCCTGGAGGACCTGGGCTTCTGCGCGAAGGGCGAGGGCGGCGCGTTCGTGGAGAAGGGACGCCTGCTGACCGGCGGCGACCTGCCGGTGAACACCGACGGGGGCGGACTGTCGGCCCAGCACCCGGGAATGCGGGGGCTGTTCCTGCTGGTGGAGGCCGTGCGGCAGTTGCGTGGGGAGGCAGGCGAGGGGCGGCAGGTGCGCGTGGCGGACGGTGGTGCGCCCCGGCTGGCCGTCGCGTCCGGGACGGGTGGCTGGTTCTGCTCGTCCGGGACGGTCGTGCTCGGCCGGGGCTGAGCCCGCTACGGCATTACGCCGCTACGACAGCGTTTCGGCGACCACGGTCGCCGCTTCCGCGATCAGCTTGTTGTCGTAGGTGTCCTCCGCCTTGCCGCGGTTCGACATGATCGCCATGACGACGGGGGCGGCACCCGGACGCCAGACCACGGCAATGTCGTTGCGGCCGGCGTAGTAGTTGCCGCTGCCCGTCTTGTCGCCGACCACCCACCCCTCGGGCACCCCGGCCCGGATGAGCTCGTCCCCGGTCTTGTTGGTCTTCAGCCACTTCGTGAGCTGGGCTCGTTCGGGCTTGCGGAGGACATCTCCGAGGACGTACGCGCGCAGACCCTCGGCCAGCGCCCGAGGAGTCGTCGAGTCCCGCTTCTCGCCCGGGACCCAGTCGCTCAGTCCGGGCTCTATGCGCTCCATCACGGTGACGTCGTCGCCCAGCTTCCTGAGCTCGGCTTCGAGGGCCTTCGGGCCACCGAGCGCCTCGAACAGCAGGTTGGCCGCGGTGTTGTCGCTGTAGCGGACGGCGGCGTCACACAGCTCGCGCAGGGTCATCCCGGTCTCGACGTGCTTCTCGGTGATGGGCGAATGGTGGACCAGGTCGTCCTTGGAGTACTTGATCACCTCGTTCATCCCGGTCAGCTTGTACTTCCGCAGTACGGCCCCGGCGGCGAGTGCCTTGAACGTGGAGTGGTAGCCGAACCGCTCGCCGTCCCGGTAGGCCAGCTCGCGCCCGGTGCCGGTGTCGATCGCGTAGACGCCGAGCCGCGCGTCGAACTTGCGCTCGAGTTCCTTCAGCTCGCCGGTGACCGGCTTCGCCGCCGCGATCGGAGCCGTCGTCACGGCGGACCGGGACGACGACGAGACCGATGAGGCCGACGAGTCCGACGAGGCCGGGGAACCGTCCTGGCCGCAGGCGGCGAGCGGGACGACGAGGGCGAGCGCGGCGAGCGCACCGCGAAGGGCGCGGCGGGCATGGGTGTGCCGGGTGGTCCGCATGGTCCAACCTCCTGGGTGGTCATGAGTTCGGGATCAACCTCACCGTCGGGCGGCCATGCGGTCCAATACGCGAATGCTCCGTTCCATGCTGATTCGGCATAGGAGTTGGGCCCTGGATCTGGCATAGGGTTCCGGCTGTGGATCTGGTGGCAGCGTGTCGGGCGTTCGTCAACGTCAGCGAGCACGGCAGTTTCACCGTCGGGGCGGCCGCCGCCCGGATGTCCCAGTCGGTGGCCAGCCGTCGCGTCGCCGCACTGGAGGAACGCTTCGGTGAGCCGTTGTTCGAGCGCACGTCGCGGCGGGCCGTCCTCACCCCGTTCGGCCGGGACATGCTGCCGACGGCCAGACAGCTCGTGCAGGCGGCCGACGTGCTGCTGCACGAGGCGGAGGCCGCCAAGCTCAAGCCGTGGCGGCTCGCCGTGCCCGGCATCTGTTCCACGGCCGGTCTCGCCCGCCTCGTCGCCGAGGCACGCGGGCACGGTGTCACCCTCGATCTCCGCGTCGCGGGACCGGCGCAGCGCACGGAGCTCCTCCACGCGCAGCAGGTGCGGGCCGCCCTGCTCGCGGTGCCGACGGACGACGCGAGGTGGTCCGTACCGCTCGGGCTCGCCGGCGCCCGGGATCCCGGCGTGAGGCGCGTCTACCTCGAAACACTGCGGGTCGGACGCGCCTCCTCCGGCCCCGCCCGCCGCGTCTGGATCCAGCCGGAGGACGACGTGCCGCACATCCGCGACCCGCTCACGCGCCTGCGCGACGCGGTCGGCCTGCGGCCCGCGCAACTCGTCGCCGCGCCCGATCTGACGACCGCCGCGGCGGAAGTCCTGTGCTCACGCGATCTGTTGCTGTGCTCCCCCGCCCAGGCCGAGGAACTCGCCCTGGCCTGGCGGCCCATCGGCGAGATCGCGATCGGCCGGGGTTTCTCCCTCGCCGCCGCCGGAGACGGCAATCCACAGATCGTCGAAGCGCGCCTGGGCGACGCCGTCGCCCGCTGTCTGGGCGCGGGAACCTCAGGAGGGGCAGATACTTGAGCACCGAGGCATTACTGCACGATCTGCGCGGGCAGCTGCGCGACGGCGGCCTGCACGGCTGCATGCTCGTGCGGGATCTGCACACGGGAGAGGAGCTGGGGATCGAGCCGGACACCCAGCTGCCGTCCTCGTCCCTGGTCAAGGTCCCGCTCGCGCTGGCGACGTTCGAACGCATCCGACGGGGCGAGCTCGACGGAGCGACGGCCCTCGACGTGCCCCCCGGCCGGATCACCACGGCCGGACCCATCGGGCTGAGCCGGTTCCGCCACCCCGCCCGGATCGCCGTCGACGACCTGCTCTACCTGAGCACCTGCCTGAGTGACAGCCAGGCCGCCGACGCGCTGTTCGGCCTCACCCCGCCCGCCCGGGTCGCCGAGATCCTCCACGAGCTCGGCCTGCGCGACATCACCGTCCGGCACACCATGGACGAGCTGACCGACACCCCCGTCGAACGCTTCGACGCCTCCGACGTCCATCTCGCCCACGCCCTCGCCATCGACTCCGGGACCAGCGGCCGAGGACACCGGGTGCCCCAGCTCGACACCACCCGCGCCAACACCGGTAGCGCACGCGCCTGGGTCGAACTGCTCCAGGCCCTGTGGACACCGTCGAAGATCCACCCCGAGGTGGCCGAGCGCGTACGCGACCTCATGGCCCACAACGTGCTCCGGCACCGGCTCGCCCCGGACTTCAGCTCCGACGCCAGCACCTGGTCCTCCAAGACCGGCTCACTCCTGAACCTCCGCCACGAGGTCGGTGTCGTCGAGCACGCCGACGGTCAGGCCTTCGCCGTCGCCGCCCTCACGGAGTCACTCGTCCCGGCCGGCAGCCAGCCCGGTGCGGAGGCCCTCATGGCACAGGTCGCGCGAAGACTGCGGGATCACCTGCGACAGCTGTGGTAGCCCGGAATACCCAACCGTTCAGGACGCTTGACGCAAAGGCCGAGACGTCCACCCCCGATGGAGGAGACCGACATGGCCCTGAACCGCGAAGAGCGTGAGCAGTTCCTGGCCGAGCCCCACATCGCGGCGCTCGCGGTGGACGCGGAGCCGCAACGGGCGCCGCTCACCGTGCCGATCTGGTACCAGTACGCGCCCGGCGGCGACATCTGGATCATGACCGGGCTCGACTCCCGCAAGAACAAGCTGATCCAGGCCGCGGGCCGGTTCTCCCTGATGATCGACCGGCTCGAACCCACCATCCGGTACGTGTCGGTCGAGGGCCCGGTGATCGACACGGTCCCCGCGACCATCGAGAAGCTCCGCGAGATCTCCGCCCGCTACCTCCCTGCCGAGAAGGTGGACGAGTACGTGGACTTCGCCTGGAAGAGCCACGGCGAGCAGGTCGTCGTCCACATGCGCCCGGAGCGATGGGTCTCGTCCGACCTGGGTACCGTGTGAGGTCCCGAGCCGGTGACAATCGGGGCATGGAAAAGGATCTTCATGAGCTGCTGAGGTCGCTGCGGGTGTGGGACCCGGAGGTCACCGAGCTGCCCTCCTTCGACCCGGCCGCCGCGCCCGCCGAACCGCTGCCCCTGTTCACCACATGGTTCGCGGAGGCGGTGGCGGCGGGTCAGACGGAGCCGCACACCATGTCGCTCGCCACGGCGGACGACGAGGGCCTCCCCGACGTCCGCACGGTCATGCTGCACGGCGCGGACGAGCGCGGCTGGCACTTCGCCTCGCACGCGGGCAGCCGGAAGGGCCGGCACCTGGCCGCCCGGCCGTACGCGGCGCTCGGCTTCTACTGGCCGGCGCTCGGCCGCCAGGTTCGGGTGCGCGGCCGGGTGACGGTCGCCCCGTCCGAGGTCGCTGACGCCGATCTGCACGCCCGTTCCACGGGGGCGCTGGCCGCCGCGCTCGTGGGGCACCAGAGCGAAGTGCTGCCCTCGTACGAGGAGTTGGAGCGCGCCTCGGAGGCCGCGTGGGAGCGGGCGCAGCGCGAGCCGGACGCGTCGGTGCCCTCGTGGACGGTGTACGTGCTCGCGCCGGACGAGGTGGAGTTCTTCCAGGGGGACGCGCGGCGGCGGCACGTACGGCTGGACTACCGGCGTACGGACGGCACTTGGGTCAAGGAGTTGCTCTGGCCCTGAGCCTGGCCCCCGAGCCTGGCCCCGAGTCCGGCCCTGCCCGAGGGCCGCTACGTGGCCGTGAACAGGTACGAGGCGAAGTCCCGCACCGGGCGGTAGCCGATGCGCTGGTAGAGCCCGTTGCTGGTCGGATTGGCCAGGTCGGCGAAGAGCAGCACCTCGTCGGCGCCCGTGGCCCGCGCCGCCCTGCTGACCTCGGCGGTCACCGCGCCCGCGTACCCTCGCCCCCGTAGCGGCGCCGGGGTGTAGACGGGTGCGACGCGCACCTGCCCGGCGACCTCGGGCGTGGCTCCCGCCATGGCGACGGGCGTGCCGTCCGGCAGCTCCCACAGCGTGATCCCGCCGTAGGCGATCCGCGCCCCGGCCCACCTGTCCGGGTCCTCCCGCGCGTGTTCCCCGACCCCCGCCCGGAACTCTCCGTGCCACCGCGCGACCAGCCCGTGGTCCTCCCCGGTGGCGACCCGCGCCCTTCCGGGCGGGGCGGGCTCCGGCACCGTGATCGTCCCGAGCCGGTACAGCCGGTGCCGTACCGCGAGCCGGGCGGCGGCTCCCGTGCGGCGCTCCCACGCCGCCGCGAACTCCGCGGCCGTCTCCGCCGGGCCGCCGACTCCCGGCAGCATCCCGCCCGTCTTCGCGAGCCGCCCGGCGAGCGCGTCGGCGGCCTCGAGGGTGGTGGCGGTGAGGTGCAGGCGGTGCGGCGGCGTCCGCAGGGCCGTCGCGCACACGGCACCCTCCGTGTCCGTGAGCCACGCGAAGTACGGAGCCTCTTCCCCGTACGCCCGCGTTCCGCGCCTACGCAGCGCGTCGGTGACCGTCAACGGAACGGTGTGCAGGGCGGGTTCGGACCGCAGGAAGTGCCCGGCGCGGTCGAGGAAGGCCCCCAGGTCATGGGTGAACCGCCAGTCGTGCGAAGGGGAAGGCATGCGAACCATGATCCCGCGAACCTGCGCACCACGGCCGGCACTTATGCGACTCCCGGCCCCCGGCCGCCCCCGGGCTGCCCCACCCCGGGCTCAGGATCCGTAGCGATCCGCGCATGCAGGTGTACGTCCCGGAACGCGTCGTACCGTCCCGCCTCGAACATCGCTCCCCGCAGCGTGCCCTCGTACAGGAACCCGCAGCGCTCGGCTATGCGGCAGGACGCTTCGTGCCCCTGGGCGTGCCCCAACTCCAGGCGGTGCAGGCCGAGTTCTGACAGGGCCCAGCCCGCGACGAGCGCCAGGGCGCGGGTGGCGACCTGACGGCCGCGGGCCTCGGGCAGGACCCAGTAGCCGATACGGGCGCAGCGCGTGACGGCGTTGATCTCGTTGACGCCGATGTGGCCGAGCGTCGAGCCGGTGGACTCATCGGTGACCCGGAAGGAGGCGCCGCTGCCGTCCGCCGCGCGCTCGGCCCGCGAGCGCAGCGAGTCCCGGGCGCCGTCGATGTCCGTGATCAGCTTGAGCGGCGTGTTCCAGCGCTGGAACTCCGGGTCGGTCAGACCGCGCAGCCACGCCTCGGTGTGGGCGTCGGACTCCGCGTCCCAGGAGCGCAGCCGCAGACCGTGGCCGTGCAGCTCGGGCAAGGGGGTGGTGAGTAACTGCTCGTGGACATGGGCCATCGCCCCATTGAAACCTGTACGCGTTCCTGCCTCACGGCTGGGGCCGGAACACGGGAACCATGACCTCCCCCGCCTCCCGGAACATCACCTCCAGCTCCATCCCGGCCCGCAGTGCCTCCGCCTCGCACTCCACCACCTCGGTCATCATCCGCGGCCCCTCGGCGAGATCGACCACCGCGGCGACGTACGGCGTGCGTTCAGCGAAAGGCGGGAGGTCGTTGCGGTGGACGACGGACCAGGTGTAGAGCGTGGCGCGCCCGCCGGCCGGCTCCCACGACACGTCTTCACCCCAGCAGTACGGGCAGAACTCGCGGGGGTAGTGGTGGGCCCGCCCGCACCCTCCGCACCGGCGCACGAGCAACTCGCCCCGGGCGGCCGCCTCCCAGTAGGTACGGGTGAAGGCATCGATCTCCGGAACATCGAACCGCGCGCCCATCACTGCCCTTCCCTGCCCCTTGAATCTGACGGTACGTCAGTTCAGCGCAAGGGCGTGCGGTCCCGCAAGAGGCCTGCCTCGCCGACCCGAATCGCGGACCCGGATCGCCGCCCCCTCTCCGACCCACCTCCCCACCCCCCTCGCACCCCTCCGCGCTCATGCGGACCACCGCACGACCCCCACACACATCCCCTACAGCCGTGATCGATTCGCAACCGATTTCGGGCTTGACCGAGACCCATCAATCGGCCATGTGAATACGCTCGGCACATGGCCGACGCTCGCGAAACGACGCCTTCTCGGACCCACCCCACGGTGCCGTCCCACGAGGACCGCCCCGTGTACGTCATCGGCGGCGGCCCCGGCGGGCTCTCCGCGGCGTACGCCCTGCGCGCCCAGGGCGTACGAGCCGTCGTGCTGGAGAAGTCCGAGCACGTCGGGGCGTCCTGGCGGCGGCACTACGACCGGCTGCGTCTGCACACGACCAGACGGTTGTCCGCGCTTCCGGGCCTCGCGATGCCGCGCTCGTTCGGGCGTTGGGTCGCGCGGGACAACGTGGTGCGATATCTGGAGAAGTACACGGAGCACCACGGCCTGGAGGTCGTGACGGGAGTCGAGGTCTCCCGCGTGGTGCCCGCCACGGACGGGACCGGCTGGACGCTGCACGCCACCGGCGGCCGCGAGCTGACCGGCAGCGCGGTCGTGATCGCCACCGGCTACAACCACACGCCGCACATCCCCGACTGGCCCGGCCGCGACGCGTACGCCGGCGAACTCCTGCACGCCCGCGAGTACCGCAACTCCGCCCCCTTCACCGGCCGTGACGTCCTCGTCGTCGGCGTCGGCAACACGGGCGCCGAGATCGCCGTCGACCTCGTCGAGGGCGGGGCCTCGCGGGTCCGGCTCTCGGTGCGCACCACGCCCCACATCGTGCGCCGGTCCACGGCCGGCTGGGCCGCCCAGTTCACCGCGATCCTCGTACGGCGGCTGCCGGTGGGGCTGGTGGACCGGCTGGCCAGGACGATGGCGAAGGTCAGCGTGCCGGATCTGTCGGCCCAGGGGCTGCCCCGGCCCGACACCGGCCTCTACTCGCGCGTCAACGAGGGCGCGATCCCGGTGCAGGACGTCGGCCTCATCGACGCCGTGCGCAAGGGCCGGGTCGAGATCGTGGCGGCGGTCGACGGATTCGACGACGGCAAGGTCGTCCTCGTGAACGGCGACCGGGTCGGCCCGGACGTCGTGATCGCCGCGACCGGCTACCGGAGCGCCCTGGAGGACATCGTCGGCCACCTCGGCGTACTGGACGAGCGCGGCCTCCCGGTCGTCCACGGCGCCGGCACCCAGCAGAACGCCCCCGGCCTGTACTTCACCGGCTTCACCACCCCCATCAGCGGCACACTCCGCGAACTCGCCCTCGACGCCGAGAAGATCGCCCGAACGATCGCACGCGACACGACCCGCCAGCCGTCCCGCACCGCGGACTGAAACCAGGCCGACGCGAGCGGGGGCGGCGAGACCGCCGGTCCCGAACTCCTGGGAGAGCGACGGAAGTACGTCACTGTGGCCTGTATCACCTACGCCGGATTGAGTGGCGCACCCGGGCAGTGCCCGTACCGATCTGCGACAGCGCAGGCGCGGATGCAAGGATGAGGCCGCCATGACTGCTGGACGGTGTTCTCGCGCGCTGAGGGCCGCGTTATTCGCGGCCGTCTGCGTGCTGTTCGCTGTCCAGGGACACGCGATGACGTCCTCTGTCGCGGTTCCCGGGTGGGCGCCGGCCGTCGGAGCCGTGGCGGCGGGCGGGATGGCGTGGGTCCTGGCCGACCGTGAACGCGGACTCTTCGTGGTCGGCTCACTGACGGTCGCCACACAGGCGTTCCTCCACGCGCTGTTCTCGCTCGCGCAGGCGGTCGTACGGCCGGAACCGGCCGGCGGCGCGTCCCTCGCCCAGCGGTGGGCACGCCACCTGCTGTGCTCCCCACCGGGGACGGGTTCGCACTCCGACGGTCCCGCGAGGTCCACGCACTCCATGAGCCACGACATGGCGGGCATGCCCTCCATGGGCCCCTCGGGGCCGGACTCTGCGGGGTCGACGGTCTCGATGAGCGGCACAGACGGCATGGGCTCGATGGCCCACGCGGGTCATGTCATGGACGGCATGTCCTCGACCGGCATGCTCTCGGCCCACCTGGCCGCCGCCCTGGTGTGCGGCCTGTGGCTCGCCCACGGCGAGCGCGCCGCCTTCCGCATCCTGCGGGTTCTCACCGGATGGCTCGTCGCCCCCCTGCGCCTGCTGCTCCGGCCGCCCCTGCCGCCGCACCGCCCACGCGTCCGCGCCCGCCGACGCCGCTCCGGCCGTGCGCTGCGGCAGCTTCTCCTCGTCCACGCCATCACTTCTCGGGGTCCGCCCGCTGGGACCGCTGTCCTCTGACGACAGCCTGTTCCCCGAGGCCGCTCACGGTGCCGTCGTCGCACACCGCGACCCACAGCGCTCCGCGCCTCGCCTCGGGCATCGGCCGCGCACGCCCGTGCGGCCGTACGTCAACAGTCACCGGAGCCGCCGCGCCCCTGCGCCGGTCCAGGTTCCCGGATCCCGAGAAGGACACCAGGTGTTCACTCCCACCCTGCACGGCTCGCGTGACGAGTCGATCAACGCCTGGGCGCTCGCCGCCCGCGGCGGCGACCCCGACGCCGTCGAGAAGTTCGTCCGTGCCCTGCACCGAGACGTCAGCCGCTACGTGACCTACCTCGGCGCCGATCCGCAGACCGCCGACGACCTGACCCAGGACACCTTTCTGCGGGCCCTCGGCAGCCTGCACCGCTTCGAAGGCCGTTCCTCGGCGCGCAGCTGGCTGCTGTCCATCGCACGCCGCGCGGTGATCGACAGCATCCGGTACGCCGCCGCCCGGCCCCGCCTGGCGGACACCGACGACTGGCAGTCGGCGGCCGAACGCGCCCAGCCGCGGGGCCTGCAGGGCTTCGAGGACGGCATCGCCCTCGCAGAGCTGCTGGCCGCGCTGCCGGACGAACGCCGCGAGGCGTTCGTGCTGACCCAGATTCTGGGACTGCCTTACGCGGAGGCGGCGCGCGTCACCGACTGCCCCGTGGGCACGGTGCGTTCGCGCGTGGCCCGTGCCCGCAGCTCACTGATCGAGTCGCTGTACGAGGCCGAAGGTGCCCAGCCGGTAGCGGCGGCAGCCGCTTGACGAGCCGGGGGCGCTGCCGCCCGGCTCGGCTCCGGGCCGGGCGGCAGCAACCGAACCTCCCCCAACCCCAACTGCCCACGCCTGTGACGTGGATCACCGGATCGCTGGGGAACTCCCCCTGCGGGCGATCCGACTTCTCGAGCGAACAGCAGAAGCTCACCACGAAGCACCTCACCACGAGGGAGTCCCGTAGTGTCCCGCACCAATCCGGCGTATGCGGCACGCCGCCTCGGCGCCCTCACGGCAGTCGTGCTCGCCGCCGCCGTCGCGACCGCCGGGCCGGCCGCCGCCCATGCGGAAGTCGAGGCCGACGGCGCCCGCGCTCTCGCCCAGAATGTCGCGCTGACGTTCTCCGCCGAGTCGGAGTCCGACTCCGCCGGCATCAGCAAGCTGGAGGTGATCCTGCCCGAGGGCATCACCCCGAGCGACATCACCTACAAGGAAGGCCCCAAGGGCTGGAAACTCGCCCCCACCAGCCGGGGTTACACCGTCTCCGGGCAGAAGCTCCCCGTGGGCGAGGACGCGGAGTACGTCGTGACCGTACGCCAGCTACCCGATGCCAAGTCACTGGCCTTCAAGACCCTGCAGACCTACAGCGACGGCAAGGTCGACCGCTGGATCGAACTGGACGAAGGCGGCGGCGACGGCCACGGGCACGGTCATCCCGCTCCCCGTCTGAAGCTGGATCCCGCGGAACCCGGCGCCGAGTCCGTCAGCCCCACGCCCACCGAGGAAACCACCCCCTCCGACGAGCCGACGCCCCAGTCACCGAACCAGTCACCGACCCCGACGACCTCGGCGAAGGCCTCGTCGGACAGCACCGAGGAAGACGACGGCATGACCCTCGCCGTGCCCCTCGGCATCGGAGCCTCCGTACTCGTCCTCGGCGGCGGGACATGGTGGCTCAAGAGCCGCCGCGACGGGTCCGCCTGACCCCATCAGGCCGGGCCCCGGTCAGCATCGCCTGGATCACCGATGTCCGCGCACTCAGGGCAGGGTCGCGGCGGAGACGAAGCGCTCCACCTCTTGGGCGCGGCGATCCATCTGCGCGGTGATCTGCTCGGCCACCTGCACGACAACGTTGGTCACCTCGGCGGGGTCGAGCTCCGCATTCTGCAGCGTCGTACGTATGAGCTTGCGGGCGCCGGCTTCCGTTGCGTGCGGAAGTCCCAGCCCGACGGCGACCACGGCTCCCGCGACACCCAACTTCGTGACGAATTTCGCGCCGGTCGTCGCAAACTTCAGCGCGTAGAGGCCGACGCTTCCCATGCCCTCGTAGGCTTTCAGCACGGCTTGGGCGGCGCGCAGCGTACGCCACATGGGGCGGATTCGTGCGCTGATGGCGGTGCCGATGACCCCGGGCAGGACGATGTCCAGCGTGAACTGGTCGTCTCGGATGTCGTATGAGCGGCAAATGTCCAGCGCCATGGGGGCGAGTTCCGCATTGAGCCGTACGCGCAGGCGCGCGAGCACCTGGTCCATCCCGGTCAGTCGGCGGATGAGTGCGTTGATGTCCTGTTCGTCCTGTGCGTCGGCGGGCTCCGCGTCCGCCCTCTCCAGCAGGCGGGCCAGGAGGGTGTTCCTGGCCTGGTCGAACGCGTCGAGCAGGCCGACGCGGATCTTCTCCTCGAACTCGGGCCGGCCCTTGAGCGCCTGGATGTCGTGCCGGAACCGCGCCACATTGACACGATGCCGTCCGACGCTGGCGAGCCCCCGGGTCACGGACAGGGAAGGCTCCTTGTCGTTCTCGACAGCGGCTTCCGGGAACGCCTCGAGACACAGTTGGCGTACGACGGGCATGCGTGAACCTCCACCGGTGATCACGACCAGCTCGGGTTTTGCGGCGCCGAGCAGACCGCCCACCTCCGTCAGGACGTCCGCGAAACGCTCGGCCCAGCCGCCGCGGCCTCGAACCACACGCTGCGGAATGTCCACACCCCTGAGCCAGCCCAGGGAGGGGCTTATGAAGGGGGTGAACCGGGTGTCACAGCCCGCCTGGAGCTCCTGGACGCGCACATCGGTCCCCGTGAACTGAGCTTCCTTGGCCCGGCGGCACAGGAGCCGCAGCATCTCCTCCGAGCCGTCCTGGCCAAGAGCCTTGGTGAACTCCTTGCTTCCCGCGAACGCCTCCCTCACCATCCTGGCGAGATCCCGGTCGATCACCGCACAGCCCAGGTCGGAGCCCACCGGAAGGTTCTGCGGTATCAAATCCTCCACGAACGTGAAGTCGGTCGTGGAAGAACCGATGTCGACGACCAGCACCCGGTCAAGGCCGCGTGCCTCACGCCGTCCGATTCTTCGGTCCCTGACGTGTACGAGCGCGGACTGGGACTCGGCCACGAGTTGCACGGGCAGGTCCATCGACGAGAGATGCTTGCGATACGCCGCCACCGATTCGGCATCCCAGCCCGTGGGGTGGCCCACGTAGACCACACAGTCTCTCCTGACCTCGGGGTGCCGGGAGAAGAACTCGGTGAGGAGGATCTGGGCGAACTGCACGGCCTCGGGGACGGCCAGGCTTTCCGGGTCGGGTCGGGTCTTGAAGTTGACGCTGAAGTGAAGGACGTTCTTCGCCAGCACGGCCGCTTCACCGATGACGTACCGGTAGGTCCCCTGATCCAGGCGTTCGCGTCCCAGGGCTGTCACGATGGCGGCGCCGTCGGTTCCCCGGGTATAGACCCGTGCTTTGCTCCGCCCGTGCGTCGCCAGCCAGCACAGGGAGCTCTCCCCGTCCCCGAGATCCAGGCCGACCGCGTACCGGACGTCGGGTGCCACGTCACGCTCCACGGCCCACCACCTCATCGGCGGCCGTTCCGCCGCTCACCGTCAGCACCTCAGTCAACAACCTGATGACGATGGGCGTCGGTGGAGGAGGGAAGCCGAAGCCCGTGCGCCGCGACGACACAGCCGCGATCAGCCGCCGTACCCCGGGGTTGTTCTTCGCGAGCTCCGCGTCTCCCCCGCCGAGTTCGGTCTTGGCGAACTCGGCCTCGTCGAACCGCGCCCAGACGCCGGGATCGCTCTGCAGTGCGGAAAAGAAGTCGGGGTACTTGATNAGACGCCGGGATCGCTCTGCAGTGCGGAAAAGAAGTCGGGGTACTTGATCTGGAATGCGAGCAGGGTGCCCGCGTGCAGCAACCGGTCGCGCCCGGGCGGGTCGTCATGCTGATGCAGCGTCAGGGCCGCGTGGTTCAGGCCGTTGACGAAGCGGCGCACCCGTCGCGGGTTGGCCGCGAAGGCGACCTCGATGAGCTCCCACAGCTCGCGCGAGCCTGTCAGCACGAGATCGGTGACCTTGTCGTAAAGGTGTCGGTGCAGGGCCTCGAACGGGATTCCGGGCAGGTGGAACGGAAAGTGGATCAATTTCTCCAGGTACTGTCGGCCGCGCGCACCGTCCGTACGTTCGCTGTCGAACCGCTTGGCGGCCGCCTCCGCGACGACCTGATAGTCCATGGCCAGGACGAAGACGCAGGACCCCTCCCCCAGGAAGAGCTTCAGGGAGTCGAGCACGGTGATCGCCGCGTCCTCCGTGCAGCGGTCCAGATCATCGATGAACAGGACGAGCCGACCGTCGTCCGTGTACGTGCGGACGACCTCTCTGAAGTCCTGTTCGAAGCGATTGACGTGTAGATACGTGTCCACACCAGGTGCGGTGAGAACGGTCTGAACGGCGTCCACGTCCTCGGGTGCCAGGAACCCCGCCGTCAGGGGGCCGGCCGCCCGGCGGGCGAGCAGCCAGGCCGCTGCCTGGCTCAGTTGTCTGACGGTGTCCAGGGCCTTCGCGAGCCGCTCCTGCAGGCTCTCCTCGCCGGACTTCCGTCGTTCGTCGAGGTCGTGGGCGATCTCGGCGAGCACGGTCTGGATGAGGGCGTGCCAGATCTCGTCCTTCTGGTCGTACTTCCAGGGGTTGAACCAGACGGTCCGAATGTCGCGGGCCCTCAGCAGGCCCTCGCAGACTTTCATGAAACTCGACTTCCCCATCCCCCAGGGCCCGAAGACCCCGATGGTCAGCGGCAAGTCCTCGGCGGTCGCGATCGCGTCGCAGAGCACCTTCGCGTGGGTGCCGAATCCGAAACGATCTCCGTCCGGTCCCGAGATCGGGTTGTCGGGCAGCAGCATGGTTCCCCCTCGGTCGCTGTCGGGCGGCAGGTCGTTGTTGGCGAAGACACGTGTCAGGAGCGGTAGGGACCGGTCCAGGCTCGGATGATCCGGCTGATGGCTGGTCAGGGCTTACGCCCTGACCAGCCATCACTGATGCGTGGCTCTAGACGGTTTTCGCCGTCACTTGCCGGTCGCGGCTCGCCAGATACCCGTGAGGATCGGCCGCCCCGCGATGACCCATGCCGTCTGCGCGACCGCTGCGGCGGTGCCGCTGGCGGCCCCGAACGGTCGGACGTCGTTGATCAGCTGGCCGGTGACCGTCGGCACGGGCGGCGGGGCCGGGGGCATCTGCCCGGTGTACAGGTTGCTCATCGTGGACCCTTTCTCTCTTTCCATCCCGCCCGAACGAGCGAGCGCGGTACAACTCTGGCGGGATGGGTGGATTGGGGATATCGGTAGATTCCCTAGTCCCTGCGGGAGCGGCCCTCGATCGGCCACAATCGTGACGCGGTGTATGAGCATCGACACGGACGGTGGTTGTTTCCTTGGGGGATGTCGCGATGACGCCTGGTCATGGGCAGCACGGACTGCTTTCGCGTGCGGAGGAGCAAGATCGGTTACGGCTGCTCCTCGCCGACGCCCGTCGAGGTCGAAGCGGGCTTCTCATACTGCGCGGCGAGCCGGGGGTCGGGAAAACCGCATTGCTGGAAGAGGCGGTGACCGAGTCCGCGGGGATGCTGGTTCTACGGGCTACGGGAATCGAAATGGAAGCCGAACTTGCCTTCGCCGGCCTCGGTGAACTCGTCCGCCCCCTGGAGTCTCGGGTCGACCGTCTGCCGACGCTCCAAGCGCGCGCTCTGCGCACCGCCCTGTCACTGGAGGATGGGGAACCACCAGACCGGTTGACGTTGGGAGCCGCCGCGTTGACGCTGCTCACCGATGCCGCAGCGACAGGACCTGTGTTGGTCGCAGTGGATGACGCGCACTGGATGGACGAGGCCAGCGCCCGTGCGCTGCTCTTCGCTTTCCGGCGTCTACAGGCCGAGGGCGTGGCCGTGCTGGTCACGGCGCGAGACGGCGAGCGTTGTCTGTTCACCGAGGCCAACCTGCCGACGCTGACCCTGGCCGGCCTGAATCCCGCAGCCGCGGCCGCGCTGGTACAGCGGGTCGTTGACGTAGCGGCCGACAGCGAGCCGTTCAAACGGCTGTACCGGGAGACCGCCGGCAACCCACTGGCACTGCTGGAAGCCGCGCCTGCTCTGTGCGACTCCGGATGGGCGGCACAGGAACCGGAAAGTCCCCTGCCGGTGGGTCCGCGTCTGACTGCCGCCTATGCAACTCGCTTGGCCGCTCTGCCCGAGCCGGGTCGCCGCGCGGTGACGGTTGCGGCAGCCAGCTTCACCGAGGACGCCGTGGTCCTGATCGAAGCACTTCATGCCCTGGCACTGGATGCCGAGGTGTTACAGGCGCTTGAGGCTGCAAAGGTCCTCAACCTGTCCGGCGGCAAGGTGAGGTTCGTGCATCCGCTGCTTCGCTCCGCCGCGTACCACCTGGCGGCACCCGAGCTGCGACGAGAATCTCACCGGGTCCTGGCCGGTGCGCTCACCGACCGGGACGGCTTGGTGGACCGTGACCAACGCAGTTGGCATCTCGCTGCCGCGGCGGCCGGCCCAGACGTGACCGCGGCTGCCGCTCTGGCTGACACCGCTGCGCGTGCCCGCGACCGTGGCGCCCTGCCCGCCGCACTCCGAGCTTACGAGCGTGCCGCTGAACTCACGTCTTCTCAGTTCGATCAGGGCCGCTACTTACTGGCCGCCGCCGAGGTGGCCCAGCTTGCCGGCAGAGGGGACCAAGCATTGGTCTTGGCTGAGGCGGCGACGAACACCACGGACGACGCCACGGTACGTGCCGACGCGGCTGGACTGCGCAGTCAGGTACTGCTCGTCCGCCAGCCACCACGCCGTGTCCACGACCAGCTGGTGGATATGGCCGCCGGGCTGGAAGCGACCCAAGCGGTGCCCTTGCTGGTCGCTGCCGCGGGAGCGGGATGCATGGGCGGCGCCATCCTCCAGGCCCGAGCGACCGCGGACCGGGCCGGCGCTCTGGCCCGCAACGGCGAAGCCGTCATCTTTGATCATTCCGCGGCCGTGCTGCGGGCCCACACGATGATGCTCGCCGGTGAGCGCATTGATGCAGCCACGGTGTTCAGTTCTTGCGAGCAGTTCCTCACCGACACCGACCCGCTCTCCATCGGCATCGAGGTGACGAGCTTCTCCGCAATGGACCTCATGTGGCTCGAGCGGTTTCCGGCGGCGCGGACGTTGCTGGAACGGGCTGTACGATGCGCGCGCAAGATCGGCGCCTGCGAACGGCTCGCCCCGTATCTGACCGTGCTGGCCGAGACGCAACTGCGTACCGGTTACTGGGACGACGCCTACGCTCTGGCAAGTGAGGGAGCCACGCTCGCCGGTGAGACCGGACAGCCCGTGCTCCAGGCCTACGCGATTTCCACGTTGGCCCGGATAGAGGCCGCCCGAGGACGAGCCACGCAGTGCATCGAGCACGCTCGCCAGTTTCGTGGACTCCTTGACAGCCGGGGTGCGGATCTGGTCAGCCCCTACATCGAGGCCACACTCGGTCTGCTCGAACTGGGCACCGGCAGGGAATCCGAGGCCGCTGCCCGTCTGGATGAACTTCAGCAGCGTGTCCGCGATTTGGGGCTGAGAGAACCGACGGTGTTGCAGCACCAGCCCGATTTGATCGAAGCGAACCTGACCGCCGGTGACCGCTCCGCAGCCCAGGCGGCTCTGGCCGAACTGCTGGACCAGGTCCAGCAGGCGCCTTCGGCGTGGGGACACGCGGTGAGTGAGCGATGTCGAGGGCTTGTCGAAGCCGATGAAGACGCCTATCACAAGGCGCTACAACTCCACGCGCACCTACCGGATCCCTTCGCCAAGGCCCGCACCGATCTCGCCTACGGGCGATTCCTGCTCAGGAAAAGGAAACGCGGTGCCGCCCGTCGGCCTCTCAACGCCGCCCGGCAGGTATTCGAGCGGCTCCGCGCCGATCCGTGGACCGCAGCCGCCGAGAAGGAACTCCGAGCGGCCGGCTTCAAGACGCCCACCCGCCCCGGCCATGCACCGGTCGCTCTGACCGAACGAGAGACGCAGGTAGCAGTCCTCGTCAGCAAGGGCCACACCTCTCCCGAAGTGGCCGCCGCGTTGTTCTTGTCGACCAAGACGGTGGAGTACCACCTCAGCCGCATCTACGCCAAGCTTTCCGTACGATCCCGAACCGAACTCGCCGGTCGCCTGGCCGTCAACCGTGACCATCCGCATGAGTGACACCTGGATGTCTTCGGATGTCTTCACAGCGCCGGCGGGCAGGCCCGCATCGCAGCGCACGCTGGAGGGTCAGGGCATCACTCACACGGGTATAGCTGAGATTGTGGGTAGACGCAGGGCGCCTCAGCCGGGAACCCGGCGTCAGCGTTGAGGCCCTGCACCACGCCCCGCACCACATGCCCGCCACAAGTTCTTTGCGCGCAGACCAGTTCCTGACGTGGCGTCAGTTCAGTAATCTGACACTGCGTCAGTTATTGGCAGTCACACAGGAGCGGGCGGACCGATGCTTGGATCAACCCACGGCACCCTCACCACCGACTCCCGCCGGGCCCGGGTCATCGCCTGCGGCGAGCAACCCGCGCCTGCCGTGCACGGCAGGCCCGCGGCCACCGACGACCTCGACGTCAGCGGCCGGGCGCTGTACGCCGGCGTTCCCGAACTGGATCGCTTCTTCCGTCCCCAGTCCGTGGCCGTCATCGGCGCCTCGGACACCGAGGGGCGGCCGAACACCGGTATCACACGGCAGTTACTCACCTGGGCCGAGCGGGTCGGTGCCCGGCTGCACCCGGTGCACCCCACCCGTCAGTCCGTCTTCGGCATACCCTGCGTCCCTTCTGTCGCGGACCTGCCCGAACAGGTCGATCTGGCCGTACTGCTGGTCTCCGATCCCCTTCCCGTGATCGAGCAACTCGCCGAGGCCAAGGTGAAGTTCGCGGTCGCCTTCGGCTCCGGCTTCGCCGAGACCGGAGCGGAGGGTGCCGCCGCGCAGGCCCGCCTCGCCGCCGCCGTGGAGTGCTCCGGGCTGCGGCTGCTGGGTCCGAACACGAACCTCAACGCCTTCGAGAAGTTCCGCGACGACCTGGACGGACCCGCGATCGCGCTGATCACACAGTCGGGACACCAGGGGCGTCCCGTCTTCACGATGCAGGAGCTGGGCGTACGGCTCTCGCACTGGGCGCCCACCGGCAACGAGGCCGACCTGGAGACCGCCGACTTCATCTCCTACTTCGCCGAGCAGCCGGAGGTCGGCGCCATCGCCTGCTACGTCGAAGGACTGAAGGACGGCCGCTCCTTCATGCTCGCCGCCGACCGGGCCGCCCGGCGCGGCGTCCCCGTCGTCGCGGTCAAGGTCGGCCGCACCGAGACCGGCGCCCGGACCGCCGCCTCACACACCGGCAAGCTGACCGGCGCCGACGCGGTGGTGGACGCGGCGATGCGACAGTACGGCGTGATCCGCGTCGACGGGCTCGACGAACTCCAGGACACCGCCGCCCTGCTGGCGCGCGCCCGCACGCCACACGCGGACGGCGTCGTCGTCTATTCGATCTCGGGCGGCACGGGCGCGCACTTCTCGGACCTCGCGGCCGAGGCGGGGCTGCGGCTGCCCCGGCTGTCGGACGCCAAGCAGGCCGAGCTGCACCAGTGGATACCGGAGTACCTCGACGTCGCCAACCCGGTCGACAACGGCGGGCACCCCGTGGGCGACTGGCGCGGTCGCAAAATCATCGACGCGATCCTCGACGACCCGGCGGTCGGCGTGCTGATCTGCCCCATCACCGGGCCCTTCCCACCGATGAGCGACCGGTTGGCGCAGGACCTGGTGGACGCGGCGGAGCAGACGGACAAGCTGGTGTGCGTGGTGTGGGGATCGCCGGTCGGCACGGAGGCCGCGTACCGCGAGACGCTGCTCGGCTCCTCCCGCGTCGCCACCTTCCGTACCTTCGCGAACTGCATCACGGCGGTCCGCGCCCATCTCGGCCATGCGCGGTTCACCGCCTCGTACCGCTCCCCCTTCGACGAGGCACCGCGCACGCCCTCGCCCTCCTACCGCAAGGCGCAGGCGCTGATGCGGCCGGGACAGCAGCTGAGCGAGCACGCGGCGAAGCAGCTCCTGCGGGCGTACGGAATCCGCGTACCCCGCGAGCAGTTGGTGACCAGCGCGGCGGCGGCCGTGCGGGCGGCCGGGCTCGTCGGCTACCCCGTCGTGATGAAGGCCTCCGGCGCGCAGCTCGCCCACAAGACCGAACTCGGTCTGGTGAAGATCGGGTTGACCTCCGCCAGCCAGGTCAGGGACGGCTATCGAGAGCTGACCGACATCGCCCGCTACGAGGGGGTGTCGCTCGACGGGGTGCTGGTGTGCCAGATGGTCGAGCCCGGCGTCGAGATGGTCGTGGGCGTCACGCAGGACCAGCTCTTCGGGCCGACCGTGACGGTCGGGCTGGGCGGTGTCCTGGTGGAGGTGCTGCGGGACACGGCCGTGCGCGTGCCGCCGTTCGGCGAGGATCAGGCGCGGGCCATGCCGGGCGAGCTGCGCGGGCGGGCACTGCTCGAGGGGGTTCGTGGGCGTCCCCCGTCCGACGTCGACGCGCTGGTCGAGGTCGTGCTCCGGGTCCAGCGCATGGCCCTGGAACTCGACGGGGAACTGGCGGAGCTCGACATCAACCCGCTGATGGTGCTGCCCCAGGGGCAGGGGGCCGTCGCGCTGGACGCGCTGGCGGTGTGCCGCTGAGGCCGAAGCCGCCGCCCTCAGCCGATGCCACAGCCCCGCGGCCGCGCGTACGAAATGGAGCACCTTCATGCCCGACTCCCCCCGTGCATCCCGTACATCCCGCATATCCCCCACAAACCGTGCACCCCGGGAGTCCTCCGACTCCCGTCCCTCCCTCGAGTCATTGGTACTGCACGCCACTGACAACCAGGTCTCCCGGATCACGCTCAACCGCCCGGAAGCCATGAACGCCATCACCTCCGACCAGCGAGAACGTCTGATTCAGCTGCTTTCGGAAGCCTCCGCCGATCCGGACGTACGAGCCGTCGTGATCGGCGCGACGGGCCGCGGTTTCTGCGCGGGCGCCGATCTGCGCGGCGGGCCGCCCTCCGGCGAACGGGTGGCCGGGGACGTGGCCCGTGTCATCCGTCTCGGCGCCCAGCGCCTGATCGCCGCGGTCCTCGACTGCGAGAAGCCGGTGATCGCCGCGGTGAACGGCACCGCGGCGGGCATCGGCGCCCATCTCGCCTTCGCCTGCGACCTTGTCCTCGCCGCCGAACCGGCCCGGTTCATCGAGGTGTTCGTGCGCCGTGGCCTGGTCCCCGACGGCGGCGGCGCCTACCTCCTCCCCCGCCTGGTCGGCCCGCAGCGAGCGAAGGAGCTGATGTTCTTCGGGGACGCGCTCACGGCCGCGGACGCGGAACGCCTCGGCCTGGTCAACCGCGTCGTCCCGGCCGAGGAGTTGGACAAGACGGCCCGCGAGTGGGCCGAACGCCTCGCCTCCGGCCCGACCCGCGCCCTCGCGCTCACCAAGCAACTGGTGAACGCGTCACTGGACGCCGACCGCCCCACCGCCTTCGCCGCCGAGGCCGCCGCCCAGGAGATCAACATGACGACGGCGGACGCGAAGGAGGGTGTGGCGGCGTTCGTGGAGCGCCGGGGGGCGCAGTTCAGCGGCCGCTGAGCAGACCACCCCTTCCTATCTGACGAACCGTCAGCTTCAATGGGAGGCGTGATGGGACACGCAGGGATGGCCGCAGCCGCCGTCCGTTACCTCAGGTCGGCCGGGTCCGCCACCGTGGCGGGGCCCGTCGAGGCACTGCCGCGTCCGGAGCTGCGGGCCGTCGGCGACGACGAGCGGGCGCCGGTCGACCAGACCGAATTCCGCCGCGTACTGGGCCACTTCGCGACCGGCGTGACCGTCGTGACCGCACCCGCCGCCGAGGGCGAGAACGGCCCCGCCGGCTTCGCCTGCCAGTCCTTCTCCTCCCTCTCCCTCGACCCGCCGCTGATCGCGTTCATGGTCGCGCGCACGTCGACGACATGGCCGCGGATCGCTCGCGCGGGCGTCTTCTGCGTGAACGTCCTGGGGGCGCACCAGGGCGAGTTGTGCCGTGGGTTCGCGGTGAGCGGGGCGGACAAGTTCGCGGGCGTCGCCTACGACGCGGCGCCGGTGTCCGGGTCGCCGCGGCTCGAGGGAGCGCCCGCGTGGATCGACTGCACGATCCACGCCGTGCACACCGGCGGTGACCATCTGATCGTGGTGGGGCGCGTGGACGCCCTGGGGACGTCCGGGGACGGTGACGCTCCGCTGCTGTTCCACCGGGGGCGATTCGGGCGGTTCACCGTATGACACCGAGCGGCGTCCGCCACACGATCGAGTGCACTCGGTTCGAACCACTCGACCGCGCGAGCTGAACCGCCTCCCTGTCTTCCTTCAGCGGTCAGGCAAGAGCCACCCTCGCCACCGGCTTCCTCCGGATCACCAGCGCCATCAGCGCAGCCGCCGCGCACAGCGCGCCCGAGGCGTACCAGACCACGTCGTACGAGCCGAAGGTGTCCCGCGCCACGCCGCCGAGGAAGGCGACGAGTGCGGCGCCGACCTGGTGCGAGGCGAGGACCCAGCCGAAGACGATCGCGCTGTCGTCTCCGTACTGTTCGCGGCACAGGGCGAGGGTCGGCGGGACGGTGGCGACCCAGTCCAGGCCGTAGAAGACGATGAAGAAGACCATCGGGAGCTGGACCGAGGGCGCCAGCAGCATCGGCAGGAACAGCAGGGACACACCGCGCAGCGCGTAGTACACGGCCAGCAGTCGCCGCGGGTCGAAGCGGTCCGTGAACCAGCCGGAGGCGATCGTGCCGGCGACGTCGAAGACGCCGATGACCGCGAGCAGCGACGCGGCCGCCGTGATCGGCATGCCGTGGTCGTGGGCGGCGGGCACGAAATGCGTCTGGATCAGGCCGTTCGTCGACGCGCCGCAGATCGCGAAGGTGCCGGCCAGCAGCCAGAAGGGGCCGGTGCGGACGGCCGAGAAGAGCACCTTCACCGTGCGGCGGGCCGCACCGGGCACGGGCTCGGGCTTCGGCACGAACTCCTTCGCCCCGTACGGCTTCAGCCCCACGTCCGCCGGATGGTCGCGCAGCAGCAGCCATACGAAGGGGACGACCGCGAGGGCCGCCAGCGCCACCGTCACGGCGGCGGGACGCCAGTCGTGCTCCGAGACGATCCACGACAGCAGCGGCAGGAAGATCAGCTGGCCGGAGGCGGAGGCCGCCGTGAGGATGCCCGTCACCAGGCCGCGCCGCTCGGTGAACCAGCGGTTCGTGACGGTCGCGGCGAACGCCAGCGCCATCGAGCCGGAGCCCAGCCCGACGAGCAGGCCCCAGCACAGCAGCAGCTGCCACGCCGCCGTCATCCACACGGTCGCGCCCGAGCCGAGCGCGATCACGCCCAGGGCCGCCGCGACGACCCGGCGGATACCGAACCGGTCCATCAGCGCGGCCGCGAACGGCGCGGTCAGCCCGTACAGCGCGAGGTTGATGGACACCGCGAGCCCGATCGTGCCGCGCGACCAGTGGAACTCCTGGTGCAGCGGATCGATCAGCAGGCCCGGGAGGGACCGGAAGGCCGCGGCGCCGGTGATCGTCACGAAGGCGACGGCAGCCACGAACCATGCGCGGTGCACGCGCGTGCGGCGCCGCCTGCTGTCTGTCTGGGGCTCCTGAACTACTGAGGCTTCGGTCGTCTGAGTCACGTCATAGAGCTTCTGCGCTGCGATTACCGCAAACGAGTGGCCCGAAGGACAGCATTCGCTAGGATCGGGCCATGAGCGGTTATCAGGCCCGGCACCGCGTCGTCGTCCTCGCCCTCGACGGCCTCCTCCCCTTCGAACTGGGCATTCCCCAGCGGATCTTCGGGCGTGCCCGGAACGCTGACGAGCAGATGCTGTACGAGGTCGTCACCTGCTCGATCCGGCCGCCCGGCCCGGTGGAGACGGATGCCGACTTCGCCGTGCTCGTCGAGAACGGTCCCGAGGCCCTGGCCACGGCGGACACGGTCGTCGTGCCGTCCTCGTACGAGCTCGGCCCGGTCTTCGACGAGGGCGTACTCACCGGCGAACTGGCCGCCGCCCTCGCCCACATCCGCCCCGGCACCCGGCTCGTCTCCATCTGCACCGGCGGGTACGTCCTCGCCGCCGCCGGATATCTCGACGGCCGCCCGGCGACCACGCACTGGTACCACGCCGAGCATTTCCAGCGGCTCTTCCCGAAGATCAAGGTCGACGCGGACGTGCTCTTCGTCGACGACGGGGACGTCCTCACCTCCGCCGGTGTCGCCGCCGGCATCGACCTGTGCATCCATCTCGTACGCCGCGACCACGGCTCCGCCGTCGCCAACGACGTGGCCCGTCGCACCGTCGTACCACCCCACCGTGACGGCGGGCAGGCCCAGTACATCCAACGCCCCGTCCCCGAGCCGCAGGTGGCCACGACGACCGCCGCCCGCGCCTGGGCGCTCGGCCGCCTGCACGAACCGATCCAGCTGCGCGACATGGCCGAGCAGGAGTCCATGTCCGTACGCACCTTCACGCGCCGCTTCCGCGAGGAAGCCGGGATCAGCCCCGGTCAGTGGCTCACCCAGCAGCGTGTCGGCCTCGCCCGCCACCTCCTCGAGTCGACCGACCTCTCCATGGACCAGGTGGCCCACGACGCCGGCTTCGGCACGGCCCAGTCGATGCGACAGCACCTGCAGGCGGCGCTCGGGGTCACACCGACCACGTACCGGCGTACGTTCCGCTCGGGCACGCTGGCCGTCGGCGGCGGGAGTTGAGCGCCGGTCAGAAGGTCAGCACTCCGCGCGCCACCCTCCCCGCCTCCGCGTCCGCCGCCGCCTTCTCGAAGTCCTCGACCGGGTAGGTCTCCGTCACCAGCTCGTCCAGCAGGAGGCGGCCCTCGCGGTACAGCCGCGCGTACAGCGCGATGTCGCGCTGCGGGCGTGACGAGCCGTAGCGGCAGCCCAGGATCGACTTGTCCAGGTACATCGACGAGACGAGGAAGGACGCCTCCGCCGTGGCCGGGGGAACGCCCAGGAGAATCGCCTGGCCGTGGCGGTCGAGGAGGTCGATGGCCCGGCGGATGAGTTCGACGCGGCCGACGCACTCGAAGGCGTGGTCCGCACCCGTCGGGAGGATGTCCCTGACTCCGTCCGTCGCCGTCAAGAAGTGCGTCGCGCCGAACTGCCGTGCCGCCGCCTCCTTCGCCGGATTGGCGTCCACCGCCACGATCGTCGACGCGCCCGCGATCCGGGCGCCTTGAATCACGTTCAGCCCTATCCCGCCCGTACCGATCACCACCACGCTGTCCCCGCGGTCCACCCGCGCGCGGTTGAGGACCGCGCCCACCCCCGTCAGGACCCCGCACCCGATCAGCGCGGCGGAGGACATCGGTATGTCCTCGGGGATACGGACCGCCTGTACCGCCTTCACCAGCGTCCGTTCCGCGAAGGCCGAGTTGGAGGCGAACTGGTACAGCGGCTGCCCGGCCCGCGTGAACGGCTGCCGCGGCATCCCGATCGCCTTGCGGCACATGGTGGGCCGCCCCCGGTCGCACTCCGCGCAGGCACCGCAGTTCGCGAGGGTGGACAACGACACATGATCTCCGGGCCCCACATGGGTGACGCCCTCCCCCACGGCCTCGACCACACCCGCGCCCTCGTGCCCGAGCACCACGGGAACGGGGAAGGGGATGGTCCCGTCCACCACCGAGAGGTCGCTGTGGCACAGCCCCGCCGCGGAGACGGCCACCAGCACCTCTCCCGGCCCCGGATCCCGGATCTCCAGGTCATCGGCGACCTGGACCTGCTTCCCGTCGAAGATCACGCCCCGCATGGTGTTGCCCCCTCTGCCCCGAACCCGGACTCCACGGCTCCCGCTCGCCTTCCCCTACGCGTTGGGCCGCCCCTTCTCCCCCGCGGCGCGGGCCATGGCCTCCACCTGCGCCAGCAGCGGCATCGGGTCCACGCCCACGCTCCCCGGCAGGAAGTCCGCGATCCGCTCCGGAGTCCAGCCCGCCCCTTCCGCATACGCCGCCCGCAGCTCCCGAGGCTGTGCCCACACCGCGATCTTGGGCCCGGCGATCGTGTAGACCTGCCCGGTGATCCCCTCCTGCTGAGCGCGAGAGGACAGCAGGTACACCACCAGCGCGGCCACGTCCTCCGGCTCGCCGATCTCCTTCAGCTCCATGGGGACGTTCGCCGACATCCGCGTACGCGCGACCGGCGCGACCGCGTTCGCGGTCACCCCGTACTTGTGCAGGCCCAGCGCGGCGCTCCGCACCAGCGAGATGATCCCGCCCTTCGCGGCGCTGTAGTTGGCCTGGGAGACGGATCCCTGGTGGTTGCCGCTGGTGAAGCCGATCAGCGAGCCCGAGCCCTGTTTGCGCATCACCGCCGAAGCCGCCCGGAAGACCGTGAACGTGCCCTTCAGATGGGTGGCGACCACGGGGTCCCACTCCTCCTCGGACATGTTGAACAGCATTCGCTCGCGCAGGATCCCGGCCACGCACACGACCCCGTCGAGCCGCCCGTACGACGACAGCGCGACGTCGACGACCCGCTGTCCGCCCGCCATGCTCGAGATGTCGTCGGCGACCGCGACCGCCTCACCGCCCGCCGCCAGGATCTCCTTCACCACCGCGTCGGCGACGTCACTCGTCGGCGAACCGCCGTCCACCGACACCCCGTAGTCGTTGACGACGACCCGCGCCCCCTCGGCGGCCGCCGCGAGCGCGACGGCCCGCCCGATCCCCCGCCCCGCTCCGGTCACGGCGACGACCTTGCCTGCCAAGAAGTTCCCCACACCGGCCCCTTCCCGTCCCACAGTTTCTGACGGACCGTTAGATTCGGTTCGTCAGATTCTACGACCCGTCAGATACCTGGAGACAAGCCCCGGGGAGGACCCATGTCACTGCCGACGCTGCATCCGGAGTTCCGCGACATCGCCAAGCGCGTCAACAACTGGGGCCGCTGGGGCGCCGACGACGAGATCGGCACGCTGAACCTCATCACCGACGAGGTCGTGCGCGAGGCCGCCGCGAGCGTGCGCACGGGGCGCCGCGTCCCCCTCGCCCTCCCCCTCCAGCAGGACGGCGTCCAGACCGGCCTCATGCCCGGCCGGGTCAACCCCCTGCACACGATGGTGCAGATCAACCAGGAGATCTTCGGTCCGGGCACGGTCGCGTGCAGCGACGACGCCGTGACGATGGGCCTCCAGGCGGCCACGCACTGGGATGCCCTCACGCACGTCTCACACTCGGGAATGATCTACAACGGCCGTCCGGCCGCCGGCATCACGGCGCACGCAGGCGCTGAGTTCAGCGGCATCGACAAGCCCCGGCACATCGTCTCGCGCGGCATCCTCCTGGACGTGGCCCGCGCCCACGGCACCGAGCGCCTGGACGGCGGCCACGCGGTCACCCCGGAGGACCTGGAAGCGGCCGAGGACCTCGCGGGCACCCGCGTCCGCTCCGGCGACATCGTCCTCGTGCGCACCGGGCAGATCCAGCTCTACCTGGCAGGCGACAAGCACGCGTACGCGCACCCCTCCCCGGGCCTTTCCGTCCGCACCCCGGAGTGGTTCCACGCACGCGATGTCGCGGCGGTCGCGAACGACACCCTCACCTTCGAGGTGTTCCCGCCGGAGATAGAGGACCTGTGGCTGCCCGTCCATGCCCTCGACCTGGTCGAGATGGGCATGCTCCAGGGTCAGAACTGGAACCTCGAAGAGTTGTCCACAGCCTGTGGAGAAGAAGCCCGCCATACGTTCCTGCTGTCGGCGATGCCCGAACCGTTCGTCGGCGCCACGGGAACCCCCGTGGCGCCCGTCGCCATCCTCTGAGCATCGGCCGGCGAGGCATCGATTGGCGGCGCGCCTCTGCTCGCCCCCGAGCACGGCACCGCGCGCCGCCATCCGGCTCCGGCGCACCCACCCTGCCCTGAAGGGCCCGACGCCGAACCACGACCCGCACTCGCCGAGGGGTACCGTCACCGGCCCCTCGACGTCCCCTCGCGGCGAATCGCCGACCACAAGCGTGATCAGGCGAACACGTTACGTCAACACCCGTTCGGGGATTCGCGACTTAAGCCCGATTCGTTACTGCGCGTACGGAAGCACTGCCCGGCGCACTCGATGGCCCCGTTCGCCCGCTTCACGGATTCCGAACGGCGTGCACCGTGCGCGCCGACCGCATGCACCCCGCACGCCGACGGCACGCACCCGTGCGCCGACGGCATGCACCCCGTGCGCTCACACGGCTTCGTAGGCCATGTCCTCGTACGCGGCCGGGGCCGCGTCATACGTGGTCGTGGTCGCGCCCTGGCCCGAACAGCGGTCCAGCTCGCACCAGATCCGCTTGCCGACGCCCTCCGGGTTCCAGCCCCAGCGGTCGGCGAGACCGTCGACGAGCGCCAGGCCGCGGCCGTTGGTCTCGTCGCCGTCCGGACACCGGGGGCGCGGCGGGCGGGCGCTCGTGTCGGCCACCTCCAGGCGGACGGTGGCGGCGGACTCTCCGACCGCACCCGGCAGCGACAGGCGCAGCACGGCCGGACAGCCGGTGTGCACCACGGCATTGGTGACCAGTTCGGAGACGAGCAGGATCAGCGTCTCGGCAAGCGGTTCATCGACTCCTATTCCGGACCGGGCGAGCCTCGAACGGGCCCATCTCCGGGCTCGCCCCACCTCCGTGGGGTCGGGCCGGATCTCCAGTTGCACTTGAAGCACCTGCACCGCTCACACCATCCGATTCGGCGGACACATCGCCTCGCGCCTCGCAAGGGCCACGATCGTGGTCAAAGCAGGGATCACGGAATGTGATTCCCCTGCGTGACAGCATGGTTGACGTACAGTCACCCCAACAAGCGCTTCGGGCATATTCCAGCGCGAAGGAGTACGCGTACGGCATACTGTGCGACGCTCGCCACGGGGAGTCGAACAAGCAGGACCGAGGCTTGATCCTGCCCTGCGAGCGGCGCGCATCGCCGGATCCGGAGCCGCCTCAGGGGCAGCACCGGGATGGCTCGGCCTCAGAACCACTCGCATCCCACACAAGGTACCGGAGCGTGGCACCGACTCCGGGCCGTGACGAGTCACGCATCGGACACAACCCGATATCTACGCTCAGTAATTCCGGTATGCCACGTTCCGCGCCATCCGCCCGTTTGGGTGTGCCACGATCGGCGACAATCGGCTCGGGCGGGAGTTCCTCGGGCGCGCCTCACCGCCCCGCCGGGGACAGCAGGTCCTGCGCGAGCGCTTCCTCGGCGTCCGCCGCGCTCTGTCCGCGCCGGGCCCGCACCCAGGCCCGTTTGAGGTGAAGGTGCACGTCGGACTCCCAGGTGAAGCCCATACCTCCGTGCACCTGGAGGCAGTCGTGGGCGCCCCGCTCCGCGGCTTCGTCGGCGAGCAGGCCCGCCGCCGCGATGTCGAGCGGGTCGGCCGTGACGGCGGCCGCGTACACCGCGCCGCGCGCCACTTCCACCCGCACCAGCATCTCCGCACACAGGTGCTTGACGGCCTGGAAGGCTCCGATCGGCCGACCGAACTGCTCGCGCGTCCGGGCGTGTTGCACGGCCAGTTCGCAGGTACGAGCGGCCGAGCCGAGCTGTTCGGCGGCGGTGAGCACAGCGGCCACGGGGTCCGTCGGCGCTGCCCGCGGCACCCTGTGGAGGGGCGTCAGCGGATCCGCCGAGCGCAGCGCGACCGCTCCCGTCACGTCCCCGCGTACGACGTCCGCCTCGTCCAGCCACTCCACGAGGGTGCCGTCCACGGCCGCGACGACGGTCTCGCCGGTGGCCGCTCCGGGGATCTCGCCCGCCGCGAGATGCGTGGCCACGAGAGGGCCGGGCAGCAGCGCCCGGCCCGCCTCCTCGAAGACCAACACGGCTTCGGGCAGCCCGAGTCCGACCCCGCCGTCCGCCTCGGGGAGCCGCAGAGAGAAGAGGCCCGCCTCGCCCAGCTCCCGCCACAGGGCGCGGTCGAGGCCCGGCGGGCGGTCGGCGCCCTGCGCGTCCACCGCCGCCCGCAGCCGCTCGCGCCCGAAGCGCCCGGCGAGCAGCTCGCGTACGCCCGTCCGCAACGCGCGCTGGTCCTCGCTCAGTTGGAAGTCCATGTTCGGGAGGTCACCGCCCCTTCGGGAGGCCCAGGATCCGCTCGGCCACGATGTTCCGCTGGATCTGGGAGGTGCCGGCCGCGATGGTGTACGAGAGGGACGACAGCCGGTCGAGGGTCCACTCGCGGGACAGGTCGAGCGCCTCCGGGCCGAGGACCTCGGCGGCCGCGTCGTACAGCTCCTGCCGCACGTGCGAGTACCTCAGTTTGAAAACCGAACCCCCGGTCCCCGGGACGCCGCCCGTGAGCTCGGACTCGCTGACGTTCCACTGCGTGAGCCGCCACAGCGCGCGGAACTCGGCGTTCAGCCGGCCGAGCCGCCGCCGGAGCGCGGGATCGTCCCAGCGCCCGTTCTTCCGTGCTTCACGGGCGAGTTCTCCGAGCACGCGCCGGCAGGCCACCACCTCGCCGACGAAGGCCGTGCCGCGCTCGAAGGAGAGGGTCACCATGGTCACGCGCCAGCCGTCGTTCTCGGCACCGACCCGGTTGGCCACCGGTACGCGCACCTCGTCGAGGAACACCTCGGCGAACTCGGTGGAGCCCGCGAGCGTACGCAGTGGGCGGACCGTGATGCCCGGGGCGTCCATCGGCATGGCGAGCCACGAGATCCCTCGATGCTTCGGGGCCCGTGCGTCGGTCCGCACCAGCAGCTCGCACCAGTCGGCGACTTCGGCATGGGAGGTCCAGATCTTGGACCCACTCACCACGTAGTCGTCGCCGTCACGCCACGCGCGCGTGCGCAGGGCCGCGAGGTCCGAGCCGGCGTCCGGCTCGCTGAATCCCTGACACCACACCTCCTCACCGCGCAGCACGGGCGGCAGCCAGCGCGCCCGCTGCTCGGGCGTCCCCTCGGCCGCGATCGTGGGCCCGGCGTGCAGCAGGCCGACGAAGTTGGCCCCTACGTAGGGCGCGCCCGCCTTTTCCGTCTCCTCCAGGAAGATCAGGTGCTGCGTCGGGGTCACCCCTCGGCCACCCGCGTCGGCGGGCCAGTGGAGCCCCGCGTACCCGGCGTCGTACAGCATCCGCTGCCAGCCGAGGTCGTACGCGCGCCGCCCGGGCCAGTCGTCGGGAGACGGCTTCGGGGGCAGTGAGGGCAAAACCTCGGCCAGCCACTGCCTCAGTCGCGCCCGGAATTCCTCCTCCTCGGGCGTGCAGGCGAGATCCACCAGCGGTCCCCTCTCCCACCACCTGCCTGATGGTCCGTCAGAAAACACAGGCTAGCCCCGCACCCCTGGACCGACAAGCGAGAGGGGCCTACGCTCTGCGCACGATCTGACTAGCCGTCAGTTTCGAGGCCGCAGCCGTACAGGGGGATCGATCCTCGTGAACGAGACCGCACACGTACTGGGCGCGTCCGGCACCTTCTGGGAACTCGTCGAGCGCCGCGCCGCGCTCACCCCCGACCACCCCGTCCTCCTCCAGGACGACCGCGCCCTCACCTTCGAGGAACTGCGCTCGGGGGCGGAGCGGGTGGCCGCGGGCCTTCACGACCGGGGCGTACGCCCCGGCACGGTCGTCGCCTGGCAGCTGCCCACGCGCATCGAGACGGTGCTGCTCGCCATGGCCCTGGCGCGACTCGGGGCGGTGCAGTCCCCGGTCATCCCCTTCTACCGGGACCGCGAAGTCGCCTTCGCGGTCCGGGAGGCCGGGGCCGCGTACTTCGCCGTACCGGGCGAGTGGCGCGGCTTCGACCACACGGCGATGGCGCGGCGCATCGGGGCGCGGGGCGTCTTCGAGGCGTACGAGACGCTGCCCGACGGCGACCCCGCGGTACTGCCCCCGCCGCCCGCGAACGGCACGGAGGTGCGCTGGATCTACTGGACCTCGGGTACGACCTCCGACCCCAAGGGCGTGCTGCACACGGACCGTTCGCTGATCGCGGGCGGGTCGTGTCTCGCCCACGCACTGCACCTGTCGGCCGACGACGTCGGCTCGATCGCGTTCCCCTTCGCGCACATCGGCGGCCCGGACTATCTGGTGATGCTGCTGCTGTACGGGTTTCCGGCGGTGCTCTTCGAGAAGTTCGCGCTGCCCGAGGCGCTGGAGGGGTATCGCAGGCACGGGGTGACGGTGGCGGGCGGGTCGACGGCGTTCTACTCGATGTTCCTCGCCGAGCAGCGCGGGCGGCCGGGTGCGCCGATCATCCCCAGTCTGCGGCTGCTGGCGGGCGGCGGGGCGCCGAAGCCGCCCGAGGTGCACCACGCCGTCGTACGGGAGATGGGGGTCCAGCTCACCCACGGCTACGGCATGACCGAGGTCCCGATGATCACGATGGGTTCGCCGGACGACACACCGGAGAACCTCGCGACGACGGAGGGGCGGCCTCCGGAGGGCATGGAGATACGGATCGTGGACGGGGAGGTACGGCTGCGCGGGGAGGCCGTCTGCAAGGGCTACCTGGACCCGGCGCAGACGGCGGAGGCCTTCGACGAGGACGGTTTCCTGATCACCGGGGACCTCGGGCATCTCACGGACAGCGGCCATCTCGTACTGAGCGGTCGCCTCAAGGACGTCATCATCCGCAAGGGTGAGAACGTCTCCGCCAAGGAGATCGAGGACCTGCTGCACCGGCATCCGGCGGTGGGTGACGCGGCGGTGATCGGACTGCCGGACGCCGAACGCGGGGAGCGGGTCTGCGCGGTGGTCGAACAGCGGGCGGGGACTGTGGAGTTGACGCTGGCGGCCGTGACCTCGTACCTGAGCGCGGAAGGGCTGTCCCCGCACAAGCTGCCGGAGCAGCTGGAGGTGGTGGACGCCCTTCCGCGCAACGAGACGCTGCGGAAGGTGCTCAAGTACAAGTTGAGGGAGCGTTTTTCGGGCGCTGCGGAGGCCGCGAAAACTACTCCGGCACCGTGAAGTAGCGGGCGAAGGCGGTCACGATGTCCGGCTCGCTGATGCGGCCGTCCGTGTCCGTGTCGAGCGTGCCGGCCGCCGCGGCGGCGAGGCCCTCGGGGACTCCCAGGACCTTGAGGGCCCGCGCGACCTCGTCGACCGTCGCCGCACCGTCCGCGTCGCCGTCGGCCATGGCCAGCACCGCGTGCAGGAAGGGGCGGGCGATCTCGGCGAACCGGTCCGGGTTGTCCCGCAGCCTCTTCACCGCGCCGTGCACGAACTCCTCGCGGGTGATCCGCTGGTCGCCGTCCCGGTCCGCGATCCCGGCCATGCCCTGCCAGAAGGCCTCGGCGCCGATGTAGACGGCCTGTCCTCTGTCGGACCGGGCCGCCGTACCGAACTCGGCGAGCAGCGCCTTGGCCGCGCCGCTGAAGTCCTCGCGGTCGATATAGCCGTTGCCGTCCTGGTCGAAGGTGGCGAACCGGGCGGCGATCCGTCGCTCGTACTCGGTGCTGACCATGTTTTCTCAGGCCGCCTTACATCAGGTGGGTGCGTCTGGCAGGGAGCGTACGACGCCGAAGGCCCTCCGGGAGCGGGAAATCGACGCTTGCGCCAGGACCGGGGGAATTCCGCGACAACCGTGCCGCGATGTTCTGGGGCGATCAAGCTCTGCGCGTGACAGGGATCACACCGGTGGGAACGCCAGCGGCGGGGCGCCAAGGATGACGGGGATGGCAGTCAAGAAGGGCGCAGGACACGCAAGTCAGGGATGACGCCGGCGAGCATCACGCCGACAGAGGGCTCGACTCGTCGTCCAGAGCCGTGCCGACGTCGGGATAGACGTCGAAGAGCCGGCGGACACCGAGGGCGCCGAGGACTCGGTTGACGTGGGAGCCGTCCACGGCACCGTTGGCGGGAAGGATGAGCCGGAGACGCCCCTGACAGGAGCGGATCAGACGGCGGGCGGCTATGAGGACGCCGACGCCGCTGGAGTCGCAGAAGAGGACTCCGGAGAGGTCGAGCACGAGACTGCGGCGGCCGTCCGCCACCGCGTCATGTACGCGTTGGCGCAATATCGGTGACGTCACCAGATCCATCTCGCCCGCCACGTGGAACACGGCCCAGCCACCCTGCTCGCGGTCGGTCACCTTGAGCGTCACGCGTCTGCCTCTCCCTCGACGATGCCCGCCCCCGAAACGAAAACGGAAGCAACTCCTTCGCTTCCATGTGCGCGGCTGCCCCGCTCTGCCTCCATGAAACACCGGATGTTGAATCGAACCGTGTCCCGGGTGCCCTGTTTCGGTCGTACGCGATCTGATTCGATCGTGTCTGATCGCATCAAGGAAGGGTAGGCGTATGCGCCAGGCGTGCGCACACCGTAATGAAACCCCTACCATCCGCAGCTCCTTCGGGGGCGCACATTGGCACAAAGGGGCGTGCGCCGGCAGGGGTGCCGACTACATTCGGGAGGAAGCCGGAGGCGAGAATCCGGTGGACACAGGGACAGGCGCCGGGCACGAGCAGGGGTGAGGGGGCCGCATGGCCAAGAACGACGCGCCGCCCCGCTGGGACCGCAAGATGCAGCAGCGGCTCGCACGCGGGGAAGCAGCCGCGCTCGGTGAGCTTTATGACCGATTCGCTTCGCTCGTGCACCTTCTCGCCCATCGTGTGCTCAGGGATGAGCAAGCCGCCGACGACATCACCGGCGAAGTCTTCGCCCACGTCTGGGAGAACCCGGACGCGTACGACCCCAAGCAGGGGCCTCTGCGTTCCTGGGTCGCCACGCTGACCCACCGCCTCGCCGTGCAGCGTCTGCGCCAGACCGAGACCGCCGCGCTCGCCCAGGGCGGCCCCGGCACCGCCGAGGACCTGGAGCGCAAGGTGCGCCGCGCCTCGGTGGCGGCCCGCGCCGACTACATCGTCACGGCCATGCCCGTCCCGCTGCGCACGGCCCTGGACCTCGCGTACTTCCAGCGCCGTGACTACCGCCAGGCCGCCGCGGACCTCGGCGTCACCGAGGACGAGGCCCGCCGCCGTCTCCGCCTCGGCCTGCAACTCCTGGCCACCGCCCACGACAGCGGACCGTCCGGGGCACCGCCCGAGTACGGGGGTGCGCGGTGAGCGGCTCGGGCCGATTCGAGGCGTACGACGGACACGAGGAGCACGACCGGGACGGGGACGGGGACGGGTACGGGTACGGGTACGGCCACGGGCACGGGGATCACGACGAGTACGAGGATCACAGGGACGGGAAGGGAAACGGGAACGGGAGGGGGCCCGGGAACGGGAACGGGAGGGGAAACGGTGCCGGGGACAAGCAGGGGCCGCCCGACGAGCCGCCGCGCATCCCCATGCCGCGTTCGTCCGTGGAGGACACGGGACTGCCGCTGCCCGATCCCCCGCCCTCCGCGCCGCCCCCGTCACCGCCCACGGCGCTCGTGCTCGAACACGGGGTGCTGAAGTCGCTGCTCGGTGCCTGGGCGCTGGCCGCGTGCTCGCCGGAGGAGACGACGGCCGTGGAGGAGCACCTCGGCGTGTGCGGTGCCTGCGCGGACGAGGCGCTGCGACTGCGCGAGGCAGTCGGGCTGCTGCACCCGCCGGAGAGCCTCGACCTCGACCCCACGTTGCGCACCCGGGTCCTGGAGAGCTGCCTCGACCGGCGCCCGCCGCGCATCCCGGTGCCCGCGTGGGCCGCCCCGTACGACGCGGAGGCCGCCCGACTCGACGCGCTGCTCCAGGACATCGGCGACGCGGAGTGGCACACCCCCGTACGACTGCGCTGGTTCGAGGGCGACGACCCCACGAGCCGGCGTACGACCGTCGCCGGGGTCATCGCCCACCTGCTGTCCGTCGACGGCCTCGTCTCCCTCGCCCTCGGCCTCGGCGACCCCCTCGGCGAGCTCCCGGCCGGCACGGCGACCCCGGCGGCCCGCACCGAGGCGTTCTGGCGGGCCTCGCATTTCCCGCCCACCCGCTCCGTACGCGCACCGTGGCGCGAGCAGAGCCACACCCTCGTGCGTACGGTGTCGTTCGCGGGCGGCGGATCCGGGCAACTGTCCGTGCCGTACGGCGACTTCGAGCTGCCCCTGCAAGACTCCCTGCTGGACCGGGCCTTCGAGTGCTGGGTGCACGCCGGGGACATCGCGGACGCCGTGGACTATCCGTACGGGCCGCCCTCTCCCGCGCATCTGCACGAGATGATCGATCTCGGGGCGCGGATGCTGCCGGGGGCGCTGGCCGCCCGGCGCCGGGCCGGTCTCGCCGGTCCCGGTCGTGCGCGCCACCTCGTCACGGCCGGAGCGCCCGGCCGCAGCCTGCGCCTGGAGATCGAGGGCTCCGGCGGCGGCGAATGGCTCATCCCGCTCGACTCCCCCGGTGCGCTCGCCTCGGCCGACCACGAAGTGGCCCATGTGGCGCTCGACGGAGTCGAGTTCTGCCGCCTGGCCGCCGGCCATGTCTCACCGGAGGAGGCGGCCGCGGGGCAGAACGGGGACCGGGCGGCGATCAGGGACGTACTGTTCGCGGTGGCTTCGCTGAGCCGGATGTAGACGTAGGGGTGCGCGCGCTCAGGCGAACACGACCGTCCGCCGGCCGTTCAGCAGAATGCGCCGTTCCGCGTGCCACTTGACCGCGCGCGCCAGCGCCTGGCACTCCACGTCGCGTCCCACGGCGACGAGCTGTTCCGGCGTGACCTCGTGGCCCACGCGCTCGACCTCCTGCTCGATGATCGGCCCCTCGTCGAGGTCGGCCGTCACATAGTGCGCGGTGGCACCGATGAGCTTCACTCCCCGCGCGTGCGCCTGGTGGTACGGCTTCGCACCCTTGAAGCTCGGCAGGAAGGAGTGGTGGATGTTGATGATCCGGCCGCTGAGCTGCTTGCAGAGGTCGTCGGAGAGGACCTGCATATAGCGGGCGAGGACGACGAGTTCGACGCCCCTCTCGCGTACCAGCTCCAGCAGCTGTGCCTCCGCCTGCGGCTTGTTGTCCTTGGTGACCGGAATGTGGTGGAAAGGGATGTCGTACGAGGCGACGAGTTCGGCGAAGTCGGTGTGGTTGGACACCACGGCCGCGATCTCGACGGGCAGCGCACCGGTCCGGGCGCGGAAGAGCAGGTCGTTCAGGCAGTGGCCGAACCTGCTGACCATGAGGACGACACGCATCTTGTCCTCGGCGCGGTTGATCTGCCACTCCATCTGGAAGGAGTCGCCGATCGCGGCGAAGCTGGCCCGCAGCTTGTCCAGGCTCACCGGCGGTTCCGCGGAGAAGTGGACCCGCATGAAGAACAGTCCCGTGTCGTGGTCACCGAACTGCTGACTGTCCTCGATGTTGCATCCGGTCATGAAGAGGTAGCTCGACACGGCGTGCACAATGCCCTTTTTGTCCGGGCAGGAAAGGGTCAGGACGTACTGCTCGGTGGCGGGGCCGGTCCCGCGGACGGACTGCTCGTTCATGCCCGCCAGGGTCCCATATCCGCGCCCGAGGGCGGGCATGCGTCCCGTTGGGCGGACGCGGGCCTCAAGCCGGAGGGAACGGGCCTCAAGCCGGAGGGAAGCGTGAGGGAGGTGGGAGGGGGCGGGCGCGCGCCCGGTCAGGCGGAGCGCGTCATGATCTGCAGCACCTCGAGTGTCCGCGGCGGCGCGTCCGGGTCCTCACCGTCGCTCGACGCCATGCGCACATGCGCGTCGCGGGCGGCCCGCACGGCTTCCGGCCAGGCGTGGTGGTCAAGGTAGGCGGAGACGGGTGCGTCGGGCCCCACCTGGTGCATGATCCGCAGCACGCGCAGTACGGCGGTGTCGACGAGCGACGCCTCCTGCGAGTCACGGAAGATCGTGCCGACGTACTTCTCGGCGGACCAGTTGTCCAGCCAGGTGTCCTCGACGAGGCGGTACACGGCGTCGGTGACGTCCCCGTATCCGTCCACGCCCGCGAGCCAGACGTCCCGCTGGAAGGCGGGGTCGGAGAGCATGTGCAGCGCGGAACGCACATTGCTGCGCCAGCGCCACCACGGCATGTCGTTGAGTGGCATGCCGCCCATGGTGGATGAGTGACGGCCGCGACGGGAAGAGTTCTCCGAACCTTGCACGGTCACCGATCGTACGTTCCCTCCGGAACGCCCCGCATCGGCCCCCGCAATTCACCTGTACGTCACCGAGCGTTGACCATGAGGCACACCGTGGTTAGGCATGTGACGGAATCGTGCCTTTCCATGACTGGCAGGCCACGCACCCCCACGGCTCACCTCTCCCGTCCCGTCAGAAACCTCGTGCGGTCCGCGACCGCCCTGGCGGCGGGTGCGTCGCTCGTCGTCGGTTGCGGGGGCGTCCCCGGGGTCACGGGGGGCTCCGGGGACGATCCGGTCACCGTGATGACCTGGGCCCCCGAGGAGACCGGGGCGACCAACAAGCCCGGTATGCCCGCCATGGCGAAGGCCTACGCGCGCTGGATCAACTCCCAGGGCGGCATCAACGGCCGCAAGCTCAACGTCATCACCTGCAACGAACAGAACGACACCGTGGCCGCCGCCGCGTGCGCCCGGCGCGCGGTCAAGAAGAAGGTCGTCGCGGTCGTGGGCTCGTACAGCCAGCACGGCCGTTCCTTCCTCTCCCCGCTGGCGTCGGCCGGCATCCCGTACATCGGCGGGTACGGCGTCACCGACGCCGAGTTCACCAATCCGCTCTCCTACCCCGTCAACGGTGGCCAGCCGGCGCTCCTGGCCGGCCTCGGCCGGGAGCTCGCCAAGACCTGCGGCCCCGTCACCCTCGTGCGCCCGGACACGATCGCCGGCGACGAGATGTCCGTGCTCCTCGACTCCGGGCTGGCCACCGGGGGTCATGCGCCCGCGATCGATCAGCAGGCCGCCGAGGACGCCACGGAGTACGACCAGCACGTCGTGCGGGCACTCGACCGGGCCACGGCCGATGCCCAGAAGAAGGGGTGTGTGGTGCCCGCGCTCGGCGACCACACGGACACCTTCATGGACTCCTTCCGGCGCACCGCCCAGGACTACCCGGCGGTGCGGACCGCGTCCGTGCTCGGCAGCGTCGACCAGTCGGTGGTCGACACCACGGGCCGTACGTTCGAGGGGGCGTACGTCACCGGCTGGTACCCCGCGTCGAGAGACGCGCGCTGGGAGGCGATGCGCCAGGTGATCAACAAAGAGGCCTTCGGCGACAACCGGATCGACGTCGCGGACGCGGGTGTGCAGACCACATGGATCGCGTTCACCGTCCTGAAGAAGGCCGTGGAATCCCTGGGCGACGGCGAGGTCTCCGCGACCGCGGTGCGGCGGACCCTCGACAAGGGGCTGAAAATCAGCACGGGCGGCCTGACGCCGACGCTCAGCTGGGGCTACCAGAACCTGCTCGCGGCGAGCGGCTTTCCGCGGCTGATCAACTCCCATGTGACCTACCAGGTGGTACGCCGGGGCCAACTGGCCGCGGTCCGCAAGGGCTTCACCAACGTGGCGAAGACGCTGGAGAGCGTGAACTGATCATGTCCGGCTGATCCGCTGGGCTGATCCGCTGATCCGGTCACGTCCCGGGACGTCCGATCACAGCTGGGTGGGCTGGCGCTCCGTCAGTCCGTAGGTCTGGGCGATGGAGTTCCAGAGCTTCGCGGCCTTGGCCTTCTGCGTGGTCGCGGTGCCGCTCTCACGATTGCCGGCCTGCGTCTGGTTCGTGGTGCGGGCCTGGCCCTTGCGGCAGCCCTTCTTTCCGGCGACCTGGTCCGCCCAGGCCGCGTAGTGGTTGTCCGCCGCGGCGGAGGCCTTCCAGGCACTGTTGAGCGCGGCCGTCAGCTGGGCGTGGTTCGGCAGCTTGTCGACCGAGAGGGCCGCGAGGCGGGTGACCAGGTCGTTGCGCTGCTTGGCGGCGTTGCGCAGATCGGTGGCGGCCTGGCCGAGGTTGGTGCACGACCGTACGTCGGACACGGCCTTGATCACCGAGTCGCGGCTGTTGTTGCTGTCCGCCAGGAGCTTGTCCAGGGCTACGGCCTGCACCTTGGCCGGGTCGGCGGAGGGGGACGCCGAATCGTCCTTGGTAGGCGACGTCGCGGCCACGGTCTTGTTCCCGTCACCGTCGTCGTCACCTCCGCCGAGGCTGAGCAGGGCGCCCGCGCCGATGCCCAGCGCGGCGATGCCGACGCCCACGGCGGCGATGAGCCGTACGCGGGAACCGGTACGGCCGCCGCTGTCCGCCGCCGCCTCGCGCCGGGCGGCACGTCCGCCGGTCATCGCCGCCGGGTCGACCTGCGGCAACTGCTGCGTGGACGCCACGCCGTCCGCAGACCGGAAGAGGTTGTCGAACTCGGCCGGCGGCTGCCGGTCTCCCGGACCACCCGGCCGTACCCCGTAGGGCGCCACACCGGGCTGTGCGGGCACGTGCGCGATGAGCTGCGTGGCCTCGGCATCGGGATCCGAGGCGGGAGGCATGGGCCCCGCCCCCGACGCGGCGCCGGTTCCTGCGGCGGGCATCGGTCCCGGCCCGCCCCGCCGGACCCGGCCCAGGCGGTGCGTGCTCTCGGGGGACGCCTCGGCCTCGGGCGGCAACGCGCCCGGGCCGACCGGAGGAATGTACTGAGTGGCGCCCTCGTCACCGGGAACCCCGGACGCTCCGGGCGCTCCGGGCGCGACGGGCGGCAGGTACTGGGTCGCCCCTTCATTCATGCCACCGGCCACGGGAGGAAGGGCCGCACCGGCCCCTTCGGGCGGCAGCGGGGCCCCGTGCGCACCCGGCCCGCCCGGCTGCGGCTGCGCGCCGCGCTCGGCGGGGGGACGCGGCACGACCTGGCCGGGCGCGGGCTGGGCGGCACCGTACGCGGC
>NZ_VCHX02000161.1 GCF_005768555.2 Streptomyces sporangiiformans
GCCACGGCATTCCGCCATTCCGCCCCGCCTCACTGTGATCCCGGATACGCCCGAGGGCGGCACCCCTGGAAGCAGGGGTGCCGCCCTCGGTCGCGTACAGCGGTGAACCGCCGATCCGTGAGTAACCGGATCAGAAGTCCATGTCACCGCCCGGCATGCCGCCACCGGCCGGGGCAGCGCCCGCCTTCTCCGGCTTGTCGGCGATGACGGCCTCGGTGGTGAGGAACAGCGCGGCGATGGACGCGGCGTTCTGCAGGGCGGAGCGCGTGACCTTCGCCGGGTCGATGATGCCCTCGGCGATCATGTCGACGTACTCGCCGGTCGCGGCGTTCAGACCGTGGCCGACCTGAAGGTTGCGGACCTTCTCCACGACGACGCCACCCTCGAGACCACCGTTGACGGCGATCTGCTTGAGCGGGGCCTCCAGGGCGAGCTTCACGGCGTTGGCGCCGGTCGCCTCGTCACCCTCGAGCTCCAGCTTCTCGAAGACCTGGGAGGCCTGGAGCAGGGCCACGCCACCACCGGCGACGATGCCCTCCTCGACGGCCGCCTTGGCGTTGCGGACGGCGTCCTCGATGCGGTGCTTGCGCTCCTTGAGCTCGACCTCGGTGGCGGCACCGGCCTTGATGACGGCCACGCCGCCGGCCAGCTTCGCCAGGCGCTCCTGGAGCTTCTCGCGGTCGTAGTCCGAGTCGGAGTTCTCGATCTCGGCGCGGATCTGGTTGACGCGGCCGGACACCTGGTCCGCCGAGCCCGAACCGTCGACGATCGTCGTCTCGTCCTTGGTGATGACGACCTTGCGAGCGCGGCCCAGGAGGTCCACGGTCGCGTTCTCCAGCTTGAGGCCGACCTCCTCGGAGATGACCTCGCCGCCCGTGAGGATGGCGATGTCACCGAGCATGGCCTTGCGGCGGTCACCGAAGCCCGGAGCCTTGACGGCGACGGACTTGAAGGTGCCACGGATCTTGTTGACGACCAGAGTCGACAGGGCCTCGCCCTCGACGTCCTCGGCGATGATCAGCAGCGGCTTGCCCGACTGCATGACCTTCTCCAGGAGCGGAAGCAGGTCCTTGACGTTGGAGATCTTGGAGTTGGCGATCAGGATGTACGGGTCGTCGAGGACGGCCTCCATACGCTCCATGTCGGTGGCGAAGTACGCCGAGATGTAGCCCTTGTCGAAGCGCATACCCTCGGTGAGCTCCAGCTCCAGACCGAAGGTCTGGGACTCCTCGACGGTGATGACGCCTTCCTTGCCGACCTTGTCCATGGCCTCGGCGATGAGCTCGCCGATCTGGGTGTCGGCGGCGGAGATGGAGGCGGTCGAAGCGATCTGCTCCTTGGTCTCCACGTCCTTGGCCTGCTCGAGCAGCGCACCGGAGACCGCCTCGACGGCCTTCTCGATACCGCGCTTGAGAGCCATGGGGTTGGCGCCCGCGGCTACGTTGCGGAGGCCTTCCTTCACCAGCGCCTGGGCGAGGACGGTCGCGGTCGTCGTGCCGTCACCGGCGACGTCGTCCGTCTTCTTCGCGACCTCCTTGACCAGCTCGGCGCCGATCTTCTCGTACGGGTCCTCGAGCTCGATCTCCTTGGCGATGGAGACACCGTCGTTGGTGATCGTGGGGGCGCCCCACTTCTTCTCGAGGACGACGTTGCGGCCCTTGGGGCCGAGGGTCACCTTGACGGCGTCCGCGAGCTGGTTCATGCCGCGCTCGAGGCCTCGCCGCGCCTCCTCGTCGAACGCGATGATCTTGGCCATGTGAAGTGGTCCTCCCGGACTGGGGTGGATTGCTCCGGACCGCGCTGGCGCCCGCGACGGACGGCCTGCCTGCCTGTGGTTCCTTGCCCCACCCGGCCTGCGGGCCTCACCGACCCGGTCCTCGTTGTCACTCTCACCTTCAGAGTGCTAACGCCAATGATTAGCACTCGACCCCCGAGAGTGCAAGGTGCGCCCGCGTAGCGGGCTCGTTGAGGGGTGGTGGTCGGGTGACGGGTGGGCGCAAGCGCCTCCCATTGATCGAGAGGCGCGCGCGGGCATGACGAAGGGCCCGCACCCCTGCGGGTGCGGGCCCTTCAAAGAAGAACGTGTCGCTGCAGATCAGTCGGCGCGTGCTTCAGCCGGCCACGCGGACCATGTCCGCCTGCGGCCCCTTCTGGCCCTGCGAGATCTCGAACTCGACCCGCTGACCCTCCTCCAGGGTGCGGTAGCCGTCCATCTGAATCGCGCTGTAGTGGACGAATACATCCGCACCACCGTCGACCGCGATGAAGCCGTACCCCTTCTCCGCGTTGAACCACTTGACGGTGCCCTGAGCCATGCCTAACTCCCCTATTACTGGCCCTTGCACAGATCCACACTTCGTGGATCCGGGTCAGACCTCACCCCCCAACGGTTGGGGGTGTGCGCCGGAACGCGTCGACCGCGGCTGAATGTATCTGTCCAACTGCCGTCTGCAACAGGTCAATCGGACGAGAAATCTGGACACCGCGCGATCGGGAGTATGCGGAGAATTTGCCCGAATTCAGGGCAAGACAGGGCCCACAAATGTCACATACGGCTCAAAAAGGCCGGGCACTTTGGCTGCTTCTTGTCGGGCTTACGGCAGGAACTCATATGCGTTCAGCGTGCGGAGCGAAGCAGGTTCCCCAACTGTACCGTGCTCAACCATGCAGAATTGCCCCCTCCGTTTCTCTTACGGAGAGGGCAATTCGATGAACTCTGCGTGTTCGCCGTTACCGTAGGTAATAACCGGCCCGGTACCCGGAAACCCGGTCGGCCGTCAGCCTCCGGCGACGGCCGGGATGATCGAGACGCCCGCCCCGTCGGGCGTAGCCGTCTCCAGCCCCTGCTCGAAGCGCACATCGTCGTCGTTCACGTACACGTTGACGAAACGGCGCAGCTTGCCCTGGTCGTCCAATACGCGAGCGGCGATGCCCGTGTGGTTCTTCTCCAGATCGGCGATGACCTCGGCGAGAGTCGCGCCCTCGGCAGCGACCTCGGCCTGGCCGCCCGTGTAGGTGCGGAGGATCGTGGGGATGCGGACGTTGACGCTCATGCGAGGCCAGCCTCTCGGAAAGAGTCCAGGTTGGGGCGGATGGTCGCGGTCAGGCCCGTGCCGGCCACCGCGTCCAGGGTCTTGAGGCCGTCGCCGGTGTTCAGGACGACGGTGGTGAGGGTCGGGTCGAGTACGCCGTTCTCGATCAGCTTGCGCGTCACGCCGACCGTCACGCCACCCGCCGTCTCGGCGAAGATGCCCTCGGTCCGCGCGAGCAGCTTGATGGCGTCCACGATCTGCTCGTCGTTGACGTCCTCCACCGCGCCTCCGGTCCGGCGCGCGATGTCGAGGACGTACGGCCCGTCGGCCGGGTTCCCGATGGCGAGCGACTTGGCGATGGTGTCCGGCTTCTGCGGCCGTACGACGTCGTGGCCCGCCTTGTAGGCGACGGACACCGGGGAGCAGCCCTCCGCCTGGGCGCCGAAGATCTTGTACGGCTTGTCCTCGACGAGCCCGAGCTTGATCAGTTCCTGCAGACCCTTGTCGATCTTCGTGAGCTGGGAACCGGAGGCGATCGGCACGACGAGCTGGTCCGGGAGCCGCCAGCCGAGCTGCTCGCAGATCTCGTACGCCAGCGTCTTGGAACCCTCGGCGTAGTAGGGGCGCAGGTTGACGTTCACGAAGCCCCAGCCCTCGCCGGCCGGGTCGCCGATCAGCTCGGAGCAGAAGCGGTTCACGTCGTCGTAGTTGCCCTCGATACCGACGAGCTCGCCGCCGTACACCGCGGCCATGACGACCTTGCCCTGCTCCAGGTCGTGCGGGATGAACACGCAGGACCGGAAGCCGGCGCGGGCCGCCGCGGCGCCCACCGCACCGGCCAGGTTGCCGGTCGAGGAGCAGGAGAGGGTGGTGAAGCCGAAGACGCGGGCGGCCTCCAGGGCCTGGGCGACGACACGGTCCTTGAAGGAGTGCGTCGGGTTGCCGGAGTCGTCCTTCACATACAGGCCGCCGGTCACGCCCAGCTCGCCGGCCAGGTTGTCGGCCTTGACGAGCTTGGTCCAGCCGGGGTTGATGTTCGGCTTCTCGGCCACGTCCGCGGGGACGGGCAGCAGCGGCGCGTACCGCCAGATGTTCGCGGGTCCCGCCTCGATGCGCTTGCGGAGGTCCTCGGTGTCGTACGCCGAGAAGTCGTACGCGATCTCGAGCGGGCCGAAACACTCCTCGCAGGCGAAGACCGGGCCGAGGGGTACGCGGTGCCCGCACTCGCGGCAGGCGAGCGCGGCGGCCGGACCGAGGTCCACGGAGGTGAGGGGGTTCGAGGTGCTTGCAACTGTCTGCGCAGCCATGTGAGGCGAGGCCCTTTCTCCTCATCTTCCCCACGACGCATCTCGCCGTGAGACGGAATTGGCACCTTCCCGAGCCGGGAGCCTCGCGGAGCCGATCACCATCGATCGGTACGAGAACCGGCTGGAGGGTTGCCGGGGCTTCAACGGGCCGTTTCCCTCTGCCCCTCTGGATGAGCGGTATTCGGTTGTAAGTATTGGTTGTGCACGCAACGACCCGCGACATGCGATGGTCATCAGCGTTGTTCAAGACTGTAACCGAAGGCCTGGATCGTGGAGAGAGCCGTCCGAGTCGCGAGATGACCCGCACATCCGCCGCCGACCGGACAGGCACCGCACCCTCCCCGTCCAACGCAAGGAGAGCCGCACGTGCTGGAAGACGTCGAGCGCTGGCTGAGCACGCGCTCCTGGTCCGTGAGTGACCGCAAGTTGCACAGCCTGATCGCCGCGAAGCGCTCCGCGCGCTCCACGGTGAGCGTGGTCCTGCCCGCGCTCAACGAGGAGGCGACGGTCGGCGAGATCGTCTCCGTCATCCGCCGCGAGCTGATGACCAAGAAGGTGCCGCTCGTCGACGAGCTGGTCGTGATCGACTCGGGTTCCACCGACCGTACGGCCGAGGTGGCCACCGAGGCGGGTGCCCGCGTGGTGCACCGCGACGACATCCTGCCCCGCATACCCGCCGCCCCCGGCAAGGGCGAGGTCCTGTGGCGCTCGCTGCTCGTCACGAGCGGCGACATCGTCTGCTTCGTCGACGCCGATCTGAAGGAGTTCTCCGCGGACTTCGTCTCCGGCATCGTCGGCCCGCTGCTCACCGAGCCCGGCGTCGACCTCGTCAAGGCGATGTACGACCGCCCGCTCGGCTCCGCCGCGGGTCAGGGAGGTCGCGTGACGGAACTGATGGCCCGCCCGCTGCTGAACATGCACTGGCCGCAGCTGGCCGGCTTCGTGCAGCCCCTCGGCGGGGAGTACGCCGCCCGCCGCTCCCTCCTGGAGCGGCTGCCCTTCCCCGTCGGATACGGCGTGGAGCTGGGCATGCTCATCGACGCGCTGCACCTGGTCGGCCTCGATGCCCTGGCCCAGGTCGACGTCGGCGTCCGCAAGCACCGCCACCAGGACGGGCAGGCACTCGGCCGCATGGCCGCCGCGATCTACCGCACCGCCCAGCTCCGACTGGCCCGCGGCCACCTCCTGCGCCCTCGCCTCACCCAGTTCGAACGCGGCGAGACCGGCTTCGAGCCGCACACCTACCCGGTCGACACGGAGGAGCGCCCCCCGATGACGGAAATCACGGAGTACACGAAACGAAGGGCGGCGTAGAAGAGGGGCGCGGGGAACTGCGCGACCAGCCACAGCGAACCCGCAGCCGCCACACGACAGCCGGACCCGAGCTCTCAGGCGCCCCGCGCACCTGTATACGGCTGAGGCGCACGTTTGAGCGGTTCCACCAAGGGCTAAGTTGAGCCGTATGGCAACTACGCACGGTGCCCAGATCCTCGTCGCGTCCAACCGCGGCCCGATCTCGTACACGCTGGACGAGGCCGGGACGCTCACCGCCAAGCGCGGCGGGGGCGGACTGGTCTCCGGCCTCTCGGCGATCGGCTCGGACGCCGACGCGCTGTGGGTGTGCTCGGCGCTGGGCGACGGTGACCGCGAGGCGGTGCGGCGCGGGGTCGGCGAGGCCGGCGTACGGATGCTGGACATCGACGCCGACGTGCACGCGGACGCGTACAACGGCATCGCGAACTCCGTGCTGTGGTTCGTCCACCACCTGCTGTACCAGACGCCGCTGGAGCCGGTCTTCGACGCCGAGTTCCGTCGTCAGTGGGCGTCGTTCGAGACGTACAACCGCGCCTTCGCCGAGGCACTGGCCGATGGGGCCGCGCAGGGCGCCGCGGTGCTGGTGCAGGACTACCACCTGGCGCTGGTGCCCCGCATGCTGCGCGAGCGGCGCCCCGATCTGCGGATCGGGCACTTCTCGCACACGCCGTGGGCCCCGCCCGAGTACTTCCGGCTGCTGCCCGACGACATCGGCGCCCAGCTGCTCGGCGGGATCCTCGGCGCCGACCGGGCCGCGTTCCTCACCCAGCGGTGGGCGGACGCGTTCACCGACTGTTGTCACGCCGTGCTGGGCCCCGGTATCCCGTCGGGCACGCGGATCGGTGTGCACGGGCTCGGCGCGGACGCGGACTTCCTGCGCGAGCGCTCGCACCAGCCGGACGTCGACGACCGGATCGCCTCGCTGCGGGAGCAGATCGGGGTGGCCCCCGACGGCAGCCGCCGCAAGACGATCGTGCGGGTCGACCGGACCGAGCTGTCGAAGAACATCGTGCGCGGGCTGCTGGCCTACCGGGAGCTCCTGGAGGACCAGCCCTCGTGGCGCGAGCGCGTCGTGCACGTGGCCCTCGCCTATCCGTCGCGGCAGGACCTCGCCGTGTACCGCGACTACATGGCCGAGGTGCGGCGGATCGCGGATGAGATCAACACGCGGTACGGAACGGCCGGGTGGACCCCGGTCCTGCTGCACCTGAAGGACGACTTCGCCCGCTCACTGGCCGCGTACCGGCTGGCCGACGTGGCTCTGGTCAACCCCATCCGGGACGGGATGAACCTGGTCGCCAAGGAGATGCCGGTCGTCTCCGACGAGGGGTGCGTGCTGGTGCTGTCCCGGGAGGCGGGGGCGTACGAGGAGCTGGGCGAGGACGCCATCACGGTGAACCCGTACGACGTGGTCGCCACCGCCCGCGCGCTGCACGAGGCGCTGACGATGCCATTGGACGAGCGGGCGGAGCGTACGAAGCGGCTCGCCGCCGCGGCGACCGCGCTGCCGCCGGCCCAGTGGTTCCTGGACCAGCTGCACGCGCTGGACCCGCGGTAGCACTGGAGCCGCGCTAGCGGTGGACCCGCGGTAGCGGACGATCAGCCCAGCTGATCCGTCATCGCGGTCAGCAGGCGTACGAGGCCCTCAGGGCCGTCGACCACCAGGTCCGCGCGGTCCGCCAGTTCCGGCACCTCGGAGCTGCCGACGCACACCAGCAGGCCCGGGACCCCGTCGGAGCGGAGTTTGTCGACGGCGGCGAAGGCGGGGATGTCGCCCAGGTCGTCGCCGCAGTACAGGACGGATTCGGCGGCCACTTCGCGCACGTACTCGGTCAGGGCGACGCCCTTGTCCATGCCGGGGGGACGCAGCTCCAGCACCATGCGGCCCGGTTCGACGATCAGGTCGTGGCGCGCGGCGAGCTCGGAGAGGGGCTCGCGCAGGGCCTCGAAGGCGGCCTGCGGATCCTCCGCGCGACGCGTGTGGACGGCGACCGCGCGGCCCTTCTCCTCGATCCAGGTGCCGCGCCAGGATCCGATCTGATCGAGGAAGCCGGGCAGTTCGGCGCGGACGGCGGCGACACCGGGGTGCGGGGCCGGGGCGGTGACGGCGCCGCTGACCGCGTCCCAGCGTTCGGCGCCGTAGTGGCCGAGGACGACAAGGTGCTCCAGTCCGGGTACGCCCGCGAAGCCGCCGTTGCGGACCGCGACACCGGCCGGGCGGCCGGTGACCACGGCCACGGACGTGACCTTCGGCGCGAGTGCGGCGAGCGCCGGGACCGCGTCGGGGTGGGCGCGGGCCTGCTCGGGGTCGGGGACGATCGGGGCGAGGGTGCCGTCGAAGTCGAAGGCGAGTACGGCCCGGCCAGGTCGGGCGAGGAGGGCGTCGAGGCCGTCACGGCCCGCCTGCGTCGCGGGGGTCGGCAAGGGCATCGGCATCGGCGCCGGTGAGGAGTCCGGGTGGCTGCTCATACGGTGACCCTATCCGCGCGGGGCCAGGATCACCCCTGGCCGGCGCCGTCCGTCGCACCGTCTCTCGTGCCTTTCCCTGTGCCCTCCGTCGTGCTTCCGTCGTGCTTCCGTCGTGCCCTCCGTCAGCGCTCGGCCCGGCGGGCCGCGCGTATCCGGCGGAGACGGTTGACGGTCACCGGGTCGTGGGCCAGGGCGCGCGGGGCGTCGAGGAGGGCGTTGAGCAGCTGGTAGTAGCGGACCGGCGCCATGCCCAGCTCCTCCCGGATGGCCCGCTCCTTGGCCCCGGGGCCGGCCCAGCCGCGCCGCTCCAGCGCGAGCACGTCTCGCTCCTGCCGGGTCAGCTCCTCGTCCATGCCCTGAACGGTAACGCCCGCCTCTGACACCGCCAGTGTCTGGAGGCGGGCGCCGCGCGCGGTACTACTCGGAGTTCTCCGCGGCGGCAGCCGACCTCTGGAGCTGGCCGAGGATCGCGGTCGGACTGGCGTTGGGGCTCACGGCCTTGCCGATCTGCTGCTTGATGTCGGCGCTGACCTGCGCCCAGGAGGTCTTGGCGACGGGGTAGAGCTCGGCGTTGGACAGTTCCTTCAGGAACGGGTCGAGCCGCTTGTCGTTCTTGTCGGCGGCCATCGCCTCCGAGGCGCGGGCGGTCACGGGCAGCAGGTCGTACGTGTGGGAGAACTCGAGCACGTTCTTCTCGCTGTAGACGAAGTCGAGGAAATCGCCGACCTGTTCGGCGTGGCCGTTCTGTTTGAACGCCATCATCCAGTCGGCGACGCCCATCGTGGCCTTGGACTTCCCGTTGATGCCGGGCATCGGCACCATGCCGAACTTCACCCCCTTCTTGGCGGCGGCCTGCATCAGCGAGGGGTGGCCGTTGAGCATGCCGACGTCGCCGCGGGTGAACGCCGCGAAGGCGTCGGCGCGGTTGAGCTTGCCGGGCGCGGTCGGCCCGGTGAGCCCCTTGGCGACCAGCTCGTTCTTGAGCCAGTCGAAGGTGTCGACGTTCTGCTCGGAGTCGAGGCCGTAGGAGCTGACGCCGTCGACATAGCCGCCGCCCCCGCTCAGTAGCCACATCATGGTCTCGGCCTGGGCCTCCTCGTGCCCGAGGGGCAGCGCGTACGGGATCTTGACCCCGCGCGACTTGAGGACCTTGGCGGCGGCCGCGAGGTCGCTCCAGCTCTGCGGCGGGGTGAGGCCCGCGTCGGCGAAGAGCTTCTTGTTGTAGAACAGCAGCCGCGTGGAGGAGGCGAACGGCATGCCGTACTGCACCCGCCTCACCTCGCCCGCCTCGGCGAGCCGGGAGACGAAGTCGGCCTGGACGGGTATGGAGAGCAGCTCGTCGACCTTGTAGAGCTGGTTCTTGGCGGCGTAGTCGGCGTACGCGCCGATCTGCGCCATATCGGGGGCGTGCCCGTCGGCGACCATCTTCTTGACCTTGGCGTCGACGTCGTTCCAGGAGTGGACGCTGACGTCGATCTTGATGCCGGGGTGCTTCTTCTCGTACTCCTTCACGAGCTTGTCCCAGTACTTCTGGGAGCTGTTCGCCTTGGAGTCGCCGTAGTCGGCCGCCACCAGCTTGAGCGTGACGTCCTGGGAGTCGGCGTCGGAGCTGCCGCTGCAGCCACTGAGCACCGCCACCATGCCCAGGGCGGACATCACCGAGATCAGACCTGTCACTCGCCGCTGCACCGGTTCCCCTGCCTGTCTTGCCTTGCCTGTCATGCCTGTCTTGCTGCTCTTGCTGCCACGCGTCACACCAGGCATGCCTGCCGGGGCGCCACGATCGTTGAATGTCTCAGCACGCGAACTATAGGTCTACACCAGGTGAGTGGACTAGACCTCTCACGGGGTAAGGGGCGAGACTGTCCCCGTGGAACATGTCATCGCCCTCGATGTGGGCGGCACCGGGATGAAGGCCGCCCTCGTGGGGGCCGACGGCGACCTGCTGCACCAGGCCCGCCGAGGCACGGGCCGAGAGCGCGGCCCGGACGCCGTCGTCGAATCGATCCTCGACTTCGCGGCCGAGCTGCGCGCGCACGGAGAGCGCCACTTCGGCGAGAGCGCGGCGGCCGCCGGCGTCGCCGTCCCCGGCATCGTGGACGCCGAGCGGGGCGTCGCGGTGTACGCGGCCAACCTCGGCTGGCGCGACGTACCCCTGCGGGATCTGATCAGCGAGCGGCTGCACGGCATCCCCGTGGCGCTCGGGCACGACGTCCGCACCGGCGGGCTCGCCGAGGGCCGGATCGGGGCGGGCCGCGGCGCCGACCGGTTCCTGTTCGTGCCGCTGGGCACGGGGATCGCGGGCGCGATCGGCATCGACGGCCGCGTGGAGGCGGGGGCGCACGGATTCGCCGGCGAGATCGGACACATCGTCGTACGTCCCGGGGGGACCCCGTGTCCGTGTGGGCAGCGCGGCTGCCTGGAGCGGTTCGCCTCCGCGGCGGCGGTCAGCCAGGCCTGGGCCGAGGCGTCCGGCGATCCGGAGGCGGACGCCGCGGACTGCGCGAAGGCCGTCGAATCCGGGGACCCGCGTGCGTGCGCGGTGTGGCAGGAGGCGGTGGACGCGCTCGCCGACGGCCTCGTCACCGCGCTCACCCTGCTGGACCCGCGCACTCTGATCATCGGTGGCGGTCTCGCCGAGGCCGGGGAAACGTTGTTCACACCGCTGCGGGCCGCCATCGAGCGGCGCGTCACCTTCCAGAAGGTGCCGTCCGTCGTCCCGGCGGCACTGGGCGACACGGCCGGGTGCCTGGGCGCCGGGCTGCTGGCCTGGGACCTGCTCGCCACCCGATGACGGATCCGATGACCACGACGACCACGACCACCCCGGCAACCACAACGACCGCGGCAACCACGACAACGACGACGAGAACGACCACAGCGACCACGACCACCACGGCGACCGACCACCCACGACTTTCCGGAGGTAACCACCTGATGGCCACTAGCAAGATTTACGCCGGTGCTCGGGTGGTGCTGCCTACCGGAATCGTGGACGGAGGCCGCGTGATCGTCGACGGCACGCGGATCGCCGGAAGCCCGCACGACGATTCCGAGGTGATCGACCTGTCGGGCCACTGGCTGGTCCCCGGCTTCGTGGATGTGCACAACCACGGCGGAGGCGGCGCGTCCTTCACCTCCGGGAGCGTGGAGGAGGTCCTGAAGGGCGTCCACACGCACCGGTTGCACGGCACCACGACGACCGTCGCGTCGACCGTCACCGGCGACATGGACGCGCTGGCCCAGCGCGCCGGTCTGCTCTCCGAACTGGCCGAGCAGGGCGACATCGCTGGCATCCACTTCGAGGGACCGTTCATCTCGCCGTGCCGCAAGGGCGCGCACTCCGAGGAGTTGCTGCGCGACCCGGACCCGTCCGAGGTGCGCAAGCTGATCGACGCGGCGCGCGGGCAGGCCAAGATGGTCACGCTCGCCACTGAACTGCCGGGCGGCATCGCCTCCGTACGCCTCCTCGCGGAGCACGGGGTGATCGCGGCGATCGGGCACACGGACGCGACGTACGAGCAGACGGTGGAGGCCATCGAGGCGGGCGCCACCGTGGCGACGCATCTCTACAACGCGATGCCCACCCTCGGGCACCGCTCGCCCGGTCCGATCGCGGCGCTGCTGGAGGACGAGCGGATCACGGTCGAGCTGATCAACGACGGCACCCATCTGCACCCGGCCTCCCTGGAACTGGCGTTCCATCACGCGGGCGCGGACCGGGTGGCGTTCATCACGGACGCGATGGACGCGGCGGGATTCGGCGACGGCCGCTACATGCTCGGCCCGCTGGAGGTCGAGGTCAGCGACGGCGTGGCGCGACTGGTGGAGGGCGGGTCGATCGCGGGCTCGACGCTCACGCTGGACCGGGCCTTCAAGCGTGCCGTCGCCGTCGACCGGCTGTCCGTCGAGGACATCGTCGCCGCCGTCTCCGCCACCCCGGCCAAGCTGCTCGGCATGTACGACCGGGTGGGCTCGCTGGAGCCGGGGAAGGACGCGGATCTGGTGGTCCTGGACGCCGACTTCGCCCTCAAGGGCGTGATGCGCCGCGGCGCATGGGTGGTTGAGCCCCAACTGGGCTGATTTCAACCTCTGTTGAGGGGGGGCGGCGGCCTGTGGGACTGGGCCGGCCGCCTTCTCTTTGGCATGATCGGGCCTCCGGAACGAGAAAGCGCGTACTACCCGGGGGAGGTCGGCCCAGGTGATCCTCACGGTCACGCTGAACACCGCTCTCGACATCACCTATCGCGTACGGTCGCTGCGCCCGCACACCTCGCACCGGGTGACCGAGGTGACCGAACGGCCCGGCGGCAAGGGCCTGAACGTGGCCCGGGTGCTCGCGGCGCTCGGCCACGAGGTGACGGCCACGGGTTTCGTGGGCGGCGCGACGGGCCGCGCCCTCCAGGACCAGCTGACGGCGTTCGCCGGCGTCACCGACGCGCTGGTGCCGGTCGAGGGCGGCACGCGCCGCACCATCGCCGTCGCGGATGACACCAGCGGCGACACCACCCAGCTCAACGAGCCGGGCCCGCTCGTCTCGTCCGCGGAGTGGTCGGCGTTCCAGGAGGCGTACGAGGATCTGCTGCGCTCCGCCTCGGCGGTGGCCCTGTGCGGCAGTCTGCCGCCCGGGGTGCCAGTGGGCGCGTACGCCCAGTTGATCCGCACCGCCCGCACGGCGGACGTCCCGGTCCTGCTGGACACCAGCGGTGAACCTCTGCAGCGCGGGGTGGCCGCCCGCCCGGACATCGTCAAACCGAACGCCGACGAACTGGCCGAACTCACCGGCTCCCACGAGCCCCTGCTGGCCACCCGCGACGCCCGCCGCCGCGGCGCCCACGCGGTCGTCGCCTCCCTGGGCCCGGAGGGCCTGCTCGCCCACACGCCCCAGGGCCACTGGCGCGCCACTCCCCCGCACCCCGTCCGGGGCAACCCCACGGGCGCGGGCGACTCGGCGGTCGCCGGGCTGCTGTCGGGGCTGGTGGAGCATCTGCCGTGGCCGGACCGGCTGGCCCGCGCGGCGGCCCTGTCCGCGGCGACGGTACGGGCGCCCGCGGCGGGCGAGTTCGACCGCGCCGCGTACGAGGACCTGCTGGCCCGGGTGACGGTGACGGACGAGGCGAACGCGGCCTGACGAGCGCCCAGCACAGCCCGACGAGCGCCCTTCAGGGGCGCGGGGCCGTGGGCCGTGGGCCGTGGGCTGTGCGCTGTGGGCGGTCAGGCCCTAGTTCTTGACCTTGCCTTCCTTCAACCACAGCTGGTCGAGCAGCACATCGCACTTGTCGCCGTCCTGGCAGGAGACCGAGATCGTGTTCGTGCCCTTGTTGAGGCTGGGCCAGGCGTAGGTCTGCGTCCAGCCCTTCTCGAAGTCACCCTGGGGGGCGCCTGCGAAGTTGCCGAGGTTCAGCTTGCTGCCGAACGGCTTGCCGTTGACGGTGAGCGTCATCTCGCCGTCCTCGCCGGCGGCGCTGTATCCGGCGAAGAGGGTGTAGACGCCGTCCTTCGGGATGCCGTTGACGGTCCAGGTGACCTGGGCCCCGGGCGCGTTGAGGCCCGCCACATAGGTACCGCCCGTCGACTTGGCGCCCTTGACGTCCGACGCCGTCGTCGCGCCGCCGTCCAGCTTCAGCGCCTTCGCGTCGATCGTGGGCAGGTCGACCTCTTCTTCCTCGGCCGGCTTCTTCGCCGTCTCGCTCGGCTCGACGGTCTGGGCGGCCGACGGCGCGGAGCCCGCGTCGTCGGTGCCCTTGTCGCCGTCGTCGCTGCCGATCATGGCCGCGCCGATGCCGATGACGACCACGGCGACGACGGAGATCGCGCCGATCAGGAGGCCCTTGGTGTTGGGGCCACGACGGCCGCCACCGCCGCCGTGCAGCGACTGGCGCGTGGTGGGCGCGCCACCGGGGAACGTCTCGGGCGCCTGGTAGTGAGCGTTGGGCCCGCCCTGCGAGCCCTGCTGCTGCGGCGCCTGCTGCTGGCCGTACGGAGCCTGCGCGTACTGCGCGGTCTGGGCCTGCTGGCTCTGTTGACCCTGCTGGCCGTACTGGCGCTCGCCGACCGCCCGCACCCGGTTGACCGAGCCGGGGTAGCCATAGCCGCCGCCCCCGCTGGGCGGCGTGGCTCCGGCGTCCCGTCCGTCGGCGTACAGATAGCCGAACGGGTCGTCGTCCTCGGGCGTGCTCGCGCCGTTGTTGCCGGGCGTCATCCCTAGGTACTCCTCAACAGGTGCGGTTCAGATGCGTACGTGAGTAGAAGTGCGAGCCTACCCGCTCGGACTGGGCCAAACGTGTGCTCTTCGTCCCACTGTGCCGCTGACCTGCGGTTCAGCCCGCGCGCCGGTGAGTTTTGGGACGAGACCGTTTCTCGACGTACATCCGTTCGTCAGCTGACTTCAACACTTCGTCCGCGGTCATGCCGCAATGTGCCCATCCGATGCCGAAGCTCGCGCCGACCCGCATCCCGCGGCCGTCGACCCGTATCGGCTGGATGATCTCGTTGCGCAGCCGCACCGCGAGGTCCTGCGCGTCGGCCCGGCCGAGCCCGTCGGCGAGCACCACGAACTCGTCGCCGCCGAGCCGCGCGACCGTGTCCCCGTCGCGTACGCCGCTGCTCAGCCGTCGCGCCACCTCGATCAGCACCGCGTCGCCCGCGTTGTGCCCGAAGCGGTCGTTGATCGACTTGAAGCCGTCCAGGTCGCAGAAGAGGACCGCGAGCCCCTTGGTCCCGTCGTCCGTGTCGCCGTCCGGCGCGACGGTGTGCACATGGTGGTCGTACGCGCCGAAGGCTTCGGGGGCCGGCGGGAAGTCGAAGGCGTTCCCGTTCGCGCCGAACGCGGGCGGTCCGCTCTGCCCCCGGTGCTCCTTGTTCTCGCCGTACCCGCCGTAGGCCGCGTCCAGCGTGTCCACCGCGCTCGGCGCCACGGCCTGCGGGCGGCTGCACAGGCGGGCGGAGAGCCGGGAGCGCAGCTCGGCGGAGTTCGGCAGCCCGGTGAGCGAGTCGTGCGAGGCGCGGTGGGCGAGCTGGAGCTCGCGGCGCTTGCGCTCCTCGATGTCCTCGACGTGGGTGAGCAGGAAGCGCGGCCCGTCGGTGGCGTCCGCGACCACGCTGTTGCGCAGCGACACCCAGAGGTACGTCCCGTCCCGGCGCCCGAGCCTGAGCTCGGCGCGCCCGCCCTCGGCGGACGTACGCAGCAGTGTGCCGATGTCCTCGGGGTGGACCAGGTCGGAGAACGAGTAGCGGCGCATCGCGGAGGCGGGGCGGCCGAGGAGCCGGCACAGCGCGTCGTTCGTCCGCAGGATCCGCCCGTGCTGGTCGCCGCCCATCTCGGCGATGGCCATGCCGGACGGGGCGTACTCGAAGGCCTGGCGGAAGCTCTCCTCGCTGGCGCGCAGGGCCTGCTGTTCCCTCTCCAGGCGTACGAGCGCGCGCTGCATGTTCGCGCGCAGCCGGGCGTTGCTGATCGCGATGGCCGCCTGGAAGGCGTACATCTGCAGCGCCTCGCGCCCCCACGCGCCCGGGCGCCGGCCGTTGCGCGGCCGGTCGACGGAGAGGACGCCGATCAGTTCGCCGCACGAGCCGCCGGACACGCCCGGCGTGTACATGGGCGCGAAGAGACGGTCGGAGGGGTGCCACTCGTCCTCGAAGCGCGGCGCGGGGCCGTCGGTGTACCACTGCGGGACGTCGTCCTCGTCGAGGACCCAGCCCTCGGTGTGGGGTATGAAGCGCAGGTCGCCCCATGCCTCGCCCATGGTCAGCCGGCGTTCCCAGGAGGCGCGGGAGCCGACGCGTCCGGTGATGAGCGCCTCGGCCGCGGAGTTGCCCGCGAGGGCGGCGACGACGAGATCCCCGTCGGGGCGTACGAGATTGACGCAGGCCAGTTCGTAGCCCAGGCCCGTCACGACTCCGTCGGCGACCGTCTGCAGGGTGTCGGCGAGGCTGCGCGCCGTGTTCATGTCCGCCATGACCTGATGCAGCTGCCGCAGGGTCGCAAGACGGACGTACGGCTCCGACTCGGTCTCCATGCTCGCTCTCCCCGAGACCTCGACAGCAACTCCAGAGTTATCCAGGCTCGTCGTGTTGATTCGTCTGCACTCGTCTGTACTGATCGCCTACTGATCGCATACTGGTCGACTACTGACCGTCCGCTGATCGCCTATCGATTGCAGCGTTCCCGCCACTGAATCACAGCGCGCTGCCCACTCGGTACACAGGGTCAACAAAATATGGCTCCTGTGACTCAAGTCACAGCTCAGCGTGGGCAACTGTGGAGAGTTTCCGTGTTTTCACAGTGCGTTTACTGAGCGCATATATATGGAGTATGTGTGGTCGTGTCTGCACAGTGACGGTCTCTCCCGCACAGTGAAAAAGATCACTTGCACCCCTCCATGCGACGTGGGTCCTATGGGTCCTCCATGGGTTTTCCGTGGGTCCTACGCGGGTCCTAGGACCTGGCTCGGGCGCTGGTCCGATGCGCCGGCCGAGGCGAGGAGACTAGCGTTTTCCCGTGCCGACGACTCCCCCTGCCCCACCCGTGCCCCTGACTCCCTCCCCCGACAGGCATCCTGATGGGGTGAGTGACGACGAGTTCCGCGCCGCCATGTCCAGACTGGCCGCGGGCGTGGTGCTGGTGACCGCGTACGAACCCCCGCTGGACCCCGAGGGTCCGGGCGGCGAGAACGTGGGCATGACGGCGACCTCCTTCATGTCCGTGTCCCTGGATCCGCCCCTGGTCCTGGTCGGCCTGCGCGAGGGCTCCCGCATGGACGACCTGCTCGCCGAGCAGCCGGTGTGGGCGGTCTCCGTCCTGTCCGAGAGCCAACGTCACATCGCGGGCCGCTTCGCCATGAAGGGCCGCATCTCCGACCGCCTCCTGTTCGACGACATCCCGTACGTACGGGGAGAGGTCTCCGGGGCACCACTGGTGGGCGGCGCGCTGGCGACCCTGGAGTGCCGCACCGAGCAGCGTGTGACCGCCGGCGATCACACGCTGGTCATCGCGCGGGTGCTGACGGCGGCGGTGCCGAGTGCGGAGGGCGGACCGCTGGCGTATTTCCGGGGCAGGTACCGGCAGTTGGGGTGACCGGCGAACAGGTCTTGCCGGCTGGTGACCGTGGGAGCCCTATCCCCAGTCCCGGCCGGAGCGCCCGCGCTTGGTGTCGCCGCGCTGTTTCTTCTGCCGCAGGCGACGTTCGTTGATGCCGCGGGGGATGCGGGTGGGCCGGCGCGGTTTGGGCGGCGGGGCGGTGGCCTCGGCGAGCAGCGCGGCAAGCCGTACGGCCGCGGTCTCGCGGTTGCGCCACTGGGAGCGGTGCTCGGAGGCGCGGACGACGACGACACCGTCGACGAGCTTCGTGGCGAGCCGCTCGAGGGCCCTGGCCCGCCAGACCGGAGGCAGTGCCTCCGTTTTCGCCAGGTCGAACCGGAGCTCGACCTGCGAGTCACTGGTGTTGACGTGCTGTCCGCCGGGCCCCGAGGAGCGCGAGAAACGCCACATGAGCTCGGCCTCGGGCAGTGAGACGGAGCCGCGGATGACGTAGGGACCGGACATGGCTCCATGGTCGCGCGCCTGTCCGGTCCACGTCACCCCGTTTTCGCGTGCTCAGGTAAAGAAAGTAAAGACCAACGGAACCCGAGGGACCCCCCTCGGCGTTGGTACGGGTGACGGTAGCTTCGTCCCAGTACGAAGCCCAACGCACCGCACCGTCGTATGTACGTCAACGAGGGAAGGACTCCCAACAATGGCTGTAAGCCTGTCCAAGGGTGGCAACGTCTCGCTCACCAAGGAGGCTCCGGGCCTGACCGCCGTCACCGTGGGCCTCGGCTGGGACGTCCGGACCACCACGGGTACCGACTTCGACCTGGATGCCTCGGCCATCGCGGTCAACACGCAGGGCAAGGTCTACTCGGACGGCCACTTCGTCTTCTTCAACAACAAGCAGACCCCCGACCAGACCATCGTCCACACCGGCGACAACCGCACGGGCGAGGGCGCGGGCGACGACGAGGCGATCAACGTCAACCTGGCCGGCCTCCCCGCCGACGTCGACAAGATCGTCTTCCCGGTCTCCATCTACGACGCCGAGAACCGCTCCCAGAACTTCGGCCAGGTCCGCAACGCCTACATCCGCATCGTGAACCAGGCCGGCGGCGCGGAGATCGCGCGCTACGACCTGTCGGAGGACGCCGCCACCGAAACGGCCATGGTCTTCGGCGAGCTGTACCGCAACGGCGCGGAGTGGAAGTTCCGCGCCGTGGGCCAGGGCTACGCGTCCGGCCTGGTGGGCATCGCGCAGGACTTCGGCGTCAACGTCTGAGCTCCACCTTCTTCACGGACTTCCCGATGGAGCCTCCGGCCGCCCGGCCGGAGGCTCCCTCCGTTCGAGGCGGTCTTCACCGCCCCGGCCGGGCATCCCTTCTGCCCGACCAGAGGCCGACACTCTCACCCCCCGCCCCCGCCCCACGCCGCGCACCCGGACCTGAGTTCATCCCGTGGACGCGACCCGCAGGAGGCGGAGTTGGCCGATCTCGGCGGCGTTCTTCATCAGTTCCGCGTTCACCCAGCCGACCATGTGGGCGACGGTGTGCTCGGGGTCGTTCTGCCAGGGGAACGGGGCCGCGGCCTCCAGGTCGGCATCGGTGAGGCCGTCCAGGACCGCCAGCCAGTCGCCGCGCAGGCCGCGCAGCCACTCGACGGCCGCACGTCCGTCGCCCGGCCAGGTGATCTCGGTCCGCTCCCGAGGCGTTCGTCCCCGCGCGTGGTCGATGGTCACACTCCACCACCAGCCGATGTGCCAGCTCACCCAGCCGATCGTGGGGACCGGGACGGGCTCGGGCTCGGTCTCCGCCCAGTCCGGCACCCAGGTCCCGTCGGCGTCCTGACGAACCGTCCAGCAGAGCGGCACCGGTTCCCACAGGAAGTCCTCGGACTCCAGCCGTTCCAGGTGGTACTCGAACAGCGACCAGGTCAGCTCGAACTGCCAGCGCATCAGCTCACGTCGGGATTGATCCATCGGGCGACCCTGACACACCGTCACTCCCGCCGGAAACCGGTTTATCCGCGGCGTCGTGACCGAGGGCGGGAGTCGTATCGACGTGACGGTGCGCGTCAGCTTCTGACCTCGACGACTGCCCCATCACGAAGCCACGGAATAGCTCAGATCCTGTGCCGTCAGCGAAGTCGGCACCAAACGCAGCCACATCGTGCCTCGTTCACCCGGATCATCGTGCAGATAGTGCACGAAGCGCGCGTCCCACAGGGACTCGTCTGCCCCTAGATAGCGGACCAGCTTGCGCCGCCCCCTGGCCACGTCGAACGGCACGAGTTCGGCACGCCCCCGGGCGATCACCTGACGAACACGCCCCGTCGCGAGATCGCATTCGTCCACCACAAGCGCGACGCTCGGATCCTCTCTCACACGGCCGGACAACCGGGCCCACGGCCCTGTCAGGACCCAGAACGCTCCGGCCTCCCAGAGGAACCAGACAGGACGCACGGTCGGGCCGTTCGTCGCAATCCGCGCCGTGAGCGGCTGCTGAAGGAACTCGTCCACATCGAAACGATGAGATGTCACAACATCAATCATCCGATGCCTCCTGCCTCCCGCACACCGACCTCAGACCTAGCCTCAACATGGCTCAAACCAGTTCGGGTTGCGGTTCCGGTTGCTGCGCCGGTGCGGCCTTCGGATCCCAGAGCTTGGTGGTCCGCACATAGCTGTGGATCACTGAGGCCATCGCCAGGACAAGAAGTGGTCCGAACACCCACGGATGTTCGGCCATCTCCCTCGGCAGATAGCGATATGACACCAAGAGCGCGGCGAAGACCGTTGCGCCGTAGGCGACCCGCTGGATTGCTGACCGGTCCCAGCCACGTGCGTGCGAGCGCAGCCCTTCCTCGATCGTGAGCGCGAACACCACGCCGGCGATGAGATCCACGCCGTAGTGGTAGCCGAATCCCAGCGTCGCGCCGAGCGTGGCGACCAGCCAGAACGCGCCCGCGAATCGCAGAATCCGTGGGCCCTTGCGGGAATGAATGAAGATCGCGGTAGCCCACGCCGTGTGCAGGCTGGGCATGCAGTTGCGAGGGGTGATCTCGTCGTACGTGAACGGCTGCGGGGTATTGAGCGGAGGCGGCGTGTCCGGCCACAGGTTGGCCACCGCCCAGTGCTCGCCGCCGGTGCCGAAGGCACCGGTGCCGTAGGTGAAGATCGGTCCGACCACCGGGAAGAGCATGTAGATGCCCGGCCCGAGGAGGCCTATGACCAGAAAGGTGCGCACCAGATGATGGCCCGGGAAGCGGCGCTCGGCCGCCACGTCACGCATCTGGTACAGCGCGACGATGACCGCGGCCACCGCGAGTTGTACGTAGACGAAGTCGAGAACATGGGCGCCGACCGGGCCGGCGGCCGTGACGATCCGGCCCACCAGCCAGGACGGGTCGCCCAGCGCGTGATCGGCGGTTGCCACGTACTCGTCGAGCACCGCCGGGTGGGTCTTGGCCGTGATGAGCAGCCAGGTATCGCCGGTCTTACGGCCGGCCACCAGCAGCAGGCCCAGCCCGACGCCCTTCAGCAGCAGGACACGTTCCGGGCCTGTGCGGCGCGTGACAGCGATGACCGCGTAGCCCAGGATCACCCACAACGCGCCGTTGCCGAAGGGGTGGCCTTCGGTCGTCTTGGCGTCGACCGCCCACCGCACCAGCAAGAAGGCGACATCGATGCCGATCGCCGCACCCGCCGCGATGAACCGCTGCCGCCAGGTGAGCACCACCATCATCAACGCCATGCTGGCGTACAGCAGGAAACCTGATTGCGGGGGAAATATCACCTCTCGCACCTGGTTGGTGATCGGCCCCGGCAGGTCGTAGCGACGCGCGGCGATCTCCAGTGCAATGAGGAATCCGAGGGCCACCACACCCGCCGTGGCCCACAGTATCGCCCGCGGTTGACGCCACGCGGCGACAGCAGTTCTGCAGTTTATTCGCGAAAATATTCGCGATGCTATAGGTATCAATTGTTTTGGCCGTTTTGTTAGATTTTAGTTAAATAGGTCACTTTTCGCGCTCAATAGCATGGTTTTCTGGTGAAGGACGACCGATGAGGGCGCTCGTCGTGAGCCGATCATGTTATCGGAGCGGTGCGGTGATTTCGCCGGTCAGGTGCGAAGGAAGAAATGGGCACAGCCATATCCGGCTGGTCCGGCTGGTCCGGCAAGCAGCCGCGGACAGCTCGTGACTGTCCCTCAGGGGCTGCTCGGCCTGCCGTCCCCGTACAGCCAGTCGTCCCAGATCCCGCTGAAGTCCTTGTCCGGCGCCGCCTTCTCCACGTACGTCGTGAAGTCGTCGGTGTCCGCGTTGCCGTGGCGGTGGGCGGTCGCCCAGCCCTGGACGATGTCGTAGAAGGTGTCGTCGCCGACGGTCTCGCGGATCTTGTGGATGACCATGGCGCCGCGGTCGTAGACAGGGGTGTCGGAGATGCTCGCGGCGTCCGGGGGCTCGGCGGGCGGGAAGGCCCACACCGCCTCGTTGTCCGACGCGGTCTCGTAGTAGTCGCCCTCGTAGAGCGCGTCGAAGGTGTCCTGGGCCGTGTCGCCGCCGCGGTCCTCCCGCCAGAGCCACTCCGCGTACGTCGCGAAACCCTCGCTGAGCCACATGTCGCGCCAGGTCTTGGGGGTGACGGAGTTGCCGTACCACTGGTGCGCCAGTTCGTGGACGAGGAGTTCGGTGTCGGGAGCGCCGGGGAAGACGGGGCGCGTCTGGGTCTCCAGGGCGTAGCCCGAGTCGTGCACGCGGTCGACGATCGCCCCGGTCGAGGAGAAGGGGTACGGGCCGAAGTTCAGCTCCGCCCACTCCATCACCTCGGGGATACGGCCGAGAACCTTGGCGCTCGCCCTGGACTGGTCGGGGTCGACGGCCACGTACACCGGGAGACCGTCCGCGGTCCTGGAGCGCCGCGTGTCGTAGTCGCCGATCGCGACCGTCGCCGCGTACGTCGCCATCGGGTCCGCCATGTGCCAGGCGAAGGTGGTACGTCCCCGCTTCGTCTCCTCGCGCCGCAACTCGCCGTTGGACACCGCCTTCAGGCCCTCGGGCACGCTGACCGTGATGTCGTACGCGGCTTTGTCGCTCGGGTGGTGGTTGCCGGGGAACCAGGCCATCGAGCCGGTGGGCTCGCCGAGGGCGAGGGCGCCGTCCGCCGTCCTCAGCCAGCCCTCCCGCGAACCGTCCGGATCGGTGATCGTCTCCGGGACACCGGAATAGCGGACGGTCGTGCGGAAGGACCTGTCCTCGTCGAGGACATCGCGCGGCCGGACGGTCAGCTCCTGGCCGTCACGGCTGAAACCGGCGGAGCGGCCGTCCACGTCCACGGATTCGACCTTCAGTCCCGCCAGGTCGAGGTGGAACGCGCTGAGGTCCTGCTCGGTGCGCGCCTCGATCTCCGCCTTTCCCGTCAGACGACGCGCGGCGGGGTCGTAGGCCAGGGTGAGGTCGTAGTGCGTGACGTCGTATCCACCGTTGCCCGACTTGGGGAAGTACGGGTCGTCCGCACCTTCTGCTCCGGTCGTCCGCGCACCGCCGCCGCACGCGGTGAGGGCGAGGGCGAGAAGGAGGAGGAGCGGGACAAGGGGTGCGGACCGGGACATGGCTACGATCCTATGAGGCCCCATGACACCATCACCTACGTGCTCGACATCGGCTACGCCCTCTCCTTGCGCTTCCCGGACCCCCCGCAGACCGACTACCGCCGGGCGGACGTGCACGCGCTGCGGCACGACCTGTTCTGCGGGGACGTGTATCTCGCCGACACGAAGGCGGACCGCGAGCTGTCCACAGCCTGGGGATGGGTGCCGGTGCTCGACTTCGCGTGGGCGCTGTGCGACATCGTCGAGCGGCTCGACCAGGACCCGCTCGGCAGCCGCGCCGCCCGCCCCCAGCGCGCCGAGCTGGACTTCACCGAGTCCACCGACCGCATGCTCTTCGAGCGCCGCTTCGGCTGGGTCGACATCGAGGCGGAGTGGCTGCCGCCGGCCGAGCCGCCGCTGACCTTCGCCCATGCCGAACTGCGCCGGGAGGCCCGGGACTTCCTGCACGACGTGATCGCCGACCTCGTCGATCTGCACGAGGCGCTCCGCGAGAACCCGGTGATCTGGACGCTGGAGGCCCGCTTCCCCAGGGTGCCCTGAGGCGGCGCCACCCTCTGGGGCTCCCCCCCTCAGACCCCGTATCGGCCTGACGGCCTCGTCCGCAAACTCCCCCAGCTACCGCTGGGAGGTGCCCCCAGACGGGCTGATCGACGCCGGCCCGCGCTCACCGGGTCCCCTACTCGAACGCCTCCACCCTCACCCCCATCGCCGCCGCCAACACCGGTGCCAAGTCCAGCAGTTGAGCCGGGCTGATCACCGCGCCCGCCAGCCGGTCCACTCCCCGGGCGATGTCCACCTCCGCCGCCGCTCTCAGGTCCACATCCACCAGGGTCACCGCGCTGAAGTCCGCCCCCTTCAGCACACAGTCCACGAACTCCACGCGCTCCAGCCGCGCACCCCCGAAGTCCGGTTCGACCAGGACGCATCCCTCGAAGACGACGTCCTTGAGCCTGGCCTTGCGCAGGTTCAGGTAGTCGATCTTTCCGCCGCGGATCACCACCCGCTCCAGTGCGGAGCCGTGCAACTGCACGCCACCCAGCCGCGCGTCCACCATCTCCACGTCACGCAGGGTCGCCTCGCCCAGGTCGGTGCCGACACCCCGCATGCCCGTGAGGACGGAGTCCAGCAGCCGCGCACGATGCAGCCGCGTCTCGTCCAGCGCGCACCCCGTCAGCGCGCAGTCCATGAACCGGGCGCCCCCGCCGTCCTGCCCCACGAAGTCCGCCTCACGGAACTCCAGCCCGTCGTAATCCCCGTCCGGCTCCAGCTCACCGCCCTCGAACGCCACCAGCGGCGGCAGCCGCACCTCGGGCCGCCGCGCCCTCTTCACAGCCTGGGCCCGCGCCGTCCGCCCCGCATCGGCCGCTCCTTTTCGCACCATGGCCCCATAGTGCCTCCCGCCACTGACAATCCCTCCTGGCAGTCCTCCTGACCAACCCCCTGACCAGCAACAACGCCACTCATCGGCCCTGGGTGTCACATTCCGGGGCCGTCCACATGTCGTACATACAAAGCAAGCCACCGGAGCAGAGGGAGACCCCCAGCCATGCACCGCATCACCGTCGTCGGCGGCGGCTTCGCCGGACTCACCGCGGCCATCACCGCCGCCGAGGCGGGCGCCAAGGTCACCGTGTACGAAGCCCACCACACCCTCGGCGGCCGTGCCCGCACCGCGGAGGGCCCGTACAAGACGAACGAAGGTCCGCACGCCCTCTACAAGGGAGGCCCGCACTGGACCTGGCTCAGGCAGCGCGACCTGATCGGCGAACTCGCCCCGATCCCGCCCCTGGAAGCGGCCCGGATACGCCTGCGCCACAAGGGCGCGCTGCGCCGCACGCCGCCGTTCGCGATGCTCAAACTCCTGCGCCGTACGCCCGAACAGGCGCCCGTGGACACCGACTTCAGGACCTGGGCCACCGGGCTCGCAGGAGAAGAGGGGGCGAACGCGGCGGCGTACTACTCCGCCGTCGCCCTCTTCCACCACGACCCGGGCGCGCTCTCGGCGGCCTTCGTGCAGGAGCGGCTGCGGCGCGCCACCAAGCTGCCGCCGGAGGCGGCCTACCCGCGCGGCGGCTGGGCCTCGGTCATCGACCGGATGGCGGCCCGCGCCTGGAACCTGGGCGTGCGCATGGAGACCCTCTCCCGCGTCGACACCCTCCCCGAGACCAAGGACGGCCCCATCATCGTCGCCACCTCGCTCGACGCCGCCCGCCGCCTCCTCCGCGACGACTCGCTGACCTGGACGAGCGGCCGTACGGTCCTGATCGATCTGGCCGTACGCACCCGTCGGGGCGACGCGTTCGCCGTGTCCGACCTGGACACGGCGGGCTGGATCGAGCGGTTCACCGCCCAGGACCGTACGCTCGCGCCGGCCGGCGAGCAGCTCATCCAGGGGCAGATCCCGATCGCACCCGACGCGTCGCGGGCCGTCGGCATCGCCCGCGCCGAGGAACTTCTCGACCTCGCCTTCGCGGGCTGGCGCGACCGCGTGACCTGGCGCCGCGAGGCGCTCGCGGTCGGCCGCACGGGCGCCGTGGACCTCCCCGGAACCAGCTGGCGCGACCGGCCGGCCGTCAACCGCGGCGGTGGCGTCTACCTCGCGGGCGACCAGGTCGCGGCGCCCGGCGTGCTCTCCGAGGTGTCCTTCAACAGCGCTCTGGAGGCCGTGTCCCTCGCGTTCGACATCCGAGGCAGGGCCGGACTTGACCTCAAGCATGCTTGAGGTATGAGGCTGACTCCACCACGGCGCACTTACAGCAACGGCCGATCGAGGAGCCTCCCATGCACGCGATCCGACTGCACGCCTTCGGCCCGGCCGAGAACCTCACGTACGAGCGGGTCACGGACCCCGAACCGGGCCCCGGCCAGGTCCGTATCTCCGTAGCCGCGGCCGGCGTCCACCTCCTCGACACCGCGCTCCGGGAGGGAATCCAGGGCCCGCTCCCCGAGCCGCCCGTCCTCCCCACCGTCCCGGGCCGTGAGGTCGCCGGCATCGTCGAGTCCGTCGGCGAGGGGGTCGCCGAAGTCTGGCGCGGCAAGCGGGTCGTAGCGCATCTGGGCTTCCACCCGGGCGGGTACGCCGAGCTCGCCGTCACGGACGTGGACCGGCTCCACGAGGTCCCCGAGAACCTGGACTTCGCGCAGGCCGTCGCGATGATCGGCACGGGGCGTACGACGATGGGGATCCTCCAGTTCACCGAGCTCGGCCAGGACTCCGTGGCCGTGATCCCGGCGGCCGCGGGCGGCATCGGCACCCTCCTCGTGCAGTACGCGCGCCACGCCGGCGCCACCGTGATCGGTCTCGCGGGCGGCCCGGAGAAGGCGGCCCGCGTCGAGAGGAACGGAGCCGATCTCGCCGTCGACTACAAGGACCCGAGCTGGCCGGATCGCGTCAAGCGGTTCCTTGGCGGGCGGAGCGCCACGGTCGTCTTCGACGGCGTGGGGGGCGAGGTCGCCCGGACCGCCGTCGGTCTCCTCGGCCCGGGCGGCCGGCATCTCGTGTTCGGCTGGTCGGGCGAGGGCCTGCGCGGCGGCGCTCCGCTGCTTGTCGAGGGGGTGTCGGAGCAGGTGCTCGGGCCGGTGATGATGGGGAAGGCGGGCGGGGCGAATCCCGTACGTACGCTGGAGCTTCGCGCGCTGGGCGAGGCCGCGGCGGGGCGGCTCGTGCCGGCCGTCCAGCGCTTCCCGCTTCGCGAGGCCGCGGCCGCCCACCGTGCCCTGGAAACCCGCGGCACCATCGGCAAGGTGGTCCTGGAGCCCTGAGTCAGGGGTGGGGTTCTCGCCCCCGCCGCCCCTACCCGTCCCATCCCTGGGGGCTGCGCCCCCAGACGGGGCGATTGATGCCGGCCTCGGCTGAAAAGTTCAGCCGGGGCCGAAGGCTCCCAAGCCGCGCGTCAGTACGCGCGTGACGCTGCCGTCGTCCTCCGCGATGTCCCGGACATGCTCGAAGCCGATCCTGCGCAGCAGAGTCAGTGAAGCCTGGTTGCTCGAAGCCACCGTGGCGTGCACCTCGGTCAGCCCGAGTGTGTCGAACCCGTAGGCGACGATTTTCTCGGCCAGTTCGGTCCCCAGGCCGGTTCCCCACTCCGCGGGGGCCAGGGCGTAGACGATCTCGTGGCCTCCGACGGTCTCGGTCGCTTTGATCTCGGCATGCCCGATCAGACGTCCGTCCCGACGCACGGCCCACACCTTGAAGAGGTCCTGGGCGTAGACCTTCGTGAAGATCCGCCCGAACAGAGCCCGGTCCTCCGCCTCGGTGGAAGGCCCGTCACCCATCCATCGGGACACCCTCGTGTCCTGGAAGAGAGCGACGAAGCTCTCTTCGTCTTCGGGTGTGTACGGGTCCAGGAGCAGCCGCGCGGTCCGCAAGGTCGGGGTCACGGACAGCGACGCTACTCATGTGAGATCCGGGGAGCCAAACCAATTACCAGTTGCCAGCCACTGGTCAGCAACCACCGGTTACCCGGAATCCCGAACCCGCCGCCCGATCTCCAAGTGGTCCGCCGCGGGCGGTCGTCCGGACTCGATCTCCCACAGCGCGTTCTGCAGCACACGCCCCAGCGTCCAGGCCCGCGCCCGCGCCCGGTCGAGCCCCAGAACGTCCGTCATGGCATCGAAACGCCAGAGGATCTCGTCCGCCTCGAAGCGGTTGTGCAGCGCGGGGAACAGCTCGAAACCCGGGTCTCCCGCGAGAGGTTTGGGATCGATGGCGAGCCACGGCTCACGGCCGGAGCCGAGGACGTTGTCGAAGTGGAGGTCCCAGTGCAGCAATTGCCCGCCGGGCTCGTCGGCGACCTCGCGGAGCGCCGCCGCGCAGTCCGCCAGAAGCCGCCGGTCCGCCGTGTCGGCGACCCGTCGCAGCGCCGAGGGCACCTGCTCCAGCATCCCCGCCGCGATGTCCCCGAGCCGCCGCGTTCCCGCCGGCGCCGGCACCGCCGTCAGCCGCGCCAGCAGCCGCGCGATCACGAGCACCGCCTCCCGCGAGTCCGGCAGGTACGTCAGCATCCGTGCCGCGTCGAGCCGTTCGAGCAGCAGCGTGCCGGTGGCGTCGTCGCTGTCGAGCAGCCGTACGGCCCCGTCGCCGCCCCATACGCGCAACGCGACGGGCTCGCCCACGTTCTCCTCGTCCAGGTACTGGAGCTTGAGCACGGCCTCGCCCCCGTCGGCACGCACCACCGGCAGCACCAGCGCGCAATTCCCGTGCATCGAGGGCCCGTTCACCCGAAGTGCCCAGCGCTCCAGGAACCGGTCGACCCGCTCGGGCAGCGCGGCGACGAACGCCAGCCCCGCCTCGCCGTTGAATTCGTGCTGCGAGGCCACCAGCTCGTCCGGGATATCGATCACCCATACGACCTTACTCACGGCCGTGAAGCGGTTCACACGACCAAGCACGGGATCGGTGGAGACACCCAGGGCCCGCAACGGCTAACGTCCCGCGCATGAGCAGCACGGAAAGCGCGGGCAGTGCGGGCAGCGCGGGGAGCACCACCGACGCGTCCCGCACCGTCAACGGCGGCATATCGCTCTGGCACGCGCAACAGGTCGCCCCCACACCCCGCGAGCCCCTCCCCGGGAACGCGAGCGCCGATGTCGTCATCGTCGGCGGGGGCTACACCGGCCTGTGGACCGCGTACTACCTCAAGAAGGCCGTCCCCTTCCTGCGCATCACCGTCCTGGAGCAGAAGTTCTGCGGCTACGGCGCCTCCGGACGCAACGGCGGCTGGCTCTACAACGGCATCGCGGGCCGCGACCGCTACGCACGCGTGCACGGCCACGACGCCGCCGTACGCCTCCAGCAGGCCATGAACGAGACGGTCACCGAGGTGATCAGGGCCGCCGCGGAAGAGCACATCGAGGCGGACATCCACCAGGGCGGCGTACTCGAAGTCGCCTACACACCCGCCCAGTTGGCCCGCCTGAAGGACTTCCACGCGACGGAGCTCTCGTACGGCGAGAAGGATCGCGAGCTGTACGGCGCCCGCGAGACCGCCGAACGCGTCCGCGTGGCCGACGCCGTCGGCTCCACCTGGACGCCGCACGGCGCCCGCCTCCACCCGGTCAAACTGCTGCGCGGACTCGCCGCCGCCGTCGAGGCACTCGGCGTCACCCTCCACGAGTCGACCCCCGTCACCGAGATCAGACCGAAGCACGCGGTCACGCCGTACGGGACGGTCCGGGCGCCCTACATCCTGCGCTGCACCGAGGGTTTCACCGCCTCCTTGAAGGGCCACAAGCGCACCTGGCTCCCCATGAACTCGTCGATGATCGCCACCGCCCCGCTCACGCCCGAGCAGTGGGACACCATCGGCTGGGAAGGCCGGGAAACCCTCGGCGACATGGCCCACGCCTACATGTACGCCCAGCGCACCGCCGACGACCGCATCGCCCTGGGCGGCCGCGGCGTCCCGTACCGCTTCGGCTCCCGCACCGACAACGACGGCCGTACGCAGCCGTCGACGATCGAGGCGCTGCGCTCGACCCTGCTGCGCTGCTTCCCGCAACTCGCCGGCGTCGAGGTGACCCACGCCTGGTCCGGCGTCCTCGGCGTCCCGCGCGACTGGTGCGCCACCGTCACCCTCGACCGCTCGACCGGCCTCGGCTGGGCGGGCGGCTACGTCGGCTCCGGCGTCGCCACCACGAACCTCGCCGCCCGCACCCTCCGCGACCTGATCCAGCAGGACTCCGGCCAGTCGGGCGCGACCGAGCTGACCACCCTCCCCTGGGTCAACCACAAAGTCCGCAGATGGGAACCTGAGCCGTTGCGCTGGATCGGGGTACAGGGCATGTACGCCACGTATCGAGCCGCCGACCACCGCGAACGCACGACGCACTCCGCCGAGTCGTCGCGCCTGGCACGTGTGGCCGACCGCATCGCGGGCCGCTGACAACAGCGGACCGCGGCGGACTGCCGACCGACGGCAGCGGCCCGGCGACGGCGGACAACAGGGGACATGGAGACAGGGGACAAGGGGACACCGATGAGCACCGCAATACTGGACACCGTCCGCTACACGTCCGACGGCCAACTCCTCGACATTCACCGTGCGGCCGCCTCCGACGCCCCCACCGTGCTCCTCTGGCACGGCCGTGGTCCCGCCGAGCGCGATGTCCTCGGCGGCCTCGCCGCGGCCGTCGCCCGCCTCGGCGCCACCGTCCTCGTCCCGGACTGGCGTCCCGACGCCCCCGACGGCGGCCGCCCCCACCTCGCGGCGTCCCTCCGCTTCGCCTGGGACTTCGTGCGGGACCCCGCCCAGATCGTCCTCGTCGGCTGGTCCCTCGGCGGCCGCGCCGCCATGGCCACCGCCCTGCAGGCGGACCCCCCGGAAGGCTGGCGCCCCGCAGCCGTCGTCGGTATCGCCGCCCGCTACAACCAGCCCGAACCCCTTCTCGCCCTGCCCTCCCCCATGGACGTCTGCGCCACCGCTCCGCCCCTCCCCATCCATCTGGTCCACGGCACCGCCGACAAGGTCTGCGCCTTCGAGAACGCCCGCGCGTTCCAGTCGGTCCTCGCCTCCCACGGCCGTCAGGCCCCGCTCACCGAGCTCAGCACCGACCACGCGGGCGCGGTCATGGCCGAGTACGTCCTCGACCTGGGCCGCTGCCGCCCCGCCCAGTCCGGATCACCCTTCCGCGAGGGCCTGCGCACCGCCCACGTCATCGCCGAGGCAACGGGCCTGCCCCATAAGCGATTGGCCTGAAATCCACGTCACCAAATACACGTATCCGGTGAACCGGACAACGCGGACCTCGAGACCCCGTCGGCCAACCACCGGAAAATCGCGGGACAACCGCCGGACAACCGCCGGACAGCCGTAGGAAAGCGTCGGTGAATCGCCGGTGACGGCCGCCGAAAACCAGCCGGACATCCACGTGGCCACGGAGAGAATCAACGAGGAGCCTCGCAGCAGAGTTTCGCATTGAGGTTTCCAAGTAAAAAAGGACCGACCGTCCTGTTGACAGGACAGTCGGCCCCAAGGAGCCGGTGGCATGAACCGGCTGCGGACGCGTTACTGGCTGACCATGGCGGATCGTTACTGTCGGGGCGCGCGGGCGCCATTCCACCCCATGGGTCACCCAAGCGCGGGCATGGCTTCGCGGTCGGGCTCGGCGCGCGCCAACACGGGCGCGGCGGCCAGTGGTTCGGCGAGGGCGGTCCCCTCGTCCGCGCCCCTGACAGCACCCTCGACAACGCCTTCGGCAGGGCTCTCGACAGCGCTCTCGATGACCAGCTCAGCGGCGGAGTCGAGGGTGGAGAGCACCCAGGCGTCCACGTCGGCTCCGCTGCACTCGGCGGCCTTGAGCCACCGCTCGAACCGGTCGCGCGGGACCGCCAGTTGGCGGACGGCCGCAGCATTCTCGGACTTCGCGCCTCCTCCGCCCCTGGCCTCCCGCAGGGCACTGCGGAGCTGCTTCGTCGTCCACGACAGTTCCTCGGCCCGGCTGAGCCATTCGTCCTGCTCCGCGACCGGCAGAGAGGCCACTTCGGCGTGGTGCTGGAAGGTCAGTCGTGCCCGTCGCCTGCCCACGTCGAACCGGCGGGCCACCCATGCGTAGTTGCGCAGCGTCTGGTAGCGCAGGCCGGCGGTCTGTATGCCCTGCTGATACCGGTCGGAGTAATGGTCTTTTCCATAGGTCAGCCAGTCACCCAGCCACCACGAGGACGAATCCAGGACGCCCGCCAATTGGCGTCCTGCCCGCTCCCATTCCTCGAAGGTGAGCACGTCCGGCAGCTGCAGTCCCACCCTCGTGGTCAGCACCTGGTCGGCCCTCGGGTTGCCATTTCGTGCGCCACCACGCTGCGGAATAATCCTCGCCATCCGCGGTGGGGGCGGTGGAGGCTCCCTCGTTGCGCCATCCGTTCCGCCATCGACACCATTGGCTAAGATCACGTACATGACCCCCGTCTCGGTCAGTTTTGGTACGCGGTCGATTTATTGCTTTTTGCACTCCCGTTGAAATCGAGGAAAGCAGCCGGGTCGTTACATTGTCAAGATCATGTGCAGGTTCTGAACAATGGGACATTCCCCGGCCCTTCAGTACCGAGATCACGGGCGCGCAGAACACCCGAGCACCGGCATGAACGAAGCTTCCGGCGCTCGAATTGTCGATCAGGTTGAACTGACATCACGAGGAGCTTTGGATTCCGCTCTGTCCCTCGAGGATTGACGCCATACGCGGGCACACGCACGGAGCAATCGATACCCCATCCCCCTCGGCCGCCGGCCTCACCCGGCCCGCAGCCGACACCCCATATTACTCAAGGTGGTGCCGACGCCAGGGGGAAAGCTCCGGGCCCCGGGTCCCACTCCTGTGGGGGATCAACATAAGCGTCAGGCCACGCGATTCAGAATCCGTCGCCGCGGCTCCTCCCGGATGCTGAGAGGGGCCGTCAACGCCTGCTGATCTGTCAGATAACGCAGCACGGCGAGCACTCGACGGTTGTCGCTGGGGCTGCCGGGGATGTCCAGCTTGTCGAAAACCGCCGCCACCCGCTTCTCCACCGTTCCCTGGGAGACGATGAGCCGCTGGGCGATGGCGCCGTTGGTGCGGCCCTGCGCCATGAGCGAGAGAACCTCCAACTCCCGTTCGCTGAGCGCGTCGAGCCCAGCGGCGCGAGCGTCACCGCGTCGGTTCGCGGTGCCGGCGGCCAGGGCTCCGACCATGCGCGGATCGACGACCGTGCCGCCCACCGCGATCCGGGTGAGCGTGTCCATCAGCTCGTCGGCGTCGGTCATACGGTCCTGGACGAGGTACCCGAGACCGGCACCGTCCCCGGAGAACAGACGGGCGACATGCTGCGGTTCAGGTGTCGCGGAGAACAGCAGGACGCCGATGCCGGGATGCCGGCGGCGGGCGTCGAGTGCCGCCGCCACCCCCTCGTCGCTCCAGCTCGGCGCCAGCCGTACGTTGGCGACGAGGATGTCCGGGCGGTGCGTGGCGACCAGGGCGGGCAGCACCCTGGCGTCATGGACGGCCGCGGCCAGCTGGTGGCCTCGGTCGCCGAGCACGTGTGCCAGGCCTGCCCGCAGGATCGCGGAGCCTTCGGCGATGACTAGACGCATGGCGGATCACTTCCTCGGCCAGGGCCTGGACGGATCGGCGCCACCCGTCCGGTTCCACGGTGCGAGGGGCGGATTCGTCGAACCGGCCCGTCGCGGGTGCGGGCAGCCGGCCAGGCACGGCCTCGGCCCCCGCTCATACGGCGCTCCCACAGCGATACGCATCTCAACCACCGACAGCCGCGACCCCGGAGACCGTGACGCGCTGGTCCAGCAGGTCCGCCAGATGGGTCAGGGAGGGGGTCCGCGCGAACTCGCCGATCGTCAGGCGACGCTCCAGCGCGATCACCAGACGCGCCGCGGCCCTCGAGGTACCGCCGATCTCGAAGAAATTGTCGGTGCGTCGGATGCGCTCCATGGGAACACCGAGCACGTCGGCCCACAGGGCGGCCAGCTTGCGCTCGCTGTCGGTCACGGGGCGGCCGGAGTCCTCGAGGTTCTCTTCGCCGGTCATGTACGTCGCCTCCACCTGGGATATTCACTCCACCGTGAGCCGCTCCGGCATCACGTCTTCATACAGGTAGAGGCTAGGGAACAGTCTTATCGACGGAATATCGCCCGAGTTCCGGCTGCTTTCCGGCTGCTTTCCCTCCGCTTTCCAGCGGCTTGTTCCGGCTCGTGAACGCGTCAGTCCACGCCCTCCAGGAGCCGCTGCAGAGCTCCCACCCGCCGGCTGAGCTCGGTCAGTTCGGTGCGCAGCTCCTGCTGGTGCACCGTGGAACGCTCGGCGGCCGTGCGCCGCTCCCGCGTCCCCGCCGAAGCCCAGAGCAGCCCCGTGGCGACGAGCGTCGTCGCGCTCAGCATCACCGAGCTCGCGATCACCGCACCAGCCATGGATTCCATCGTGCCGCCTCCGTCCGGGGCCCGCTCCGGGCCCCACTCACACAAGTGGGAGTAATGAATTTACGCGGCGGCAGGCATGCGCACCATGGAGGAAACCCTCCGATCGAACGGACGACCTGAGAATGCGGCCCGAGAATGCGGTACGAGAACGCGGGACGAGAACGCGGGACGAGGACCGCCCGAGAACGGTCCGAGAATTCAACCTACAACTATCCTTTTCCCGCCGGGCATGACCGTAGGCCCTCAGGGAAATTCCCGAGGGCCTACGGTCATATGCGCCAAGTACGTCGACTCAGAAGTCAGATCGGCTTTTCCACGGCTTCGAGGGACGAGAGGACTCCGGCCGCGGCCGGCACCAGGTCGCGTTCCGCGCGCCGCTGGACGATGGAGTCGGCGATCTCACCGCTGCGCACGGCGATGTTCGACAGCAGGGACGACGTCAGTCCGTGCGTGTGCTCCGTACCTCCCTGGAGATAGATGCCGCAGGTCAGTTCCGGCGTGGTGACGAGCCTGTAGTCACGTGTCACCCGGTGGCGCCCCGACTCGTCGCGCAGGCAGTAGCGGTCGAGGTCGCCGAGCAGACGCGTCGGGTCCATGGTGTCGTAGCCGGTGGCGAAGACGATCGCGTCGACGTCGAGCAGCGGCGGCTCGGCGGTGTGGTGCGGCGACTTCAGCAGCACCCGCGCCCCGCGCCCGTCGCGCACCACGGACTGAACCTTCGTCAGATTGCGGAAGTGCAGCCGCTTGACGCCGGTCAGGTCCTCGTCGTAGGCGATCTGGTAGAGGTGCCTGATGTCGGCGTCGTCCACCACCCCGTAGTTGGTGTTGCGGTGGTAGCGCCAGAAGGTGTCCCGCACCGGCTCGTCGCCGAAGTAGTAGTCGTCGACCGCGTCGGCGTCGAACACCTGGTTGGCGAAGGGGGTGTCGTCCGCGACGGAGTACCCGTACGACGGCAGGATCGCGTGTACCTGGGCGTGCGGGAGCTTCTCGTAGAAGAACTTGGTGATCTCCGCCGCGCTCTGGCCGGCGCCGACCACCGCGACGCTCTTCAGCTCCCCGTGGTCGGCCCTGCCGAACTTGTCGAGGAACTCCGAGCTGTGCCAGACCCGTTCGTCCCGCACCACACCGTCCGGCATGCGCGGCTCGAGCCCTGTGGAGATGACGACGTTCCGGGCGCCGACCCACCGCGAGCCGCCGCCGGCGGTGTCGCGGATCTCCAGGCGCAGAGAGTCGGCAGAGGTGTGGGCGTGTTCTCGCGGGCCGCGTATCGCGGTGACGGCCGAGTTGTAGGAGACGACGTTGGACATGCCCGCCGCCGCCCACTCCAGGTACTGGTGGAACTCCTGCCGGGTCGGGAAGAACTCCTTCCTGTTGACGAACTGGGCGAGCCGGCCCTGGGCGTGCAGGAAGGGCACGAAGCCGAACCGCGACACCGGGTTGCGGAAGGTGACCAGGTCCTTCAGGAAGGAGATCTGCATGGTCGCCGACGGCAGCAGCATGTTGCGGTGCCAGCCGAACGACGGCTGACGCTCGAAGAAAGCGGCGGTGATCGGGTCGGTCAGGACGTTGGCGTGATGCTCTTCCAAAGAGATGGCCAGCGACAGATTGGACGGGCCGAATCCGATGCCGACCACGTCGTAGGTGTCGTTCTCGCGAGCACTCATGGTTACTCTCCCGCTTGCGGAGCTGTGACTTTGACAGGACTCGGCGTCCGCGACGCCGCGGTGCCGGGTGGGACGGGTGTGCCGGGTCAGACCGCGGCCGGGTGGCGGATCTCCAACGTGCAGCACTTCACGCTGCCGCCCGCCTTGAGCAGTTCGGACAGGTCCACGCCGACGGGCTCGAACCCGCGGTCGCGCAGCTGCCGGGCCAGTCCCGTCGCGGTGTCGGGCAGGAACACCCTCAGACCGTCGGAGACCGCGTTGAGGCCGAAGGCCTCCGCGTCCGCCTCGTCGACGAGGATCGCGTCGGGGTGGAGCTCGCGCAGGATGGCGAGGCTCTCCGGGGAGAAGGCCCCCGGGTAGTACATGACCTCGGTGTCGGAGAGCACGGCGAGCGCCGTGTCCAGGTGGTAGAAGCGCGGGTCGACGAGGTTGAGGGTGATCACCGGGCGGCCGAGGGCACGCTCCAGCTCGGCGTGGGCGCGGGGGTCGGTGCGGAAGCCGGTGCCCGCCAGGATGGTCCGGCCCACCACCATGTAGTCGCCCTCGGCCTCGTTGACGTACTCGGCCGAGTGGACCTCCGGGTAGCCCCGGGACGTGAACCACTCCTGGTAGGCCGGGGCCTCCGCGGCGCGCTCCGCGTGGCGGAACCGGGCGACCAGTACGCGGTCGTCCACGACGGTCGCCCCGTTGGCGGCGAAGACCATGTCCGGCAGGCCCTCGACGGGGTCGATGAGATCGACGGTATGTCCGTGATCCAGGTACAGCCGGCGCAGTTCGTCCCACTGCTCCGCCGCGAGAGCGGCGTCCACCGGCTTGTCGGGGTTCATCCAGGGGTTGATCGCGTAGGTGACGTCGAAGTACGTCGGACGGCACATCAGGTAGTGACGGGGTGTGGCCTCACGCACGGCCGTGGACTGGAACAAGGCAACTCTTCCTCTCAGTCGGTGTAGCTCGGGGTTGTGCCGTGCCGTTGGTGCGACCGCTCCTCCGCGCCGGCCGCCGACCGTGGGCCGGCTCATGGACAGGTCGTCACGCTCGATGAGGCGGCTCATGCGGCGTCGCGCTCGACGGGGCAGCTCATGCAGCGGGGGCCGCCGCGCCCCCGGCCGAGCTGGTCGCCCCTGATCCGCAGCACCTCGATGCCGTTCTCCTCGAGCATCCGGTTGCTGTTCTCGTTGACCTCGTAGGCGATGACGCTGCCGGGAGCGACGGCCAGGAGGTTGCAGCCGTCGTTCCACTGCTCGCGCTCGGAGCGGTACGAGTCCTGCTCGGTCTGCAGGACGCGGACCGTGTCCAGACCGAGGGCCGCGCCGATCTCGGCGAAGAAGTCCTTGTTCTCGGTGACGTCGGGGACCTGGCCGGTGCCCGGGGTCAGCGTCCAGGACCTCAGCGCGCGACGGTCGAGGCCGGCGAAGAGGGTGAAGGCGTCCCTGTCCACCATGGTCATCACGGTGTCGAGGTGCATCAGGGCACGGGCCTTGGGCAGTTCCACGGCGATCACGCGCCGTGCGGAACCGGCCTGGAAAAGGCAGCGGGCCAGGATCTCCACGCCGGCGGGGGTGGTGCGCTCGCCGAGGCCGACGACGACGGTGCCGTTGCCGATCACCTCCACGTCGCCGCCCTCGATCGAGGCCGGCGCCATCGCCTCGCCGTCGATCCAGCGGTGCGCTCCGCCGTTCTCCGCGAACATCGGGTGGAAGTTGTAGATCGTCTCGTAGTTGACGGTCTCGCGCTTGCGTCCGGCCTTCATCATCGGGTTGACCGAGACACCGTCGTAGACCCAGCAGCTGGTGTCGCGGGTGAAGAGGGAGTTGGGCAGCGGGGGGAGGATGAAGTCGTCGTCCGCCAGCAGGTCGAGCCCGAGGGAACGGCCGCCGTGGGGACGCTCCCCCAGCGCCTCGACGAGTTCGCGCTTGTTCAGGCCGCCGAGCAGGTGGGTGGCCAGCTCGTCCGGGCCCATCGCTGTCAGTACCCGCTCGGTGATCCGGCCGAGAGCGGCGCCCAGATGGGGCTGCCGGTCGTCCAGGATGCGGTCGAGTACGAAGACCACCGCCTCCTCTCCCTTGACCGTCTCCGCGAGCAGATCGCGCAGGAGATGAACCGTGACTCCCCGGTCGCGCAGGAGCTGTTGGAAGGCCTGGTGCTCCTCGCGCGCCCTGGACACCCACACGACGTCGTCGAAAAGCAGCTCGTCCTTGTTGCCGGGAGTCAACCGCTCGAGGTCCAAACCGGGTTCGTGCAGGACGACTTGCTTCAGCGCACCGACCTCAGAATTCACATGGAACATGTTTTCTCCTGACTTCGACCCTGGGCAGTGGCTACTCGTGCATCGAAGTTATGGGGCCCGGTTTCCTTTTCGTTATCGAACTCTTTTCGGCCACAGCGAAGTCCGACCGATAACGAGTCGAAAAGACGGCTGGCTAGCTTTCTCGGCAGACAGCACAAGCAGCAGCTCGAGCCGTACCCCGAAAGGAGCGGTCCCCGATGTTCGTTCCCCCGCCCTACCGAGAACCGGACGGTTCCTGGATGGCCGACGTGATCCGCAACAACCCGCTGGCGCTTCTGGTGAGCAACGGCGGCTGGGCCGAGAGCCCGTTCGCCACGCACCTGCCCGTGATCCCCGACCCGGAGGCGACGGGCGAGTGGTCCGGCGACCTGTCGGGAGCCGTCCTGCTCGGTCACATGAACCGGGCGAACCCGCACTGGGACGCCCTCAAGCCGGGCGACGTGGCGCTGCTGACCTTCACGGGACCGCATGCCTATGTCTCGCCGACGGTCTACCAGTTGACGCCGGCCGCCCCGACATGGAACTTCACCTCGGTGCACGCACGCGGCACGATCGAGAAGATCGAGTCGCCCGAGGAGACGCTGGACGCGGTGACGTCCACCGTGCGCGCCTTCGAGGCCTCATTCGGCACCGGCTGGGACATGACCGAGTCCCTGTCGTACTTCCGCAGGCTCCTGCCGGGCGTGGGCGGATTCCGCTTCACCGTCTCCAGTGCGGACGGCATGTTCAAGCTCAGCCAGGAACAGGCGCCCGAAATCCGGGACCGCGTCCGGCAGTCGTTCAGCGAGCGCCCGTGCGGTCGCCACCGGGCAACCGCCTCACTGATGAGCAGGCTCTCATGAGCCGGGCCATGCGCGTATCGCAGCAGATTTCCCTGGTGCACGACATGGGATTCCGCAGTACGTCCCTGGCGGCGGCCAAGATTCTCACGGCCGGCCTGCGCAGGGTTTCCCGGCGCACCTTCAGGAGAAGCGGATCGCATCGTCAGCCGGACGCCACGATGTCCCTTCTCCGTAATTCGACCTGATGCACACACCCATTTCTGCAAGGAGGAATGCCATGTCGGCCTACCAGGCCAGTGATTCCCGGACATCCGGAACGGCTGCGGCGATCAGTGCTGTGGGGCTGGTGAAGGCGTATGGGGAGCAGCGGGTGCTGGACGGGGTGGATCTTCAGATCCCGCA
>NZ_VCHX02000168.1 GCF_005768555.2 Streptomyces sporangiiformans
CGCCCCCGCGCCCCCGCCGACGATGAACGACAGTGCGCGGAACTGCGGTTACGGGGAAGGGCGTCACAGAGAACAGCGGTACGGAACTCCTCATCACCAACGACCGGCCCCACCCGGACAACTGAAGGAATGCACACACCGATGGAACCCCCCACGGAAACCCCCACCACGCTGGGCGAGCAGCTCCTGCTCCTCTCGCTGGACGACGAGACCGGCACCGCGAAGGAGTCGGCGAAGGTGGCCTTCGCGATCTCCGCGGCCTCGCTGGTGGAACTCGCGCTGGTCGGCCGGATCGACGTGACCGACGACAAGGTGACCGTCGTCGACGCGACACCGCTGGGCGATCCCGCCCTCGACACCGCACTCGCCGACATCGACGGCAGGGACAAGCCGGGCAGGACCAAGGACTGGATCACCCGGCTGAAGGCGGACGCGGTGGCCGGGGCGAACCGGGGCCTGATCGAGAAGGGGCTGGTCCGGGAGGAGAAGAAGAAGGTGCTCGGTCTCTTCCCCGTGCGCCGCTACCCGGAGGCGGACGGCTCGGTGGAGGCGGCGGTACGGGAGCGGCTCGACGCGGTCGTCCTCCGGGGCGCGGCGCCGGACGAGCGTACGGAGTGCCTGGTGGCCCTGCTGCACGGAGCGAAACTGCACCGGCTGGCCTTCCCGGACGCCGACGCGCGCAAGGTCCAGGCGGCCATGAAGTCGATCTCACAGGGCCAGTGGTCCGCGACGGCGGTGCGCCATGTGGTGCGGGCAGCGGAGGAGGCGCTGGCGGTGATCATCGCTGTGTCGGTGACGACGACGGTCGTCGCCGACAGCTGAACGTCAGCCGACGGCGACAGGCGACGGCTGACGACAGTCGACAGCCCCTCCTCGGGTCGACGAGGAGGGGCTGTCGTGGCCCTGGCTGTCACGGGGGTCAACAGCGGGGCCGGTCCGCCTGCTCGGCCCGAAGGGGGACTGTCGGGGGCGCAGCCGGATTCCCGGCGGATCCGCGGGAGGCGCCTGGCCTCCGGCGGCCCGCCTCAGCGCAGGTACTGGATGGGACTGCAGTCGGTGTGCTCGGTGTCGCGGCAGATCTTCACCCAGGTCGTCCCCAGGCCGCCCGGCTTCTGGAACCGGACTGGGACGGCACCGGGAACCGCCGTTCAAGATGGGTGCTGTTTCCGGGGCGGTCGACGCGCTGGCGGATCTGCGCCACCCGGAGGAGGGAGTCCCACGGTCAGGTCCACCTGACAAGTGTCCGGTCGCCGCTCCGGGAGGTGCTGCGGAGCGGCGAGACCTCGCCGGTGAGCAGGGCGGTGTGGCTGGGTCCTCGGCGAGTTGCACGAACTGCGCGCATCCGGGTGCGCGCAGCCAGCTGAATCCCGTTTCCCCGTGGTAACGCACGGTGATCCGCAGATAGCGGGTGCCGTACTCGCGTACGGTGACGGGCTCCGTCTCCGAGGGCTGTACCGCCACCAGCGGTCCGGCGGGCGGTGCCGGCGAACCGGTGGACGGCTCAGCCACTGTGCCGTCGCCCGACCGCCTCGATGATCTCCCGGGCGTCCCGGAACGCCGCTGCCTGCCCCTCGGTGAACAGCACTCCGGCGCAGTTGAGAATCACCTCGTCCACGCCGGCGTCCCGGAACTCCTCGAGCCGGCCGGCGATGTGGTCGGCCGAGCCGAACACGTACGTGCCGCTGTCCACCAGGGCGGCGGCACCGGCCACCGGGTCGGCCGGATCGGCGGGTACACCGGCCCGGCGCAGCATGTCCGTGTAGTGGTCGGTGGTGAGGTGCCCAGAGGCGGCCGTGTGCGCGAGCACGTGCGGGTCCCGTCCCTCGCGCTCCACCGCGACATGGACGACGGTCGCGACGCGGCAGCGGGTGTCCCTGTCCTTGGCCCCTTCCTCCAGGGCGGGCAGCAGGGACGGCGAGGAAGTGCGAGCTGGTGGCGTCCGAGTCGACTCCGAGCACCGCCGAACCGCCAGACGAACATTTGGAAAACGTGTTGGGGGCAACCCCTCACGAGTTCGAATCTCGCAGGACCGCGGCCACTCGCCGGGGAGCTGAGCGATGATGGCGGCCATGGCTTTGTCGACGGCGTTCACGAAGTTGTTCGGTCTGCGGCATCCGATCGCGCTTGCGCCCATGGGCGGTTCTGCCGGTGGTGCGCTGACGGCGGCCGTCTCGCGCGGCGGCGGGCTCGGGTTGCTGGGCTCAGGGAACGGGGATCCGGACTGGCTGGCCCGCGAGCTGCCTCTCGTCGCGTCGGGTACGGACAAGCCGTGGGGCATCGGCTTTCAGACCTGGGCGATCGACATCGGCACGGTCGAGCGGGCGCTGGAACACCGTCCCAGGGCGGTGATGTTGTCCTTTGGGGACCCGAGCCCGTTCACCGAACGCGTCCGCCAGGCCGGCGTGACACTCATCCTTCAGGTCACCGACTTGGAGGAGGCCCGGCAGGCGGTGGACCTGGGCGCCGACGTCATCGTGGCGCAGGGCACCGAGAGCGGCGGACATGGAGCCCGGCACGGACGGTCCACGCTGCCGTTCGTGCCGCTGGTGGTGGACCTGGCGGCGCCCGTGCCGGTGCTGGCGGCAGGCGGGATCGCCGACGGCCGCGGTCTGGCGGCCGCGCTCGCCCTGGGGGCCGCGGGAGCACTCATCGGCACCCGCTTCCAGGCCACGGCCGAGGCCCTGGTCGACCCGTCCGTCGTCGCCGCGATCATCGAGGGACGCGGGCAGGACACCGAGCGCAACCGCGTCCTGGACATCGCCCGCGGCTCCCGCTGGCCCTCCCGGTACACCGCACGCACCCTGGGCCATCGCTACCTTGACCGATGGCGAGGCCGGGAAGCGGAACTCGCCGCGAATCCGCAGGCGCAGCAGGCCTATCAGGACGACGTGGCACGAGGCGAGGTGCCCCCGCTGCCGGTATGGGCCGGCGAGGCCGTCGATCTCATCACCGACCTGCCAGGCGCAGCCGACCTCGTTGCCGGCCTGGCCGCGCAGGCCGAGGAGGCCCTGACGCGGGCGGGAAGGCACTGACCGGGAGTATGTCGATGAGTCCTCACCATCTTCGGCTGCCGGATACCCAGTGGCCGGCTGATGCGTGGTTCTGTAGCTTGCCCCCATGACCGACAACCGAAAGGGCAATGCCGCGTAGGCGCCCATCAGCCCTGCGGGGCGAGCTCCCGGTCCGCGCCGCGAGGCGGCGACGGTACCCGTCCATCGACCGCCTTTCCGGATCCTGCACGGCCGATCTCCGCCGGCTCGAACGCTCCCGCTTCCGGCCCGAGGAAACGGCAGAAGCGTTCTGGCATTGGAAGGCCCTTGCCCACGGCCCGCTCAGACTGATCGCGGACCCGGTGACGGCCCAGCGATGCGGTATCCCCGGCTGTTGCGACGTGGGCTGCTTCCGCGATCACCTCGAAGCCGTTCTGCACGCCCTGCCCAAGAAGAGCGCACGCGAGCTGCGCGCCCTCGTGGCGGCCCTCGATGACAAGATTCTGAGAAGGGCCAAGTCCGCCATCCAGGTCGACAACCTCGGCGTGCCATGGTGGCGAGACCAGTTCTAGGTCCTCGGGCGGGCGCGCGCCGGCGCCGCACTGCCAGATCACAGCAACCCTCGCAGGGGCAGGATGGTAACAATGGCGATAGTATCTCTACCGAGACTATTGCCTGCAGGAGTGCCTCCATGCGTCGTTTCATCGGGCGGGACCACGAGCTGAATGTGCTCCGCAGCGCCTTGCAAGCGGTTCACGATGCCGCCGGTTCGGCGAAGCCAGGGCAGTGCATCCTCATGCGAGGGAGGCGGCGGGTCGGCAAGTCCAGCCTCGTCGAGGAGTTTCTCCGGCGCTCCGAGGCGCCGTACCTCTTCTTCACCGCGGCGGGCGGCACGGCGGAGGACGAACTGACGGAGCTGCTCGACGCCGTCGCCAGATCCACCCTGCCGGAGCGGGGACTGTTCTCGGAGGAGACCCCGGAGCAGTGGAATGCGGCATTCAGGCTGCTTGCGGAGATCCTGCCCGACGACAGCCCTAGCGTGGTCGTCATCGACGAGGTCCCGTATCTCATGGACCGCGTCGACGCCTTCGAGGGCATGCTCCAGCGGGCATGGGACCGCCTGCTGAGCCGCAAGCCCGTACTCCTCCTCCTGGTCGGATCCGACCTGTCGATGATGGAGGCGCTGAACAGCTACGACCGCCCCTTCCATCAGCGCGGCCGGGAAATGGTCGTGGGGCCGCTGAACCCGGCCGACATCGGCGAGATGCTGGGACTTCCGCCGGCGGCCGCCTTCGACGCCGCCCTGATCACGGGCGGCCTCCCGCTGATCTGCGCGGAGTGGCGGGCGGGAGCGGACGTCTGGGAGTTCCTCCGCGACTCGCTGGACAACCCGATCTCGGCGCTGCTGGTCTCCGCCGAGCGCTCACTGGCCGCGGAGTTCCCACCGCAGGCGATGAGCAGGGAGGTCCTGCGGGCCATCGGAACCGGGGAGCGAACCTTCACCAACATCGCGCGCGCCGCGGGCGGCATCGCCCACACCACTCTCACCCGAGCCACGGAGGTCCTGACCGAAAAACGGGTGGTGGCAGCGGAGTTGCCGCTCTCCCTGCGGCCGTCGAAGGAACGCCGCTACCGAGTGGCCGACCCCTATGTGCGGTTCTGGCTCGCGTTCCTGGATCCGCATATGGCGGAGATCGAGCGGATGCGGGGAGATCTCACTCTGAGCCGGATCAAGGAGCGGTGGACGAGCTGGCGGGGCCGCGCGATCGAGCCCCTGGTCCGGGAATCCCTCGCCCGTCTCCTGCCGGACGGGCCCCTGCCCGCCACACCGGCGATCGGCGGGTACTGGACCCGCAGCAACGACGTCGAAATCGACCTGGTGGGCGCCGACCGGCAGCCGGTGGCCAAACAGTTGCACTTCCTCGGCTCGGTCAAGTGGCTGGAGAACTCCGCGTTCGACAACCACGACCTTGCCGCACTGCAGAAGCACCGCGCGGCGATCACCGAGGAGCCCGTGCCGCTCGTGGCGGTCTCCCGCAACGGGGTCAGCTGCTCCGGGCTCCAGGCGACCTACGGCCCCGAGGAACTACTGAGCGCCTGGAACAGAGCCTGAGCGGTCGCTGTTCGCGACGCCCCTCTCCACAGCACCCCGGTCCTGCGAGACGAACGCGTCGAGTGCGGGCTCCACGGAGGCGAAGGCCGCCTCGCCCACGTTCAGGGAGTCGTACACGAAGTGCACCGCCGCGTTCTCGATGCCGCAGAACCCGGAGATCCCCACCCGGAGAGTCCGGGCGACCGACTCGTCCCAGCCCAACTCGGCGAACTGGTCCCCTGTATAGCTGACCAGGCTGATCCAGAGCATCCGCTTCGCACGCAGCCGGGGTTGAGCGCTGCCGTAGGCGAAGCCGTGGTTCCACACCCGGTCGATCCAGCCCTTGAGGATGGCCGGCAGGCCGAACCACCAGAGCGGGAAGACCACGATGATCGCGTCAGCGGCTTCGATGCGCCGCATGTGGGCGTGTACTTCGGCCGAGTACACCTTGTCGCGGTCGGCCCAGTCCGGCTCGTCGGCCGGGCTCATCCGGGGGTCGAAGCCCTCGGCATGCAGGTCGAGTACGTCGACGGCGAAACCGTCTGCCACCAGCCGCGCCCGGGTACGGCGGGCGAGCTGCCCGGTCAGGGAGTCCGCACGGGGGTGGCCAAGGACGAGCAGTGCGCGTTTGCCTGCGGAGGGCGCGCGATGCGGCGAGAGGGTGGTCATGATCCGCTGTGCGCCGTCGTTCCCGGTCGTCATCGCGTCTCCCCCAGACGGACCAGCATCTTGCCCGTGTTGGCACCGCGCATCATGCCCAGGAACGCGTCGGGCGCCCGCTCGATGCCCTCCTCGACGGTCACCTCGGTGTGCAGTGTGCCGTCGGCGAGCCAGCCCGAGGCCTTGCCGATCCACTCGGGGAAGAGGTCGTAGTGGCTGCTGACCAGCATCCCGCGCAGCGTCACCTCCTTGGCGGCCGCCAGGAAGAGGTTGTCGGGTCCCGGCACCGGCCCGGTGGCGTTGTAGCCGCTGATCGCCCCGACCATCGCGATCCTTCCCCCCGTGCGCATCGCGTCGATGGCCGCCTCGAGGTGGTCGCCTGCCACGGCGTCCAGGTAGACGTCGATGCCTTGGGGCGCGGCCTGGGCGAGTTGCTCGGCGAGCCTCCCCTGGCGGTAGTCGACCGCCGCGTCGAAACCGAAGTCGTCGATGAGCTTCTTGGTCTTGAGCGGTCCGCCCGCCGAGCCGATCACCCGGGACGCCCCCAGCTTCCTGGCCAGCTGCCCGGCGACGCTGCCGACCGCGCCCGCCGCGGCGGAGACGAAGACGACGTCGCCCTCCCGTACGGGCGCGGTCCGGGTCAGCGCGACGTAGGCGCTGAGGCCCGGGGTGCCCAGCGGACCGAGAAATGCCTCCGCCGGAGCGAGAGAGGTGTCGACGACAGTGGCCGACGCGGCGTCCAGGTCCGCGTACTCGCGCCAGCCGTGGAAGTGCGCGACGGTCGCCCCGACCGGCACGGACTCGGCACGGGAGGCGATCACTTCACCGATCGCACCGCCTTCCAGGACGGTGCCTAGTGCGAAGGGAGGCATGTAGGAGGGCACGTCGTCCATGCGGCCGCGCATGTAGGGATCCACGGACATCCAGGTGTTGCGGACCAGTATCCGGCCGTCGCCGAGCTCCGGGACCTCGGTCGTGGCCAACTCGAAGTTCTCCGGCACCGGTTCACCGACGGGGCGCGAGGCGAGACGGATTTCGCGGGACACGGTCATGGTGGTCATGGCGTTTCCTTCCTCGGTAACGATCACGGGAACACGTTGCACGGGCTCGCGCACGGGAGGCTGACGGTCCGCGCACGGCCTGCCGACGAGGCACGCATTAGCGTGGTGGCATGCGTTTCGAGGTACTGGGCCCGTTGGCGGTACGCACCGAGGACGGGGACCCCGTATCCGTTCCCGAACCCAAGGTCCGTGCGCTGCTCGCCGATCTGCTGGTGCACCACGGACATCCGGTGCCGGTGGACCGGTTGATCGACGACCTGTGGGGCGAGGTGGTGCCGGGCAACCCCGAAAACTCCCTGCAGACCAAGGTCTCCCAGCTGCGCCGCACCCTGGCGAAGGCCGAGGCCGGTGCCCGCGCCCTGGTGGAATACGGTCCGGCGGGCTACGCGCTGCGGGTGGCGGAGGAAGCGGTGGACTCCGGCCGGTTCACGCGGCTGACGGCACGTGCGCGGCAGGAGACCGACCCGCGTACGAAGGTGTCGTTGCTGTCGGACGCTCTGGGACTGTGGCGCGGGGAGGCGTTTGCCGACTTCCGGGACGCCGGGTTCGCGCAGGCGGCGATCGCCGGCCTCGAGGAACAGCGGCTCACCGCGCAGGAGGATCTCGCGGAACTGCGCCTCGAGCTCGGTGAACACCAGGCACTGGCCGACGAGTTGGGCCGACTGGTCTCCGGCAGTCCACTGCGTCAGCGGCTGCGGGCCGCACACATGCGGGCTCTCTACCGCGCCGGGCGGCAGAGCGAGGCGCTGGCGTCCTACCGCGACCTGAAACGGCGGTTCGCCGAGGAGCTGGGCATCGACCCGGGCGCCGAACTCGCCGAACTCCACCAGGCGATGCTGCGGCAGGACCCCGTACTCGCCCCCCTTCCGCCCCTTGCCGCCCCAGGGGACCTGCCGCGGACGAACCTGCCCACGCCGGTGAGTTCACTGGTCGGACGGCAGGACGCGGTCGCCCGGGTGTGCGCACTCGTAGAGACCGGACGTCTGGTCACGCTCACCGGGCCCGGTGGCGTCGGCAAGACCCGACTGGCGCTGGAGGCGGCAGCCCGGCTGACGCAGAGGGACGGGATCACCCACGCCGACGGCATTTGGTTCGTCGAACTCGCGGGAGCCACCGGAGGGGTGGCCGAAACGGTGGCAGCCGCCCTCGACGTACGCGACGACGCCACGCAGCCGCTCGGCACCGACGACACGGGCGGCAGCAAGGGCGACACGGCTCTGCACCGGCTCGCCGATGCGCTCCGGCCGCGTCGGCTGCTCCTCGTCCTCGACAACTGCGAGCACGTCGTCGGGCCTGTCGCCGCGCTCGCCGACCACCTCCTGCGCCGGGCTCCGGAGTTACGCATCCTCGCCACCAGCCAGGAACCCCTGGCACTCTCCGGCGAGGTCCTCCACACCGTCGCGCCGCTGACGGAGGCCGAGGCCATGGACCTCTTCGCCACGCGGGCCGCGGCCGTCGCCCCCGGATTCACCCTTGGCCCCGGGAACGCCGAGGCCGTCGCCCTCATCTGCCGTCGCCTCGACGGCATTCCCCTCGCCCTCGAGCTGGCCGCCACCCGGGTACGGGCTCTCGGCGTACACGCTCTGGCCGACCGTCTGCACGACCGCTTCCGGCTGCTGGGCCAGGTGCGCCGGGACGCCCCGGCACGGCAGCGCACCCTGCGCGCGATGATCGACTGGAGCTGGGAGCTGCTGTCCCCGGTCGAACAGACGGTTCTGCGCCGGCTCGCCGTGTTCGCCGGAGGGTTCACTCTGGAGTCCGCGGAGTCGGTCTGTGCCGCCCACGATGTACGCGGGGCAAACGCGGACGAGGGAAACCCGGATGTACGAGCCGACGACGTGCTCGACGCCGTCAGCCGGCTCGTGGACCGTTCCCTGCTCGTAGCGGCGTACGGAACTGACGGAAGGGACGGCACCCGGTACCGGATGCTCGAATCGGTGGCCGCCTACGGGCTGGAAAGGCTCGACGAAGCCGGCGAAACGGTAGGCATCAGGCGGCGGCACGCTCTCCACTACACCGACTTCGCCGAGCACGCGGCGCCCCTGCTGCACGGCCGGGACCAGCGCCACTGGCTGCGCCGCCTCGATGGCGAAGCGCTCAACCTGCGCGCCGCGCTCGACCACGCCACGGCGGACGACGCCGCGAGGGAGAGCGCCGCGATGGACGACGCCGCGAGGGAGAGCGCCGCTGGTCTCGGACTGCGTCTGGCCAACGCCCTGACCTGGTACTGGTTCCTGCGTGGCCGTATGGGCGAGGCCATCCGGTCACTGGGGCGCGCGCTGGAGTGCGCGGACAACGCGGGGCGTGTTGCCTCCCAGGCCCCCGCCCAGCAGCCCGCCCATGCCGCGGCCCGCGTGCGACGAGCCGCGCTCGCCCTGCTCACCGGAGACGGCTCATGGCTCGACGAGCCCTTCGACGATGCCGACGCACGAGGCAGGTGGCTGCTCGCCTTCGCACGATGCGGCTTCTGGGACGAGGCGAAAGAGAATTCGGAGGGTCCGGAGGGTTCGGCCAGCTCGGAGAGTTCGGACAGCTCGGAGAGTTTCTACGACAGGCTCACCGACGAGTTCCGGACGCACGGTGACCGCTGGGGTGAAGCGGCCACACTCAGCACCCGTGCCACTCAGGCTCTCTACCAGGGCGACCTCGCGGCAGTTCGGTGGAACGCCGAGCGGAGCGCGGCGCTCTTCACCGAACTCGGCGACCACTGGGGCCAGTTGCAGGCGTCGGAACAGCTGGGCGTCATCGCCGAGGTCACCGGAGACTACGAGGCGGCAGCCCGCCTGCACCGCGACGGCGTACGGAGTGCGCAGGAGCTCCAGCTCTGGTCGCACGTCTCGTTCCGGCTGTCCCGGCTCGGCCGTATCGCGCTGCTGACCGGCGATGACGCACGTGCCACGGAGCTTCACGAGCACGCCAGGCGCCTCGCCGCCGAGCAGTCGCACGGCCCCGCGGAACAGTTCGCCGAGACCGGCCTGGCCCTCGGCGCCCGCCGAAGGGGCGATCTGGACACCGCCGAGGCTCTGTTGACCCCCTGGCTGGAGTGGAACCGCCGCCTCGGCGTGGACTCCGGCACCGCACTGGTCCTCGCGCAACTCGGCTACGTCGCCGAACAGCGGGGCGATGCGCGGCTCGCCGAGGCACTCCACCGAGACGGACTCGCGGCGGCGCTGGGAACCGGGGACCCTCGCGCCCTGGCTCTCGCACTGGAGGGTCTGGCCGGCGCGCGGTCGGCTGCCTCCCGGCACGAACAGGCCGCGTCCCTGCTCGGCACGGCAGCCACCATCCGGGATTCCGTCGACGCGCCCCTGCCACGGGCCGAACGCGCCGACGTGGACCGAGCGGCCGACCGGGCACGCGAAACCCTGGGCGAGGAAGGCTTCGCGGCCGCGTTCGCACATGGCCGGGCACTCACCGCCGACGACCAGATACGTCTCCTCGACTCGGCCGTGCAGTATGACTGCGAGGCATGATCCATGCCTCACGTCAGAACCGGACACTACGATCGCCCGTCATGGACTGGCTCGAGCGCACCGCGCAGCTGAGGCAATGGACCAGAAGCGGGGTGCGCGCCCCTCACAAACCTCTTCTCCTCCTGTACGCCCTCGGCCGGTTCCAGCAGGACGACGACGATGAGCTGCGGTACAGCGCTGTGGAGGAAGACCTGAAGCGGCTGCTGGCCGAGTACGGTCCGCCCCACAAGACGACGCCCGCATACCCGTTCCACCACCTGGTCAGCGACGGTGTGTGGGAGGTGCGCACCGCCCACGGACCCGGTAGTCCCGGCAGTGGCGTACGGGAGTTGCGGGCGGCGGAGGCCGCGGGACGGCTGGCACCGGAGCTGCGGAGAGCGCTGCGGCGACAGCCCTCGCTGCTCGGGCGGATGGCGCGGGTGCTGCTCGACCTGCACTTTCCGCCCTCCCTCCACAGCGAGCTCTGCGAGGCCGTCGGCCTGGAGCTGGAGCTGGCGGAGACGGAACCGCTGCCGGCGGGGCGTCAGCAGCGGGATCGGCGGATGCGGGAACTGGTGCTGACCGCCTACGAGTACCAGTGTGCCTTCTGTGGTTACGACGGCAGGATCGGCGCGGTTCCGGTCGGGCTGGAGGCGGCCCACGTGCGCTGGTGGGCGTTCGGAGGCCCGGACGACGTCGACAACGGGCTGTGCCTGTGCTCGCTGCACCACAAACTCCTAGACAAGGGCGTCCTCGGCGTCGGTGACGGCCACCGCGTCCTCGTCTCGCAGCGCTTCGTCGGGCAGAGCCCAGCGGCCCGCGAGCACGTGACAGCCCTTGCGGGCCGCCCGCTGATCGGTCCCCAGGCGGGCGTCCGCCCCGTGGCGGCGGCCCACCGTTCCTGGCACACCAGTCAGGTCTTCCAGGGCACCCCACGCCCCGCCAACGCCGCCTGACCGTAGGCCGACTCGGGATCATTTCTCGTTGTCCGGTCCGCCGACGTGGCTCAAGACCCGTGCGACTGGCACTGCGGGCACCAGACCGTGCTGCGGCCTGCCATACGGGACCGGCGCAGGGGGGTGCCGCAGCGCGGACAGGTCGGGACGGGGGCGTCGCGGCGACCGGTGAGCCAGGAGTTCCGCGGTGGGACGCAGCCGGCGGTGACCGCGGAACGCAGGGTGCGGCGCATGTGTGTGTACAGGCGACGGCGGTCGGCCTCGGTGAGTTCGCTCGCCCGGCTGGTGGGGCGCAGCTTCGCCCGCCACAGGATCTCGTCGGCCAGCAGATTGCCGAGTCCGGCCAGGACGGTCTGGTCGGTGAGGACGGTCTTGACGCTGCCGCGGCGTGCGGAGAGCGCGGCCTCGAACTCCTCGCGGTCCACGGCCATCGCGTCGGGGCCCTGGCGGTCCAGCAGCCGCGTGACCTCGGACTCGTCGTCGGCCAGCCAGAGGCCCTGGAGTTTGCGCTGGTCGCGGTAGCGGAGCTGACGCTCGGCGCCCACGGTGAACAGGACGCGGTCGTGGGCTTCGACCGTGTCGTCGGGATGGGCGCAGAGCAGTTGACCGGTCATGCCGAAGTGCAGCACGAGGGTGGGGCCGCCGGTGTGAGCGAGCAGCCACTTCCCGTGCCGCTCCGGCTCGGTGAAGCGCCGGCCTTCCAGCGCGTCGCGCAGCCGCCGCGTACTCACGCCGTGCAGTACGCCCGTGTCGCGCACGTCGACACGCTGGATGACCCGGCCCTTCGCGCAGGACTCGAGCACCTTCCGGAATCCCTCGACGTCTGGCAGTTCAGGCATGGGCACCTCCGCGGGAAGGGACGGCTCGGCCCGTGACGACCGCGCGGCCCACGAGCGCGAGTTCGCCGACGCTCACCCGAGCCGGCGGTCCAGGTTGTAGGCGGCGCTGATCAGCGCCAGGTGAGTGAAGGCCTGGGGGAAGTTGCCGAGTTGCTCTCCGGTCGGCCCGATCTCCTCCGAGTACAGCCCGACGTGGTTGGCGTAGGTGAGCATCTTCTCGAAGGCCAGCCGTGCCTCGTCGAGCCGGCCGGCCCGGGCGAGCGCCTCCACCCACCAGAAGGAGCACATCGAGAAGGTCGCCTCCTTTCCGGTGAGCCCGTCGGGCGACGCCTCCACGTTGTAGCGGTAGACGAGGCTGTCGGACACCAGCTCCGCGGTGATGGCGTCGAGCGTGGAGACCCAGCGCGGGTCGGTGGGCGCGACCAGCTTGCACAGGGGCATGAGCAGCAGGGAGGCGTCGAGCACGTCGGTGTCGTAGTGCTGGACGAACGCCCGGCGGGCGGGGTGCCAGCCGCGCTCCATGATCTGGTGGTAGATGCTGTCCCGGACCGTCATCCAGCGGGGGAGGTCGGCGGGCAGGCCGCGCTGGCGGGCGATCCGGATCGCGCGCTCGACCGCGACCCAGCTCATCAGCCGGGAGTACGTGTAGTCCCGGCGGCCGCCGCGCGTCTCCCAGATCCCCTCGTCGGGCTGGTCCCAGTGGTCCATCAGCCACTCGAGGTTGCGGGTGAGCCCCATCCAGCCGTCGTGGTAGAGGGGCGTCCCGTACTTGTTGCCGAGGTAGACGGAGTCCATCAGCTCGCCGTAGATGTCGAGCTGCAGCTGGGTCGCCGCCCGGTTGCCGATCCGGACCGGCGCCGAGCCCATGTAGCCCTCCAGGTGCGGGAGTTCCTCCTCGGGCAGGTCCTCGCGCCCGTCGATGCCGTACATGATCTGCAGTGGCCCCGACTCGCGGTCGGCCGTGTAGCGGAAGCGTCCCTCCAGCCATCCCATGAAGGCGTCGGCTTCCTCGGTGAACCCGAGCCTGAGCAGCGCGTAGAGCGAGAAGGCGGCGTCGCGCATCCATGTGTAGCGGTAGTCCCAGTTGCGCGCGCCGCCGAGCTCCTCCGGCAGGCTGGTGGTGGGTGCGGCCACGATCGCGCCGGTGGGCTCGTACGTGAGCAGCTTGAGCGTGAGCGCCGAGCGGTGCACCGTCTCGCGCCAGCGCCCGCTGTAGCGCGAGCGGCGCAGCCAGCGCCGCCAGAACGACACGGTGGCGTCGAACTCGGCGTCGATGTCGGCATCGGAGTACGGCGTCCGCGTCCCGCCGGGCTCGACACGGTCGAGTACGAAGGTGGCCGTCTCCCCGGCCCGGAGGGCGATACGGGTGCGGACGTCGCCGCCGCCCACGATCTCGAGCGGGCAGCGCGTCGAGAGGCTGAGCGCCAGGTCGGGAGAGCGGAAGAGCGCGCCGTGCGGGGTGGGCGCGACCTCGTGGCGGGCGCGCGCGTAATCGAAGCGCGGGGCGACGTCGACGACGAAGCTCATCTGCCCGCGCACTGCGACCACCCGGCGGATCATGCGGTGGCGGTGCGCCGCCTCGCCGGTGCGCGGTGGGGGCATGAAGTCCTGCAGCTCCCCCACTCCGTCCGGCATCAGGAAGCGGGTGATGAGGATGTTGGTGTCGGGGAGGTAGAGCTGCTTGGAGCTCCAGCCCTCGCAGTCGGGCGAGATGCGGAACAGGCCCCCGCGGTCGGCGTCGAGGATCGCGGCGAAGACGCTCGGCGAGTCGAAGTGCGGGCAGCAGTACCAGTCGATCGTCCCGTCGGTGCCGACGAGCGCCACGGTGTGCAGGTCGCCGATCAGGCCGTGCTCGGCGATAGGCAGGTAGCGCGCCCGGGAGGGCCGGCGCGTCGGCGAGGGCCGGGGCGTCCGCGACGCTCGCTGAGCTTCACCGGACACGCCCCCGGCAACCCGGCCGGCAGGGCCGTCGCGCACCATCGGCGAGTGTCCTCCTCGGCTCAGGGCACGAGCACGAGCTTCCCCTTGGCCGCCGAGCGCCCGAGCATCTCGTGCGCGCGACGGGCGTCGGACAGAGGCAGCCGCTCGGCCACGACCGGGTGGATCCTGGCCTCACGGAGCAGCTCGAGCAGCGCGCGGAAATCCTCCCGGAACCCGTCCGGGTCGCGGGGGCCTCCCCCCACGGGAAGCGCTCGATGGCCGCCGGCCATGGGAAGCGCCTGGTGACGGTCGCGCATTTTCTGGATCCGGTAGGCGAGCACTCGCCGGCGGGACGAGAGCAGGCCCCAGAGCCAGAGGGTCGCGGTCGCCGCGTACCACTCCGCCCACGCTCGCCGGCTCTTGCGCCCGTGCGAGAGCGTGGCGTAGTGGCCGTACAGGACAAGCCTTCCGCCGGGCCGCAGCGCGCGGAAGGAGCGCAGCGACACCGCGCCGCCGAGCCCGTCGAGCACGACGTCCACGCCTTTCCCGGGGAGCGCGCGCACCCGCGCCAGGAAGTCCTCGCCGCGGTAGTCGATCGCCTCCGCGCCGAGCCGTTCGACCGCGGCGCGGTCGCGTGCCGAAGCGGTCCCGTAGAGGCGAAGGCCGGCCTCCGCCCCGAGCTCGAGGATCGCGGTGCCCACCCTGCCGGCCGCACCGTGCACGAGCACCGTCTCCCCGCTCCTCACCTTCGCCACACGGTGAAGCAGCTGGTAGGCGGTCATGTAGGTGAAGACCAGGCTCATGACCTCCGCCGGGTCGAGGTCCTCGGGCACCTCGACCGCCTCCGCCTCCGGCACGCAGACGCGCTCGGCGTCGGCGCCCCACACCGTCAGCGCGCCGATACGGTCTCCCTCGCGCAGCCTCGAGCAGCCCGGGCCGAGTTCCTCGACGACGCCGACGAGTTCGTAGCCAGGCGTGAACGGCGGCTTCGGTACGCCGAGATACGTGCCCGCGCGCAGCTGGGCATCGGTGAACGACACGCCGGCGGCCAGAACCCTGACGCACACTTCGCCCGGTCCTGGTCGGGGATCGTCGTCCTCCACGACCCTCAAGACCTCGGGCCCGCCGAAATGATCGACGACAACGCGCTTCACTCCTTCAGGCTATGCGGGGCGCGCGCCCCACGCATCGCGTGCGTCCCGCGGCCTTCGGTCAGTCGATCGCCTCTCGCGGTGCCTGACGCCTGTCCTGATGGTGGTCGCAGCGGACGGCGTGCGGCCACTGGGTGCAGGTTCCGTTCGCGCTCCGCACCAGGAGCCGTCTGCCGTGTGCGAGCACTCCGCTCGGCTGTAGTCCGGTCAGGCTCGCCGTCGTGTACGCGGCGGTCAGGCTGGCGAGGTCGCGGACGATGCCGATGCTGAACAGGGACTGGGTCTCGGCGATGGCCTCGTGGTCGCCCGCCCGGATGACGACCCGCAGATCGGGTGCGACGGCTCGTGCGGCCACGGCGACCGCGATGTTGTCCAGGTCGTCGGAGGCGACGGCGGCCATCGCCTGGGCCGTGTGCAGGCCGAGCTTGCGCAGGACGAACTTGTCCCTGGCGTCGGCCAGGACGACGGGGATCCCCAGCGCTTTGGCCAGCCGGAGGTTGGGGGCCGCGGGGTCGCGTTCCACCGCGATCACGCCGAAGCCGAGGTCCTGCAGCCTGGTGCACAGCCGGAGCCCGATCTGTCCGAGTCCGACGACCACGACGTGGCCCGTCCGGGGAAGTGTCCGGGGGCCGATCATGCCGATCGAGCGTGGGGCCAGCAGGCGGTCGACCATTCCGGCGGTGAAGACGGCGGTGAAGGCGATGGTGGTCAGCATCGCGATGCTGGCGAACACCAGGTAGAGGGTTGATCCGTGCGCGGTCGCGGGGCCGACGGCCGACACCGTTCGTACCGCTTCGAAGAGAGCCTCCACCGGCGGCCGGTGATTAAGGGTCACGGACCAGATCCAGTCGGCCAGGAGCACCGCGAAGAGCCCGGCAAGGCCGGTCAGCATGATCCGTGAGCTGCCGTCGTGCGGTCGCAACTGGCCCCTGATCTTGCCCAGCAGGGCCTGGTATCTCAGGGAGCGTGGCGGCCGGTACGTTTCGAGGCGCACTTCGCCGTCCTCCCAGCGGGCGCCGACGTGCTGCCCGGAAGGTGTCCGGTCGAGTGCCAGCAGGCCGGGATGGAGACAGGCGGCCAGCAGGACGGGGGCAGCGACATCGGCCGACGAGGTGACCTGGCAGTTCGGGACCACGCGCGCGAGTTGCTCGGCAACCGTACGGTCGAAGACCGACACGACCAGGGTGACGTTGGGAAGGATGTGCTCGACGGCGAGCGCGTAGCGCAAGGATTCGGCATCGTCGTCGAAAAGGACCGCGACGCCGGCCACCTCCCGGTTCAGGGCCCGGCGCAGATCTTGGTCCGTCGGGTGCGTCAGATGGCACACGAGGTGTCCCTCCGACTGGAGGAAACCGCAGACTCTGCGCGCCACGTCGCCGCCGATCACGACGTAGTACCTCTGTGGTGCTTCGTCCCCGGGGGGCGGGGCATCACCGGACGCGTCCGGCGCCTGCTCAGAGATCGAAGGCGCAGTCATCGGACCGGTAGGGGTCGCAGTCGAGGCAACGGGGGGTCTGGCAGCCACCGCATCGGACGAACGACCGGCCGCAGTGGCACCTGAGGTCGCCCGGATCACCGGGCTTCTTCTCCACGACCGCCTGGCGGCGGATGAGGGCGGTACCGGGCTCGGCGGAACGACTGCTTGCAGCACTCATGGGTGTCCTCCGATCAGATGAGGGACGGTGGCCGGGAGGCTTGGCGCAGGCATGAGGCCCGGCGCGGGCACGGCCGTCCCGCCCGCCTCGATGAGCCACCCGAACACGGAACTCGGGGTGCGCAGGAGGCCGGGAGCTGTACGGGAGTCAGGGCTCGTCCGTCACGAAGGGGTCGGCCGGCCGGCGAAGAACGCCGGGGGTCACCCGACGCGGAATCTCGCGTCCTCCGAACGTAGAGAGCTCTCTCCCGCCGCACCATGGACAGATGTCAGACTCCCGGCCCCCCTGGTTCCGACACATGCTCAAGCAGGCTCGTGGTGCCGGCGACGGGTCCCTACTGGTCCTGGTCCCCGAAGGGGAGCGCGTCCAGGTCTCCGTCGAAGCCCTCAGTGGAGAGGAACATCAGCTCCAGGGCATCGGACGGCTGGTCCCCGCGCCTGTCCGGGCCGAGCAGGGCCTGCTCGGCCCAGATGCATTTTCCGGTCGCCGTGTAGCGCGTTCCCCAGCGTTGGGAGAGTGCCGTGATCAGTTGCAGGCCGCGGCCTCCCTCATCGGTGTCCGTGGCGCGGCGGATGCGGGGCATCGTGTGGCTGCCGTCGAAGACTTCGCAGGTCAGCTCGGTGCTGTGCAGCAGACGCAGGCTGACCGGGCCCTTGGCGTGGCGTACGACATTGCCCACCAGTTCGCTGGCCAGTAGTTCCGTGGTGGGTGTCAGGTCGTCCAGGCCCCAGACGGAGAGCTGCTCGCGGACATGACGGCGGGCCTGGCCGGCCGCCCTCGGGTCCTCGGCGAGCGGCCAGGAGGCCACCCTGTCGCCGGTCAGGGCCTGGAGGCGGGCGACGAGGAGCGCCGCGTCGTCGGCTGCCTGGTGCTCCGCGGGCAGCAGGCCGTCCGTCAGGGTGTCGCAGAGGTGCTCCAGGTCCGCGCCGGTGCCGTCGTCGTGGGCGGTGTGCAGGAGCCGGGCCAGGTCCGCCATGCCCTCGTCGATGTCGCGCTTCGCCGACTCGACGAGTCCGTCCGTGTAGAGCACGAGCAGGCTTCCCTCGGGCACCGTGACCTCGACCGTCTCGAACGGCGGCTCCGCCGCGCCCAGCGGCGGGTCGGGGGCCAGCTCCGGGAAGTGCACGGTGCCGTCGGGGTGGACCAGGGCCGGGGGCGGGTGCCCGGCGCGGGCGATGGAGCAGAGCTGGGTGGTGGAGTCGTAGAGCGCGTACAGGCAGGTGACGTACGAATCCTCGCCCATGCCGCCGACGATGTGGTTGAGGTGGCTCATGATCTCGTCGGGCGGCAGTTCGAGGTCGGCCAGGGTGTGGACGGCTGTGCGCAGGCGGCCCATGGTGGCCGCCTCGGGCAGGCCGTGCCCCATGACGTCGCCGACGACGAAGGCGACCTGGCCGCTGGAGAGCGGGATGATGTCGTACCAGTCGCCGCCCACGTCCATGCCCTGTCCGGCGGGGAGGTAGCGGGCGGCGGCCCGGCACGCGGGCAGCTCGGGCAGGCCCCGGGGGAGCAGGCTGCGCTGGAGTTCCCGGGACCGGGTGTGCTCGGCGTCGTAGAGCCGGGCCCGTTCCAGGGCCTGTGCGACGAGGGCCGTGATCGTCGTGAGCAGGGTGCGTTCCTCGTCGGTGAGGCGGCGCGGCTGGTCGAAGGCCACGACACACACCCCGAAGGTGTGGTCGGACGCGGTCAGCGGCAGGAACGCCCATGCCTGCTTGCCGGCGCGTGCGGGCAGGCCGGCATGGTCGGGCGCGTACTTGGCGTACTCCTGCGGCGAGGACAGGAACACCGGTGTATCGGAGGTGATCACGTTCCACGCCGGGCTGCACGCTGTCTGGGAGCGGCCGTTCACGAGGTCGAGGAAGTCGTCCGCGTAGCCGACGGCTCCGACGTTGCAGAGCCGGTCGCCCTCGATGACCTGTACCAGGAGTCCGGCGGCGGCGAACGGCGGCAGCACCCGCCGGGCGACCGCGTCCACCACATCCTGTGAGGTCGACGCCTTGGCGAGCGCCGCGGTCAGCTCCGCGATCCGGTCCGAGCGCTCGGACGCGGCGAGTTCTGCCGCCCGGCGCTCCTCCTCCAGGCGCCGTCTCTCGGTGACGTCGGCGAAATAGAGGGTGTGGCCGTCGGGTCCCGGGACCATCCGCAGGTGGTAGCGGTGCCCGCCGTCCGACGTGTGCACGTCGAAGCCGGTCGGCTTCCCCTCGGACGCGGCCTTCCGGCAGCGGCTCTCCAGGCCGGGTACCTGACGAGCGGACGGCAGATCCCACAGCACGCGCCCGAACAACTCCTCCTCGGACAAGCCCAGCGTGCGTTCCGCCTGCAGGTTGGCGAAGGTGATCCGCCACTCGTCGTCCACCGCGAGGAAGCCGTCGCTCATATGGCGCAGGGCCCGGCTGAGCGCGTCGCGGGCGGACCGGGACTCGTTGCTCTCCCACCCCACGCCGATCATGCGCTGGGGCTCGCCCTGCTCGTCGTAGGTCGCCCTGCCACGGGCCTGCGTCCAGCCGTACGTGCCGTCCAGGCGGCGTACCCGGTACTCGGCCTCGAAGACGGAGTGGTCGCGTATGGCCCTCTCCGCCGCAGCCAACGTCGGCGCCAAGTCGTCGGGGTGGACGATCCTCATCCAGTTCTCGACCTTGCCGGTGAAGTCGTCCGGTCTGGTGCCGTACAGCTCCAGGGCCGCGTCGTCCCAGATCAGGTCGCCGGTGCGGATGTTCCAGTCCCACGAGCCGACACTGACCTCCTTCAGGGCCTGCCGCAGGTGCTCACCGTTCAGCTCCGGCTGCGCGGGTCCGGACGGTGGCGGCGCCTGGACCATGCGCTCCTCGGTCCAGTCGACGACGCTCCGGAGGAAGTCCCACTGCTGCGGGGTGGGCTTGCCGTGTTCGCCCGTCAGGACCGTGAGCGCGCCGATGCTCCGGTCCCCGTTGAGCACCGGTAGCGCGGCCAGACCGGTGCCGGGCCAGATGATGTCCGCCGCCTCACCGGCTTCCGCGGTATCCGCTGCTTTCGCGGCATCCGCCGCTTCCGCCGCTTTCGCCGTTTCCTCCGAGGACCCGGCCGGATCTGTGTGCCCGGCGGAGTTCAGGGGCACCCATACGCCACTGCCCTGGTGCAGAGCGCGGGCCGGAGCCAGCGGGCCCTCCTGGTCGATGATGTCCCAGGAGCGGGTGAGGACGGGAGGGAGCCCGGTCGCCGACACCAGGCGCAGCGCGGACATGGGGCCGCGCAGATGAATCGTTCCGCCCAGGGCCCCCAGCTCTCCCACCGCATGCTGGAGTGCCAGCCGGAAGACCTCACTTTCCGCGACACCGGGTTCCACCGTGCCGAGCAAGGCCAGCCGCGCGTTCATACGACGAACTTTAACGTTCCTGCCTCGGCCGAGATCGTGCCTTGCAGGAATCCTGTCCTCCGCTCGGCCCCGCGGCCCACGAGGCTCAACCGCCCGGAATCGAGGCCGACTTGCCCTGAACGTGCGGGCCGACGCCTCCGTACGGCCCACCGGTAGTGCACTTCGTAGTGCACTTCTTCCCCGCGAGACTCCCACAACCCCTGAGGAGCGGCATGGACATCGGCGTATTCATCCCCATCGGCAACAACGGCTGGCTCATATCGAAGAGTTCTCCGCAGTACATGCCGAGCTTCGAGCTGAACAAGGCCATCGTGCGGAAGGCCGAGGAGCACGGGCTCGACTTCGCGCTGTCGATGATCAAGCTCAAGGGGTTCGGCGGCGAGACGGAGTTCTGGGACCACAACCTCGAGTCGTTCACGCTGATGGCGGGCCTGGCCGCCGCGACGGACCGGATCAGGCTGTACGCCTCCACACCCATCCTCGCGCTGCCACCGGCGATCGTCGCGCGCATGGCCGTGACGGTCGACTCGATCGCTCCCGGCCGGTTCGGCGTCAACATCGTCACCGGCTGGGCGCCCGGCGAGTACTCCCAGATGGGCCTGTGGCCCGGGGACGAGCACTTCGGCAACCGCTACGCCCGGGCCGCCGAGTACGTCACCGTGATGAAGGAGCTGTGGAGCGAGGGCGTCAGCGACTTCAAGGGCGAGTTCTACGAGATGGACGACTGCGTGTTGTCTCCCCGGCCGGAGAGCGGGCACATCGACATCGTTGCCGCCGGGCAGAGCGGCACCGGAATGAGGTTCGCCGCCGAGCACGCCGACTACAGCTTCATCCTGGGCAGCGGGGTCAACACCCCGCTCGCGCTCTCGAACTCCACGGCCACGCTCATGGACGAGGCGAAGAAGACCGGCCGCGACGTCGGAGCTCTCTCGCTGTTCATGGTCATCGCGGACGAGACCGACGAGGCCGCCCAGGCGAAGTGGAAGGACTACCACGACAACGCCGATCTCGCGGCGCTGGCGTACATGGCGGGTGAATCGGCCACGGACAAGGCGGCCGACGACTCCTCGACCGCCAGGACCATCTCGCTGCCCGAGGGCGCCGTGAACTTCAACATGGGCACGCTCGTCGGCTCGTACGAGACCGTCGCGAGGATGCTCGACGAGGTCGCCGAGGTGTCCGGCACCAAGGGAATCATGCTGGTCTTCGACGACTTCCTCGAAGGCATCGAGAACTTCGGTACGCGCGTGCAGCCGCTGATGAAGTCCAGGCCCGACCACTCGACTGTGGCCTGAGTCCCCGTCGGTCCTGGACGGGCAGGGCAACGGGTCCAGCACCACTTGTGGTTCGCGTCATCTCTCGCGCAACAGAGAACATAGAAAAGAGAACGAACTCGACGCCTTTTTCCAGCCGTTGCGATTTTCCGCTTGCGGTAGCGCTCATTCCTCGTTGACTGCTCCTCTTCCCGGGCGTAGGACGCTATAGACAGTTCCTCGAGCACCTGTGGGACAGTGATCCGATTCTGGGAGAGAATGCATGGCGATCAATCAGAAACAAATGATGCAGGCGGTCTACGACGCTATTTTCGACGCGTTGACGACCACGCCTCCGCCAATCGGCGGGGGCAGGCCGATCCTCCCGAAGGCGACGACCTTCATGTCGTTCCAGCTGCCCGGAAATCCCATTGATCCGGCGCAGTTCGCGAACCCCTGGTCGCCGACCAACCCGAACGGCTCGATCGCGACGGCGGAGAACTTCGCCACCCTGGTGGATCCCGTCCCCGTCCTCAGCCCGGGCTACGCACCCAGCGGCGCCAGCATCGACGGCCTGTACGGCGAGATCGTCCGCGCGAACGTCAAGCCCCCGCCCCCCGACCCGGCCGGCGAGGAGGCGTACAACAAGGCGTTCAACCTGCTCTACGTCGACGGCCAGGACTTCGACGAGAACGGCCAGCCCATCATCGTCAAGGTCGACTCCCCGCTGTACCGCAACTACAAGAACAAGATGCTGGCCTACACCGCGGCCCTGACCAGCTACCTGACCAACTACCTCCAGTACGACCTCAGCAAGCCCGAGGACGCCCGGAAGTGGGCGGTCCTCGCCCCCGTCCTCCAGGCTCCCGTCGACATGGCCTACCGGGATCTCCAGGCGGCGCGTCCCGGTGTGGTCGAGAACGCGGTGGCCACCCTCGGCCAGTACCAGCAGTCCACTCTGGCGAACATCTTCGCCAGGGCGCGGCAGACGTACGAACAGACACGAAAGGGCAGCCTCAGCAGCCCCGGGCTCTTCTGGCACGCCTGCGAGGCATTCCCGGGCAACTGGTTCACCGAGTCCGGAGCGGCGAATTTCGCCTCGCAGACCATTCAGTCCAGCCGTATACGCATCAACGAAAGTTCGCGGTTCTCCCGCTACGGTGCGGGCGGCGGCGTGAATTTCGGGCTCTGGCGGGTCGGTGCCGCAGGTTCCAGCGAAAGGCGCCAATACGACCTCAGCACCTCGACGAGCAATATCACCATTTCCTTCCGCTACGGCAGGGTCGAAGTCCGCCGTCGGTGGCTGGACACGGCGCTTGCCTCCCTGCACGGCTGGAGCACGGCAGGCCGCCGGCCCGGTGATTACTCGACCGGCCAGGTGGACAAGAACGAGGGGGTTTTCCCGCTCCTGACGACGTCCTTCATCGTCGCCCGCGACATCAAGATCAGCGGTAACTGGAGCACCAGCGATCTCCAGTTCGCGTCCCAGGCGACGTCGGCCGGCGCCTCCGTCGGATGGGGACCGTTCTCCCTGTCGGGCAGCTATTCCAACAGCTCCTCGACCCGCCGCTTCGCGTCCACCTTCGACGGAACGACGATCACGGTGCCGGGCGCCCAGATCATCGCCTGGCTGAGCAGCGTCGTCCCGTACTCGCCCCCGACCGACGGGCCGCCCTCGGACATGGCGACCGAGGCGGAGGCGGCGGAGAACCGCCGGCAGATCCACCGCAGGAACGTCTACGCCATCCCCTACATGAGGCAGTCCGACAACGGCTTCGAGACTGCGGTGGCCGGGGACGACTACGCCCTCGCTGAGGACAACGGCCACAGCCGGTTCCTCGACCTCGACTCCGAGGGAGGGGACGGCGAAGGCGACGCTGTCCGACGGTCACCGGACGCACCGACCAGCCAGTTCATCAGCGCGGAGAGCTGATCCGCTCCCGCACCTTCCGGGGAGTCCCTGTCCCGCCCGGCGACCACCGGGCGGGACGGGGGCTGTGCCGCCGGCGTCCTCAGGCCGCGGTGTAGCCGAGCTGACGCCTGATGTACGGGGTCATGAGGGTCTTCGCCTTGGCGAGGGTGGTGGTGCGGTTGCCGAGGACCGCGGTCTCGCCCCCCGGCACGGGCAGCACCGTCAGTCCGTTGGCCGGGCCGAAGGGCACGATGATCGGGGTGCGGTGGATCGGCCGGTAGAAGCGGGGCTCCTTGCGGTGCTTGCCTGAACTGTGCAGGTACGCGCGGATGTTGTGGGCGGCGAGGTCCGCCTGGGCGATCGCGACGGGTGTGATCTTGAGCTCGGTGACGTCGTTCACGTCGCCGACCGCGAAGACGTCCAGCCGCCCCTCGACCCGGAGCATCCGGTCGACTCTCACGTGCCCGGCACGGTTCAGCCAGTCGCTGTGCCCGGCCAGCCGCAGCCAGAGTGTGTTGGGCGTGGTACCGGTCGCCCAGAAGGAGAGGTCGGCGTCGATGACGCTGCCGCGGGCGTCGCGATAGGTGCCGAAGTCGTTGCCGGGGGACATGAAGGAGTCGAGCCGCACCTCCACGCCGTGGGACTCCAGCCAGGCGCGGGCCTTGTGCCCGGCCCGCGCGCTCCCCGTGTTGTCGAGGAGCGCCGAACCGGAGTGGGCCAGCGTCACCCGGGCGTCCGGCCGTGCCAGGCGGATCTCGGCGCTGAGCTCGACGCCGGAGGGGCCGCCGCCGACGACCAGGACCTGATCGGCAGTGGCGATCTTCTGCTGGTGCGCGGCGAACGACTTGGCCGCCTCCTCGGTGGTGGTGCCGGTGAAGCGGGCCGGTTCGGGGTAGTCGGCGCCGGTGGCGATCACCAACACGTCGTACGGCAGCCGCTCGCCGGTGGCGAGCATCACCTGCCGCTCGGTGGTGTCGATGCGAACCGCTTTGCCCACGGCCACGCGACCATTGCGCAGCAGCCGGTCGTATGGAATGAAGGGGGTGGCCGTCCAATCCGCGTGCACGCCGGCGCGCAGGGAGGCGATGCGATGGAAGAAGACCTCCTTGCGGTCCACTAGCGTGACCCGTGCCATCCCGTCCAGTCGTTTCGCCAGACGGACGCCCGCGTAGCCGCCGCCGATCACTACTACATCGCCGTCACGCACACTCATTCTCCTGTGCCTTGTGGGGGGTGCGAGTGCCGCGGCGGCTGAGCCGCTCCCGGCCTCTCGAATGCCGGGGAGCGTAACGCTTGAAACCTAAAGTTTTAGCCGCGACTTCGTGTGGGTCCTGTGAAGTGACGGCGCGGACAGGCCTCCATGGGCCAGGGGCTTTGCCCGGTCACTCCCGCCGTCAGGCGGAAGGCGCCCCCGTGAGGACCTCCACCTGGCCGGTGTCGAGCGAGTAGTAGGCGCTGACCACGGCCAAGTCACCCTTCTTCACCAGCGGGCCGAGGTCTTGGTTCGCCCGCAGCTCGGCGGAGGTCTGCTTGACGTGGATGCGGATCATCGCGTCGACCGGGTCCTTGGCCTTCTCCTTGACCGTCTCCTCGTACGCCGGCCGCAGGGCGTCGGCGATCGCCTGCAGGTTGCCGGGCAACTCCTTGCCGTCACGCATCGCTTCGTACGCCGCCTTGACGGCGCCGCAGCGCTGATGCCCGAGCACGACGATCAGCGGGGTCCCCGACGTCATGGGCCCGTACTCGACGGAACCGGTGACCACCGGTCCGACCACCTGGCCACCGGTGCGCATCACGAACAGGTCGCCGAGCCCGGTGTCGAAGAGCAGCTCGGGCGGCACCCGGGAGTCGATGCACGAGAGGATCACGCCGAAGGGATTCTGCTCCTCGGCGACGAACTCGCGTCGGCGGGGGTCCCGGTCGGGGTGCTGGAGAGTCCCGTCCACCCACCGCTTGTTGCCGTCCATGAGCCGCGCGAAGGCCGCCCAGGGCGAGTCCGGTCGCGGGCCCGCGGAGGGTGAGGGCGTCTTCGCCGCCCCCGCGGGCGCCGTCTTCTGCGTCTCGGCGCCGTCCGACTTCGACGAACAGCCGGTGAGCAGGGCCGCGGTGGCCGCCAGCCCGCCGGTGAGTATGGCCCTGCGCTGCGGTGGCACAGCACTACGCATGAATCATTCCCCTTCGGTCTCGTGCAGGATTCGCCCGAGGCGTCGAGTGCGACGACTCGCCGGCCCGCTCTCCCGGGGAGAGCGGGTGGTGCCACTGTGGCGAGAGGTCGGTTAGCGCCCGTACAGCGCTGATGAAGCGCGGGAGAAGCGCCGATCCAAAACACGAAGGGGCCATGCGATGTGACGTCGCGTCACATGACTCAGAGAGAGACAGCCACCCCGTTGAACGTGGTGTCGGGTGTCTGAGGGCTGGTGAAGCGGGCGTTGACGAGGTAGAGGCGGTCGCCCCAGCGGGCGACGGTGGTGGGGACGTCGAAGCGGGGGTCGGTGATCGTGCGGCGCAGCGTGGCGGAGCGGACCTCGGCGTCGAGGTCGAACACGCTGATGAGGTTCTGCCGGTTCTGCACGACGTACAGCGTCCGGCCGATACGGAGGAGCCCGTCGCCGAACGCGACATCGTCCGCTCCGTCCAGCGCGATCTCGGTGGCGTGCCCCGTCCGGAGGTCGACGCGGTAGAGCTTGCCCGGCGTGCTGCTGACGACGATCAACCCTCGGCCGTCGGGAGTGGAGACGATGCCGTTCGCGTTGTTCACGTCGGGCGTCTGCACCCAGTCGCCGCCGAGCGGCAGGCCGCGGACCTCGCCCGCGCGCCCGCGCGGTACGCCGTAGAGCACGCTGTCGCGCGAGTCGGTGAACCAGGCGCGGTCGCCGAGCAGGATGACGTCGTTGATGAAGTGCCCCGTCGCCCCGGTCAGTTGGTACGTCGTCACGAGCCGGCCGGTGCGGGAGTCGACGACCCGCGCGGTTCCTCCGCCGCCTCCGGAGATGTAGAGCAGGCCGTCGTGGTCCGCCTTCAGCCCGATGGACGCCGTGCCGGTGACGCCCTCGTGGATGACTCCGCCCTCGCCGGTCCGCAGATCGGTGCGGTAGACGGCGCCGTTGGCCCGCGAGCCCATGTAGGCGTAAGGCTTCCGGCCGATGGTGATCCCCTCGGGGAGGAAACCGTCGGGCAGCGGGAACTCGGTCGGCCAGGTGGCGGCCGAGGCGGAGGAGGCGGCGGCGTTCGCCGTCCCGGCGCCGCCCGCCACGGCGGTGAGCGCGGTGAGGGCGGCACCGCCGAGAACGGTGCGGCGGGACGGCTGGGGGTGGCTCCGGGTCATGGTTCCAGACCTCCGGGACGAGAGTTGGGGGCGGAGCTTTGCGACCTCATTAACCCAGCGAACCGTGAGAACTCCATGAACTTCGCGCGAAGTTGGCCGAGTTCGGCTTCAGGCATCAACTCGTCGGGGAATTCCTCCTGTTGGCTCCGCCTGGGGCGGCCCGCTGTCCGGTCCGGACTACTCCCCGCCGCCGAGCCGTAACAGCACCTTGCTGCTCCCGCTCGCCGGGTCAGCGGCGACGGAGAGGGCCTCGTGCGCCGCCGCGAGGGGGAAGCGATGGGTGATGAGGGGGGACACGTCGAGGCCCTCGCGCATCGCGCGCAGTGCGTCGTCGATCTCCTCGACGAAGCGGTAGGAGCCGATCCAGGTGATCTCCCGGGTCACCAGATCGCCGAGGGCGGCGGAGACGGCCGCCCCGGGCAGGTTGCCGACCTGGACGATCGTGCCGCCTCGCGCGGTGGACCGCAGGACGGGGCCGAGGGCGGCAGGGGCACCTGACGCCTCGAAGGCCACTTCCACGTCCGTGGGCAGGACCTCGCCCGCGGCGATGTCGACCGTCTCGTCCGCGCCCATCGCCCGGGCGACCGCGAGCGACGGCGCCGACAGGTCCGCCGCGATCACCGCCGCCGCCCCGCCGTACTTCGCCGCCGCCACGACCAGCGAACCGATCGGGCCCGCGCCGTTGACCAACACGGTCCTGCCGCGCAGGTCACCGGCCCGGTGCACCGCGTGCATGGCCACGGCCAACGGCTCGGCGAGGGCGCCGTGTTCGGTGCTCACGCCCTCCGGGAGCGGGCGTATCCGGTCCGCGCGGACGACCCGGTACTCGCTGAACCCCCCGTCGGTGTGCGGGTCGAAGGCGGCCGAGCCGAAGTAGCGGACCTCGGGGCAGAGGTTCGTACGGCCGGCTATGCGGTCGGGAAGGCGGCCGTCGCCGACGGGTTCGGCGGGATGGACCGTGGCCGGCTGCCCGGTCTCCAGGCCGCCGGCTCCCGCGCCCACCGCGGCGATGCGACCGGCGACCTCGTGCCCGAGGACCAGGGGGTGCCTGAGGGCGGCCGTCCCGGACGCCCCGTGCTTCCAGTAGGCGACGTCGGAGCCGCAGATCCCGCCCCACTCCATGGCGAGGAGGACCTCGCCCTCCCCCGGTACGGGACAGGGGCGTACGTCGACCCGGACGTCCTTAGGGCCGTGGACGACGACCGCCCGCATGGTGCGGCCCGCCTCCGGTGTCATACCGCGTCCTCCAGCCGGACCAGGTCCCGTCCACGGGTCTCGGGAGCGAGGAGCGCGGAGGCCAGGGTGATCAGCGAGTAGACGACGAGCATCGCGGCGATCGGCCACCAGCTTCCGGTGACGGCGGTGAGCGTCGCCGCGAGGACCGGGCCGATCGCCGTGGCGAGGATGCCGCCGATCTCTTTGGCCAGCGCCAGCTGGGTGAAGCGGGTCCGGGAGCCGAACAGCTCGGCCATCGCGACGCTCTCCAGCGAGAACAGGCCCAGGACACCGATGTTGAGGCCGAGGACCATACCGAGCGTCAGCGCGAACGTGCTGTCGGACGTGACGAGCAGCATCATCGGGAAGGCGAAGGCGATGGTCAGCAGGGAGAGGCCGATGTACATCGGACGGCGGCCGAAACGGTCGCCGAGCAGGCCGATGAGGGGCACGGTGGCGAAACCCAGCAAGGAGCCGTACACGATGGCGCTGGTCGGGACGGACTTCTCGGCGTCCAGCGTGGAGGCGATGTAACCGACGAGGAAGGTCTGGATCAGGCCCGAGTTGCCGGCCTGACCGAACCGCAGCCCGAGGGCGAGGAAGAACGCCTTGCCCTTGCGCTGCCGGATCCCGGCCTCCAGAACGCTCTCGCGCTTCTCGTCGGCCTTCTCCTGGGACTTCTGGACCGGCGTCCCCTCGATGACCTGCTCGATCTCGGTACGGGTCATCGCGACCCCGTCCACGACGTCGGCCCGCTCCTCGAAGACGGGGCTCTCCTTGAGGTTCCGGCGCAGCCAGACCGCGAAGAGCATGAGCAGGAAGCTCAGCAGGAACGGCAGACGCCATCCCCAGGCGAGCAGCTGCTCGTCGCTGAGGGTGGCGAGCAGGATCGCCCACAGGCCGGACGCGGCCAGCGTGCCGGAGTTGGTGCCGAGCGACACCAGCGAGGAGATCAGGCCGCGGCGGGGGACGGGGGCGTACTCGGCGAGCATGACGGTGGCCCCGGCGATCTCAGCGCCGGCGCCGAAGCCCTGGATGAGACGGAGCACGACCAGCAGCACCGGGGCGAGGATGCCGATCGTCGCGTACGTCGGCAGGACGCCGATCAGCGTGGTCGACGCGCCCATCAGCAGGATCGTCAGGAACAGCACCTTCTTGCGGCCGATGCGGTCACCCATCCGCCCGAAGTAGACGGCGCCGGCGAGCCGGGCGACGTATCCGACGCCGTACGTCGCCATCGCGGCGATCAGCCCGATCGCCGGGCTGACGTCGGGGAAGAAGATCTTGTTGAAGACGATGGCCGCGGCCAGGGAGTACAGCTGGAAGTCCATGAACTCCATCGCCGTACCGAGCCAGCCGGAGGCGGCTGCCCTGGTGAGGTCGCGTGTCGTCCTCCTCACGGCGGTCTCTGGCTCCGCCGTCCTGCTGTCCGACATGGTGAACTCCGTTGTTCGGGGCGGTACTTGGGGAGGGGGATGTGGGGATGTGGGATGCGGGGAGGTGAGCTGGGGAGGTGGGGACGTCAGATCTCGATGCGGCCGGCCCGCAGGGCGGGCAGCCGCGCGGCGACGGCGGTGACGAGCGTGCCGTCCTCCGCCAGATCAGCGGCGCCGAGGACACGGAGCAGACGTCGCACCGTGGCCTTGGAGTCTCCGGCCTTGGAGTCTTCGCCCTTGGCGTCTTCGCCCTCGGGGCCTTCCGGTAACCGGCCCCAGCAGGAGGCGAGTTCGGTGGCGGCAGGGTCGGTCGTGCCGAACAGCTGGCCGCCGTCCGCTGCGGGGCGGGTCGCGTTCGCCCAGGCCGCGAGGGCCAGTTCGAGCACCGGAGCCGACGCGGCGGCCGCGCGCAGCGAGCGGAGTGCGTCGAGCCACCGTTCCGGCACCTTCAGGGAACCGTCGCAGCCGATCTGCCGGAGCAGGTGCCGCATGCCGGGGTTGGCGAACCGCTCGACCAGGTCGCCCGCGTACGCCGCCGGGTCCGGGCCGCCCGGCGGCAGGGTCGGCGCGACCTCGGCGCACAGCGCTTCGACCAGCCGCTCGCCCCAGCCAGCCGCCATGGTGTCGGCGATGGTCGTACAACCGGCCGCGACGCCGAGGTAGGCCAGGGCCGAGTGGGAGCCGTTGAGCATCCGCAGCTTGGTGAGCTGGTACGGCACGACGTCGGGGACGAACAGGGCGCCGTCGAGCTCCCACCGGGGGCGCGGTCCGGCGAAGGAGTCCTCCAGGACCCAACTCCGGTACGGCTCCCCGACGACCGGCATCCGGTCGCGTACGCCGAGCGCGGTGTGAGCCGCCGCCCGGTCGGCCTCGGTGGTCGCGGGCACGATGCGGTCGACGACCGTCGCGGGGAAGGCGACGGAGTCGGTCATCCAGTCGAGCACCGCTTGGCGGTCGGGCCAGGACGAGGCCGCCACGAAGCCGCGGACGACCGTCTCGAGCGCGGCGCCGTTGGCCGCCATGTTGTCGCAGGACACGACGGTGAGCGGGGCGCCGCCGGAGCGCATCCGCGCGGCGAGCCCGGCGGCGATCCGCCCGATCACCGTGACGGTGCTTCCGGCGTCGCCGCTCCCGCCGGAGGAGCTCCCGCAGGCGGCGAGGTCCGCGGCGATCCCCGGTGCCGTGAGGTCCAGCCGTCCGGTGTCGGGGCGGCGGTGGTAGCCCTTCTCCGTGATCGTCAGGGTCAGCACCGTGACGTCGGGAGAGGCGAGGAGTGCGTCGACGCGCGCGGTGTCCGGGCCCAGCCCCAGGGCCTCGACGACCGACCCGACCGCGCGGGTGACCGTGCCCGCGGGGCGGCGCTCGGTCAGCGAGTAGAGGCAGTCCTGGGCGCGCAGGGCGGTGACCGCGTCGACGGAGCGCGGGGCGACGGCGGCGATGCCCCACGGCTCGCCGGAGCGGGCGGCGGCGTGCTCGGTGTAGACGGCCTGGTGTGCGCGGTGGAAGGCGCCGAGGCCGAAGTGGACGACGCGGGGCCGCAGTTCACGGGGGTCGACGGCCGGGCGCCGCTCCGCCGCGAGTCCGCCGAGCGCCGCGAGGTTCAACCAGGGCGGAGGCGTCGAAGTGTCGGTCACGGCGCTCACCAGTCGTGCACCGAGCCGTCGAGCCGCCTCGCCACGGGCAGATAGCGGGGCTCGTAGGGGAAGCGCTCGGCCGCCTTCTCGTCGTACTCGACCCCGAGGCCCGGCTCCTCGCAGGGGTGCAGCATGCCGTCGGCGAAGGTCACCCCGCTGCGGAAGACCTCCGCCGTCTCGTCGACGTGCCCCATGTACTCCTGGATGCCGAAGTTGGGGACCGCGATGTCGATGTGCACGGCGGCGGCGAGGCTGACCGGCGAGAGGTCCGTCGCGCCGTGCGAGCCGGTGCGGACCTGGTAGAGGGCGGCCAGGTCGAAGATCCGGCGCAGATGCGTGATCCCTCCGGCGTGCACGACGGTGGTGCGTACGTAGTCGATGAGCTGCTCGGTGATCAGGTGCTGCACGTCCCAGATCGAGGTCAGCACCTCTCCGACGGCGAGAGGTGTCGTCGTGTGCTGCCGGATCAGCCGGAACGCCTCCTGGTTCTCGGCGGGCGTCGGGTCCTCCATCCAGAACAGCTGGGCGTCCTCGACCCGCTTGCCGAAGCGGGCGGCCTCGATCGGGGTGAGCCGGTGGTGCACGTCGTGCAGGAGGTGGAAGCCGAAGCCGAAGCGCTCGCGGACCGCGTCGAGATAGGTCGGCGCGAACCTGAGGTACGCCTCGGTGTCCCAGGGCTGCTCGTCGGGCAGCGTGCTCGCGGCCGGCTCGTAGACCGTGCCCTTGCGCACGCCGTAGGTACCGCCCACGTCCGGGACGGCGGCCTGGGCGCGCACGGCCTTGTAGCCCAGGTCGAGGTAGCGCTGGACGTCGTCGAGCAGGGAGGGGACGTCGGTGCCGCTGGCGTGCGAGTAGACCATCACGCCGTCGCGCGAGCGGCCGCCGAGCAGCTGGTAGACGGGCAGGCCCGCGACCTTGCCCTTGATGTCCCACAGGGCCGTGTCGACGGCGGAGATCGCGGTCATGGTGACCGGACCGCGCCGCCAGTACGCGCCCTTGTAGAGGTACTGCCACATGTCCTCGATACGCGCCGGGTCCTTGCCGATCAGCAGGGGCACGAGGTGGTCTTGGAGGTAGGAGGCGACGGCGAGCTCACGGCCGTTGAGTGTGGCGTCGCCGAGTCCGGTCACCCCGTCCGAGGTCGTGATGCGCAGGGTGACGAAGGTGCGCCCCGGGGAGGCGACGAACACCTCGGCTCGCTCGATCGTGCTCACAGATCCCACTCCTCGGCGGCCACCCGCTCGCCGCGATTGGTCCGGCTACTGGTCTATCAGTACTGGTATACAAGCAGCGGTCGGGCAGAGTTGCAATACCTGCGTCAGCAGTGGGCAACGGTCTGTACGGGCCCCCGATACGATGAGTCCATGGCTCGATCGAACCGGCAGCCGAGCCGGGAGCGGACCAGTCGCACCACCGTCTACGAGACGCTGCGGCAGAAGGTCCTCACGCTGGAACTGCCCCCGGGCGCAGCCCTGTCCGAGAACGAGCTCGCGGCATCTCTCGGTGTGAGCCGCACACCGGTCAGGGAGAGCCTGATCCTGCTGTCCCAGGAGGGCCTGGTCCAGGTCTTTCCACAGGTCGGCTCCTTCGTCTCACGCGTCGACCCGGCCAAGGTCGCCGACGCGCAGTTCATCCGCGAGGCCGTGGAGCTGGCCTCCCTGGAGGACCTTCCCGCCGACCTCGCCCCCGACCTGGTCCAGGATCTGCGGGCCAATCTGGAGGAGCAGCGCCGTCCCGACCTGGGCCTGGAGGAGTTCTTCGCGCTCGACGAGGCCTTCCACCAGGGGCTTCTGCGCCTGAGCGGACACGGGAACGCGTGGGCGACCGTGGTCGCGGCGAAGGGCCACCTCGACCGGGCCCGTCGCCTCGGCCTCTACGAGAACGCCTCGCCGGCCCGCTTCGCCGCCCAGCACGCGGAGATCTTCGACGCGGTGCTCGGCGGGAACGCCGCATCGGCCCGCACGGCCATGCGCACCCATCTGCGCGCGGTGTTCGACGACGTCGAGCGCATCCGGGCGCGCTCACCGGAACTCTTCGCCACGAACTCCCAGACGGTGCCGGTGCGGCGGAACGTCGTGGTCTGGGAGTAGTGGTCTGGGAGTAGTGGTCGGGGAAACAGTGGCCGGGGAGCAGGCGCGGAGCCATCGCCGAGAGTCAGACGCCGCAATCGAAGAGGACACCGCATGACACCCGACAAGCAGGCCTTCCCCTCCGTCTGGACCCGGCCCCGCAAAGAGCGGCGGGAGCAGCCCGTGCTGAGTCGGGGTCAGATCGTGAAGGCCGCCTTGGAGTTGCTGGACGCGGAGGGGCTCGAGGCCCTGAGTATGCGGAAGTTGGGGGCTCGGCTGAACGCGGGAGCCACCTCCATGTACTCGCACGTGGCCAACAAGGACGAACTGATCGAGCTCGTCGTGGACGAGGTCTTCGGGGAGATCGAGATTCCGGGCGAGGGCGAGTCCGTGGAGTGGCGGGCGGCCGTCCGGCGGTGTGCCCGGAGTCTGCGGGCCGCTTTCCTGCGGCATCCATGGGTGGCCTCCGTGCTCGGCGAGGCCGGACTGGCCTATCTGGGACCGAACATGATGCGGTTCTCCGACGCCATGCTCGGTGTGTTCGAGGACGCGGGCTTCAGCCTGGAACAGGCCGATCAGGCGGTGACCACCGTCGGCGCGTACACGATGGGCGTCGCCATCACCGAGGCCGCCTGGCTCACCACGGTCAACCGCAGCGGACAGAGCGAACAGGAGTGGATGGAGCGGCTGCTGCCGGCGGCCGAGGAGGCCGCACGCGACGCGTATCCGCGACTCCAGAGGCTGTACGCCGCCCAGCGTGAACGCGCGGCGAAGGGCGGCGCCCTGGACGACAGCTTCGACGACGGGCTGGCGTCCGTTCTCGACGGGCTGGAAGCCCGGCTGAAGGCCGGGGGCGCCTGAGCCCAGCAGCCCCCGCTCGGGTGCCCGCCCAACTGCCCCGCCCAACTGCCCCGCTCGGGTGCCTGCTCGGGTGCCCGCTCAGGGGGCGATCTTCACCGTTTTCGACTCGGTCACCTGGTCGATGTCCGTCGTGCGGACGGTGACCTTCATCGTCCAGGTGCCGGGGAGCGGGAGATTGAGGGAGTCCGTGCCCCAATAGCCGCCCTGGTCGGTGAGTTCGGCGTCGATCGGGCCGATCTTCTGGGAGGGCAAGGTGAAGGTGAGGCGGATTTCGGGGACCGTGGAGACACCTCCGTCGGCCGCCATGACCAGCGCCTCGATCCTGTTCTCGCCCACACGGCCCGGCTCCAGCACGATCTGGACCTTTCCGCGGCCGCCCGGGGTACCGACGTCGAAGGGAACCACGGTCGTTGACGTCACGGGCGGGTCGGCGGCCGCCGTGGCGTCCGTCCGCGTCTCGGTGGCCGCCCGGCCCGGCTCGGTGCCGGTCAGGACCGTCGTGATCACCAACACCAGGACGCCCACGACGACTTCGGTCAGCACCGAGCGGCGCAGCTCCTGACGGCGGGCCGGCGTCTCAGGGCCGCCGCTGGACTCATGGGACTCGTCGGGCTCATGGGAATCGTCCGGCTCCTCGGCATCGCCCGTACCCCCCGGACCGGCCCCGGCCGAGGCCGCTGCCCCGACCGTCTCCAACTCACGTACCCGCGGCTGCGTTTCCGCACCCAGCCCCAGTCGTCCGGTCGTCCATTGCCGCGAGTACGCCGCCGCCCCCAGCAACAGCACCACCACAACCACCTTGGCGACCAGGAGCCGGCCGTACTGCGTACCGGCCAGCGCGCCCCAGGAGCCGAGGCCACGCCAGGACTGGTAGACACCCGTGGCCACCAGCACCGCCACCGAGGTGAACGCCAGTCGGGAGAAGCGGGCCACCGGGGCTGCCAGGAGCGGGATCTCGGGGCGGTGAAGGGTGATGAGCAGTGCGGCGAGGCCCCCCAGCCAGACCGCCATCGCCAGCAGGTGCAGTACGGAGGAGGTCATCGCCACGGGGACCTGGATCCCCGCGGACGCGTGCTCGGCGGCGGCCCAGGTACCCGCCAGGGCCACGGCGAGGAGAGCGCCCGACACGAGGACGGCGGGCTTCGGACGCTCCTGCGGCCGATGCTCGCTCCTGCCCAGTCGTACGAGGAAGACCGTCACCGCGCCGAGCAGGATCAGCCTCGCCAGCAGCGCCCAACCGGGCCTGCTGTCCATCGTGTTCTGCAGGAGGGAGGGGTCGAAGGCGGATGTGGGGCCGGTTCCGCGGGCGTACGGGCCGCGCAGGAACAGCAGGGCCACGGTGGACGCGAGCAGCGTCCAGCAGCCGATGCGGAAGGGTTTCCGCAGCGGTTCGGCGGAGGGCGGCCGACAGGCGAGCAGGAAGGTGGCCGCGCCGATGAGCAGGGCCGCGGCGGCGTACGCGGCGTACCGGGCGATGCCGTAGAGCACGCCCGTGGCGGGGTTCACCGCGGGCCCGACCGGCACCGCGGCGGTCGCGGAGGGCTTGCCGACGGAGAAGGTGAAGGCGCCCGCGATGGGGTGGCTGTCCGCCGAGACCACGCGCCAGGCCACGGTGAACGTGCCGTCGGGCAGGTCGTCGCGGAGCCGTACGCGCGCGGTGTCGGAGCGGCCGGCCGCGTGGGCCGCTTCGCCCACGCTCACGTCGCGGTTCTCGGGGTCCAGGACCCGGATCGAGTCGTCGGAGAGGCCGACCGACTCGGTGAAGGTCAAAGTGACCTGCTTCGGGGCGGTCTTGACGACCGAATCCTCACGGGGGTCGGTGTCGCGCAGGGCGGAGTGCGCGGACGCGGTTCCGGCGCCGCCGAGCAGGAACAGGGTGCCCAGCAGCACGACGAGGGCCACTGCCCGGCGCGGCGCCGACATCCGCGGTATTCGGCCCACGTCGCGTCTCCGTTCTCCGTCGTCGTGCTCTGTCCTCTTGATACGGATGTACACGGCACCTTGCTCAGCACCACGCACGTGAGGGCGAGTTCCCTCTCACCAGGTCGGTCGCGCCGACACCCCGCCGTCCACGACCAGGTCGTGTCCCGTGATCCACGAGGCCATGGGTGAGGCGAGGAACACACAGGCGTCACCGACGTCCTCCGGGCGCCCCAGGCGGCCGGTGGGTACGGCCCGTTGCCAGCGCCGTACGCCGTCCGGCCACGCCTCAGCCAGGCCGGCGCGGTCGATCAAACCCGGCGAGACGGTGTTGACGCGGATCCCGTACGGACCGTACTCCAGGGCCGCCGACCGTGCGTGCATGACGACGGCCGCCTTGGACGCGCAGTAGTGGGCGTGCAGCGGCGCGGGGTGCGTGGCCTCGATGGAGGCGATGTGGGTGATGCTCCCACCGTTGCCGCCCCCGCTGCCGCCGCCATCGCCACCGTCGCTCCGCCGCATCACCTCCGCGGCCGCCTGCGTACACGCGAAGACGCTCGACAGGTTCGCGTCGACCACGGCCCGCCAGTCGGACACGGTCATCCCGGGCAGCTCCTGGGTCGGTTGTACGCCCGCGTTGTCCACCAGCGCCGTCAGAGTGCCGCCGCCCCAGTCGGCCGCTTCGCGCACCAGGCGGTGGCACTCGGCCTCGACGGTCAGGTCGGCGTACAGGGCGACCGCGCTGCCGCCCAGGTCCTCGACGAGACCGACCACTTCGTGCGCCCCGTCCGCGTCCGTGCGGTAGTGAACGGCCACCGCCGCCCCCGCCTGTGCGAACCGCAGTGCGATCCCCCGCCCGAGGCCGCCCGAGGCCCCGGTCACCAGCGCCACCTGCCCCGCGAGCAACCCGCTCACGCTCACGACCGGCCGCGTCTCGACCGGCCCGGCCTCGTCCCGCCCGGCCTCGTCCCGCCCGGTCACGGCCGGCTCAGCGCGGCGATCCGCGCGGCCTCCGCCGGGTAGCGGGCCGTCAACTCGGCGGCGTCCCCGTGCTCGTAACCGCCGTAGGTGAAGCCCGGCGCCATCGTGCAGCCGAAGAACGACCAGGCCCCGCCCGGGACGACATGCGCCCCCATCCAAGTGCCCGCGGGCACGGTGTACTGCACGTGCTGCCGCCCGTCGAGCACATCGGGGCCCAGCACGACCGTGCGGGACGTACCGTCCGGGGCCAGCAGCAGCATCTCCAGCGGATCACCCAGGTAGAAGTGCCACACCTCGTCGGCCGGGAGCCGGTGCAGCGCCGAGAAGTCGCCGGGCTCCGAGGTCAGGAGCGCGACGATCGCCGTTCCCTCGGGGCGGCCGTCGGGGCGTTCGGGGCCCTCCCAGGTCCGGCGGAAGCGCCCGCCCTCCCGGGGGATCGGCTCCAACTGATAGCGAGCGACCAGGGCTTCTGGAGTGATGTCTTGGACCACCCACCGACCATGCCCCACGAGGGCCCGCCGACGCATCCCGAAGGAGCCCAGTGACCTGAGAGCGCCCCGTCAGGGGCACGAGGAACGGAGAAAGGCAAGTCGCTGCCCTCCCGGCAGCCGGGATCGCCACGCGGTGGGGGTCGCCCGCGATGACCGGCTGTCCGGTGGCGGTGCGCTTGCCGGAGACGAGCCAGCCGTTGCTGCCGGAGGTGCCGGGCCCGTCGGCGGCGAACAGCCCGACCGCCTCCGCGCCCAGTCGCCGTGCGACCTCCTCGCGCCACAGCTTGGCGGGGAAGCCGGCGAACAGGATGTGCGTGGCGAGCCAGACCGCCAGGGGTGTCCACGGCTCCCAGCGGCCCGGCGCGAGACCGGTCGCCGCGAACTCGGGGGCGCGGCTGCGAGAACCGCGACCGGGAGAACGGCGGCCGGGGGAGCGGCGTGCCTCCTCGGCCAGGCCCTCGTTGACCCCGTCGACATACGCCCGGACCCAGGCGGCCGTCTCGGGGTCGCGTCCCTCCAGGGCCGCGGAACACCGTCGCGCGGTGTCGTCGAGCCGCGCCTGTCGCGCGAACCGGTCCCAGGCGAGGGCGTCGGCGCCGGGGAACGCGGCCGAGGTGCCCTGCGACCTGTGCCGCTCGATCTCGATCTGCCAGGCGCGGTCGACCGCGGCGTTGCGGCCCTGCGCGAAGGCGAGTTCGCGCGCGCTCCCCGCCCGCAGATGCGGAATCCCCCAGGCGTCGCGACGGGTTTCCATGACCCCTCCACTCATTGGGTTAGGCGAGCCTAACCTTCACGGGCGGTGGGCTGGGACGACGGACCGGGACCCGGGCGGGCGTGCGCGGGCGTCCGGGGCGATCATCGGTGTATGGACGTGACCCTTCACCTCGCTCAGCAGCCCGATGCCGATGAACTCCTCGGGCGCAGTCCGCTCGCCGCGCTGGTCGGAATGCTGCTGGACCAGCAGGTTCCGATGGAGTGGGCGTTCGCGGGCCCGTACACGATCGCCCAGCGGATGAGCGCGGACGATCTCGACGCGCACGAGATCGCGGCGTACGACCCCGAAGCCTTCACCGCGATCCTCTCCACCAAGCCGGCTGTGCACCGCTACCCGGGCTCCATGGCCAACCGGATCCAGCAGCTGTGCCAGTACCTCGTCGAGCACTACGACGGAAACGCGGCCGCGCTCTGGGAGGACGCGGCGAACGGCGCGGAACTCCTCAAACGCCTCAATGCCCTCCCCGGCTTCGGCACCCAGAAGTCCCAGATCTTCCTCGCCCTCCTGGGAAAGCAACTCGGCGTGCGGCCGGAGGGCTGGCGCGAGGCGGCCGGCCCGTACGGCGATCCGCAGTCGTTCCGCTCGGTCGCGGACATCACCGGGCCCGAGTCCCTGGCGAAGGTCAGGGCGCACAAACAGGAGATGAAGGCGGCCGCGAAGGCGGCGAAGACCGCCAAGGCCACGAAGGCCACGAAGGCCTCCGGGACATAGCGGGAGCCAGAGGGCGCGCGACGCTCCGTCACGCCGCTTTCAGTCGCGTGGCCCACCCCAGTGGCAGGGCCGCCGCGCCCGGTCGGAGCATGGGGCATGGCCGAGGTACCGAGTGGGTCCCCGTGGGGGTCGGAGTTCGACGACCGACGGGTCCACGCCACGCGGGCCACCCACCGGCCCGACGGACCCATGGGTCCGCAAGGACCTCTGCACCGTCTCGCGCGGAGCGCCTGGCAGGCGGTGCTGGGGGCCGGCATCGCGGCCCTCGCACTGGGCATCGTGGCACTGGCCTGGCCGGAGGCGACGCTGCTCGCGGCGGGCGTGCTGTTCGGGCTCTATCTGCTCTTCAGCGGCGTCCTGCAGCTGGTCTCCGCCTTCGGTACGCACGCGACGGCGTCCCTGCGCGTCATGGCTTTCATCAGTGGCTCGTTGTCGATTCTGCTGGGCCTGTTCTGCTTCCGCGGGGCGATGCGGTCGATCCTGCTGCTGGCGCTGTGGATCGGCATCGGCTGGCTCTTCCGCGGCGTCACACAGATCCTGGCGGCCGCGTCCGACCCCGCCATGCCCGCCCGCGCCTGGCAGATCCTTCTCGGTGTCATCAGCTTCTTCGCCGGCGTCGTCCTGGTCGTGTCGCCCTTCGAGTCGATCGAGGTCCTGACCGTCGTCGGCGGCTGCTGGCTCCTCGCCCTGGGGATCACGGAGATCATCACGGCCGTACGCATGCGCGAACGCGCGCGATACGTCCCGCGATCCTTCTGACGCCCACCACCGGGGCCTGCCGGCGACGCGCCCGGAGGCGAATCCCCCGGCATATCGGTCCCTGATCCGGCCCTCATGCCGGTCATTTCAGCCTCTTCTCCCGTTTTGCCCGGCACTGGCGCGCCCCCCGAGTGCGCCCGGGCACGCCCGATCGCGTCCAGGCGAGCTCGAAGAATGAACCATGTGGCCTGATTTACAACGAATTTCCGAGGTCGCACTACGCCGCCATGGCTGCGCCCGGAAGGTCATGACCGGTAGGCTTTCCGTGTGATCTTCAAGCGCATCGGAAACGGCCGGCCGTACCCCGACCACGGCCGGGAAAGCACCCGGCAGTGGGCGGACGTCGCGCCGCGCCCGGTCCGCCTCGATCAGCTCGTGACGACCAAGGGGCAGCTCGACCTCGAAACGCTGCTCGCCGAGGACTCCACGTTCTACGGCGACCTCTTCGCGCACGTGGTGAAGTGGCGGGGCGACCTGTATCTGGAGGACGGCCTGCACAGAGCCGTCCGCGCCGCGCTCCAGCAGCGCCAGGTGCTGCACGCCCGCGTCCTCGAACTCGACTGACTGACGGGCACTCACTCCCGCGTTGACCCTTTCGGGTTGGACTGAGCGCCGGGCAATGATCATCTAGTAGGAATCATCGCCCTGGCGCACTACGCTGCGCTCATGAGCATGCTGACTCCCCCTGGCATGGGCGGCAAGTACAAGATCACGGGGGACAAGTACCCACGGATGCGCCAAAACCGGGGGCGCCGCAGGCTCGCCCTCGCGGTCGTGGCCTCCGTCGCCGTGCTCGGCCTGCTCGGCTGGGGCACGCTGCAGCTCATCGACGTGTTCACGGGCGGCGCCAAGGCCGGCGCCGCGGACACGGCGGCGGACTGCAAGGCCTCCCCGTCCCCGTCCGCCTCCGCGACGCAACCGGTCAAGGCCCTGCCCAAGCCCGGCCAGATCACCGTCAACGTCCTCAACGCCACGCCGCGCAGCGGCCTCGCCAAGTCCACCGCGGACGAGCTCAAGAAGCGCGGCTTCAAGATCGGCGAGGTGGGCAACGCGACGAAGGAGTACGACAAGAAGGTCAAGGGCCCCGGACTGCTGCTCGGCGCCAAGGCGGCCGCCGAGACCGCGCTGCCCGTACTCGCCACCCAGCTGGCCGGCGCCGAGCTGAAGACCGACGCCCGTACGAAGCCCGCCGAGGTCGACCTCGTCCTCGGCACCGGCTTCAAGAAGCTGGCAAAGAAAGAGGACGCCGACAAGGCCCTGACCACCCTGGCCAAGCCGGCGCCGGCACCCTCACAGACGAAGAAGGGCTGCTAGGGCCTGGCGAGCCGCTACTCGGCAGCCCCGTACAAACGGTCCCCCGCGTCTCCGAGGCCCGGCACGATGTAACCGTTGTCGTTGAGCCGCTGGTCGACGGACGCCGTCACGACCGTCACCGGTGTGCCCGCGAGCTCGCGCTCCATGACCTCGACACCCTCGGGGGCCGCCAGCAGCACCACGGCCGTGACGTCGTCGGCACCGCGCTTGATCAGCTCCTGGATCGCCGCGACGAGGGTGCCGCCCGTGGCGAGCATCGGGTCGAGTACGTACACCTGGCGGCCGGAGAGATCCTCGGGCATGCGCGTCGCGTACGTGGACGCCTCGAGCGTCTCCTCGTTGCGGATCATGCCCAGGAAGCCCACCTCGGCGGTCGGCAGCAGGCGCATCATGCCGTCGAGCATGCCCAGGCCCGCCCGCAGGATCGGTACGACGAGAGGGCGCGGGTGGGACAGCTTGACGCCCGTGGTCCCGGACACCGGGGTCACGATGTCGACCTGCTCGGTGCGCACGTCGCGGGTCGCCTCGTAGGCGAGCAGGGTGACCAGTTCGTCGGCGAGCCGCCGGAAGGTCGGGGAGTCGGTGCGCTGGTCGCGCAGCGTGGTGAGCTTATGAGCGACCAGGGGGTGGTCGACGACGTGGAGACGCATGCGCACCAGGGTATCCGGGGCCCCGGCCGCCCACACCGCCCGTGCGGGACGGGCTTCGCCCCACACCCGGCAAACCCGACTCTGGCATCAAACCACCCGTCAGAGGGAAGGTGGGAGGGACGGACTGGGGTGGTGGTCTATGGGGAACCGCGAACAGGATCTGCGACGGGACCTGAAGACGGACGTGCCTCCCCGGCGGGGAACCGCGGGCCGGGCCACGCCTGCACAGACCGCCGCCGGACGCCCTCCGACGGAAACGGCTGCCGGAGGCCGGTCAGGCCGCTCACCGCAGCGAGCCGTCGACGGCCCTCCGTCGTCCCCGTCGCCCCCGCCGCCCCCGCCGCCCCCGCCGGAGAATGACGTCGAACGTCGTCGGCGGCGGGCCCAGTTCCTGCGGGATCTCGCGGAGGCGCGCGAACTGCGCGACCGGGTGCAGCCGCGCCGCGCCAAGGCGGCCCGGTTACGCCACGCCCTGCGCATGCGCACGTTCCGCTGGTAGCGGGGCCTGCGCCGAACGGCCACTGGAGGGGCGTAGGGGCCGGTGCCGGACAGCCGTGTGCGCGGCGGAGCCGTCCTCGGCGTACGATCCCGCTGATGGCGGGCGCCGAGCGCCCTGGTGAGGTACTACGGCGACGTGACACACATCCCCGCTCGTGCGGGTTGTGAGGACGCGAGCGGGACACAGCGAGCCGAAGACCTCTCCTGAACGCTCTGTTTCTGCCACGATTCCGAGTGGGCGGGGCTCGGAGCAGCCCTCCCCGCCCGCAACCTCCGCCGGGGGGACCCCCAACCGGCACGCCTATGACCAGTGGGAGAGTCACGGTGTACTTCGCCGCACTGCTCGCGCGCACCGAAGACGGGTGGGAAGCGAGCGACACAGAGCTCGACGATGTGGAGACCCTGTCGGATCTGGCCGACCTGGCCCGCGAGGCCTCGGCCGACGAGGACACGGTTCTCGTACTCATCGAGCAGGAGGACGCGTGGTTCGGCGTCGTCCGCGTGGACGGCGAGGAGGACCCTCGTATCTACGTCTCGGACGCCGCTGCCGCTGCCCGCAGCTCGTATGGCGAGATCCTGCTCACGGACGAACTGCTCGGAAGGGAGCCCGACGACGACGTCGCCGACCTGGACTCCCTCGACCTCGACGGCACGGAGGACGGTGAACCCGAGAACGACGACGCCGACGACGAGGACGGCGGCGCCACCGCGGGCGACGCCGTGCCGTCCGGACCCATCGGAGACCGCGAGGTTCTCGTCGACCTCGGCGTGACCGAGAAGGAACTGCTGGCCCTGGACAGCACCGACGCGCTCAATGAGATCGCCGAGGTCCTGGGCGCGGCGGAGGTCCTGGAGACCGTCCGCTGAGCACTCAGGAACAGCGGGATCCCGTACGCGACCGCTGGCGGGCGGCGATGCGGCTCGCCCTGGACGAGGCCTCACTGGCCGTCCGGGGCGGGGACGTCCCCGTCGGCGCCGTCATGCTGTCCCCGGACGGGACGACGGCGCTCGCCACGGGCCACAACGAACGCGAGGCGACCGGCGATCCCACGGCGCACGCCGAGGTGCTCGCCCTGCGCCGGGCCGCCGCGGAACTCGGATCGTGGCGGCTCACGGGGTGCACACTCGTCGTCACGCTGGAGCCCTGCACGATGTGTGCGGGCGCGATCGTGCAGTCGCGCGTGGACCGCCTCGTCTACGGCGCCCGCGACGAGAAAGCCGGCGCGGCGGGTTCCCTCTGGGACGTCGTACGCGACCGGCGCCTCAACCACCGCCCCGAAGTGATCGGCGGCGTACTCGACGAGGAGTGCGCCCGGTTGCTCACGGACTTCTTCCAGAGCCGCTGAACCGCAGACCGCCGAACCACGACGGCGGAGGTGGGCCTCTGACCGCTGAACCGTCGGCCGAATACGGATTTCAGACCACGGCCCATCGTGGGCTAGGATCTCTCCCGGTAGCGTGTCCGAGCGGCCGAAGGAGCTCGCCTCGAAAGCGAGTGTGGCGCAAGTCACCGAGGGTTCAAATCCCTCCGCTACCGCTTCAGAAGGGCCCCGTCGACAGACGGGGCCCTTCATGCGTTCCCCTCGGCGACCGGGCCGTCGCTCACAGGATCGATGGGGGCACAAGTGGCCGAGATACACTCACCGCCGGCAACAGGATCCCAGTAGGCACAGCAGGCACAGGGGAGGCCGCGGTGGCGGTGAATTCGAAGAAGATCGCCATGTATGCGCTCGTGGTCTTCGTGCTCTACGTGATCATCACCGACCCGCAACAGGCCGCCGACTACGTGCAGATAGGGTTCGAGGGCGTTTCGAACGCCGCCCAAGCCGTCGGTGACTTCATGACGTGGGTCGCCGACGGGGCCCCGAACTGATCGGCGGCCACCACACCTCCTGGGAGTGCCCGTGATCCGCCACCTGGTCCTCTTCAAGCTCAACGAGGGCGTCGAGCGCGACGACCCGCGGGTCGTCGAGGGGGTCGCGGCCTTCCGGGCGCTGGGCGGACAGATCCCGGAGCTGAAGTTCTGGGAGTGCGACTGGAACATCACCGACCGCCCCATCGCGTACGACTTCGCCATCAACTCGGCGGTGGAGGACACGGACGCGCTGAAGCGCTACCTCGAGCACCCCGCACATCAGGCCGGCGTCGTGCTGTGGCGCGAATTCGCCACGTGGGTGATCGCCGACTACGAGTTCTGAGCCGCGCGGAGCCGCGCTGCCCCTTATGCCCACACTTGTCACCAACACGAGTCTTTGCGGTGCTTGCACACAGTGCACATGTCTTGTGATGCTATGACCGCTTTTGACGGATGAGTTGACGGATGGGTTGCTCATGAAGAGGTGGCGTTGACCGTGTCGGCCAGTACTGCGCCGCCCAAGGAAGAGGCCCCGGCGCCCACCTCGGCCCCGGCGCCCACTCCCGCCCCCGCCACCGCCACTGCCCCTCATCCCGCACGAGCCCCAAGTCCCGCCGTCACCCCAGGCTCCACTGCTGCCCCAAATCCCGCCGCCACCCCGAGTCCCGCCGCCGCTCCAGGCCCCGCTGCCGCACCAGAGCCCGCTCCCGCCCCATCCCCCGAGAAGCGGCGCAGTGCCGACACCCGGGCGCTCACGCAGGTGCTCTTCGCCGAGCTGAAGCACCTGCAGCGGGGGACCCCCGAGCACGATCGCGTGCGCAGCGCGCTCATCGAGGCCAACCTGCCGCTCGTGCGGTACGCGGCCGCCCGCTTCCGCAGCCGCAACGAGCCCATGGAGGACATCGTCCAGGTCGGCACGATCGGCCTGATCAACGCGATCGACCGCTTCGACCCCGACCGGGGCGTCCAGTTCCCCACCTTCGCGATGCCGACCGTCGTCGGCGAGATCAAGCGGTACTTCCGCGACAACGTCCGCACCGTCCACGTACCGCGCCGCCTGCACGAACTGTGGGTGCAGGTGAACGGCGCGACCGAGGACCTCACGACGGCCTTCGGGCGCTCGCCCACCACCGCCGAGATCGCCGAACGGCTGCGGATCACCGAGGAGGAGGTCCTGGCCTGCATCGAGGCCGGACGCTCGTACCACGCGACATCCCTGGAAGCGGCCCAGGAGGGCGACGGGATGCCGGGCCTGCTCGACCGGCTCGGCTACGAGGATCCGGCGCTGGACGGCGTCGAGCACCGCGACCTCGTACGCCACCTCCTCGTCCAGCTCCCCGAGCGAGAACAGCGCATCCTTCTCCTGCGCTACTACAGCAATCTGACGCAGTCACAGATCAGCGCCGAGCTGGGTGTCTCGCAGATGCATGTGTCAAGGCTGCTCGCCAGGAGTTTCGCCCGGCTTCGATCCGCAAACAGGATCGAGGCGTAACTCGCGAGAGCGAATCGCTCGTAAGGCAATTTCCCGACAGTTCTGGGCTGAAAAACTGCCAGACCCTTCTTTTCCAGGGCCGATCCACCCTATGTGTGTCGACATGTCACTACAGCGTGTTGCCGACATGTGACATTCTTCCGGAAGCGCGTTTGCCGCAGCTCTGCCTCCGGTATTCAGGTGGAGGCTGCGTTCCTTCGACGGGAGCGTCCGCCGCGTCCGTCCGCGACCCAAAGGGGGTGGCATGTCCGCAGACCAGGGCAGCTCGAAGGTGCTCACGCTCACAAAGAGCGAGTCCGCGCCCGACGTGCTTCACAGCGTCGATGTCCCGGCCCTTCCGGCTCCGGAAGCCCCGGCCCTCTCGACTTCGGAAGCCATCGACACCCGCACCCTGTCCCGCTCCCTGTTCCTGCGGCTCGCCGCACTCGACGAGAACAGCCCGGAGCGCGCCTACGTTCGGGACACCCTCATCGAACTCAACCTCCCGCTCGTGCGCTACGCGGCCGCCCGCTTCCGCAGCCGCAACGAGCCCATGGAGGACATCGTCCAGGTCGGCACGATCGGCCTGATCAAGGCGATCGACCGCTTCGACTGCGAACGGGGCGTGGAGTTCCCGACGTTCGCGATGCCGACGGTCGTGGGCGAGATCAAGCGCTTCTTCCGGGACACCTCGTGGTCGGTCCGGGTCCCGCGGCGCCTCCAGGAGCTGCGGCTGGCCCTCACCAAGGCCAGCGACGACCTCTCCCAGAAGCTGGACCGCTCCCCGACGGTGACCGAACTCGCCACCGTGCTGGGCGTGTCCGAGGAGGACGTGGTCGACGGCCTGGCGGTCGGCAACGCGTACACGGCGTCCTCGCTGGACTCCCCGGCCCCCGAGGACGACGGCGGCGAGGGCTCCCTGGCCGACCGCCTCGGCTACGAGGACATGGCCCTCGAAGGCGTCGAGTACCGGGAGTCCCTGAAGCCCCTCCTCGCCAAGCTCCCGCCCCGAGAGCGACAGATCATCATGCTCCGCTTCTTCGCGAACATGACCCAGTCGCAGATCGGCGAGGAGGTCGGCATCTCGCAGATGCACGTGTCCCGGCTGCTGACGCGGACGCTGGCGCAGCTGCGGGAAGGACTCATCTCGGACTGAGGGTTCATAATTGACGGGTCGTCAGCCACACTGGCGCGATGCGTCGAGGGTTGATACGTGGTCGCCGAGGTGCCCTTGTGGCCGCCTCGGCGACCGCCGTCTGTGCGGGTGGACTGCTGGCCGCTTGCGGAGGTGGCGGCGGCGGTGACGGATACGTCGCGGTCGGACCGGCCGGCGGTACCCCTCGACCAGCCGGGACGGCGGCGGCTCCGACGGGCGACGTGACGCTGATCCCGCTCGACGGTGCGGAATCCGGCTCCCGCACCCCCGCCCCTGGACCTTCCGCGCCCGGAAACCCCGCCGCGAGGGGCGGCCCGCCCGACGGGAGCGGTCGTTCGGAGGGCGGCCCGTCGGACGCACCGGGCGCCCCGGGGACCGACGCATCAGACTCATCGGATGCATCGGACGCGTCGGGGGGCGGCACCGAGTCCGGTCGCACGAGTGGGGGCGGTGGGGGTCAGCCCTCCCCACCGACGTCCGGCGGCAGTACGCCGGCGGACGGGAGCACGGCGCCCAGTGGGCCCGCGAAGCTGACCGTCAGCGATCCCGAACGCGAGCCCGCCGCGGCACGCTGGTGCGAAAAGGTCACCCTCGACTTCCACAACACCGGAGGCGCGGCAGTGCGTTCGGGCACCGTGACCTTCGGCACGCACATCATCGGGGCGCTCGGCATCGACTGGGCGACCATCGAGTCGGCCGAGAAACTTCCCGCGCCGATCGCCGCCGGCGCGCGGAAGGAGAAGACCTGGACGGTGTGCGTGGACGAGTGGCGCGTGCCGCTGGGCATGCACATCGAGACACAGGACGTGTCCGTCCAGTGGAAGTAGCGGAAGGAGCGGACGCCTACTTGAAAGCGAGCCAGGCGACCGCGGCGACGACCGCCACGGCGAGTACGACGCCGACGATCAGGCCGATGCGGGGTCCGGCCGGGGCGGCGGGCTGCTGCCTGCGGCCCTGGGGGCCCTCGTCGACGAAAGCGCGGAACATCTGGGTGCTACCCGCGGGGTCGTAGTTGCCCTCGGGGCCCTGGGTGTTTGCCATGGGCCAGGACCCTAGCGAATGCCTCCGGCTCGCCCAAGTGCCGGGTGCCCTCTTCTGGTGTTGCTTGTCCGTTCTTGGGTGGCTGGTCGCGCAGTTCCCCGCGCCCCTGCAGGGCGCCCCCTTTGCCAATTTGCCAAGGTTTTAGCGGCTCACCCCCCTCTCTCATTTGCCTGCAGCAACCAATCATCTTTATGGTTGCCCTAAGCAACGAAGGAGGGGGGCCGATGGCCGCTCAGCGTCAGTACGAGGAGCTGGCTCGGCAGCTCAGTGCCATCGGTGCGGTGAAACGGGGTCTCGGGCGGGTGCTTCCGCAGGAGTGCCCCGGAGGTTCCGCCGCCGTGCTCACGCTGCTCGAGCGGCACGGCGAGATGCGGATGAGCCGCCTAGCGGAGCTGCTGGCCATCGACATGTCGGTGACGAGCCGGCATGTGGCCCAGGTCGCGGAGCGCGGCTGGATCGACCGGTCCCCCGACCCCGCCGACAAGCGGTCACGCATCCTCCGGCTCACCCCCTCCGGACGGGACATGCTCGCCGAGATCTCCGAGCGCTACACACACGCGCTCGCCCACTACCTCGAGGACTGGTCCGACGACGAGGTCGACCAGCTCAACTCTCTGCTCGGCCGGCTGCGCACCAGCTTCGACGACTGCCGACCGGCCGCGGCCGCGCCCCCGTCCCCGTCCCCGTCCCCGCCGCCGGCGTCACCCTCGACGCCACCGGCGACCACCCGTACGCCCGCATAAAGCAACGTAAGAGAAGGAAGCCCATGGCAACGACCACACCAGCCGGTGTGCGGGGCTCACACGCCAAGCACGGAGGAGGGCCCTCCGACGGCGCTCCGATGACGCACCGGCAGATCTTGGAGGCACTGACCGGGCTGCTGCTCGGCATGTTCGTCGCGATCCTGTCGTCGACGATCGTGTCCAACGCCCTGCCCGACATCATCAACGACCTCGGCGGCGGCCAGAGCGCCTACACCTGGGTGGTGACCGCGTCGCTTCTGACGATGACGGCGTCCACCCCCCTGTGGGGCAAGCTCGCCGACCTCTTCTCCAAGAAGCTGCTGGTGCAGCTGGCCCTGGTCATCTTCGTGGGCGGTTCGGCGGCGGCCGGACTGTCCCAGAACCCCGGCATGCTGATCGCTTTCCGGGCGGTCCAGGGCATCGGCATGGGCGGTCTGACCTCGCTGGCCCAGATCATCATGGCGGCGATGATCTCCCCGCGTGAGCGCGGGCGCTACAGCGGCTACCTCGGCGCCACGTTCGCCACCGCGATGGTCGGCGGCCCGCTGATCGGCGGTGTCATCACCGACACGAGCTGGCTCGGCTGGCGCTGGTGCTTCTACGTCGGCGTCCCCTTCGCCGTCATCGCCCTGATCGTGCTGCAGAAGACCCTGCACCTTCCGGTCGCCAAGCAGAAGGTCAAGGTCGACTGGGCCGGCGCGTTCTTCATCAGCGCCGCGGTCTGCCTGCTGCTGATCTGGGTGACCTTCGCCGGCGACAAGTACGACTGGGCGTCCTGGCAGACCTATTCGATGGTCGGCGGCACGATCGTGCTCCTGGCGATCTTCATCCTCATCGAGACGAAGGCGACCCAGCCGATCATCCCGCTGCGGCTGTTCCGCAACCGCACCATCACGCTGGCCTCCATCGCCGCCCTCTTCGTCGGCACCGCGATGTACGCGGGCGTCATCTTCTTCAGCCAGTACTTCCAGCTGGCCCGGGACGAGTCGCCGACCATGTCCGGCGTCATGACCATCCCGATGATCGGCGGCCTCGCCGTCGCCTCGACCGTCTCCGGGCAGTTCATCTCCCGGACGGGCCGGTGGAAGGGCTGGCTGCTGGCCGGCGGCGTCCTGCTCACCGCGGGCCTCGGTCTGCTCAGCACGATGCGGTACGACACCCCGTACTGGCGCGTGGCGATCTTCATGGCCCTGCTGGGCCTCGGCGTCGGCATGATGATGCAGAACCTGGTGCTGTGCACGCAGAACCAGGTGGCCCCGAGCGACCTCGGCGCCGCCAGCTCCACGGTGAACTTCTTCCGTTCCCTCGGGAGCACCGTGGGCATCTCCGCGCTGGGCGCCGTGCTGAGCCACCGGATCACGCACTACGTCACCGAGGGCGCGTCGTCCCTCGACCCGAAGTACGCGTCCGCGCTCACCGGTTCCAGCTCCTCGGACAGCATCCCCGACGTCGACTCGCTCCCCGGGCCGGTCCGCACGCTCGTGGAGAGCTCCTACGGCCACGGCATCGCCGACGTCTTCCTCTACACCGCGCCGGTCGCGGTACTCGCCTTCCTCTTCTCCCTGTTCATCAAGGAGGTCCCGCTGCGCACCAAGGGCGCTCTGGCGCAGGCCGCCGAGGAGACGACCCACGCCACGGCTCCGGCCGCCGCCGAGGCTCCCGCTCCGGCCGAGGCTCCCGCCCCGGCCGGGGAGCAGGCCCCGATCGAGGAGAAGGTCCCGAGCGCGCCCTCCAGCCCGGACCCCGGTATCCCGGTGCGCGGCCACGTACGCGGCGCCGAGAGCGCGCCCGTCCCCCGGGCCGCCGTGACGCTGATCTCCCTCACCGGCCGTCAGCTGGGCCGCTCGGTCGCGCAGACCGACGGCAGCTACGCGGTGGACGCGCCGGGCACGGGCTCGTACGTCCTGATCGCGTCGGCCGACGGGTTCCAGCCGCAGGCCTCCACGGTCGTCGTGAACGGCGAACCGCTCACGTACGACATCCTGCTGAGCGGCACGAGCGGGCTCGGCGGGACGGTCAGGGCGGCGGACAGCGGGAAGCCGGTCCTGGGCGCCATGGTGATCGTGACCGATGTGCGCGGCGACGTGCTGGCCACCGGGACCACCGGCGAGCAGGGCGAGTTCACCTTCGCCGAGCTGGTCCCGGGCACCGTGACCGTGGCGGTGAACGCCACGGGCCACCGCCCGCTCGCCCTCCCGGTCGAGGTCGGCGGCACCGGGGTCACCCGGGTCGACATCGAGCTCAGCGCCGGCGCGCATCTGCAGGGCACGGTACGGGCGCCGCACGGCCCGCTGTCCGACGCGCGGGTCACGCTCGTCGACGTGGCGGGCAACGTGGTCGGCACGGCGACCACGGGGCCGGACGGGGCGTACGCCTTCGCCGACCTGGACAGCGGGGAGTACACGGTCATCGCGACCGGTTACCCGCCGGTGGCCACGGCGCTGACGGTGAACGGCGGCGGCGTGGACGGCCACGACATCGAACTCGCCCACCCCGGCGAGTAGTCGAACCCCGGCCCGTCGGGGCGCGTCCGGAACTCGGGCGCGCCTCGGGGCCGGTTCCCCCGCAGAGGAGTTACACGCAATGGGACTGACCGCGAAGATCCGTACGCGGGACGGCTGGGCCGTGTCGCACGGGGTCGTCACGGTGACCGACATGACCGGCACGCAGGTGATGCGCGCCGAGGCCGACGCAGAGGGGGTCGTGCGGAACGGGACCGACCTCGCACCCGGGGCGTACACGGTGATCGTCACGGCCGTCGGTTACGCCCCCGCCGCCCACAGCGCGCTCGTCACGGCGAGCGGGCGCGCGGAGGTCGGGACCGTGACCCTGGCACGGCAGGGCGGCACCGAACTCCCGCCCTCCGGCCCCTGGACCATCGACCCGGCCCACTCCTCCGTGTCCGCGGTCGCCCGGCATCTGGGCATCTCCAGCGTGCACGGAAGGTTCACCGACTTCTCCGGCCGGATCGAGATCGCCCCGGACGAGGTGACCAAGTCCCGGGTGGAGGCGGTCATCCGGGCCGCGTCGATCGACACCGGCAACGGCATGCGCGACGGGCACCTCAAGTCCCCGGACTTCCTGGACGTGGAGACGTACCCGGACATCACCTACCGCTCGACGGGACTGTCACCCGCAGGCTCCGACCGCTGGACGGTGCACGGCGAACTGACCCTGCACGGTGTCGTACGACCGGTCGACCTGGACCTCGCCCACCTCGGTACCGGCGCGGATCCCTGGGGCGGCACCCGCGCGGCCTTCCGGGCCACGACCGAGCTGCGCCGCGAGGACTTCGCCATGAACTACAACCAAGTGGTCCAGGCAGGCATCGCGGCCATCGGGGCGACCCTCAAGGTGGAGCTGGACATCCAGGCGGTACAGGGCGAGACACTGCCGCGAACGTAGGAACGACAGGACCAGGCTCCGCGCCACCTCAAGGCCTAGGCTGCCGCCATGGCACCAAACATCGCTACGAACACCTCCGTCTCCCTGGACGAGCTGCTCGACTTCGTACGTCCCCGCCACCGCGCCATCCTGCTCACGCGCCGCGCCGACGGCAGCCCTCAGGGGTCGCCGCTCACCTGCGGCGTCGACGACGCGGGCCGCGTCGTCGTCTCCACGTATCCGGACCGCGCCAAGACCCGCAACGCGAAGCGGGACGCCCGTGTCAGCCTCATCGTGCTGAGCGACGACTGGAACGGGCCCTGGGTGCAGATCGACGGGACGGCCGAGGTCATCGACGCGCCCGACTCCGTCGAGCCGCTCGTGGAGTACTACCGGAACATCGCCGGTGAGCATCCGGACTGGGACGAGTACCGCGAGGCGATGCGCAAGCAGGGCAAGTCCATCATCCGCATCACCCCTGACCGCTGGGGGCCCGTTGCCACGGGGGGCTTCCCAGCACGGCTTGCTCCGCAGGAGTAGCGGGGGTTTCCGCTGCCCAGAGGTTCTTCGCCCCCGCCGCCCCTACCCGTTCCCATCCCTGAGGGCTGCGCCCTAAGACTCCCCGGGGTTCGTGTTTCGGGTGCGGGTCGGTCGTGGCTGGTCGCGCCCCGCGCCCCTGAAGGGGCGCGCCCCCACTCACCGGCCTGCCCAGCACAGCGCAGCGTCAGGCGCGCTCCACCATCGCCTCGATGCCCGCGAGCACCAGGTCCAGAGCGAACTGGAAATCGCGGTCGTACATCTCCGCGACCGAATCGCCTCCGCGGGCCGCCATGAGGTCCACGGACTCCTGGACGACGTCGTCGAGTTCAGGGGCCGTCTTGAGGGTGCTCAGGGCCTGCTGGAAGTACTCGTCCGGGCTCAACCCGACAGCCGCGCTGCGCAGGCTGAAGTGGCCCTCTATCGTGCCGAACCCGTACACGAACTGGAAGACGGCCGCGATCGCCCCCGCCAGCCGGTGCGGCGGCAGCCCGGTCGCGCGGACCACGCGCTGCACGACGAGTGAGAAGGCGACCGAGTTCGGCCCGATGTTGAGGAACGTCCCGAGGAGCGGCGACACCCAGGGGTGGCGCACCAGCACGCCCCGGTACGCGCTCGCCAGCGCGCGCAGCTGATCGCGCCAGTCCTCGCCCGACTCCGGATCAGGCAGCTCCAGCTCGCCGAAGACCGAGTCGAGGGCAAGTTCCAGCAGGTCGTCCTTGGTGTCCACGTACCAATAGACCGACATCGCCGTGACGTTCAGTTCGGCAGCCAGCCGGCGCATGGAGAACTTGGCCAGGCCCTCGGCGTCGAGCAGCCGCACCGTGACCCGGGTGATGCGGTCACGATCGAGCCCGGACGGCTGGCCCCCGCCGCGGGACGCACCGCCGCGGGGCCCCTTGTCCTCCAGCCAGACGCTGTGCCGCGCCGGACGCTCGGCCCGGTCGGCCGACCTCACCATGCCGCTGCCCTTACCATGGCGCACCTTCCTCGGAACTCAGCTCAGTACCAGTACTGCGCGTACGTGATGCTATGCGTGCCCCACCCGCGCATCGTCACGCCGATGCCGCCACCGCGGAGTCTGCCCGATCGGCCCGCCGCAGCAACGCCGCGGCCAGCAGTCCGCCCAGCAGCACCGCCACCGCCCCCACCAGCTGACTGGTCTCGAGCCCGGACGAGTACGCGTCCCTGATCCGCTCCCGCTCCTGTGCCGACCCGGCCGAAGCCAGCGCGGCGGGCAGTGAAGCCGCCGCCATCGGAATCAGCGCGGCGAAGCGGGAGTTGAGAACCGCACCGAGCACGGCCACGCCCAGACCGGTGCCGAACTCCGCGAGCGTTCCGTTGACCCCGGCCCCCACTCCCGCCTTCTCCGGCGGAATCGCCCTCATGATGGCGTGTGCCATGGCGGGGTTGGCGACGGCGCAGCCGGCACCGATCAACAGCAGCCCGAGCAACGTCCCCGTATAGCCGAGCTCCGTCAGCGTGGCGATCGACACCAGCCCGCCGGACATCATGACCATGCCGAGCCCGATCGACAGCGGCGCGCCGAACTTGACGGTCCACCTGGCCGCCAGGCCGGTGAAGTTCAGGGCCACCACCGTCAAGGCCAGCGGTGCCGTACGCAGACCTGCCTCCAACGGCCCGTATCCGAGGACGAATTGGAGGTGCTGCGTCAGCAGGAACAGCGCCCCGCCCATACCGAAGGTGATCAGCACCGCCCCGGCGACCGCACCCGTGAAGCGGCGGTCCCTGAAGAAGTGCAGATCGAGCATCGGGTACGGGATCCGGCTCTCCCAGTACGCGAAGAGGGCCAGCACCACCACGGCCACCGCGGCCGTCCCCAGCACCCGGCCGGAGGTCCAGCCGTGGTCGGGGCCGGAGATGATGGCGAACACGAGCGACCCCATGCCGATCGTGGAGAGCAGCGCGCCCAGGAGGTCCGGACGGTCCCCGCGCCGGTTCTTCGACTCCGGTACGAGCGCCACTACCGCGCACAGACCCAGCGCCACGACCGGCAGGTTCACCAGGAAGATCGCGCCCCACCAGAAGTGGTCGAGCATGACACCGCCGATCAGCGGCCCGCCGGCGAAGCCGAGGGCGTTCACGGCGGCCCAGATGCCGATGGCCTTCGGCTGCTCGTCAGGCGTGAAGATCTGCATCGCGACGGCGAGCGTCGTGGTGAGCAGCAGCGCCGCGCCCACGCCCATCCCGGCCCGTGCGGCGATCAACTGCGCGGTGGACTCGGCGAGTCCGGCCACCAGCGACCCGATTCCGAAGAGCGCGAGCCCGGAGATCAGCATCTTCCTGCGGCCGTAGCGGTCGGCGGCGCTGCCGGCGCTGAGCAGCAGGCCGGACTGCACGAGGGAATACGCGTTGACCATCCACTGGATGTCGGCGGTGGCCGCGCCCAACTCCTCGGTGAGGGAGGGGATCGCGACGTTCAGGACGGTGTTGTCCAGCACCACGGTGAGTTGCGCGAGACAGATGACACCGAGGATCAGCCAGCGCTGGGGGTGTCCTTGGGGAGGTGCCTGGGCGGTTACGGCGGTCGCCTCGGCCGTCATGGGTGCCCCTTTACGGCGTATGGGAAGGTGGTCGGCCTACACCGTAGAGCAATTCCCATACGCTGTACAACGGACAAGCGGAAGGGGCGGCCCAGGCGCTCTCGCCTCGGCCGCCCCTCCCCTGAGGGAACCGTCAGCTGCTCGTGGGCTGCGTCAGGTCGTAGAACGTGGCGTTGCCCACCGTCACCTCCTTGAAGTTCTCCTGGACCCACGAGCTGATCTCGGAGGAGCTGCCGCTGTCGCTGCCTCCGCGGCCGCCCATGCCACCGCCGCCGATGAAGTAGTGGATCTTGCCGTCCGCCACGTACTGCTTGAACTCGGCGAGCGTCGGGGACGGGTCGGTGCCGTTGAAGCCGCCGATCGCCATCACCGGCTCGCCGGTGGAGAGCTGGAAGCTCGCGGCGTTCTGGGAGCCGATGGCCGCGGCGACCCAGGTGTAGTCGCCGGAGTTCGTCTCCAGCAGCTTCTTGGCCTCGTCGCTGACCGAGGTGCCGCCGATCAGGCCGCCCATGCCGCCACCGCCACCGCCACCACCAGCGCCGCCGTCGCCCATCTGACCGCCGGGGCCGCCCTGCTGGTTCTGCTGGTTCTGGCCGCCACCGGGGAAGCCGCCGGTCGGGGGCCGGCCCGCCGCCCCACCCTGCCCGTTGCCGTTCTGCTGCTGGTTCTGGCCGGGCATACCGCCGCCACCGGGGCCGCCGCCCATGCCGCCACCGCCACCGGGCCCGCCGCGACCGCCCGCGACCGCAGGACCGGCGGTGACGATCGAGCCGGTGTGACCCTCCTGCAGCGTGGTGATCGTGTACGCCGTCGGGCCCGCGAGGGCGGCGACGAAGCTCAGTCCGACCACTCCCATGGCCAGTCGGCGGCCGAGCTTGTTGACGAAGGTCAGGCCGAGCGCCGCGACCAGACCACCGACGAGGACCAGCCACTTCAGCCACGGCAGGTAGTCGGAGGAACGGCTGAGGAGGACGTACCCCCACACCGCGGTCGCCGTCATCGCGCCCGCCGACGTCAGCGACACCCATGTCTTTCCGCGCTCCTCCCAGAGCACGACCGCGCCCATGCCGATCAGCGGCGCGATGTAGGGGGCCAGGGCCACGGTGTAGTACTCGTGGAAGATGCCCTGCATGAAGCTGAAGATCACCATGGTGATCAGCAGCGAGCCGCCCCAGGCGAGGAACGCGGCACGGGCCGTGTCGGTCCTCCGGGCCTTCCGGGTGAGCACGAGGCCCGCGACGAGCAGGATCAGCGCCGCCGGGATCAGCCAGGAGATCTGACCGCCGATCGACGAGCTGAACATCCGGTCCCAGCCGGTCTCGCCCCAGCCGCCGCCCTGTCCGCCACCGCCGACGCTGCCGGTCTCCTCGCCGTTGATGCGCCCGAGGCCGTTGTAACCGAAGGTCAGTTCAAGGAAGGAGTTGTTCTGCGAGCCGCCGATGTACGGGCGGGACGAGGCCGGCCACAGCTCGACGATCGCGACCCACCAGCCGCCCGAGACGACCATCGCGAGCCCGGCGAGCAGCACCTGGCCGATGCGCTTCTTCAGGCCCGTCGGCGCGAAGACCACGTACAGCAGGGCCAGTACCGGGAGGATCAGGAAGGCCTGGAGGGTCTTCACCAGGAAGGCGAGGCCGATCGCGGTGCCCGCCCACACCAGCCACTTCGTCTCGGCCTTCTCCATGGCACGCAGCGTGCAGTAGACCGCGGCGGCGCTCAGCAGCGCGAGGGCCGCGTCCGGGTTGTTGAAGCGGAACATCAGAGCGGCGACGGGCGTGAGCGCGAAGACCGCCATGGTGATGAAGCCGGCCGAGGCGGAGAACCGGCGCCGTACAGCCGCGTACAGCACACCGGCCGTGGCCACGGCCATCAGCACCTGCGGGAAAAGGATCGCGAAGGAGTTGAGGCCGAAGACCCTGACCGACAGCGCCATCGGCCACAGCGAGGCCGGAGGCTTGTCGACGGTGATGGCGTTGGCCGAGTCCAGAGAGCCGAAGAAGAAGGCCTTCCAGCTCTGGGAGCCGGCCTGGGCGGCCGCGGAGTAGAAGGAGTTCGCGTACCCGGAGGCCGTGAGGTTCCAGGTGTACAGCGCGCCGATCAGCAGCAGCGTGCCGAGGAACGCGGGGCGCACCCAGCGGTGGTCCTCGGGCCGCCCGCGCCAGGCGCGGCGCACGAAGGGCTGCTTGGGGCTGCCGTCCTCGGGGGCCGCGGTGGGCCCCGCCGGAACGACCGGCTGCTGTACGGCTGTTGAGGTGGGCGGGCCCCAGTCGGGACCGGGTGTCCCGGCGGGACTGTGTGTCCCCGGATAGTCGGCTTGAGTCGTCGTCATCGTGCGTTCCTCGGATCGTGATCGTTCGGACGCACCGGCTGCAGCTGCACGGTCGCGTCCCCCCGGGTTCGGTTGTCGTACGGAGAGTGAGTCGTGCCGTACGGAGGCTGCGGCGCCGTCGCGTAGACAGGCGACACGGGACCGGCGGGCACGACGGGCGTGTGAGAGGCGACCACGGTCGACGGGGAGTCGTCGGTCCGGTCCGGGAACACCCAGGCCCGGAAGAGCAGGAACCGCAGCACGGTCGCCGCGAGGTTGGCGGCGATCAGCACCGCCAGTTCGGTGGAGTGCGCGGGATCGCTCGTCGCCGCGTTCAGGGCGGCGAGCGAACCGCTGGTGAGGGCGAGGCCGATGCCGAAGACCACCAGGCCCTGCGCCTGGTGCTTCACGGCCCGGTCCCGTCCGCGGACGCCGAAGGTGAGGCGCCGGTTGGCCGCCGTGTTGGCGACGGCCGACAGGAGCAGGGCGAGCGCGTTGGCGAACTGCGACCCCGTGAACGTACGGAAGCCGCTGTAGAGCAGCAGATAGAACAGCGTGGACAGAGCGCCCACGACGCAGAACCCGACGAGTTGCCGGGCGAGTCCCGTGGGTACGCCGGTCAGTTCGCGGTCGCGCGGGTCGTCACCGAACGGCCGGGCGAGCCGGTCGAGCGGCAGCGAGCCGGTGGCGAGGGCGCGCCCGACGCGCCACACGCCCAACAGGTCGTCGGTCGCGGTCTTCACGATGTGCACGGTCGAGTCCGGGTCGTCGACCCAGTCGACCGGCACCTCGTGGATGCGCAGTCCGGCCCGTTCGGCGAGCACCAGCATCTCGGTGTCGAAGAACCAGCCGGTGTCCTCGACAAGGGGCAGCAGCACTTGAGCCACTTCCCGCCGGATCGCCTTGAAGCCGCACTGGGCGTCGGAGAAGCGGGCCTGCAGCGAGCCCCGCAGGATCAGGTTGTACGTACGGGATATGAACTCCCGCTTGGCGCCGCGCACCACCCGCGAGGAGCGGGCCAGACGCGAGCCGATCGCGAGGTCGGAGTGGCCCGAGATCAGCGGGGCCACCAGCGGGAGCAGCGCGTTGAGGTCGGTGGAGAGGTCGACGTCCATATAGGCGAGGACCGGAGCGTCCGAGGCGGACCACACGGTCCGCAGGGCACGGCCGCGGCCCTTCTGATCCAGGCGGAAGGACCTGACCTCCCGGATCTCCGCCTCCAGCCGCGCCGCCACCAGCGGGGTGGCGTCCGTCGAGGCGTTGTCCGCGATGGTGATGCGGAACGCGTACGGGAAGGTGCGCGCGAGGTGCTCGTGCAGTCTGCGCACACACGGCTGGAGGTCCTTCTCCTCGTTGTAGACGGGGATCACTACGTCCAGGACAGGCGTACCGGCGTTCCCGGCCGGGAGGTGCTCCCGCGCCGGCAGATTGCCGGGAGAAGGTTCGGTTCGCATGACGACGACTGTCGTCAAGCCCCCTGTCGCACCCATGTGGTGGTGCTGTGCTGTGCCTGTGAGTGCGTCCGCGCGTTGGTTCCGGACGTTTCCTCGACCCATGCCTCGGGGCCCGCTCCGGACGTCAGCGCAGGCAGATGCACGGTGAACGCGGTGCGCCCGGGCACGCTGTCGACGGTCACGGCGCCGCCGTGCGCGGTCGCGACGGCCTGCACGATGGCGAGACCGAGACCGGTGGAACCCGAGGCGCGCGAGCGCGACGAGTCGCCTCGCGCGAACCGTTCGAAGACACGGGGCAGCAGATCCTGTGGAATCCCGGGCCCGTCGTCCTGCACGTCCAGGCACACCCAGGAGCCCTGACGGCGCACGCGTGCGGTCACCGTGGTGCCGGGTGGTGTGTGCGTACGCGCGTTGGCGAACAGGTTCACCATGACCTGCTGGATGCGGGCGGCGTCGGCGAGCACGAGCGCGGGTTCGTCCGGCAGGTCGAGGCGCCAGTTGTGCTCGCGTCCGGCCGCACGGGCGTCGCTCACCGCGTCCACGACCAGCGGGGACAGGTCGGTGTGCTCGTAGGACAGCGGGCGCCCGGCGTCGAGCCGCGCGAGCAGCAGCAGGTCCTCGACGAGCCCGGTCATCCGCCCGGCCTCGGACTCGATCCGGCCCAGCGCGTGGCGGGTGTCCGGCCCGGTCTCTTCCCTTCCGCGTCTGGTGAGTTCGGCGTATCCACGGATGGACGCGAGGGGCGTACGCAGCTCATGGCTGGCGTCCGCGACGAACTGCCGTACCCGCGTCTCACTCTCCTGGCGCGCGTGCAGCGCCCCGTGGACGTGGTCGAGCATGCGGTTGAGGGCGGCACCGACCTGCCCGACCTCCGTGTGGGGGTCGGTCTCGGACTCGGGGACGCGCTCGTTGAGGGTCACCTCGCCGGTGTGCAGCGGCAGTTCGGAAACACGGGTGGCAGTGGCGGCGACCCTGCGCAGGGGGCGCAGCGCGACGCTCACGATGGTGGCACCGGCGAGCGAGGCGGCGATGAGACCGGCGGCGGTGACGCTGACCTCGACGATGATCAGGGTGTTGAGGGTGCTGGTGACGTCCTCGGTGGGCAGGCCCACGTAGTACGAACCGTCGATGCCGGTCTTGTACTGGACCCGGTACTCGCCGAGGCCCGGAAGGTCGACGGTGTGCGGCTCGCCGTCCCGCGGCACGTCCTCCAGGGCGGCCAACTGCGCCGAGGTGAGCGACTCGGGGCTGAGGTCAGGTACCCCGTCGTCGCCCTCGGACTCCTTGCCGACCTTGGCTTGGGTGATGTTGCCGTCCGTGAGCTTCGCGGCGACCGTGCCGCCGTTGCTTGTCTGCGGGCCCCGGACGACGAACTCCGACAGCGTCGGCTTGTCCTTGTCGTTGTCCCCGGGGCCAGGCTTTTCGCCGACCGCCTTCGCCGGAGGGCCGGCCGCCCGCATGGCGGCGTCGTTCAGCGAGCCGTCGAGCTGGTCGTTCAGGTAGGAACTGAGCGCGATGGTGGTCACCGTGCCGATCACCGCGCACACGACGGCGATCAGCACGACGGACGCGACGACGAGCCGCGTCCGCAGCGTCCGAGGCTGTCGGCGCCGCTGCTTCCGCAGCTGTCGTCGCCCGCTCATGACGCCGCGGGCTTGATCAGGTAACCGGCTCCGCGCCGCGTGTGGATCATCGGCTCGCGCCCGGCGTCGATCTTGCGGCGCAGGTAGGAGATGTAGAGCTCGACGACGTTGGCCTGGCCGCCGAAGTCGTACGACCACACGCGGTCGAGGATCTGCGCCTTGCTGAGCACCCGGCGCGGGTTGCGCATCAGGAAGCGCAGCAGCTCGAACTCGGTGGCGGTGAGGTGGATGTTGTCCCCGGCGCGCGACACCTCGTGGCTGTCCTCGTCCAGGGTGAGGTCCCCGACGACGAGCGTGGAGTCGGAGCGCCGGTCGGCGGCACCGGAGCGACGGATCAGCCCGCGCAGCCGTGCGACGACCTCCTCCAGGCTGAACGGCTTGGTGACATAGTCGTCGCCGCCCGCGGTGAGCCCGGCGATACGGTCCTCGACGGCGTCCTTCGCCGTCAGGAAGAGCACGGGCACGTCGGGCAGATCGCGCCGCAGCCGGCCGAGGACGGCCAGCCCGTCCATGTCGGGCAGCATCATGTCGAGCACCACGGCGTCGGGCCGGAAGTCCCGGGCGGTCTGCACCGCCCCGGTCCCGTCACCCGCGCTGCGGATCTGCCAGCCCTCGTAACGAAGGGCCATGGACAACAGCTCGGTGATCGACTGCTCGTCGTCCACCACAAGCACGCGGACGGGGCTCCCGTCCGGCCTCAGCAGTTCGGTGCGCCCCTGGGGCGAGGTCGTGGTCATAGCCCACACATTGGCGAGCCGCTCTGAGAGCACCCTTTCGGGAACCTGTGAATTACCTGAGAAACGCACAGGAGCCACTCAGGGAACACCTGGGAATCCCAGAGCGACTGATCTCCCTCTTCAGCCTTGCGTCAGCCGGGCCTCAGCACCGCCTCAGCCCTGCCTCAGCCCTGACCGCGCCGGAACCCGTGACTTCGCTCGACCTTGGCGATATGCAGGGTGTAGCTCTCGTACCAGCTCTCACGCCCCCGCTTCTGCGCCGCCCGGTGCTCCATGTCGCTGCGCCACTCCTCGATGGCCTCGGCGTCCCTGAAGTACCCCACGGTGATCCCGAGCCCGCCCGGCGTCCGCGCCGAGTCGATCCCGAGGAACCCCGGTATCTCCTTGACCCGCTCCTCCATCCGCTCGGCCGTCTCGCCGTACCCGTTGTCTCCCTCCGTCCTTACGGAGGTGAACACGACGGCGTAGTACGGCGGTTCCTGCGCGTCGACAGGAGCAATGGCTTGTTCGCTCATGTCACCCACTCTCGGGCGTGACCCGGCACCACGTCCAGGGCCTTTTCCACACAGGGACCCCGGAGGGATCGGCGATGTGGTCATCCGGTCCATGCCCCTCCCCGGCCCCGCTCCCGGTCAGAAGAGCCCCTCCTGAACGCCACCGCCACCGCACTCCCTCACCGGCACAGCCATCGCGCGACCGTCCGCGGAACCCAGCTCCCACCCCCGCATCAGCCGCGTGTCCAGCACGACCACCCCACGCCCGGTCGCCAGATGCAGATCGGGCCCGGCCGCAGCCGCCAGCTCCCCGCTCACCACACCGCCCGTCACCAGCTCGCCCACGACCCCCACAGCCGACGACAGCCCATCGAGCCCGAACGCACCCACATGATCCACGGCCGCGAACGGCATCTGCTCCAAGGCCTCCGGCCACCCACCGAGCCCCACGGCCCGCGCATGGAGCGCCTCGACCTCGGCCCGTCGCACCGCCGCCCCGGGCAACGCACTGCGCACGGCCCGCTTGGCGTCGTACGGGATCCGATCCGGCACCCCCAACGCCCTGCGCAGCAACTCCTCACTCCGCCGGGCCGCCATCAGGGGCCCGCGCCCGAGCCAGCTGAAGACCACGGCCCCCTGCTCGAGCAGCCTCGCGTCCCCCCTCTCCACGGCCGTGATCCCGACCTTGACCATCCCGCTCCCGAACCACGCGAGATACACGTGGTACGGCCGCGGGTCGTCGGCGACGGTATCGGCGGCAACGGAATGCGCACGCTCCAGCCGCGCACACTCCTCGCACCGCGCGCCGACGTTGCGCCCGGACACGACAGCCCTCACGGGACAGCTGTTCCCCCGCGCCCCGACACATGTCCGCTCGCCCCCTGCCACCCGAAAGGCCACCCGCCGCCCGCGCGAAAGAGCACTCCGCTGCCCGCCTTCCCAGACCAACTGCGGCTGCGCTCCCTGCCACCGCAGCCCCGCACATCTCCACACCTGTGCCATCGCTCACGAGAGTAGGCGGCGCCACTGACAACGGGCCTGGACGAGCGGATGGGCAGGGGTCGGCGCCGATCCGACGCAGGCGACCGAGGTGTCCGACACGCGATCGAAAGGTACTTGACCGTACATGGACAGGCGTGATGTCGTCTGTCTCGCCACGGCCTCGGAACGACGAGGCCTGTCATGCGAGGCCCCCGCTGACCACGGGGGATGCAACAAAGGGGGAAGTCTTGCGTCTCAACGCATCTCGTACCGTCAAGACGGCAATGGCCACAGCCATTGCCTCGGCTCTGATGATCCCGACAGCCGGTTCCGCGTCCGCCGCGACCCCTTCGAGCGACACGGTCGCCGGAGTCGCCGCCGACAGCATCGCCGCGAAGTGCAGGAGCCACAGCCGCAACTACGTCGTGCGGAAGTACTACCGTGGACCCGAGGAGTTCACCCTGCGCTGCGGCACCAGGACGTGGGGCTGGAAGCACATCAAGCGGCGGCACGGCTGGAACAGCACGATGGACAGGAAGATCAGCGCCGCCATCTGGTCCGGAAAGCCCAATGGCCGCGGCGGCTACTCCACCTACACCAACACGTGCCCGAACTACGAGAAGTTCCGCACCATCATCGGTACGCCCGCCGGGGTCAATGACCTCCTGACCGCGTACAAGGTCAACACCCGTGCCGCTGCCAGGTGCTAGCCGTCGGGCTGGGGCACCCTCGTACTCGTAGACGAGGCGAAAGGACGGGCGGAGCATATGGCGGCCCACACACCGGCTGAGCAGGCCCTGGCCCGCTCATACACCACCGGTGACGGCAGTATGAGGTTCAACATCACCGATCTGTCGGTCGATCATCACCCCGACCGCAGTGCGACGTTGACGTACTGGCTCACCGCGGAGCGTCAGGGCCGTCCCGACGAGCGCTGGGTGGTCACGCTTCCCTGGGACGACAAGTCCTTCGCGGACGTGCTCACCTCGTCGTCCCCCGATCCCGACCGACTCCGGCAACTCGTGCACATCGTCCACACCCTGCTGGAAGAGTGGTGGGACACCAAGGGATACAACCGTCAGTCGGCGAAAATGGGACGCCAACGTCCTTGAGTCGCCGACTCTCTTGAGGCCGGGCCCCGCCTCCCCGAAGGATGGGGGGGGCGGGGCCCGACTTCGAGTACCGCGCTCATGCGGCCTGCACCTCTTCCCTGGCCTCCAGGTGTATCTGCCGAGTGTGCTGGGAGCGTTGTGCCCAGCGGACGGCGAGTGGCGCGACCAGGCCCGTCAGAGCGAACATCGCTCCCACGACGTACCACCCTGGCCGCCCCCATGTGATGCAGAGCGCGATGAGCAGACCTGGCCCGAGGGCTTCGGCCAGTCCGGCTCCCAGGCCGAACACGCCCAAGTACTGGCCGGTGGCGTGCTGTGGGGCAAGAGCAAAGGACACCTCGAAACCGGCGGCCGAGTGCCACAGCTCACCGACGGTATGGATCACCACTGCGGTGATGAGCAGCATGGCAGCGGCCCACGCCGGCACCCCCGCGGCCAGCGAGATCATCGAGCAGGAGACAAGGAAGGCCACGCCCGCTCGCCGGTAGGCGTTGCCACCGGCCTTGGGGGAATCGATGCTGCGGCTGGCCCGCACCTGACAGGCGACGACGATCACGGTGCCGGTGAGCATGGTGCCCGAGATGAGCCAGTGCGGGGCGCTGGTGGCTCCGACCAGCCAGAGCGGGATGGCCACGGTGAGCACCTTGAACTGGATGGCCATGATGCCGTCGAGGGCGGTGAGCAGTATGTAGGGCCCGTCCCGCAGGGCGCTCCAGCGAGGGCCGGCGACGACGGGTCGGAACTCCTGGGGCCGATCCCCTCCGTAGTGCCTGATGAGCGGACTACGTGCGGCCAGACCGGCCGCCTTCGCCCCGGCAGTCGCGCACACCGCGAGAACGAACAGCCAGAAGCCGTCCGCCAGCAGGAAGCCGGCCGTTGCCAACGCCTGGACCACAAGGGTGGCCGCGTAGACGCCGCGTGCTCCGCACACATCGGCGAGGTGACCGACGACGATGCCCACGGCCAGCGCGATGGCGCCGGCGATGCCTAGTCCGAGCCCCACTTGGCCTGCCGGAAGGTGAACCGCCTCCGTGAAGTACAGAACCCCGGCGGTCAGATACCGGCCACTGCCAACGGTGTAGACGAAGTTCGAAAACGTGCTTAATTGCACTGAATCTCGGACCAGGAGGTCGCAGGGTCAGGGCTCGTAGGGTCCAGCGGGCTGTCGGCGTGATGGCGGCCAGGGGACGTTGTGGCTGCTCGGGCCGAGCGGGCTAGGGTGCTGGCCATGGCTTTGGACCAAGACGGCGTGATGCTGCCGCGGCTGCGGCCGGCGGACGTTGCACGGCGAGGCGTGACCTTCGGCCTGCTGGGCGTGGTGCCGCTCGTGGTTGCGGCTTTGAGTATCCCTGGCCACAGCAACCGACGAGACTTCCTGGCCGTCGTCAGTGGTGTTGTCGGCCTCTTCGGTGCGATCCTGCTGCTGATCGGTGCTGGCTTTTGGTGGGCCAGTGCGGGGGACGTCCGCCGCGTGCGGGACTGGCGCACCCTCACGGGACAGGCCGCCTCAGTGACCGTCGTGGGTCCGCTGTTCCTGCGCTCCGGGCTGTTTCTGCTTGTCCTCGGAGCTGCCGCTCTCGGGCTGTACCAACTCGTGGCCGCTGCACCTTACGGCAGCTGGTTGTACAGCTAGAACTTGCCCTCGACCGGCAAGCGGTCACATGAATAGCGCAAGACCAGAACACTGCCTCTTCACCAGTAGCCCGCGAGAACTCGCTGCGGTCCGGCATCCGGCATCAGGTGGGGCATGACAGAACTCCGCATCCCGGGCGGACAGTAAGGACCGCACCAGCTTGCTGCACATTACTTGCAAGAGCAAGATAGTTGCGACAACTGCGGATCTTCTGTGGCCCGTGTTCGGCTGACTGTCCGTCTGCGCGGTGTCGCCTCGCCCGTCGGCGTCGAGTGAACGGCCGGAGCGCGGCGTTGTCTTAGCCCATGGTGATCACTAAGGTTGGCTGGGTGACTGCCGGGTCGGCCATGGGCCATACACGAGTGAGGTTCCCGGCCTCGGCGTGAGCACGAGGCGGGTGAGAGCCCCGCCCCTCTTCCGAGTCTTCCAGCCCTGCCCGGTGCCCATGGGGCGCCACTCTCAGCGGACCTCAAGACCCGGAGACACACACCGCCCATGCCGAATGCATCGCAGTACCCGCATGAATCCGAGCTTCCGACGACCACCGTCCAGCTCAACCACACCGCCATCTACGCCAGTGACCGGCACCTGTCCGCCGAGTTCATCGCCGCGGTGCTGGGTCTGAAAGTCAGCGCTCCATTCGGGCCGTTCCTCCCCGTCGACCTCAACAACGGGGTGACGCTCGACTACTACGAGAAGCGAGACGAGCCGATCCAGCCGCAGCATTACGCGTTCCTCGTGCCCGACGAGCAGTTCGACAGCATGATCGCCCGACTGGAAGCGATCGGCGTCACCTACTACGCCGACCCGAACCACAACGAACCCGGCCAGATCAACCGCCTGTTCGGTGGACGCGGCGCGTACTTCGACGACCCGGCCGGCCACAACATGGAGATCATGACCCGCCCCTACATCCGCCCTTAGCGACGGCCCGGAGGGCCCCCGTCTGCTGGGCGGCGATCCGCGGATCACCCGCAGTCGGCCGACGGCAGTCGCGCACCCCGCTCGCGTCAGTCAAGGAGATCCCGAACTCGGGGTCTCCTACGCGCCCTTCTCCTACGCGGGATCAACTGTCAGGGAGTAATCCACACCAGTCGCGAAATCCTCGGACTGACCGCGAATCGTCAGCGTGTGCTTTCCGGGCCGCAAGGGGGGCAACTGGACCCACAGGCCGCACCCGGTGGCGCTGAAGCGCCCGTCCGTACCGGTGACGGGATTGTCGGCGACGCCCTCCGCGGTGATCGCCTCTCCCCGGATGGTTTCCGAGTCGACCCTCTTACCGTCCAGGACTGCGGATCCCTTGGCTGCGCTCATGAAGTCTGTGCAGTCCGCCGGGCCACCGATCAGGTTCACGAGGGGGAACGCGAGAGGTACCCCGTTGGGGACGCTGCAGGTGCGCTTGACCTGAGTGCCGAACGTGCCCGCCAGGAACCACACATCCTGCGGCTGGTTATTCCCGCACGCACTTCCGTCCTCGTCAGCGACCGGGCTCGTGCGTTCAGGCTCCGACAACGCCCATGTCCACCACCGGCTCTGCAGAACCTCAGGAGAGAGGCGCGCTTTGGCATGCGACGGCCTCGCTGAAGCAGGAGCTGTCGATGCCCGCTCCGTCTCCGTCGAGTCCTCTGCTCCCTCGGATGCGCCGGCCCCACATCCCACCAGTGCAGCCAGCACCATGGCCATGAGTCCCGCTCTGCCGGTCTTGCTCTTCATGAACGCCCCCTCCCGCGCCGCACAGACCTCGACCCCCCGGTCGCCGTGCGACATGCGCGGACACCCTATCCGCGAGCCGGCCGAGCGCTCCGGTCACGGTTGCCGTTGCCGTACTTCGCTGCGGTACGGCCCGCAAACGCCAGGGGCCCCGGATCACTCCGGGGCCCCTGACCTGTGTGCACTCGGCAGGATTCGAACCTGCAACCTTCTGATCCGTAGTCAGATGCTCTATCCGTTAAGCTACGAGTGCTTGCGTGTTCTGTTGTGTTGGCTCTTCCTGGCGGGCTTTTCGGCCCGGTCGGCGTCGCGGGAACAACATTACATGACTGGCGGCGTGAGGCGAAATCCGTTTACCGCACCCGGCCTGACCTGGGAAGATGGCCAATAAACGGTCGAGAAGCGGCCCGCCGGGGACGGGGCCGCGGGAACGGCCGAAGCCCCGGTCACTGATGACCAGGGCTTCGGGATCATGTGGCGGAGGCGGAGGGATTTGAACCCTCGATGGGCTTTAAGGCCCAAACCGCATTAGCAGTGCGGCGCCATAGACCGGACTAGGCGACGCCTCCAGCACAGCCGCCCGCGCGAGCGCGAGTGGTGCGTTGCAGATGATGACACAGCCGAGCGGGGTGTCACCAATCGCCCCCTACGGTACTAGGCGGAAAGGGCGGAGGGCAAAGCACTGACCGCGGCGCAACGTCGCGGGACGGGCGGCGTTAGTGATGTGGGGCCCGTGGCCCCATTCCAGCCCCATTGCATCCCGATTCGATCCCCCTTCCGCCCGCACCCCGTGGAGCCCGCCATGTTGCGCCGCCTCGCTCTCACCGCCGCCGCCTCCGCCGCCGCGTCCTTCGCCGCGCTGGCCACAGCGCCCCCGGCCGCGTACGCCGAAACGCTTCCCCACCTCCCGACGCCGCCGGCGCACGACGCCGACCACCTCACCGTGGCGGTCAGCGACGCGGGCGACGGCATGGACGGGACGTACGAGCTCGACTGTCATCCGGCGGGTGGCACCCACCCCGACGCCCAGGCCGCCTGCGCACAGCTGGACAGGAGGACGCACTGGGGCCAGGACCCCTTCGCGCCCTCCCGGCCCGACGGGATGTGCACGATGCAGTACGGCGGTCCGGCCACCGCTCACGTCACGGGGACCTGGGCCGGGCGGCCCATCGACGCGACGTACGAGCGCGGCGACGGGTGTGAGATCGCGCGGTGGGACGCCCTCGTGCCCGTACTTCCGGAGCTCGATGCCTAGGGCACCTCGATCGCGACGCCCGGAGCAGCTCAAGCGCGACGCCCAGAGCAGCTCAAAAAAAGGGGAGGTCACAGGTTCTGCGTCTCTTCTGCGTCTTCTCTGTCTCTCATCTGCGTGCGACCTCCCTCTCATCCGGCGTCCCGAGCGCAACCACTGGCCGTAGACTCCCTCGGGTGACACGTCGCGGACTGGTTGGCAAGATGGCTTCCGCGGTTGGCAAGGTGCGGTAACAGGGAGGAAGCGTCTCGTGAGCAGCAGGCCATCCCGAGGCGCTGCTCGCCTCGCTGCCATACTCGACGCGCTTCCCGACGCGTTGGTGCTGGTCAACGCCAATGGCACCGTCGTCAACGCCAACACCATCGCCCTGGAGGCGTTCGAAGCCCCGGGCACCGCTCTGGTGGGACGCGGGCTGCTCGATCTGCTGCCCGAGTTCGACTCCCGGCTGATTCCCGGGTCCATGCGCCGGCCCGCCACCACCGACCCCCGCGGGCAGACCAAACCGCGGCGGATGATGGCCCGCCGCACCGATGGCAGCGAGTTCCCGGTCGAGGTCACGAGCGCCAACCTGGAGGACGGCCAGCAGGCGTACGACGGCTACGGCTACACCGCCGACGAGCTGCTCATGCTCGTCGTACGCGACCTCTCGGGCACCGTCGACACCGAGGCCGAACTCGCGCGATCACAGCGGCAGACCGAGATGATCCTGCGGGCCGCCTCCGAGGGCGTGATCGGGACCGACACGGAGGGGCGGGTCGTACTCGTCAATCCGGCCGCCGCACAGATACTCGGCTTCCGGGCCAGCGACCTGGGCGGGCAGGAACTGCACCCGCTGATGCTGCACTCGCGCGCCGACGGCGAGCCCTTCCCGTACGAGGAGTCGCCGCTCGCCGACACCCTGCGCTCGGGGCGCAAGCACCGGGTGCGCGGGCAAGTGCTCTGGTCCAAGAGCGGCGACAGAGTGCCCGTCGACCTGACGACCGCGCCCGTACGGGACGGTGACCAGCTCGTCGGCGCTGTGATGACCTTCACCGACCGGCGGCCGTACGACGCGCTGGCGGAGGAGAAGGACGCGGCGGACCTGCGGCATCAGGAGGAGCTCGCGCGGACCGCCGAGGAGCACGCGGCAGAGCTGGCCTCGCTCCGGGAGGAGCACGGCAAGGAGTTCTCCGAGCTGCGCGAGGCGCACGAGGAGGAACTGGCCGCGGGCGACGACCGGTACGCCGCACTCGCCGAGCGGGAGAAGGACCGGTACGAGGCGCTGGCCGCGCGGCACGAGCAGCTGCTCTCCGTGCTCGGGCAGTCCCTGCGCGGCCCCCTCGACCAGCTTCGCGGTGAACTGTCCGCCCTCGCCGCCGACGACGCCGGACAGCTGTGGCCCGAGGCCAACCAGGTCCTGCACCACCTCGCGGCCGGCTACTCGCGGATCACCACGCTCATCGACAACGTGCTCAGCTACCAGCGGCTCGACATCGGTGCCGAGGACGTCGCCCGTACGAAGGTCATGCTCGACGCGGTCGTCGCCGCCGGCGTCGACGGGGCCGTCGAGCTGATCGGCCCCGGGCGGGTGCAGTTCGCCGTGCACGCGCCGCCCATCGAGGCCGAGGTCGACCCGCAGCGGCTCGCCACCGCCCTCGCGCACCTCGTCGCGGACGTCGCCGGCGTCGACTCGACGGGCAACGCGCCGGTCTCGGCCGGTGGCTACATGGACAACACGGTCGTCGTGGCGGCGGCCCAGCGCGGTGAGGTCGTACGGATCGAGGTACGTGGGCCGTACGCCGGGGGAGACCCGGTGCACGAGCCCATCGTGCGCGGCATCGTGCGCGCGCACGGGGGAGTGCTGCAGACGCACGAGGTGCCGGGGATGAGCGGCAGTGCGTTCGTGCTCGAGGTGCCGATCGGGGGTGGGGCCGGGGCGGTTTCGGCTCCGGCTCCGGCTCAGGTGCCGGCCCTTGGCGCGGGTGTGGATGTGTCCATGGATCCGGGCCCCGGCGCGACGGACGCGGCAGGCGCGGCGAGTGAGTCGGGTGCGCCGACGGCCGGTGGGCCCGGTACCGCGCTTGCGCTGCCTGAGCAGCAGGGCTCGCCCCAGGGCGGTCGCGGACGGCGGCGGGCCCGGCGGGCCTCGGTGGACGCCTTCCTGGAGAGCGAGGTCGCGTCTTCGACGGACACCGGAGGGTCCGCGCCCACCGGGCGGCGACGCAGGCGGGCGGCCGACTCCGGGGACGGGACACAGGCGTCGGTTCCTGGCGCGGGCGACGGGACCGAGGAGGGGCCCGGCGGGGCCGCTCTCGACGGGCCGAGCGGTGCCGGTGGAGCGGGTGCAACAGGTCCAGCAGGTGGGACCGGGCGGCGGCGCGGACGGCCCAGTCCGGCGGAAGGCGGCGGGGTCGCCGAGGGTTCCGTCATGACCGCGGCCGAGCATGCCGCGGGGACCGCGGCCACCGGCCTCGGGGAGACGGTGCCTCCGCAGGGGGTTCCCCACTCCGGGGAGCGGCGTGCGCTGCGGGACGACGCGCGACAGGCCCTGCCCGCGGCGTTGCCCGCGAGTTCCGGATCGGTTCCAGCTCAGGCCCACGCCGGTGACGGGACGGCTCAGCCCACGGGACGGCGTCGGCGTGCGCTGGCGGCCGCGGCGGAGCGCGCCGCCGCACAGGAGGCCGAGCCGCGCTCCGTGTTCGCGCTGCCTCCGGCGAATGCCGACCGCGGCCCCGAGTACGCCGCCCAGGAGCATGGCCACGGTCAGGTTCATGGCCAGGGCCAGGTGCAGGTGCAGGTCCAGGGCCAGACCGACGAAGGCCGCCACGATGCGGCACTGCACGAATCAGCCGACGATCACACCCCGCCACAGCCGCATCCGGTGGAGGCTCCGACCGGCCGTCGACGGGCTCGGCGGGTCACAGGTCAAGGACAGGCGCAGGGGGACACGGCGGGGGCGGCCGCGCTGCCTGGGCAGGAGCAGGGGGCAGCGGTGCAGGATGCCCCCGGCGTTCCCGGACAAGGGGCGCCCGCGCCGGTGGCGGCGCAGAGTGGCCCGGCGCAGAGTGCCCCGGCGCAGATGAGCCCCGCGGTCCAAGGGGCTCCGGCTCAGGGGGATGCCGGTCAAGGAGTGCCCGGTCAAGGAGTTCCCGATCAGGGAGTTCCCGGTGCCGTCCCGGGGGCTACCGGACAGGGCATGCAGCAGAGTGCCTCGGCACAACGCGTGCCTCCGCAGGGCGTCCCCGCGCAGGCCGCCGCCGCGGCGACCAACCCCGCAGGCGGAATCCCCGCGGCGACGACGGCGAGCGGAACCCCCGCGAATGCCGGTACGTCACCCCAGGGCACCACCCCCGTCACGCAGACCGCCCAGCCCCAACCCGAGCCTCAACCTCAAGCCCAACCCCAGCCCCAACCCCAGCACCAACCGACTGCTGCCCCAGGCCCTCAGAGCTGGGCGCACACCGCCGACACCCCGGCCGCGTCCCAGCCCGCCCAGCCGGAAGCGGACGCGAACACCACGGGAACTGCCCCCCGCGCAGCCCAGCCCCTCCCCGCCGAGGCAGCGCCCCCTGCCGCCCCCGCGTCCCCTGCGGCCCCCGCGCTCCCCGCGGCGCCCGTGGACCCCGACTCCACCCAGGGCCGTGCGTTCAGCGTGCGTACGCTCGGACAGGGCGTCCCCTTCGGCCGCCGGATGAGCGACGCACAGCAGCCGCAGCCCAACCAGCCCGCGCTCCCGGCGGCCCCGAAGCCACAACCACAACCGCAGCCGGCAAAGGCACAGGCGCAGCCGCAGCCGCAGGCGGGACCCCAGCCTCAGTCCCAGGCCTCCACCCCTCCCCCTAACGGGACCAACGGCTCCGGCCGCCGCCGCAAACTCGGCACCCGTAACGAGCCCGTGCCCGAGCCGGTGCCTGTCCCCGAGCCCGCGGCCGAGCACGCCGAAGCGGCGGCCCGCCCGCACCCCCAGCCGCCTCAGGCCCAGCAGCCCGCACCTCAGGCCCAGCAACCCGCGCCGCAGACCCGGTTGGCCGACGCCACTGACGGCAACGGCCGCTCGTACGCCATAGGGGCCCCCGACGAGAACGCCGACGAAGGCCCCGAGCCGCTCGACGGCCCCGGCGGCGCGATCGAGGTCGCGGATCAGCCCCAGCCGCAGCCGATGGACGACGAACTGCCCCCGGAGCCGCTGGACAACCCGCGCCGACTGCTGGTCTGGCCGGCGCCGGACGTCACCACTCAGCAGGCGCTGAGCGACCGCGGCTACCGCCCGGTGATCGTCCACTCGCGCGAGGAGGTCAACGCGCAGATCGCCGCCTTCCCGGCCGCGCTCTTCGTCGACCCGCTGACCGGCCCGATCACGCGTACGGCCCTGCAGTCGCTGCGTACGGCCGCGGTCGCAGCCGAGGTCCCGGTACTCGTGACGGCAGGCCTCGGACAGGCGACGCGTGAGGCGGCGTACGGTGCCGACCCCGCCGTACTCCTCAAGGCGCTGGCGCCCCGCGACAGCGAGCAGCACCCGCCGCGCGTGCTGCTCATCGAAGAGCACGCGGAGATCGCGCTCGCACTGACCTCGACGCTGGAGCGGCGCGGGATGCAGGTGGCGCGGGCCTCGTCCGACGCGGACGCCGTCACCCTGGCCGCGCAGATGCGGCCGAACCTGGTGGTGATGGACCTGATGCAGGTACGCCGCCGCCGTGCCGGAATCGTGGACTGGCTGCGCGCGAACGGGCAGCTCAACCGCACCCCACTCGTCGTCTACACCGCCGCCGTAGACCAGGCCGAACTCCCGCGCCTGGCTGCGGGGGAGACGGTCCTGTTCCTCGCCGAGCGCTCCACGAGCACCGAGGTGCAGAGCCGGATCGTGGACCTGCTCGCCCGGATCGGCACGAACTGATTGCTTCACCTATGTGAGTTGGGGCGCTGTTTCACGTGAAACAGCGCCCCAACTCACATACCGGCCCAAAAGCCGTCAGATCTGTGTGACGTCCAGATCGCCCGCCGCGTACTGCCCGCGCAGCACTTTCTTGTCGAACTTGCCCACGCTCGTCTTCGGCACCGCCTCGATGACCGTCCAGCGCTCGGGGAGCTGCCACTTGGCGATCTTGCCCTCGTCGGCGAGGAAGGCGCGCAGGGTCGCGAAATCAGCGGTGGCTCCTTCCTTGAGGACGACGGTGGCGAGGGGGCGTTCGCCCCACTTGTCGTCCGGGACGGCGACGACGGCGGCCTCGGCGACGTCCGGGTGGGCCATCAGGGCGTTCTCGAGGTCCACCGACGAAATCCACTCGCCGCCGGACTTGATGACGTCCTTGGCGCGGTCGGTGAGGGTCAGGTATCCGTCGGGACTGATCGTGCCGACATCACCGGTCTTGAGCCAGCCGTCCTCGCTGAACTTGTCGGCGGGGCGCAGGACTTCCGCGTCCTGACCGCCGTAGTACGCGCCCGCGATCCACGGGCCGCGCACCTCCAGCTCGCCCGCGGACTCGCCGTCCCAGGGCAGCCGCTCACCGCCGGGGCCGGTCAGCCGCGCTTCGACGCTCGCGGGGAAACGGCCCTGCGTAAGGCGGTACGCGAACTCCTCGTCCGTGCCGATCACCCGGGCCGGCGGCCGCGCGATGGTACCGAGCGGCGAGGTCTCCGTCATGCCCCAGGCGTGGCAGACGCGCATGCCCAGCTCGTCGAAGGCGGCCATGAGGGCGGGCGGACAGGCGGACCCGCCGATGGTGACCTGGCCGAGCGAACTCACGTCCCGGGGCTTGGCCTTGAGTTCCTGGAGCAGGCCCTGCCAGATGGTCGGGACGGCCGCCGCGTGGGTCGGGCGCTCGCTCTCGATCATCTCGGCGAGCGGGCCCGGCTGCAGGAAACGGTCCGGCATCAGCATGTTCACGCCGGTCATGAACGTCGCGTGCGGCAGCCCCCAGGCGTTCACATGGAACTGCGGGACCACGATGAGAGACGTGTCCTGGTCGGTGAGCCCCATGGACTGCGCCATGTTGACCTGCATGGAGTGCAGATAGATGGAGCGGTGGGAGTAGACGACGCCCTTGGGGTCGCCGGTCGTCCCGGAGGTGTAGCACATCGCCGCGGCCTGGCGTTCGTCCAGCTCCGGCCAGTCGTAGGTCTCCGGCTTGTCCGCGATCAGGTCCTCGTACTCGTGCACCCGCACCTGCGCCGACGCCCCGTCCAGCAGCGAACGGTCGCCGGGACCCGAGACGACCACATGCTCGACCGACTTGAGGTGCGGCAACAGCGGCGCGAGCAGCGGCAGCAGCGAACCGTTGGCGATGACGACGCGGTCGGCGGCATGGTTCACGATCCAGACGAGCTGCTCGGCGGGCAACCGCAGGTTGAGCGTGTGCAGGACCGCACCCATGGACGGGATCGCGAAGTACGCCTCCACGTGCTCCGGGTTGTTCCACATCAGCGTCGCGACCCGGGCGTCGCCCTGAACCCCGAGGTCGTCACGCAGCGCGTGCGCGAGTTTGGCCGACCGTGCCCCCACCTCGGCGAACGAGCGCCGCCGCGGCTCCCCCTCTCCGGTCCACGTGATCACCTGCGACGAACCGTGGAGGGCCGACCCATGGGTCAGGATCCTCGAGATCAGCAGCGGTACGTCCTGCATCGTGCTCTGCACGGCGTCCTCCCGGGGGCGACGTTGCCTACGCGGTGGTAAGGGTTGCGCTGATTCTGCTCACATACCGCGCGGTATGTCACTAGTACCGGGAATGATCGATCACGTCGTGGTGAAGGCGATCTCCTGGTGGGCGCTTTGCGGGCGCTTTGCCGGGGCTTTGCTGCTGCGCCCCGGGCCGGGCGGACGGTGCACACGGCGGTGGCCGGGCTCAACGCACGGCCCCGGCAAGGGCACCGCATCACTCAGCGGACCGGCTCGAGCTCCGGGTCCTCACGGAGCTTGCCGAGCGCACGCGACACGGCCGACTTGACCGTGCCGACCGAGACGCCGAGCACCTCCGCCGTCTGCGCCTCGCTCAGATCCTCGTAGTACCTCAGAACGACCATCGCCCGCTGTCGGGCCGGCAACCTCATGATCGCGCGCCACATCGCGTCGTGCAGCGCCTGCTGCTCCGCCGGATCCCCGGCCGGGGGCATCTCGGGCTCCGGCAGCTCGTCGCACGCGAACTCGTCGACCTTCCGCTTCCGCCACTGCGACGTCCGCGTGTTCAGCAACGCCCGGCGTACGTAGCCGTCGAGCGCCCGGTGGTCCTCGATCCGCTCCCACGCGACATACGTCTTCGTCAGCGCGGTCTGCAGCAGATCCTCGGCGTCGCTCGGGTTCGCGGTCAGCGAGCGCGCGGTACGCAGCAGCACGGGCTGGCGGGCCTTCACGTACGACGCGAACGTCGGGTACGCGAGGGTCTGCGCCCTTGGCGTGGCGGCGTTCGAAGCGCTGGTGCAGACGGGTGTGGTCATGGCTCCACGCTAGGATCGCCCTCTCTCCAGCGGATCGGCCGGAGGTCCCGAAGCGTTGTCCGCCTCAGGTTGTAGGAGTGGTGCTGCCCCCACCTCCTGAAGGTGGACACGACGGCCCGTTCCCCTGAGGGTTCACCCCTGACAGACGGCTCCCAGAGGAGTAGCGACGGGCTTCGGGGAGTTCCGCAGGAGTAGGTCTGGGCTCCGCGGGGTTCCAAAGGAGCAGAGCCGCGCGGCCTGTGGTCAGGGGAAGCAGGACAAACCGGCACCTCCGTCGTCCTCCCCAGGATGAATCCGCTGTTCAGGCTCCAGGATCAGCCCTGCTCGTCCGGCCACCGCATCAGTCCCGCTCGCCCCGTTCCAGAATCAGACCCGACGTGGGAACCCCCGTGCCCGCCGTGACCAGCACTCGGCGGGCGCCGGCTATCTGGTTCACGGACGTCCCGCGCAGCTGTCGTACCGCCTCCGCGATGCCGTTCATCCCATGCAGGTATGCCTCCCCGAGCTGGCCGCCGTGCGTGTTCAGGGGCAGCGGCTCCTCGGCGACGAAGTCCGCGGCCTCGCCGGGCTTGCAGAACCCGAACTCCTCGAGCTGCATCAGCACGAACGGCGTGAAGTGGTCGTACAGAATCCCCACGTCGATCTCGGCCGGCGTCAGCCCGGACGTGCGCCACAACTGCCGCGCCACCACACCCATCTCCGGCAGCCCTGTCAGATCGTCGCGGTAGAAGCTGGTCATCTGCTCCTGCCCCCGGCCCGCGCCCTGCGCGGCCGCGGTGATCACGGCGGGCGGATGCGGCAGATCGCGCGCCCGCTCCACCGAGGTGACGACCAGGGCCTGGCCGCCGTCGGTCTCCTGGCAGCAGTCCAGCAACCGCAGCGGCTCGACGATCCAGCGCGAGGCGGCATGGTCGGCGAGCGTGATCGGTCTGCCGTGGAAGTACGCCGCCGGGTTGGTCGCCGCGTACTTCCGGTCCAGGACCGCGACGTGCCCGAACGCCTCGGGTCCCAGGCCGTAGGTGTAGAGATAGCGCTGGGCCGCCATCGCCACCCAGGACGCCGGCGTGAGCAGCCCGAACGGCAACGACCAGCCGAGCGCCGCGCCCTCGGCCGACGGCTCCCTCCGCTGCACCCCGGAACCGAATCTCCGCCCCGACCGCTCGTTGAACGCCCGGTAACAGACCACGACCTCGGCCACCCCGGCCGCCACCGCGAGCGCGGCCTGCTGGACGGTCGCGCAGGCCGCGCCGCCCCCGTAGTGGATCCGCGAGAAGAAGGACAGGTCCCCCATGCCGGCCGCCTGGGCGACGGTGATCTCCGGACTGGTGTCCATCGTGAACGTCACCATGCCGTCGACATCGGCCGCCGTGAGCCCCGCGTCGTCGAGCGCGGCCCGCACCGCCTCCACCGCCAGCCGCAGCTCACTGCGGCCCGAGTCCTTGGAGAACTCTGTGGCCCCGATCCCGACGACCGCCGCCCGGCCGCCCAGAGAGTCCCTCGTCCGTACGCTCATGGCCGGCTCACCCGGTCGGCGCCGCCCGGAAGCACCAGGGTCACCGTCCCCGTGACGTGCTTGCCAATGCCGTTGGTCCCGACGACCCTCACCGTGACCGTGTCGCCCTCGGCTTCCTCGACGGTGCCGGTCAGCACCATCGTGTCGCCCGGGTAGTTGGGCGCCCCCAGCCTGATCGCCACCTTGCGGAGAACTGCCGTTGGGCCGAAGTGATCGGTGATGTAGCGGCCGACGAGCCCGTTGGTCGTCAGGATGTTCATGAAGATGTCGGGGGAGCCCTTCTCCCGCGCGAGCTCCGCGTCGTGGTGCACGTCCTGGTAGTCGCGCGACGCGATGGCCCCGGCGACGATGAGCGTGCGGGTGATCTCGATCTCCAGCGGCGGCAGCGTGTCCCCGGTACGCACTGACCCCACCGGCCCCATCGCCCCCACGGGCGTCGCGTCGATGTTCATGCGTCCCCCTCCTCTCCCTGCACGATCAACTCCCCCAGTTCCTGGAGCACTTCGCTCCCGCACCCCAGATACGCGTCCAGCTGCCGCCCCCACAGAAAGTGCCGGTGCACGGGATGGTCGAGGTCGGCCCCCATGCCACCGTGCAGATGCTGGCCCGTGTGGACGACGCGCTGCCCCGCCTCGGACGCCCACCACGCGGCGGTCAGCGCGTGCGTGCCGTATTCCAGACCCTCGTCGCGCCGCCACGCCGCCTCGTACGCCGTGACTCGTATCGCCTCCGTGTCCATGTACGCGTCGGCGGCCCGGAGTTGGACCCCTTGCTTGGCCGCCAGGGGCCGCCCGAACTGCTCGCGGGTGTTGGTGTGCTCCACGGCCCGGGCCAGCGAACCCGCGCACACTCCGGCCTGCAGCCCCGCAAAGGCGGTACGAGCGGTGGCGAGCACGTCGTCATAGACCCGAGCGTCGCGCACCCTTTCGCTGCGCACCCTGTGGCCGTGCACGCTGTCGTCGTGCAGGCTGTCGTCGCGCACGGCGCCGTCGTGCATCCCGACGTCATACACGCCTGCGCCGGACCCCCCGCCGCCGTCCCCGCCCTCGTCTCGCGTCGAGCCTGTGCTCGGCCCGAGCCGCTCCGCCGGTGTGCCGTCCAGCGTCAGCCGCCCCGCCGACCAGGGCGCCGTCAGCTCGACGGGCTCGCACCGCGCGTCGGCGGTCCGCACCAGCCACAGTCGGCGCTCGTCGTCCGCGACCAGGACGTGCGTGGCGTCGCGGAGCCACGGCACCACGGCCACGGTCCCGCTCAACTCGCCGCGCGTGTCCACCCGTACGGCGGCCTCGGGAAGTGCTCCGGTCACCACCACCGTCCCGTCCCCGATGTCCGGCAGCAGCCGCTCCCGCTGCTCCGCCGAACCGTGAGCCGACACCGCCAACAGCCCGTACACACAGCTCGCCGCGAACGGCACCTGGGCTGTCGTCCGTCCCTGTTCCTCCAGCAGGAGCACCAGTCCGAGGAGCCCTATGTCCTCGACGGCGGCCACGAGCCCGGCTTCGCACAGCGTCTTCCACAGCTCGGCGTCGCTGCCCGGCCCGGCGGCAGCGAGCCGCTCATGCGTGGACAGGTCGCCGAAGATCCGCGCGGCGAGATCACGGGCCGCCGCCTGCCCCTCCGTGGGCGTGAAGTCCATGTCAGCCCTCGCTCCCCTCGACGGCACGGAAGACCGGCAGCTCCAACTCCTCGTCCGCCCGCAGGAATTCGAGCCGCACCGGCGTCCCGATCCGCACCTCGTCGTGCGGCACGCCCACCACGTTGCTGATCATCCGCACTCCCTCGGCGAGTTCGATCAGCGCCACCGCGTAGGGCCCCGCCGCGGCAGCGGCATGATCGGTCGCGGTGAAGGCGGGGAAGGGCGGGTGGTGCATCACCACATACGAGTAGACGGTTCCCTCGCCGCTCGCCTCGACCGTGTCCCACTTCGGGGACCCGCACGCGTTGCACCCCGGCAGCCAGGGAAAGCGCAGCGTCTTGCATCCGTCGCAGCGCTGGATCAGCAGCCGGTGCCGGGCCACGCCCTCCCAGAACCCGGCGTTGTCCCGGTTGACGACGGGACGGGGACGCCTGGGACGCGCTGAGCTCTCCGAAGCCCCCTCCCGCCCTTGGGCCGCAGGCGCGTACTTGAGGATCCGGAACCTATGCGTCCCTGCCAGTTCACCTCCTGCCCGCACATCCATCCGTGTCGTGACGAAGTGCCCCGTGCCGAGCTTGGTCGTCTTGCGCTGCGAGACCGACTCGATCAGCGCGTCGAACGTGATCCGGTCGCCAGGCCGCAGCGGCCGCAGATACTCCTGCTCGCAGTCGGTGGCGACCACGGACGTGTAGCCCGCGCCGTCGAGCAGGCCGAGCAACTCGTCGAACGCCTCCGAGCGTGCCGCGTGCCCGGACAGACCCCCCATCGTCCACGCCTGGAGCATGGTGGGCGGCGCCATGGCGTCCGGCCCCGCGTACGCCGGATTGGTGTCGCCCATCGCCTCGCACCAGTGGCGGATCATCGGCTCGTTGACCAGGTCCTTGCCCGCACCCCCGACGGCGGACGCCCGGCCCTCGTACGCCTTCAGCCGCGCATATACGTCCTCTGCAACGTCCTCGCTCACGTCCGCCCGCTCGTCGTCCGGGCCCACCCCCTCACCGCTCACCGTCGCCCCCTCGTCATCCCGAGCCGCATCGTCGCCACGATCTCCCGCTGCACCTCGCTCACCCCGCCCCCGAACGTGTTGATCTGCGCCGCCCTGTTCATCCGCTCCAGCTCGCCGTCCCCGAACGCCCCCGGCGAACCCGAGCGGACCAGCCCGTCCGCTCCCACAATTTCCTGACACATTCGGTACACCGCGACCGCCGATTCGGTTCCCACGAATTTCACGCCGCTCGCATCACCGGGCGCCGGCCGACCGGCCCCGACATCCCCCACCAAACGCCAGTTGAGCAGGCGCGATGCCGCCAGCCGGGCATGCGCCTCGGCCAGCCTCGACCGCACCCACGGCTCGTCAACCCTGCGCCGTCCCGTCACCGGATCAGGCGTACGGGCGGCGGCCAGCGCGGCCGCGTAGAAATCCTCGGCCTGCATGCCGATCGCCGCGAGCGCGACCCGCTCGTGGTTGAGCTGGTTGGTGATGAGGCCCCAGCCTCCGTTCTCCTCGCCGACGAGATTGCCCGCCGGGACGCGGATGCCGTCGTAGTACGTGGCGGTCGTGGTCAGCCCACCGACCGTCTCGATCGGTGTCCACGAGAAACCGGGGGCGTCGGTGGGCACGAGCAGGATCGAGATGCCCTTGTGCTTGGGCGCTTCGGGATCGGTACGGCAGGCGAGCCAGATCCAGTCGGCGTGCTGCGCGTTGGAGGTGAAGACCTTCTGGCCGTCGATGAGCCAGTCACCGCGGCCTTCACGCCCCTTCTCCGCATCCACCCGCACGGCCCGGGTCCGCAGCGACGCCAGATCCGTGCCGGCTGACGGCTCGCTGTACCCGATCGCGAACACGAGTTCCCCGCGCAGGATCCGCGGCAGGAAGAAGTCCTTCTGCTCCTCGGTGCCGTACTTCATCAGTGTCGGACCGACCGTGTTCAGCGTCACCATCGACACCGGCGCACCGGCCCGGTAGGCCTCGTCGAAGAACACGAACTGCTCGTCGGCGCCTCGCCCTTGGCCTCCGTACTCGACGGGCCAGCCCAGCCCGAGCCATCCGTCGGCGCCGATCCGCCGCAGAAGCGCCCGCTGTCGCCCCGAGTCTGCGGGCGGCGGCCCGTCCGGCATCAGGTCACGGAAGTACGTACGGAGTTCGGCGCGCAGGCGTCGCTGGCGCTCGGTAGGGGCGAGGTGCACGGTGAGCGGCCCTCCCGACCTCGTACGAACAAGGGTTTCTGACTGTCCGTCAGATACCTGGGAGTGTCAAGGTCACCGCGAAAACGCCCGCGCGGCGGCGCCGAAGCACCGCCGCGCAGACCCCTTGCACCCCCACCCCC
>NZ_VCHX02000167.1 GCF_005768555.2 Streptomyces sporangiiformans
CCCCCTGGCGGGGTCTGGGGCGGAGCCCCAGGGGACGGGAATGGGTAGGGGCGGCGGGGGCGAAAAACCGGAGCCCGCCACCCCCACACCCTTACCGATGCGACGGAAACTCCACCACCTGCTGATACGTGGGCCGGTTCTGCCACTGGATCGGGCGGTGGGTGATCCCGCCGACCGCTCGCTGGACGATCGCGTCCGAGCACCACTGGTCCCCGGCCGAACACCGATCGTCGCCCGGGTAGACCTCGCTGGCGGGCTTGGCCACGGCCCGGCCGAGGGCGCTCAGCAGAGCGTCCCGGCAGGCATCGAGACCCCCGTCACCGCAGAACGTACGGCCCAGCTTGCCCTCCACCGGGTCACCGAGGACCGTACGCAGATCCTTGTCGACGTAGCCCCACCACCCGTACTGGAAGGCCGAGCCCGCATGCCCCCCGGTCGGACCGTGCCCCGCGGACGGCGACTCGTCGACCGTGAGCTGCGCGGTCAGCGCAGCCCACAGATCCTGGCCCAGGCCGGGCTTGAACTCGGCCTCGACCAGCAGCGGCCACCACGCGTCCATCACCCGGATCGCGTCCGCGTGCGCGTAGGTCTTCGAGGTCGCGGACGTCTGGTTGCGCTGGGCACCCGCCTTCAGCCAGGCCGCCAACTGGTCGACCGCCTTGGCCTGCGCGGGATCGCTGATCGGCTTGCTGCGCAGGATCCTCAGCAGTTCCGGCAGTACTTGCTCACCACGCAGATCGGTGACCGCCGCCTCCGCCATCGCCCGCGTCAGGGTCGCCCTGGTGACCCCGCCCTTCGCCACGAGCTTCTTCACCCGCTCGTCGAGCAGGTCACCTCGGTGCACCGCGCCCTGGCTGAAGTCTGCGGCACTGAAGTCCTTGGCCTGCTTGTTGTTCCAGGAGATGTAGTAGTCCTGGTCGACCGACCGCGGATGCTCGGCGGGCGGGGTGTGCGCGGCCGTGTTGTGCTCCGGGTCGAAGTCCTGCCACTCGTACGCCTTCTCGGCCTTCACCGGGAAGGAACCGTCGACGTCCTTCGCCCGCACCGGGTTGTCGCCGCTCATGTAGTAGGCGGTGTCGCGGGAGTCCGTGTAGAACCAGTTGAAGGCGTACGAGATGTGCTGTGCCGCCTGCTGGAAGGACTTCGCGTCCTTGACGTACGACGGGTCGTTGAACATCTGGAAGCCGATGACCGAGTCGGCCTCGTGGCGATAGGTGGAGCGCAGCGAGGTGTACGCGACGGGTTTGCCGTCGATCGTCGCGCGGTGGGTGACGATGCCGTAGTTCGTTCTGAAGACCTGCATACGGTAGGAGCCCGCGGCCGTGGAGTCGGCGGTCGACGGTTTCCAGGCGTTGGTCTTCTCCAGCTTCTCCATGGGGGTGCAGACGCCGTGGTAGAGGTAGGACGTGGACTGCTTGGTGGGTGTACGGCCGCCGGGCTCGCACAGCTGGACGGCGTAGGTGTCCGTGATGTCCTGGTGCGATGAGGTGGCCGACCAGGAGTAGTCCTGTCCCCGGCCGAGCTGCACGTACATGCCGACGCCCGCGAAGGACACGCCGCGTGCGCTGATGCCGGGGCCCTGGAGCTCCTGCATCATCAGCAACTGCGGGGCGAAGTAGCCGGTCTGCGGGCCGAAGACGGCGATCGGGTGGCCACTGGCCGTGGACTTCCCGGAGACGAGCAGGGCGTTGGACATGCCCTTCTTGCTCGCGCCGCCGCTGAACAGGTCCTCGGGGAGCACCCCGTCGTCGAAGATCCCCTTCAGGGGCTTCAGCGCGCTCGGCGTCCGCACCGCGGAGGTGGTCGTCCGCGCGTCGGTCCGGGCCGAGCCCGTGCGGTCGTGGACGAGCTGCTCCTTCTCGACGGAGCCCGGATCGGGCAGGGCGGTGCCCTTCGGCTTCGCGGGCTTCTGCCCGTACGGGAAGCTGCTGCCGTCGTGGAGGGTGAGCACGGTCTCCGGGTCGTCGCGTCCGCGGAACGACTCCCAGACCTTGGCGCCCTCCTCGAAGCCGTACTTCCGCTGGGCTTCGAGGAGGGAGAGCGCTGACTCGACCTCTCCCCCGCCGCCGGTTCCGAACAGCGCGCCGACGACCGAGGCGAGCGCGATCATGTCGGTCACCTTGAAGGGCTCGATCTCGCCCACGTTGGTGACCGAGTCGATCTTGCCGGTGAGGACGTACTCTCCGGGGAAGTAGCGTCCGTTCTTCGCCGCCACGCGGTAGGCGTTGAGGCCGTCGACATAGGCCTGGGCGTCCGCCATGGCCTGCTTTCCGCGCTCGCCGGAGTTGTTGAGCAGCCAGTCGACCTGCTTTTGGAGGTCGGCCTCCGTGTACGGGGCCTGCGGCCAGAACTCCTGCTCCAGCCCCTGGTTGGCGGCCGCGCCGCCCGCGAAGGGGGTCAACTCGCCGCGTCCGATGTGCCGGAAGAGGTCGATGAGCCACATCCGGTCCTGGCCGGCGGCGTACCCCGCTCCGAACTCGGTGCCGTAGCGGGTGGTGCCCTCGATGTGCGGGATGCCGTACTTCTTGTCGCGCGTGATCGCCACGTCGTCACGGGGCCGGGTGACGGAGGCGACCTGGTCGGACGGCACGCCGAAGGAGGCGTCGGCGTAGAAGTTCTTGAGGGTGTCGTCGGTGAGAGAGGGGTACCCGGACGACAGCGCGTCGTACGGGCCGAGTTGATCGTCCGCATGGGAGGGCTGCGTGCCGAAAACCCGATGGGTGAGGATCTCGGCGAGCGTGGCACTGCCGTTGGCACCCGGCGGCAGGATGTCCGCGCACTGCCCCTGGCAGTGGTCGGTCGCGGCGGCCGCCGGATCGGCGGCGGCGGACTGTGGCAGAGGTGAGAGCAGGCCGGCCGTGAGAACGAACACTGATACGGCTGTCAGGAACCCCGCGAATCCGCGGGGAGTTCTCAGTCTGGTGAGGGTGGTGCGTGAGGTGCGCCGTCGCATAACTGCTCCTCCCGACATTGTTGAGCCGGAGGTTACCGCCGGTAGCAGGGAAGTTGAAGATGAGCAGGCGTCAGCTTTGCTCCTCATCGCGTCGGGGAGGCGCGGGCAACACCTCGGGCGTGTGGCTGAAAGGGGTGGGGAAGGCGGCCGAAAGCCGTTCCAACGAGGGACTGACGGGGGGTTTATGGCCGTCATCGGAAATTGGATGGAGCCGAATCGGGTGTCGATACGTCTATTCGGCGACGTCCGTACGACGACGGCCGAAGTGACCGAAGTACAGGTGCAGGTGTGACGGAGGTGCAGGGCGATGGCCGGTTTCCGGAGTCTGGCGAGACAGGTGCGCGATCCGAGGAGCGATCTGGCACTGCGGCGCTATTCACTGCGCAAGTGCCTTGAAAGATTCGCCCCTTACGGGCATCGGGCCACCTGGGACCATCTGTGCTCCCGGGCCGGGTTCGGACCCGAGGACCGTTCCCCGGATCCGGCACGGCTGGTGGCCGCGCTCGACGAACTCGAGGAGGCGCGCTCGGTGTGGCTCGCCTACGAGGACGCGTTCGCCGAGCGCCGCAGGAAGGAAAAGCACGACGGGTTACGCCGGCCAGGCAGTGTGGACGACTGGCACCGGCTGACCTGGGGCGGTTTCGGAGTCGCATGGTGCGACGACCCCCGAGTCCACCCCGATGAGCCGCTGGCGGAGGTACTGCGCCGGCTGATCGCGGCCCTGGAGCGCGAGCCCGGCTCCGTCTGCCCGGCGTGTTCGGGCGAACGCCTCACATGGAAGTACGACCTGGCCCACGAGCCGTCCTCGGGCCCGGTCTGCACAAGCTGCGGAATCGTGGTCCCGCGGCCCGTTCTGACACCCGAGGCCCTGGCCGAGGCCAGGCGGGGGCGCATGCTGGTGTCGGTCTGAGCACGACGGGGGTGCGCCGGTCGAAGCCGCACCCCCGTGCACGTAATACCGTGATGGCGTTTTGACACCGCGTGACGCCTACGGCCGCACGACATCCGTGTGGATGGCGAGCTTGAACTCCGCGAGGAATATCGGCACGGCGACCTTCGTGTCGCCGGTTCCGCGCGCGGATATCTTCAGGCCGAGCGGTGTGCCGGGATGCACGAACATCTGCCACACGTAGGTGCGGTACTGGCCGCCGCGGGTCGTCTGGATGTCGGTGGTACCGGTCGAGTTGTAGCCCGTGGTTGCGTTCAGCGGGTCGCGCACGAAGCGCGCCCGGTACTCGTGTGCACGGGTGTCCGCCTGCCAGAACACCATCGCGCAGAGCACGCCCCAGCCGTCATGGCTGGGCCAGATCAGCCCGGAGCGCGGGTCCGGGAACCGCGAGGCGGCGCCCGAGCCGTTCGCCGGGTCGTGCATCTTCCAGGGGTCGTACTGCTCCTCACCCGTGACGTACGGGAAGCGCACCAGGTGGTAGCCGTCCGGGTCGTACGTGATCCTCTGTGTCCCCGAGCGCGCGGATTCCCACTTCAGCGAGCAGATGGCGGTGCTCATGAGCGTTCTCCTCTCCGTGCCGGGTCTGTCCCAAGTCCCTTGTGAACAAGACACGTTGACGGAGAAAGCGGTTGCGGGGTGGGGGCCGGCGGCCGCTTCAGCAGTCCTCGGGCACCTTCAGTCGCCTTTCTCAGGCACCTTCGGCGCAGTCCTCAGGCACCTTCGGCGCGCAGCCCTCGGGCGTCATCTCCAGCCGCTTGCGCCTCTGCTGCCCGGCGGCGCGCTCCACCATGAGCCGCGAGCCGCTCCGCTCCTCGCCGAAGGCGTCGTCCGGGTTGGACAGCACGCAGGTCTCCAGGGACAGGCAGCCGCAGCCGATGCAGTCCGTGAGGTGGTCGCGCAGGCGGCCCAGCTGCTTGATGCGCTCGTCGAGCTCGGACCGCCAGGCCTCCGAGAGGCGGGACCAGTCCTCCCGGGTCGGCGTGCGTTCCTCGGGGAGCTCGGCGAGTGCGTCACGGATCGTGGCCAGCGGGATGCCGACGCGCTGCGCGGCCCGTACGAACGCGACCCGCCGCAGTGCGTCACGCTGGTAGCGACGCTGATTGCCCGTGGTCCGGCGGCTGCTGATCAGGCCCTTGGACTCGTAGAAGTGCAGGGCGGAGACTGCTGCGCCGCTGCGGGCCGACAGCTGGCCGACCGTGAGTTCATGGATCTTCTCTGGAATCTGCGGCATCCCGTGAAGCCTACCCACCTCGTCGCACTTCCCCTCCGCACGCTCCCGGTACGTTGACAGGGGCTCCGCGACGGGCCATGCTAAGCAGTTGCTTAGACACCGTCACGCGGGAGGCCGGGAAACATGGCAGAGCCGAGGATCTTCACGTCAGCCGACGAACTGAAGGCGGCCGTGGGCGAGCAGTTGGGGCACAGCGACTGGCTGGAGATCGACCAGAAGCGGATCGACCTGTTCGCGGAGGCGACCGGCGACCACCAGTGGATCCATGTGGACCCGGAGAAGGCGGCGGCCGGGCCGTTCGGCACGACCATCGCGCACGGCTATCTGACGTTGTCGCTGCTGCCCACGCTCGTGCCGCAGGTCCTGCGCGTCGAGAACGTGCAGATGGGCGTCAACTACGGCACCAACAAGGTGCGGTTCCCCTCCCCCGTGCCCGTGGGCTCGCGGCTGCGCGCCTCAGCGGTGCTCAAGGAGGTCACGGAGGCGGGCGGCGGCGTACAGATCACGACCGCGGTGACCGTGGAGCGCGAGGGCGGCGACAAGCCGGTGTGCGTGGCGGAGTCGGTGTCCCGCTACTACTTCTGAGGGCCCTCTGATCCCGAGCGCCGGACTGATCCCGAGCGCCCGACGAACTACTTGCCGGCCCCCACCATCCGCAGCACGAGGTCGGCGTAGAGCGCGCCGACCTCGTCGGGTGTCCGGGGGCCGTTCACGTTGAACCAGCGTGCGACGTCGACGCACAGGGACAGCACCGCGAGCGTGGTGCCCGGTACATCCGGCACGTCGAACTCGCCCGCCGCCACACCGTCCTGGATGATGCCCCGCACGACGGCGTCCGTCTGGCGGCGCAGCGCGAGGATCTCGGCCCGGGCGTCGGGGCCGAGCGCCTCCAGTTCGTACTGCACCACGCGCGCGGTGGTGTGCTGCGCGGCGTGCCAGCGGACGAAGGAGCGTACGGCGACCGAGAGCCGCTCGGCCGCGCCGCCCTCGCCGTCGGCCGCCGCGTTCAGGATGGCGAGCGCCTTGTCGTGCCCGATACGGCTGATCCGGTGGAGCAGCTCTTCCTTGGTCTTGTAGTGGATGTAGAGCGCGGCCGGGCTCATGCCGGCACGGCCCGCGATGTCGCGGGTGGTCGTCGCGTGGTACCCGCGCTCGGCGAAGGCCTCCACGGCGGCGACGAGCAGCCGCCGGGCCGCGTCCGGGGTGACCTCGGCCCACGGCCGCATCTCGCCGCCGGACGTCTCCTCCGCCGTACTCATCGCTGTTCGCCCCTTCTCCACTGACGCCGCTCCGCTGGCAGGACGAACCACAATACCCCGGGACCTGAGCGGGCGCTTAGCGAGCGTATGACGTCCACCCGGCTGCCCCTCCCCCGCGGCGGGCGACGAGCCGCGACGACCCGCGCGAGGGGTCACACCTTCTCGAAGGGGTCGTACTCCGCGAGGAGTTTCTCCAGCCGGGCCTGGTCGACCCGGCTGACGATCTGCCCGGCCTCCTGTCTGTCCCGGATCACCTTGGCCAGCGTGAACGCCGAGGTGACGAGGTAGAGGACGGCGATCCCCAGGAAGCCGCGCACCCAGGCGTCGGCGTGCAGGTTGAAGATGCCGAGAGCGGTGGCCGCCATCGCGACGCCGAACGAGGCGACGGCCTGACCGTAGAAGGCTGCCGTGCTCTGCTGCTTGACCGGTGTCTCACTCATGCGGGCAAGTTTCGACGAATGGGCCGAAGCGCGTATCCGCCCACATACTCAGCCGGATACTCAGAAGGCCGAAACGTCAGCAGCCGTGCGGCGCGGCCGCACACTGACGTCGAAGTCGCGCAGCGGACCGTCGCCCACTGATGGCACTGCCGGTTTCCATGCCCCGCCCTACGATGTGCGCCATGGCCCGACCGCGCAAGCCTCTCCTCAGCACCGATCGCATCGTCGCGACGGCACGGTCACTCGTGGACGCGGAGGGCCTGGCCGCGGTCTCCACGCGCCGGCTCGCCGCCGAGCTCGGGGTGAGCGGGCCCTCGCTCTACAACCACTTCCGTACGAAGGACCAGATCCTGGAGGCGGTGGCCGACGCGGTGAGCGCACAGGTCGACCTGTCGATGTTCGAGGACGGCCGGGACTGGCGGACCGCGCTGCACGACTGGGCCGTCTCCTACCGGGCCGCCCTGCGCGACCACCCGAACATCGTCCCGGTCCTCGCGCGCGGTCCCGGCCGCCGCCCGGCCGGTCTGCGCCTGGCGGACGCGGTGTTCGGCGCGATGGTCGACGCGGGCTGGCCGCCCGCGCAGGCCACGTCCATCGGCGCGCTGATGCGGTACTTCATCATGGGCTCCGCGCTCGGCTCCTTCGCCGGCGGCTTCGTGGACGACGAGACCGCGTACGACCCCGCCGACTATCCGCACCTCGGGCAGGCCCATCTGCTCTCCGAGCAGCAGGAGAAGATCGACGAACGGGCCTTCGAGACGGGACTCGCCGCGCTGCTGGACGGGCTGGCGCTGCAGTACGAACAGGTGCGGCGCACGGTGTGACGCGGAGCCGGGACGGACACCGGCGGTCTCCCAAGCACCCTCCCGGAACGGTTCGGCACTCACCGAACCGTCCGTGTTCCATGCTGGAGCCATGAGCACCAGGAACACACACCGCGCACGGCCCGGGAGCGCACAGGCTCCTGGGCTCGCGGCGCTGGCCGGGCTGATCGCCGACGAGACTCGGGCCGCCTTTCTGCTGGTGCTGCTCGACGGACGGGCCTGGACCGCCGGCGAGCTGGCCCGGTACGCGGGGGTCGCCGCGTCGACGGCCAGCGAGCACCTGGGCAAACTCGTCGCCGGCGGGCTGCTCGCCGAGGAGCGGCAGGGACGGCACCGCTACGTACGGCTGGCCGACGCGCAGGTCGCGCAACTGGTCGAGGATCTCGCCGCCCAGGTGTCTCCGGCCGCCGCCGAACGGCCGCGCGGCCTGCGCGAGTCCAGTGCCGGGTCCGCGATGGCGCGGGGCCGCACCTGCTACGACCACCTCGCCGGGCGGCTCGGCATCGCCGTCACCGACGCCCTGACCGGACTTGGCCTGCTGCGTCAGGACAACGGGTTCGCGCTCACGGACGACGGGCTGGCCTGGTTCGACGGCCAGGGCATCCCTCTCGTACGCACCGGGCGGCGGCCGCTCGCCCGCGCCTGCCTCGACTGGACCGAACGACGGCCGCATCTCGCGGGCGTCGCGGGCGCCGCCCTGTGCCGGCACGCCCTGGACGCGGGCTGGTGCGTACGCATCGGCTCGGAACGGGCCGTGAAGGTCACGGACCAGGGCGATCGGGCCTTCGCGGAGCTTCTGGGGATCGAGCCGGCGGCGCTTCACTGAGCCGGCGAGCCTCCGCCCAGGCGCTCCACAGACCGCCTTGTCCGCAGGGGGCTCCGCTCCCAGCCCCGCGTCCGAAATCCGCGAGCCCTCACGGCCTTTCCCACCTAGCCTCTGGAGCGTGATGAAGTCTCCTCTGTCCTCCCGTCGTACCGACCTGCTGGCTGCCGGTGCCGCAGCGGTGACCGTCGTGTTGTGGGCCTCCGCGTTCGTGTCCATCCGGAGTGCGGGATCCGCGTACTCCCCCGGGGCGTTGGCTCTCGGGCGACTGCTGGCCGGGGCGCTCGTGCTCGGCCTGATATGCCTCCTGCGCGGGGAGGGGCTGCCGCCGCGCGCCGCCTGGCCGGGGGTCGTGGTCTCCGGGTTGCTCTGGTTCGGGCTCTACATGGTGGTGCTCAACTGGGGTGAGCAGAAGGTCGACGCGGGAACCGCCGCCCTGGTGGTGAACGTCGGCCCCCTGGTCATGGCCCTTCTCGCGGGGTGGCTGCTCAAGGAGGGGCTGCCGCCGCGGCTGCTCGCCGGGATGGCGGTGTCGTTCGCGGGCGCGGCGGTCGTCGGTCTGTCGATGTCGGGCGAGGGCAGCGCGTCCGTACTCGGTGTCCTGCTGTGCCTGCTCGCCGCGGTGGCGTACGCGGGCGGTGTCGTCGCCCAGAAGCCGGCTCTGCGGCACGGCTCCCCGCTCCAGGTGACCACGTTCGGCTGTGCGATCGGCGCGGTGGCCTGTCTACCGTTCGCAGGTCAGCTGGTCTCCGAGGCCGGTGACGCTCCGCTGTCCGCGACCCTCAACATGCTTTACCTGGGCGTCTTTCCGACTGCCCTGGCGTTCACCACCTGGGCCTTCGCCCTGGCCCGTACGACGGCCGGGAAGATGGGCGCGACGACGTACGCGGTGCCCGCGCTGGTGGTGCTGATGTCCTGGCTGGCGCTCGACGAGGTACCGGGGTGGGTCACCCTCGTCGGCGGGCTGGTGTGCCTGGCGGGCGTCGCGGTGTCGCGGTCCCGGCCTCGGGAGCGGGCGGTCACGACCACCGCCGTCACGGCCACGGCTGCGGCTCCGGAGGAGAGTCCGGAGCCGCAGCCCGAGCAGGCTTAGCCGCCGCGTACAGCCGTGAGGCACAGCGGCACGACTACATCGCCGGCACAGCAGCCGTCAGTCACCTGCTGTTCAGCGTGAACGCGCCCTGTTCGCGAGGACCTTGATCGATGCGAGCGCGATCACGGCGAGCCCGATGATGTAGCCGGACACGGACATCGACGTGCCCGTCGCCTCCAGCAGCAGCACCATCACGAAGGGCGCGAGTCCGCCGCCGAGTACGGCCGCGATCTGGTAGCCGAGCGAGGCGCCCGTGTACCGCATCTCGGGCGTGAACAGCTCGGCGAACAGGGCGGCTTGCGGGCCGTACATGATGCTGAGGAAGCAACTGGCGACGAACGTGCCGACAGCCAGCCACAGCAGCGAGCCGGTGTCGATCAGCAGGAACATCGGCACCGCCCACAGCGCGATCCCGGCCGCGCCGAACCCGTAGATCCGGATGCGGCCGACCCGGTCGGAGAGCGCGGCCGCCGCGGGGATCAGCACGAGCTGGGTGAGGCTCACGCAGAGCGAGACGGTGAGGACGGCGCCGCGTTCCATGTCGAGCTCGCGGGTCGTGTAGTCGAGGACGCCGGTGATGATGATGTAGAAGGTCGCGGTGTTGACGGCGAACGAGCCGCCCGCGAGGAACACCGTGCCGAGATGACCGCGCAGGACGGTACGCAGAGGTGAGTTCTTCTCCCCCTTCTCCTTCTCGGCCAGGGCCCGTTCGGCCTCGCGGAACTCCGGGGTCTCCTCGACGCGTGTGTGGATGTACCAGGCGAGTCCGAGGACGAGCAGGCCGACCAGGAACGGTACCCGCCAGCCCCAGGAGGCGAACGCGCTCTCGCTGGTGAGGGCGCCGGCGAGCAGGAAGACCGAGTTGGCGGTCACCACGCCGATGGGGACGCCGAGCTGGACCACGCTGCCGTAGACGCCGCGCTTGCCCTCGGGGGCGTACTCCGTGGCGAGGAGCATCGCGCCGCCCCACTGGGCGCCGACCGCGATGCCCTGCATCACGCGCAGTACGACGAGGAGTACGGGGGCGGCGATGCCGATCGTCGCGTACGTGGGGAGGAGGCCGATGCCCGTGGTGGCCACGCCCATCAGGACCAGGGCCAGGACCAGCATGGGCTTGCGGCCCCGTTTGTCGCCGAGTTGGCCCGCGATGACTCCGCCGAGCGGGCGGGCCAGGAAGCCGACGGCGAAGGTGGCGAACGAAGCGAGGACTCCTGCGGAGGGGCTGCCTGCGGGGAAGTACAGGTCTCCGAGGACGAGGGCCGCGGCGATACCGAAGACGAAGTAGTCGTACCACTCGACGGCGGAGGCGAGGGCGGCGGCGGTGGCCACCTTGCGGCGGTTTCTGGTGTTTTGTCTGGTTGTGCTGTCGGGGAGAGCGGAAGGTGCGGTGTCCATGCGTGCACACTCCGGTGGGTGCGGGGACGTTGCGGGGAACGTACTGACCGGACGGTATGTAGGTCAACGGTCGTGCGCGCACCGGTTGAGACACGCTTTGGGGTGGGTGGGTGTTTCTTCGCCCCCGCCGCCCCTACCCATTCCCATCCCCTGGGGCTCCGCCCCAGACCCCGCTCCTCAAACGCCGGAGGGGCTGAAGTATTCAAGCCCAGGCCGGCATCAATCAGCCCGTCTGGGGGCACCTCCCAGCGGTAGCTGGGGGAGTTTGAGGACGAGGCCGTTAAGGCCGATAGCTGGGGTCTGGGGGCGCAGCTCCCAGGGATGGGACGGGTAGGGGCGGCGGGGGCGAAAAACCTGCGGCGCCCACCGTGCCCCTAGAACACCACCAGCGCCCGCCCGCCCTTCCCCGCCACCATGCTGTCGAACGCCGCCGGGATCCCCTCCAGCGCGATCCGATCCGTCACCAGCGCCCCCAAGTCGAGACGCCCCGCGCGCACATGCTCGGCCAGGACCGGCAGGTCCCGTGACGGGTCGGAGTTGCCGTACACGCAGCCGGCCAGCGTGCGACCCCAGTGGAAGATCTCCAGGGCGTTGAAGGAGACCTGCTGATCCTTGCCGCCGATGCCGACGACCGTCGTGCGGCCACCGCGCCGCGTGGACTCCCAGGCCGCACGGATCGTGACGGCACGGCCCACGCACTCGACGGCCACGTCGACCCCCTGCTTGCCGGTCAGGCCACGGATCTCGCGCGCGGTGTCCTCGGAGGCGACGACGTAGTCGGTGGCGCCGACCTCGCGGGCCAGCCCTTCCTTCTCCGGGGACACATCGACCGCGACGATCTTCGAGGCGCCCGCGATCCGGGCCGCCTGCAACGTCGCGAGACCGACCCCGCCGACCCCGAACACCGCGACGGACTCCCCCGGCCGGACCTTCGCCGAGTGATGGACGGCGCCGTATCCGGTGAGCACGGCACAGCCGAGGAGGGCCGCGTCGGCCAGGGGGACGCCGTCCGGGGCGGGCAGCACGCACCCGGCGGCCACGACGGTCTCCTCGGCGAACGCCGCGACGTTCAGCCCGGGATGCAGCTCCGTGCCATCGGCACGATGCGCGTACACGTCCGCCGCGCCGGCCAGCGCGTTCGCGCACAACCACACTTCACCGAGGGAACAAGCATGGCAACTCCCGCAGGAGGGCGCCCAGTTGAGTACGACGTCGGTGCCGGGCGCGACATGCGTGACTCCCTCGCCGACGGAGACGACCGTGCCCGCTCCCTCGTGGCCGAGCACGGCCGGGACCGGCACCCTCATGGTTCCGTTGGACAGCGACAGGTCGGAGTGGCAGACCCCGGCGGCGGCCAGCCTGACACGGACCTGCCCGGGACCGGGCTCCGGCAGATCGATCTCCGTGATCTCCAGCGGAGCACCGACGGCGGGCAATACGGCAGCGCGAACCACGTACGAACTCCTCAGAACTGGAGGGACTTGGTCTGGAGGTACTCCGCGAGCCCGTGCGAGCCGAGCTCCCGCCCCACCCCGGACTGCTTGTAACCCCCGAACGGAGCGAGGGGGTTGAACCGTCCGCCGTTGATGTCCACCTGCCCGGTCTCCAGTTGGCGTGCGAAGGCGACCGCTTCGGCCTCGTCCCCCGCCCACACGGCGCCGGCCAGCCCGTACACCGTGCCGTTGGCGATGCGCAGGGCGTCCGCCTCGTCCTCGTACCGGATGATCGACAGGACGGGCCCGAAGATCTCCTCCTGGGCGATCGTCATCTCCGCCGTCACATCGGCGAAAACGGTCGGGCTGACGAAGTATCCCTGCTCACGCGGGGATTCGGGACCGCCCGCGACCAGCCGGGCGCCCTCCGCGACGCCCTTCTCGATATAGCCGCGCACGCGCTGCCGCTGCCCCGCGTTGACGAGCGGGCCGATGCGGTCGGCGTACTTGGCGGCGGCGTCGGCGGCCAGCTCGACCGCCTCGTCGTACCGCGAGGTGTGCACCAGCATGCGGGTCCAGGCGCTGCAGGTCTGGCCGGAGTTGGACATCACATTGGCCACGCCGACGTTGACCGCCTTGGCGAGGTCGGCGCTCGGCAGGATGACGTTGGCGGACTTGCCGCCGAGTTCGAGGGCGACCCGCTTGACGGCCGCACCGGCGGTCGCACCGATCTGCCTGCCGACCGCCGTGGAGCCGGTGAAGGAGACCAGGTCCACCCCCGGATGCTCGGCGAGCGCCTGGCCGACGACCGGGCCGAGGCCCGTGACCAGGTTGAACACCCCGGCCGGAATCCCGGCTTCGTGCACCGCCTCGGCGAAGAGCTGGGCGGTCAGCGGAGTGTCCTCGGCGGGCTTGAGGACGATCGTGCAGCCCGCGGCCAGTGCGGGGGCGACCTTGTTGACGATCTGGTGCAGCGGATAGTTCCACGGCGTGATCGCGCCGACCACTCCGGCCGGCTCCTGGTAGACGGTCGAGTTGCCGACCTTCTCCTCGAAGGGGTACGTGGCGGCCAGTTCGGCGTACGAACCCGCGACCAGGATCGGCAGACCCACCTGCACCTTCTGCGAGAACGGCAGCGGTGAACCGAGCTCGGCGGTGATCGTCTCGGCGATCTCGTCCTTGCGGGCGACGAGAACGTCCCGGAGAGCCGCCAGCCGGGCCCCGCGTTCGGCGGGCTCGGTCGCCGCCCAGCCCGGGAGCGCGGCACGGGCGGCACGCACGGCGGCATCGATGTCCTCCGCACTGCCCGCGGGGACCGTGGCGATGAGCTGCTCGTCGGCGGGGTTCACGACCGGGATACCGGCCTGGGTGCCGATACCGCCGCGCCACTCGCCGCCGATGTACATGCCGTCGTGGGCCTTCATGACTTCCTCCCTGGCTGTTCCTGTCGTCCGCCCCTCAAACTAGCGGCGTTAGTTTTGGTACGCCAGGGGCGGCAGAGGAGCCGAGGTTCACCAGGCGGAGGAGCCAGGTTTCACCACCCCAGGTCCGGCGCATGGTCCGGGGCCGGGGAGATGCGCTCCCCGTACCGGTCGAAGACGAAGAGGTGGTCGAGGTCGACGAGCAGGGGGACCTGCATGCCCTGGCGGAGGTCGATGTCGGGGGTGGTGCGGACCACCAGATCGCCCGTGGGAGCGGGCAGTCGCTCCTCCCTGGGCTCGTACTCGTCGCCGTCCCGGTCCAGCACCACCACCGGTCCGGCCCGCAGGGAGACCGCGCGTTCCCTCAGCCGGTCGAGCACGGTCATCCGGGTGTCCCTGCGACGGCGTACGGTCGGCTGCGGGCGGGGGGCCTCCAGCTCCGGTACGACGGCGGGCTGCGAGCCGGTGTTGAGGTGCACCAGCACCTCGTGCCCCTGGTACTCGACGTGCTCCACCAGACCGCTGATCGGCACCTCGGCGGGTCTGGCCGCGGAGCGCGGGGCCAGGCGTACGGCCTCCGAGCGCAGGCCGACGATGACTTCGCGGCCCTGCTGCACCCGCAGCAACTGGTGGTCCAGGCAGAGGGGTTCGGGCAGCCGCAACGCCTGGCGGCCCAGGCCGATCGACATCGCTCCGTCGAGCGGCGCGCGGACGACGCCGCGCAGCAGATTGATCCGCGGGGTGCCGATGAAGGCGGCGACGAAGACGTTCGCGGGTCGTGCGTAGACCATGCGCGGGGTGTCCAGCTGCTGGAGGATGCCGCCGCGCAGCACCGCGACGCGGTCGCCCAGCGACATCGCCTCGGCCTGGTCGTGGGTGACGTACACCGTGGTGGCGCCCACCTCCCTGGTGATCCTGGAGATCTCGGCCCGCAGGTGGTTGCGGAGCTTGGCGTCGAGATTGGACAGCGGCTCGTCCATCAGAAAGGCGGAGGGGTGCCGGGCGATGGCACGGCCCATGGCGACGCGCTGGCGTTCGCCGCCGGAGAGCTGGTGGGGGTAGCGGCCCAGCAGGTCCTCGATGCCGAGCATCCGGGCCGTGGCGTCCACGCGCGGGGAGGGGTCCTCGCCGGGGCTCTCCATGCGCAGCGGAAAGCCGATGTTTCCGCGTGTCGTCATGGTCGGGTACAGGGCGAAGCTCTGGAAGACCATGGCCATGTTGCGCTCGCTGGGATCGAGGTCGTTGGCGTACTCGCCGTCGAGGAGCACCTCGCCCTCGGTGACCTCCTCCAGTCCGGCGATCATCCTCAACACGGTCGACTTGCCGCAGCCCGAGGGTCCGAGCAGGACGAGGAACTCGCCGGGCTTGATGTCGAGTGACACCTTTTCCACCGCGCGGATGCCGCGCTGGTAGGACTTGCTGACCCTTTTCAGGGAGATGGCGCGTGTCATTGCGTGGTTCCCCCGGGACTTCCGGTGTGCGTGCGCGGGAAAAAGTCGTGGGGGTCACGGAAACTAACGGACCGCACGGGCGCGGGGAAGACCATCCGAAGGATTGGTACGGTCCGTTTATGGAGTACCCGGAAGAGGATTCTCCGCTTCAACTCGGCGCACGCCAGCTGTGCGCGGGATCAGTGCCGCTCGTGCTCCGGCGCGGACGTCGCATGCTCCGTCTTCCGCGTCCGCGCGCCCCCCGTACGATGCGGCCGCAGCCCCAGCCCCGAGGCGATCAGCAGCAGTGCGCCCAGCATCACGAACGGGGCGGCCGTGCCCGCGACTCCGGCGATCAGGCCCGCGGCCGCCGGTGCCGCGGCCTGGCCCAGCCGGTTGCCGGTCAGACGCAGCGCCAGGGCCGTTGAGCGGGCGTCCTCCGGGGCGGCCTGGACCACCGTCGTCATCGACAGGGGCTGGCCGACACCCAGGCAGAAGCCGAGGGCCGCGAGCATCACGGCCAGCGCCCAGACCGGGACCGGCAGCGCGATGCCCGCGCACAGGACGGCCGCCAGCAGACAGGTCGTGGTGAGCAGCGCGGCCCGGCCCAGCAGCCGCAGCATCGGCGTCATCACCAGACGGCACGCGATGGTCGCCGCCGCGCGCAGGCTCAGCAGCAGGCCGATCACGGACGGCGCGATGCCCCGGTGCTCGCCGACCACCGGAAGGTACGCGGTGAGGATGTCCGTCGCCGAGAGGACGGCGAGGCTGATGAAGATGCCCGCGGGGACGCCCCGGCTGCGCAGGATGCGGTGCACGGGGGCGCGTTCACCCTGGCGGGTACGGGACGTGGCCGGCGCGCGGTGCTCGATGCGCCACAGCGAGGTGAACGAGACCGCGGCGCCCGCGCCGGCGACGAGCAGCGCGAGCGCGCTCGTGCCGGCCATGTCGGGGCCGCCGATCAGGGCGCCCGCGGCGATCGGGCCGACCAGCTGACCGAGGGACGCGCCGATGGTGAAGTGGCCGAAGTTGCGGTCCTGTTCGTGCGGCTCGGACTGGCGGGCCACGATCGACTGGGCGCCGATCACGAAACAGAGGTGCCCGAGGCCCATCACCCCACTCCAGGCCGCCATCGCGAGCAGGGAGTTCGCCGTACCGCTGAGGGCACAGCCACCAGCTATGAGCACGACGCCGGCCGGCAGCAGTGGAGCGCACCGGCCGTGGTCGGTCCTGCGGCCGAGCGGTACGGCGGCGAACAGCGGCAGCAGCGCGTACACGCCCGCGATGACACCGACCGCGCGCTCGTCCGCGCCCAGCGCGAGGGCCCGGTAGGAGACGGCGGGCCGGGCCATCGACACCGCCCCCTGCGCGAAGCTGAAGGCGATGACGAGGCGGAGCAGCCAGCCGCGGTTTGCACCGGGCCTCACGATGTGTTCCTCCAAGAAGGGTCAGGAGAACGGGGTCAGATGATGCCGAACACGATCCCCGCGCCGAGTACCACGAGCGACGTGAGCGCGGCCCACTTCACCACGAACTTGGTGTGGTCGCCGAACTCGACCTTCGCCATACCCACCAGGACGTACACGGCCGGCACCAGCGGGCTCGACATGTGCAGCGGCTGGCCGACGAGCGAGGCGCGGGCGATCTCCAGCGGCGAGACCCCGTGCGCGGCTCCCGCCTCCGCGAGCACCGGCAGGACGCCGAAGTAGAAGCCGTCGTTCGACATGAAGTAGGTGAGCGGCAGGCTCAGGAAGCCGGTGACGAGCGCCATGTGCGGGCCCATGCCGCCGGGGATGCTGTCGACGATCCACTTGGCCATGGAGTCGACCATGCCGGTGCCCTGCAGGACGCCGGTGAAGACGGCGGCGGCGAAGACCATGCCGGAGACGTTGAGGACGTTGTCGGCGTGGGCCGCGAGCCGGGCCCTCTGGTCGGGGATGCGCGGGAAGTTGACGGTCAGCGCGAGCGCGGCACCGAGGATGAACAGGACCGGGATCGGCAGCCACTCCATGATCATCGCGGTGAGGAGAACGACCGTGAGCAGTGCGTTGAACCAGTAGAGCTTGGGGCGCAGCGTCGGACGGTTGGGGTCCAGGCCCTGGAGCCGTGCGTCGTCTTCGGAGTCGTCACCCTGGGAGTCGTCCGAGCCGTTGGAACCGTTGGAACCGTCGGAGGACTCGGCGTCCGTCCCGCTGCCGGCGCCGCCGGTGGTCTTCGCGGTGCTGCCCTTCTTGTCGCCGGAGCCGCCCGAGCCGGCGCCGACGAGGACCGTCTCCGTCTCCGGCTCCTTCTCCAGGACGTCGGTCAGGCTCAGTACGCCGAGCCGCTTGCGCTCGCGGCGGCCGAGCACGTACGAGAGCGCGAAGACGAAGAGCAGACCGACGGCGAGGGCCGGGATCATCGGGACGAAGATCTCGCCGGCGTCGAGCTTGAGCGCGGTGGCGGCGCGGGCGGTGGGGCCGCCCCACGGGAGGGTGTTCATGACGCCGTTGGCGGTGGCGGCGACACCGGTCATCACGACCAGGCTCATCTTGAGCCGCTTGTACAGCGGGTACATCGCCGAGACCGTGATCATGAAGGTCGTCGAGCCGTCGCCGTCGAGCGAGACGATCGCGGCCAGCAGGGCCGTACCGACGACGATCCGCAGGGGGTCTGCCTTGCAGAAGCGCAGGATGCCCCGCACGATCGGGTCGAAGAGCCCGACGTCGATCATGACCCCGAAGTACACGATGGCGAACATCAGCATCGCGGCGGTGGGCGCGAGTTGACCCACTCCCTCGATGACGTAGTCGCCGAGCTTGGCCCCCTTTCCGACGAATACGCAGAAGAGTGCCGGGATCAGTACGAGCGCCGCGATCGGCGACATCTTCTTCATCATGATCAGGACCAGGAAGGTCGCGATCATGGCGAAGCCGAGGATGGTCAACATGAATGGTTACCTAACGTTCGCCCTTGAACAGCCACCAGGGCCGGCGGTTGGGCCGACGTTAGGGCGGGCCCGTAAGGGTTAACAAGATGTTGACGTGCGAGCAATAAGCGCAAAACTCCTGGTCACAGCGTTGCCCCTGTTGGCGCGACGTCGACGGGCACTCCGTTGAGCACCGCCGTGCCGGACAGCGGGTCGAGCAGACTGCCGTCCAGAAGCTGGTTGACGTTGACGCCGGGTGACGCGGCGGCATGGGTCAGCCGGGTGCCGGGCCGGTCGTGTCCCCAGCCGTGCGGCAGGCTCACCACACCGCGCCGTACACCGTCGGTGACCTCGGCGGGAGCGGTCACCTCTCCCCCGGCGCCCTTGACGCGTACGGGCGCTCCGTCCCGCACGCCGAGGCGTTCGGCGTCGTCCGGGTGGATGTGCAGGGTGCAGCGGTTGGAGCCGCCGGTGAGGGCGGGGATGTTGTGCATCCAGCTGTTGTTGGAGCGCAGATGGCGGCGACCGACGAGGACGAGGCCCTCGGGGCGCTCGCGCAGGGCGGCCCTGAGGCGTGGCAGGTCGTCGGCGATCGGCCGCGGCAGCAGTTCGACGCGCCCGCTACGGGTCTTCAGGGGCTGTGGCAGGCGCGGTTGGAGCGGTCCGAGGTCGATGCCGTGCGGCTGGTCCAGCAGCTTGTCGAGGTTCAGCCCTTCCGGTCGCAGACCGAATCCGTCGCCGTATGGGCCAAGGCGCAGCATCATGTCGAGCCGTCGCTCCGGGCCGCTCTCGCCGATGAGCGCGGCGGCGAGTTCGCGGGGGTCGCGGCCGTGCACCGGCGAGTGCGGTTCCTTGACGGACTTGCCGAGGGTCTGGTCGATGACCATGGCGTCGACGGCTTCAGGGTCCGCGCCGTGCATGCCGGTGGCCGCGAGGACGAGCCGGGCGAGGATCTCGGTCTCGGCCATGCGGCCCGGTTCGAGGGGGACGGCTGCGCGGGTGTAGCGGACCTGGTTGCGGATCGCGAGGGTGTTGAACGCGAAGTCGTGGTGCGGGCTCTGCGAGGGAGGGGGCGGCGGCAGCACGACGTGGGCGTGGCAGGAGGTCTCGTTCAGGTAGGGGTCGACGCTGACCATGAAGTCGAGCGAGTCGAGGGCCTTGTCGAGGCGTTCGCCGTCGGGTGCGGAAAGGACGGGGTTGGCGGCGACGGCGATGAGAGCGCGTACGGGTTCGCCGTCGTCGGTGGCGGTGTCGATCTCCTCGGCGAGCGCGGCCATCGGCAGTTCGGCCTTGGCTTCCGGGTACCGGCTGACCCTGCTGTGCCAGCGTCCGAGCGCGAAGCCGCGGCCGGGTCCCGCGGGGCGGGGCGTCTTGTCGGTGGCGGCCTGCGGGAACAGGGCTCCGCCGGGCTGGTCGAGGTTGCCGGTGAGGATGTTCAGTACGTCGACGAGCCAGCTGGCCAGGGTGCCGTGCGGGACCGTGCAGCTGCCGATGCGGGCGTAGACGGCGGCGGTGGGCGCGGCGGCCAGTTCGCGGGCGAGCGTACGGATCGTACCGGCGTCGATGTCGCAGGCCTCGGCGGCGGCTTCGGGGGTGAAGTCCCTTACGGCGTCGGCGACTTCCTCGAGTCCCTGCACCAATGGGGCGAGTTCGCCGAGGTCGGTGAGCTTCTCCTCGAAGAGGACATGGGCCATCGCCGCCAGCAGAGTCGCGTCGGTTCCGGGGCGGATCGCGACGTGCCGGTCGGCGAGTTTGGCGGTGCGGGTGCGGCGCGGGTCGATGACCGTCAGGGTGCCGCCGCGCTGTTTGAGGGCCTTGAGCTTGCCGGGGAAGTCGGGTGCGGTGCACAGACTCCCGTTGGATTCGAGCGGGTTGGCGCCGATCAGCAGCAGGTGGTCGGTGCGGTCCAGGTCGGGTACGGGGATCGCGTTCGCGTCGCCGTAGAGCAGTCCGCTGGAGACGTGCTTGGGCATCTGGTCGAGGGTGGACGCCGTGAAGACGCTGTGGGTACCGAGGGCGGTCAGCAGGACCGGCGGGTAGAGGGCGCCGGCCATGGTGTGGACGTTCGGGTTGCCGAGGACGACTCCGACGGCATGCGGGCCGTGCCGCTCCACGACCGGCCGCAGTCCGGCGGCGACCGCGTCGAACGCCTCCTCCCAGGTGGCCTCGCGCAGCTCGCCGTCCTTGCGCACCAGCGGTGTGCGCAGCCGGTCGGGGTCCGCGTCGACGGCCCCGAACGAGGCCCCCTTCGGGCAGATGAACCCCTGGCTGAACACGTCGTCGCGGTCCCCGCGGGCGCCGGTCACGCGTGTGCCCTCGATGGTGAGCGTCAGCCCGCAGGTGGCTTCGCAGAGCGGACAGATGCGCAGGGCGGTGCGGGAGTCGGGGGTGGTGGACACGGGTCCTCCCGGAGGCGCGGCGACGATGGCACGACGGCCCGACGGGATGCGGACCACGGTCGAGCATACCGATCGGTATGCAGTGAGGGGAGGCCCGGCGAGAGGTCACGTCGGAAATTCGCGCGCCGTCCGCCGTCCGCCCCCTCTCCCCTCACACGTCCGGCCTTCAGTCGAGTGACCTCGCGAGATACGCCCGCAGCAGCGCCCGGGTCTCCTCGATGATCCGTTCGTCGCCCGACGGGTTGAGGCGGAAGGCGAGTTGGACGAGGGTGTCGGCGGCCTCGACGGCCACCAGGAAGGTACGGCGGAGGTCGTCGTCGGGTTCGCGGCCGAGGTAGGCGGAGAGCAGGTCGGTGAGGCGGTCGGCGACGCGGGTGTTGGGTTCGGCGCCGCGGGTGCCGACGGGGATCTGGTTGCCGAAGTCGACGAGGGAGAAGCCGGGCGCGGTGCGCTTCATGGCGAGGTACTCGTCGAGCACGGCGTCCATCGCCGCACGCCAGCCACCTGGACCGACCTCTTCGAGGCGGTCGGTGACACGCTCGGCGTAGCGGTCGAGGTTGCGCTGGGCGAGGGCATCGGCCATGGCGCGCTTGTTGCCGAAGAAGCGGTAGACGGAGCCTATGGGGACGCCCGCGCGCAGGGCGACCGCACGGGTGCTGAGGTCGTCGTAGCCGACCTCGTCGAGGAGGTCGGCGCAGGCGTCGAGGATACGGGTGAGTCGTTCCGCGCTACGGCGCTGGACAGGCGCACGGCGGAGTGTGGTCGCGTGGGGCACGGGCTTCATGATGCCTTTCCGCGGGGACGCGGTGAACCGTGCCCCTCCCTACGCCCGTCGATGCCACTTTCCCTCATCGCCGGCGAGGTCCGGGCTCGGACGCCGTGATGTCCGCGGTGCTCTCGACGGGTTCACCGTCGACGGCCCAGACGGTGTCGTCGTCGGCGTACAGGCGCGCCGTGACCTGGTGCGTGCCCCGGGTGACGAGACTGCCGACCAAGTGGTGGACCGGGTCGCGGAGCACGGCGATGCCGCGGCCGTCCAGCCGGAGGAGGGCATAGCCGCGTCCTTCCACGGCCCCTTCCTTCGTGCCCGCCGGTGAGAAGCGGAACTCGCGGACGGTCACACGGACGTCCCAGCCGTCGTCGGCGTCGGGTTGCACTTCGATCGCGACCTCGGGTGCGCGCTTCTTGTCGATCTCACGGTAGTGCCGCCCCTCTTCGTCCGTGTCCTCCAGCACTTTCCCCACCGGTGACGGATTCACCCCATCGCCCTCGCCCGCGCCGCCGGAGTCGCAGCCCGTCAGCCCGGCAGGCAGGGCGGCGAGCAGGGCACAGACCGCGAGCACGGTGAGGAGTCCGCGCGTCCACGACATGCCGGGGAGATTAGGGCACCGCTCTGACAGGCGAATCCCCCTGAAGTCGGGTTCTCGGGCCCTACGGCGACCTTGACCCGATCGCGCCGTCTCCCGCCGTCTCCCGCCATCCCCCATGGTCTCCGCTTGCGCACGCCTTGCGCCCGGAAACCCTGAATCCTACGGTGTTGCATAGGAATCAAGAACGAGGGAGCGATCATGAACGGGGATGCGCGCAAGACCGCCGAGGCGCTGACGTACCTCTCGGGCTTCGGCAACGAGCACAGTTCGGAGGCGGTGCCGGGCGCTCTGCCGCTCGGCCGCAACTCACCGCAGCGCGCACCGCTCGGGCTGTACGCGGAGCAGCTGAGCGGTTCGGCGTTCACCGAGCCGAGGGCGCGAAACCGCCGTTCGTGGCTGTACCGGATCCGCCCGTCGGCCGCCCACCCGGCGTTCACCCGCACCGACAACGGCAACCTCCGCACGGCGCCCTTCACGGAGACGGTGCCCGATCCGAACCGGCTGCGCTGGGACCCGCTGCCGGAGCCCGAGCCGGGCACCGATTTCGTGCGGGGCCTGTGGACTTTGGGCGGCAACGGCGACGCGGCCCAGCGCACCGGCATGGCCGTGCACCTGTATCACGCCAACTCCTCGATGGAGCGGGTGTTCAGCGACGCGGACGGCGAGCTGCTGATCGTGCCGGAGAGCGGCGGGCTGCTGCTGCGTACCGAGTTCGGACTGTTGCGGGTGGAACCCGGGCATGTGGCGCTGGTTCCCCGTGGGGTGCGCTTCCGCGTGGAGCTCCTCGACGCCGGGCCGGACGGCGGGCAGAGCCCGGCCGCACGGGGTTATGTGTGCGAGAACTACGGGGTGCCCTTCGAGCTCCCCGAGCTCGGCCCGATCGGCGCCAACGGTCTCGCGAGCGCTCGGGACTTCCTGGCGCCGGTCGCCGCGTACGAGGACGTCGAGGGCCCGGTGGAGGTGCTGAACAAGTTCTGCGGCAATCTGTGGACCGCGACGTACGACCACTCGCCGCTGGATGTCGTCGCTTGGCACGGCAGCCATCTGCCGTACGTCTACGACCTGCGCCGTTTCAATGTGATCGGCAGCATCAGCCATGACCACCCGGACCCGTCGATCTTCACCGTCCTCACCTCCCCGTCGGACACGCCGGGCCTCGCGAACGTCGACTTCGTGGTGTTCGCCCCGCGCTGGCTGGTGGGCGAGGACACGTTCCGGCCGCCGTACTTCCACCGGAACGTGATGAGTGAGTACATGGGGCTCATCGAGGGCGCGTACGACGCCAAGGCCGCTGGTCAGGGGGGTTTCGTCCCGGGCGGGGGTTCGCTGCACAACATGATGTCGGCGCACGGGCCGGACCGGGAGACCTTCGACCGGGCGAGCGCCGCCGAGCTGAAGCCGCAGAAGGTCGACGACGGCCTTGCCTTCATGTTCGAGACGCGCTGGCCGGTGACCGCCACGGCCCAGGCGGCCCGCGCGGAGCACCTGCAGCGTGCGTACGACGACGTGTGGCAGGGCCTCGAACGTCACTTCGGCCCGTTGCACTGAACGCATCGTGACCGGTACGGATACCTCCGTGACCTCATTCGCCCCGGACTCGATCGTCCTGAACCGCAAACTGCCGCTCTGGTATCAGGTCTCGCAATCGCTGCGAGCCTCGATACTCGGGCGGTCGCCGGAGGACCCGCTGCGCCTGCCGACCGAGGAACAGCTGGCGGGGCATTACGGGGTGAGCGTCCTGACCATGCGGCAGGCGCTCAAGGAGCTGGAGGACGAGGGCCTCATCACGCGCCATCGCAGGCGCGGCACGTTCATCGAGCCGAGTGCCCAGCGGGGCACGCCGGTGCGGCTGCTCGGCTCGGTGGACGCGATCGTGGCCCAGCAGTCGGGTATGGCGACGGAGATGCTCGGTCACGGCACGGCGCCCGTGCCGGCCGAACTCGCCGAGTACTTCCCGGATCTGACCGAGGCCGCGACGTACCACCGGTTGCGCAGTGACGAGAAGACCGGCGAGCCGACGAACCACGCCCGCAACTACGTGCGGCCCGAGCTGGCCGCGCGCATCGACCTGAGAGATCTGGCCCGCTGGCCGATGACGAAGGTGCTGCGGGACGTGGTGGGCACGCACATCAGCCGCATCACCGACACCGTCGAAGCCCGCCTTGCGGACCCGGAGACGGCCCGTCTGCTGCAAGTGCCGCTGCTCAGCCCGATCCTGCACTACACGGGCGTCGCCTACGACGACGGCGGACAGGTCCTCGACGTGGCGGTCATCCACTACCGCGGAGACCGGTTCTCCTTCACGGTCACCCTCGACGCCTGAGCGCTCCGCTGTGAGGCCGATCTCTGGCTGCGGGCCCGTTTCAGGACCTGCTCCGGGGGCCGCCACCTCGCAGCCGCCACCCCGACACGGTCGCCGGCCACGTCGTACGATGCCGAGCGTGACGCACGACGACGCTCCGCTGCTCGCGGACCTCATGCCGTGGTCCGTCGCACCGCCGCGGCTTGGCCGGGGGTGGCCGACGGCACCCGACGCGGCATCCCTGAAAGCACGCTGGGACGCCTTCGTGAAGGCCGACGGGCCCGAACGTGAGGCGTTGTTCGGTGTCACACGCGCACGGAACCTGCACTCGGCGGTGGCTCAACTGCCGGGCCAGTCCAGCGGGACCGGCCGGCTGGCCCGCGCCTCGGGCCCCTGCCCGGAGCCCGTGCCGGTGCTGCACGGGCCGTTCGACGAGCACTGGCTGATCCCGGACCACCGGCTGATCGACGCGGCCCGCCCCGAGCTGTGGCGGGTGGCGGACGAGCGGCAGGTGTTCGCCGTCGAGCAGGCGGCCGCGCCCGACGGACCCGCGCTGCTCGTCGCGTCCGTCCTCGCCGTGATCCCGCCCCAGGCGAAGAACGTCCCCGCGGCCCGTCCCGGACGTATCCGGCCCCTGTACCGGCGCCCCGGCGGCCTCGAACCGAACCTGGCGCCCGGACTGGTCGACCACCTGGCCGAACACCTGGGCCACTCCCCCGCTCCGCTCGACATCCTCGCCTGGACCGTCGCGGTCGCGCGGCCGGGGCCCGACGGCTGCACCGTCCCGCTCACCGCCGACCCCGAACTCTGGGCGTACGGCACCGAGTTGGGCCACCGCATGCTGTGGCTCATGCGCCGCGACGGCGAACGCCCCAAGCTGCCCGGCGGCCGCCGCCCCTACGTGCGCGCCCCGCTCCCGGCCCGCCCGCTCGAGCTGCGCTACGACCGCGACGAGGAGGCCCTGTACCTCGGCGAGGGCCGCATCTCCCCCGTGCCGCCCGCCGCCTGGGACTTCGAGGTGGGGGGCGTACGGGTCCTGGAGCAGTGGTTCACCGCCCGGACCACACCGCCCGAACCCGGCACCCTGGAGGCCGTCCGCCCCGCAACGTGGCCCCAGACCTGGACGTCCGAGCTGCTGGAAGTGATCACGGTCCTGGCACTGCTGGCGGAGCTGAGGCCCCAGCAAACCGAGTTGGCGACCGGCACACCGGTCACGGCGGCCGAGCTGCGCCGCGCGGGCGTGCTCCCGGTTCCGGCGGCGGCGCGCCGGCCCGCCTCCGTGCTCGACCATCACGAAGAAGGCCCCGAGGGCCAGATCACCCTGATCTAGGGCTTGGGCGCTCAGCACTGGACACTCAGCGCTTGCCGCTCAGCGCTTGCCTCTCAGCGCTCGGCGCCCCGCTTCGGGTCGTACGCGTCCAGGACCCTGCCGAGCGCCCGCTCGAACACCGCCTCCAGGTCGATCGGCCCGGAGTCCGCACCCTCCATGAAGGCCGCGGCCAGCCGCGGATAGGCGCCGGTGGCCACCTGGCTGCCGAGGTAGGCCATACGGACCGCGTTCTCCTCCTCCTCGGACCACGGCATGGAGCGGGTGCGCTCGGCGGTGGCGAGCTCGTTCGCGGTGTACGTCGTCACCACGCCGTTGAGCAACGCGACCAGCTCCATCTTCGTGCCGTACGAGAGGTCGAGCGGTTCGAGGCAGGTCAGGCAGTGCTCCAGGTAGCGCAGGGTGTTGGGGCCGAAACCGTAGACCCCCGCCATCAGACGCGGCACCCAGGGATGGCGGCGCATGAGGGCGCGCGTCTCATGCGCGTTCCGGATCATGTCGGCGCGCCAGTCGCCCGAGGGCTCCTTGATGTCGTGCTCGGCGCCGACGGCGTCGATCATCAGCTCGTGCAGGTCCTCCTTGCGCGGCACGTAGTTGTAGAGCGACATCGTGCCGCAGCCCAGCTCGGCCGCCACATGCCGCATCGACACGGCCTCCAGCCCCTGCGCGTCCGCGATCCGCACCGCCGCCGCGGCGATGTCGGCGCGGCTGTACGTCGGCCGGGGGCCGCGGCCCGTGCGCTCGGGGCGGCTCCAGATCACTTCGGGTTCTGCCCCGCGTGCTGCCATCAGTCGATCACCTCACCCACATCCTAGTTACGTACACCGTACGTAGTGCGCTATGGTCTTCTCATGACTACTACGTACGCCGTACTTAGTGAAGGTCTCGAGAAGCGCTTCCGTGATGTGCGAGCCCTGCGCGGGCTCGATCTGGCGGTCGCCGAGGGCACGGTCTGCGGGGTGCTCGGGCCGAACGGCGCGGGCAAGACCACGGCCGTGCGGGTCCTGGCCACGCTGCTGCGGCCGGACGCGGGATCCGCGCGGATCGCGGGACACGACCTTGTGCGGGAGCCGGACGCGGTACGCCGCGCCATCGGCGTGACGGGCCAGTACGCCTCGGTCGACGGCGACCTCACCGGGCGGGAGAACCTGCGGCTCTTCGCGAAGCTGCACCGCGCCCCGAAGGCGTCCGCCCGAGCCGACGAACTCCTCGAACGCTTCGAGCTGGCCGAGGCCGCGAACCGCCCCACCTCCACCTACTCCGGCGGCATGCGGCGCCGCCTCGACCTCGCCGCCAGCCTCATCACGCGCCCGGCGGTGCTCTTCCTCGACGAGCCGACGACCGGACTCGATCCGGCCAGCCGCAACCAGATCTGGCAGGCCGTGCGCGACCTCGCCGCGGACGGCACGACGGTGCTGCTGACCACGCAGTATCTGGAGGAGGCGGACCGACTCGCCCACGACATCGTCCTGGTGGACCGCGGCCGGGCGGCCCAGCGCGGCAGCCCGGCCCAGCTCAAGGCGCTCATCGGCTCGTACGCGGAGGTGGTCGTCGCGCACGCGGACGCGATGACCGCGGCGGCCGGCGTACTCGATCAACTCACCGGCGGCGAACCGCACTTCGACCACGAACGGCGTGCCGTCGGCGCCGTCACCACCGATCCGACCCTCACGCTGCCGCGTCTGGTGCGTGAACTCGACGCCGCGGGCGTGCCGTTGCTCGACGCGAGCCTGCGCCCGCCGACCCTCGACGACGTCTTCCTGCGCCTGACCGACAGGCCGGCCGACCCGAAGGGCCTGGTGGCATGAGCACCCTCGCGTACGACACGACGGCCATGGTGGGCCGGCAGCTCCAGCGCGTCCGGCACAACCCCGGGCTGCAGATCCTCACCCAGACGATGCCGATCACGATGCTGCTGTTCTTCGGCTACGTCTTCGGCAGCGCGCTCGCCATGCCGGGCGCGGAGTACCGCTCGTTCCTCGTGCCGGGTCTGCTGGTGGCGACCGCGGCCAACGGGATCATGACGGGGATGTTCCAGGCCGCCCAGGACTCGCACCGGGGTGTGATGGACCGCTTCCGTACGCTGCCGATGAGCCGGACCGCGGTCCCGCTCGGGCAGGCGGCGTCCGATCTGGTGCTCACCGCCGTCGGGATGGTGCCGCTGCTGCTGGTCGGGCTCGCGGTGGGCTGGCGCGTCGAGGGGTCACCGCTGGAAGCCGTGGCGGCCGTCGCGCTGCTGCTGCTCTTCCGGTTCGCGACGTCATGGATCGGCATCCTGCTGGGGCTCGCGTCCCAGAGCGAGGAGGCCGCCGGGCAGTTGGGCGGTGCGACCTTCATCCTGCCGCTGCTGTCGAACGCGTACATTCCGACGGACAACCTGCCGGGCTGGCTGCGCACGACGGCCGAGTGGAATCCGATCAGCGCCGTGACGACGGCGGTCCGCGACCTGTTCGGCAACGCGCCCGTACCGGACGGGGCCGCCTGGCCCGTGGCGCATCCCGTCGCCGGGTCGCTGGCCTGGTGCGGGGCGATCATCGCGGTGTTCCTGCCGCTCGCTGTCCGCCGGTACACGCGGTCCGAACGATGAGCGGCATGCGGTAACCGGCATGCGGTGAGCGGCATGCGGTGAGCGGCATGCGGTGAGCGGCATGCGGTGAGGGGCATTCCGTGAGCATGGAGAGCCGTACCCGCGCTCGGGGTACACACCGGGAGCGCCGCCGCGTGCCGTGGGGATGACGGACGATGAGATCGCAGCGCGGCGCCGGAGCGGTGTGGACACCTGAGCGCGGGTCGGGATCCTGCTCGGGGACGGTCGCCTTTCAGCGACCGGGGTCGCTGCTCAGCGGCCGCCGAACAGGGAACGGCGCAGGCGACGCAGCGGCGCGAAGAGCGAGACCCGCCTCACGCGCGCGAGCCTGCTGTTGCGCTCGTGCGCGGTGTCACGTGCGGTGAGCTCGCGCATCAGCGACGTCGCCTCGACCGTCTCGCCCTGAGGGATGGCGGGGCCACCCATCACCGAGAGATGGCGGTCGAGGCGCGAGCTGCTTGCGCTGCTCCCGCAGGTGATCGCAGGGACTCGCGCCCTGCCACGCACTGTTATCTGTTCCATGTCACTCCCCACCCGTACGAGGGCACCCGGCCCGGGCAGGTTAACCCTATCGCTCCGTCATCACACTCGTGTATCCCGGGAGCAGGATTCACCTTCCCAGTAAGGCTGTTGACGGTCACTCTCCGAATCCAACTGTTTTTAGGGCGAGTTGGACAATGGGTGCGGTAGTGGGCTGTAGAGAGCCCCCCTGCGGTTCCACGGTGACAGCCAGTGAGGTCGCGTCCGTATTCAGGTCGGTGGCGACCAAAGGCGTGTCGCCGTCGAACAGGCCCAGGGAGCGCGGTTTCACCTCGGGTCGCATGAGCCACAGCTGGTGGACCCTTCCGTTCGTAGGTCTGCGGAGTCCCGCGGCGGTCACCACGGCGGTGTGCTGCGAGGCGGACGCGACGACGCTGATTCCCTGTCCACCGGCCTCGCCTTCGGACGTCGCACGGGCATCCGGTGCCCCGAGAACGTGGGCGATCTCACGTGCCTGTGCGCGTTCCTGGTCGAGCTGGTCCTGAGTGCGCGACGCCTGGACCCCGAAGAGCGCGGCGACGACGAGCGCGGCCGCGGCCGTGGTGGCCGCGAGGGGGGACAGCAGGCCCTGCAGCCGCGAGGCACGCGCGCGTGGCGACTGGGCGGCACGCGCGCCGGGCAACCGTTGTGCGGCGTACGCGCCGGGCAGCTGTTGTGCGGCATGCGGGCGTGGCGTCGGCCCCGCGGTGCCCTCCTGGGGTGTCGTACGTACGGCCATGAGAACCCGGTCGCGCAGCGCGGCCGGGGCCGGGGCGGCCGTGGACCAGGCGAGGCGGACCGCGTCCTCGCGCAGCGCGCGCACCTCGGCGGCGCAACGGTCGCAGCGCCTCAAGTGCTTCTCGAAACGCTGCTGTTCGGGCGGTTCCAGGGCGTCGAGCGCGTAGGGGGCGGCGAGCGAGTGCAGTTCGCGGCGCCTGAAGAGGACGGTCATACGGCACCTCCCAGGCATTCCCGCAGCCGCGTGAGTCCGTCGCGCATACGCGTCTTGACGGTGCCGAGCGGCAAGGAGAGCCGCTCGGCCACTTCACGGTACGTGTAGCCGTCGTAGTAGGCGAGGGTGACGGACTGGCGTTGCAGCGCGGTGAGCCGGTCCAGGCAGCGGCGCACCCATTCACGTTCGAGGCCGGCCTCCACCTCCTCGGCAACGTGGTCGAAGGCGGGCCCGTTGGCGCGCCGGGCCATCCGCAGTTCGCGCTCGCCGGCCGCGCGGGCGCTGCGGACCCGGTCGACCGCCCGGCGGTGCGCGAGGGTGAGGACCCAGGCGAGGGCGCTGCCGCGTGCGGGGTCGTACCGCCCGGCGGAGCGCCAGAGTTCGAGCAGCACTTCCTGGGCCACCTCCTCCGACTGGGCCGGATCCCTCACCACGCGGCGCACCAGACCGAAGACCGGCCCGGACACCAGCCCGTACAGCTCCTCGAAGGCCTTCTGGTCGCCTCCGGCCACGAGCACCAGAAGTTCGTCAGCCTCCACCCGTTCCCCTCTCTCCGGCCTCGTAAGGCTCGTCCCCGCTCACTCAATCATTCGGCGCGAGAGCGCCTCCGGATGGGGTTACGGATCAACTGCCCCAGAAATGCGGGTGAAAGTCGAACCAATCCGCCCGCCCAGCCGTACCGAATGGCGATTGACAGGCAACAAACACACACGGCACGAGCGCAAGGGCCGACCGGACGACAACCGTTCGCCGTCTCTCGCCAGAACCGCCGGAACGCAGCTTGTAACAGAGGACGGACGGCATGACACCTAACACCCGAAGGATCGTGGGACGCAGGAGCCTCGCGACCCTCGTCTGTGGTGCGCTGGCTACCGGGGGGCTAGCAGCCGCCGGCGTGACGGCGCTCGAACCGGGAACGGCGAGCGCCTCCAGCCACCGGGAAGCCCCGCTGATCTCGGGCCAACCGCAGTTCGACAACACGGACCTGTACGCGTTCGCGAGCCCCGACAAGCCCGACACGACGACGATCGTGGCGAACGTGATCCCGATGGAGGAGCCGGCGGGCGGACCGAACTTCTACACGTTCGCGGAGGACGCCCAGTACGACATCCACATCGACAAGGACGGGGACGCCCAGGGCGATCTGCTCTTCCGCTACACGTTCGACACGGACGTCAAGAACGACAAGAGCTTCCTGTACAACACCGGGCCGGTCGAGAGCCTGGACGACCCCGACCTGAACATCACGCAGACGTACGACCTCGAAGTGCTGCAGCTGAAGGACCAGCGCCTCGCCAAGCGGACGAAGATCGCGGACGACGCGCCGGTGGCACCGTCGAACGTCGGCAAGGCGTCGATGCCGGACTACGGCAAGCTGCGCGACCAGGCGATCCAGGAGCTCGGGGGATACGAGGCGAAGTCGTTCGCCGGTCAGGCGGACGATCCGTTCTTCGCGGATCTGCGCGTCTTCGACCTGCTGTACGGCGGGAACCTGACCGAGGTCGGCAATGACACGCTCAAGGAGTACAACACCAACTCCATCGCCCTGCAGCTGCCGAACGAGCTGATCCGGGAGTCGGCCGAACAGCCGAACATCGGCATCTGGACCACGACGAACCGCAAGAGCGCGTCCGGGCACTTCCGGCAGGTCTCGCGGCTCGGGAACCCGCTGGTCAACGAGGTCGTCAACCCGCTGAAGGACAAGGACACGTTCAACGCGTCCGCGCCGTGGGACGACGCCCAGTTCCTGAAGAACGTGACCAACCCCGAGCTGCCGAAGCTCATCGAGGCGATCTACAAGATCCCGGCGCCGGACGAGCCCAGGAACGACCTGGTGGACGTCTTCCTGAAGGGTGTGGACGGTCTCAACCAACCGCCGCATGTGACGCCTTCGGAGATGCTGCGCCTCAACACCTCGATCAAGGCGGCGAAGAAGCCGAAGCGGCTCGGTGTGCTCGACGGCGACAACGCGGGCTTCCCGAACGGGCGCCGGCTCACCGACGACGTGATCGACGCCTCGCTGCAGGTCGTCGAGGGTGAACTGCTGGGCGCCAAGAACGACTTGGGTGACGCGGTCAACGAGAACGACAAGAAGTTCGAGAAGGAGTTCCCGTTCGTGGCCGAGCCGACCCCGGGTTCGCGCGGCCCGCTGGCCAAGGGCACGGACGCCACCAAGGGCGATGTCCGCAACCAGCTCGGCGACGCGCTGACGCCCGCGGGAGCCGGCGGCAGCGGCAACATCACCAGCATGGACGACACCACGCTGATCGCCGTCTCGGCGGTTTCCGGCGCGGCCGGGTTCCTGCTGCTCGGCACCGGCGTGCTCTGGTGGCGCAGCCGTCGCCGGGTCAACGGCTACTACTGAGCCGCCCCACCGGCTGGCGCGGCCCGTACCCACAATCCCCCACGGCGCGGGCCGCGCCGCTCACCCCCACGACTTCCGCTTCCGCCCAGGACATTTGAGGAGAGGGCATGTCCCCGCGCACGAACGAGGACGCGCAGGAGAGGAACCGCGCCGACGAGGCCCCACACAAGGCCCCCGTCGCCGGCACCCCGCTCCAGCAGAACGGCGGCACGCCCCGGCCTCCCGAGTCCGCTCCGGCTGCCTCCGGCTCCACGGAGACCGCGCCCCCCTCGGACGAGGGCGCCTCCCTCTCCAGCGAGAGCGGTCCACGCGCGGACACCACCAGCGAGCCCTCTCCCACGGCCGACGAGAGCACGCCCGGCTCCGGCCAGACCCGCCCCGAGGCCGACGCGAACGCGCCCGGCTCCACCGAGAAAACGCCCGGCCCCGGCGAGAACGCGGCCCAGGCAGACGAAGGCGCTCCCGGCTCCAGCGAGAGCGGTCCCCGGGCCGACGCGGTGAAACCCGGGTCCGGCATGGGTGCCCTCCGGGCGGATACGGGCACGCCCGAACCTGGCGACCACACCTCCCTGACGGAGGCGAAGACACCCCGGCCCGGCGCGGACACCCTCCGGACAGACCAGAGCACGCCCCGGTCGAGCACGGGCGCGCCCCGGTCGGGCGCGACCACACCCGAACCCGGCGGGGAACCACCCGAGGCCGGCGCAGACGTCCTCCCCTCCGGGGACGCGACCCCGCGGGCCGACGAGAGCGCGCCCGGCCCCGGCCCGAGCACTTCCCGGACCGACCAGAACACCTCACGCTCCGGCGAAGCCCCACCGCAGACCGACCTTGACGCGGCCGATGTGGACGCGGGCGCTTCCCGTTCCCGGGCCGAGGGCACGCCCGCCCTGGACGCGAATACCCCCACAGCCGGCGAAGTCGCAGTCCTGTCCGCTGAGGACACCACGCACGCCGGCGAACGCGCGACCGGCCTCGGTGCCGAAGCGCCCGAGGCGCGGCGGGGGTCCGGGCGGCGACGCGCGCTGCGGCTCGCGGCGTGCGCCGTCGCTCTCGCTGTCGCCATGACCGCGGCGGCCGTGGTCATGGGGGCACGGGAGGACAGCGGAGCGAGTACGGCGGCGTCGGCTCCCGCCATCACGCCCGAGTTGCTGGCGAGCGGGAGCCTCGACGCGAGCATCTCCGCCCTCCAGTCCCATCTGAAAGCGCAGCCCAAGGACTTCACCGGCTGGGCCACACTGGGTATCGCGTATGTCGAGCAGGCGCGTACCAACGGCGACCCGTCGCGGTATCCGCAGGCGCAGCGCGCGCTGGACCGGTCGCTGAAGCTGCGCCCCGACAACGACCCGGCGCTCGCGGGGCGGGCGGCGCTGGCAGCGGCGCGGCACGACTTCCGCGGGGCGCTGCGGTACTCGGACGAGGCGCTGGAACAGAACCCGTACAGCGAGCGGGCGTTGGCCTCACGGATCGACGCCCTGGTCGAACTCGGCCGCTACGACGAGGCGTTGAAGGCCAGCGACCAAGCCGACGCCCGCCGCCCCGGCGTTCCGGTCTTCACGCGGTACGCCTACGTACGCGAGCTGCGCGGTGACGTACCGACGGCGCGGCGCGTACTGGAGCAGGCGCTCGCCAGCGCCACGGCACCCGGCGACGTCGCGTACGTGGCGACGTCGCTCGGCCAACTCTCCTGGCGCGAGGGCAAGTACGAGACGGCGCTGACGTTCTACACGCGGGCGCTACGGGCCGACGGGGCGTACCTCCCCGCGCTGGAGGGCCGCGCCAGGGCCCAGGCCGCAAGCGGCGACCGCGCGGCCGCGATCCGCGGCTTGGAGGAGGTCGTGGCCGGCTATCCGCTGCCCGGCCCGCTGGTCGCACTGGGCGAGCTGTACGAGGCCCGCGACGGCAAGGGCGACCGGGCGAAGGCCCGCGAGCAGTACGCCCTGGTCGAGGCGTGGACCGCGCTGGCCCGCGCGAACGGCGTCAACGTCGACCTCGACACCGCCCTCGCGGCGGCGGACCACGGTGACCGCAAGGCCGCCCTGCGCGCCGCCCGAGACGACTGGGACCGCCGCCACACCGTGCACACCGCGGACGCCCTCGCCTGGGCCCTGCATGTCAACGGCCGTGACGCGGAGGCCCTTCCCTACGCCCGCCGCGCCACGGCGACCGGTTACCGCGACGCGACGTTCCTCTACCACCGCGGCATGATCGAACGCGCCACCGGTCACGAGCGGGAGGCCCGAGACAACCTCTCCGCCGCCCTGGAACTCAACCCGGGCTTCTCGCCTCTGGGAGCGAAGGCTGCCCGGTCGGCCCTGGACGCGCTGGGCGGTGCCGAGTGAGCGCGAGGATCCGGGACATGTACCGAAGGAACCGGAGGAGCTCCTTGCCCCGCCGCCGTTTCGCCGCCTGTGTGGCCCTCCTGGTGGCCATCTGTGCCCTGCTGCTCGTACCCGCCGGCACCGCGGCCGCTCACCCGCTCGGGAACTTCACCGTCAACCGTTACGACGGTCTCGTCGTCGGTCCCGAGAAGCTGCGGGTCGACCATGTGGAAGACCTCGCGGAGATCCCGGCGACCCAGGCCAAGCCCCAGATCGACAAGGTGGGCAAGGCGGACTGGGCACGGGAGCGGTGCGAGACGGCGGCCCGGAAGAGCCGGGTGACCGTGGGCGGGCGGCAGGTCGCGCTCACCGTCGGCGAGAGCAGCGCCCGCGTGCGGCCCGGGCAGGCGGGGCTGGACACCCTGCGGGTGGAGTGCCGTTGGACGGCGCCGCTGCCCGAGGGGAACGTCTCCCTGCGCTTCCACGGCTCCGCCGACAACGGCCCAGGCTGGCGCGAGATCACCGCACGCGGCGACGAGATGACGCTCGCCTCCTCGGACGTTCCCCAGAAGTCCGTCTCCGGCGAACTGACCCGCTACCCCGAGAAGTTGCTGTCGTCCCCGGAGGACACGGCGACCGCGTCCCTGCGTGCCCGCCCAGGTGGCGAAGCCCTCGACGAGGAGCAGTCCGACGCCCCGGCCGCCTCCGTACTGCCGCGCGGCGCCGACCGCTGGACCCGCGCCCTCGACTCACTGGTGGCCCGCCAAGACCTGAGCTTCGGCTTCGCGGCGCTCGCGTTCTCCATCGCCGTGCTGCTCGGCGCCATGCACGCCCTCGCCCCGGGCCACGGCAAGACGATCATGGCCGCCACGGCCGCCGCCCGCGGCACGGCCACCCTCCGCGACGTCCTGCCGCTGGCCGCCTCGGTGACCGTCACCCACACCCTCGGCGTGGTCGCCCTCGGTCTGCTCGTCGTCGCCGGTTCGGCGGCCGCCCCCTCGGTCATCGCCTGGCTGGGCGTGACCAGCGGCATCGTCGTCACCGTCGCGGGCGCCACCCTCGTACGCCGGGCTTGGCGCACACGGGGCCACGGGCACGGGCATGGACACAGCCACGGGCACGGTCACGGTCACGGTCACGGTCACGGTCACTCGCATGATCACGGCCACGGACACAGCCACAGTCATGGACACGGACACAGCCACACGCACGGACACGACGAGGACCACGACAGCAGCCACAGCCACGACCACGGGCATGACCACGCCCATACCCACGGCCACTCCCACAGCCACACCCGACCCCCCACCCTCAAGGACACCCTGCTCCTCGGCTTCGCCGGAGGCCTCGTCCCCAGTCCCTCCGCGATCGTCGTCCTCGTCGGTGCCGCCGCGCTCGACAAGGCCTGGTTCGGGCTGCTGCTCGTGCTGGCGTACGGCGCGGGGCTCGCGCTCACTCTCACGGCGGCCGGGTTCGCCGTGGTCAGGGTAGGCAGCCGGGTGTCGAAGGCCATCGAGAACGGCGCCCGGTGGTCGAGCGGGCGCACCGCCGGCCTGGTCCGGCGGTCCGCCCCGCTCGGCTCCGCGTTCGTGGTGGTGGCGCTCGGGGCGGGATTGGTGTTCAAGGGGGCGGCAACCGCGCTCGGTTGAGCTACTTTTGTTCTGAATCGTGCGGGTGCGAATGGGGGGCTTCCGTGTCCGAAGATCCGGGCAGTGAACGGGTGATCGCGGGGCGCTACCGACTGCTGTCCCCGCTGGGCGAGGGCGGGATGGGAACCGTGTGGCGCGCCCGTGACGAGGTGCTCCACCGCGAGGTCGCCGTCAAGGAGGTGCGCGCCCCGGCCGGGCTGCCGACCCCCGAGGTCGAGCGGATGTACGCCCGCCTGGAGCGCGAGGCGTGGGCGGCCGCCCGCGTCTCGAACCGGAACGTGGTGACGGTCTACGACGTGGCCATGGAGGAGGGCCGCCCCTGGATCGTGATGGAGCTGGTCCGCGGCCTCGCCCTCTCCGATCTCCTGGACGCCGAGGGCCCGTTGCCGCCGCAGCGCACCGCGCACATCGGCGCCGAGGTGCTGGCGGCCCTGCGCGCCGCGCACGAGGCCGGGGTGCTGCACCGCGATGTGAAGCCCGGCAATGTACTGATCGCGAACGACGGCCGCATCGTCCTCACCGACTTCGGCATCGCCATGGTCGAGGGGAGCTCCGCGCTCACCATGACCGGCGAGGTGATCGGCTCTCCCGAATTCCTGGCTCCGGAGCGGGCGTTGGGGCGTACGCCGGGTCCCGAGTCCGATCTGTGGTCGCTCGGTGTGCTGCTGTACGCGGCGGTGGAGGGCAGCTCGCCGTTCCGTCAGCACACCCCGCTGAGCACGCTGCGTGCGGTGGTCGACGAGGAGTTGCCGCCGCCGCGTCGCGCGGGCCCTCTGACGCCGATCATCGAGGGCCTGTTGCGCAAGGATCCGGCCGAGCGGCTCTCGGCCGAGTCCGCCGAGCGGGACCTGCGCCTGATCGGCGCGGGCGGCACGCCCCGTACGGGCTCCGCCGCCTACGCACCGACCGTCGCGGCCAACCCCCAGCCGTCACATCCCCAGCCGTCTCCTCCCCAGGCGGCCCCTCACCCGGCCCCACCGCGGCCCGCAGCCACGGCTTCCACGCCGTCGCGCACTCCGGCCGCCGCGACCACCACCGCGCAGCCCGCCCACCCGCGCCGTGCCACGGTCGCCGTGATCGCGGGCATGGCCGCCCTGGCATTCGCCCTCGCGGGACTGACCTACGCCCTGATCAACCGTGGCGACGGAGGCAGCGGGGGCAACAGCGCCACTACCGGCGGCGGCTCCAACGGCGGGAGCTCCTCCGGCGGTTCGACGGACGGTGGCGACAACGACGGGAGCGGTGGGAGCGACGGAAGCGATGGGGGTGGCAGCGACGGCGGCACCATCACCGAGAGTTCCGGCACGACCGGCGACTCGACCACCGGCGGCGGGACGACCACTCCCCCTCCCCAGTCGGTCAAGGTCACCCTGACCGGGGCCAACACGCGGTACAGCGGCGCCTGCCCACCGCCCGGGGCGGAGGCACCCACGTTCACGGCGACCCTCACGGTGGGCCGCGTCCCGGTGAAGGTCGACTACCGCTGGGTGACGAAGAGCGGCGAGCCGTCCGACCCGGGCTGGAAGACGCTCTCGTTCTCCGGCGGTGACAAGTCCCAGCAGGTCAACCATGTGGAGACGACGTACGACGAGGACGGTACCTACGAGAACGAGATGAGTGTCGAGGTGCGCGGCCCGGTGCACACGACGTCCAACTCGGTGGCGTTCTCCGTGACGTGCGAGACGGAGACCCCGACGGGCGGGGCCTCCACTACGCAGTAGCGCTCATGCCACGCGGTTGAGGACGGGCAGATATCCGCCGGACTGGCCGGCCGCGTTCGGGTGGTACGACTCGCCGATGTTCAGCCAGTTGACGCTGTGCAGCCAGGAGCTGCCCGAGCAGATCTCGTGTCCGGTGAAGGTGCTCCGGACGTCACCGAAGGTGAAGCCGTGGTCGGCGGCACGCTTGGCGATGGCGCTGTCCAGATAGTCGGCGGCGTTGTTGATCGCGGACCGCTCGCCCTCGGTGAGGCCGGCCACGCAACTGCCGTTCAGCTTGTAGAAGCGGGGGTAGCCCAGGACGACCACTTGGGCCGCCGGAGCCTTCGCACTGATCGCCGAGTAGACGGTGTCGAGCCTGCCGGGCAGCGTCGAGTCGACGTACGCCTTCGCCGTGTTGATGCGGGCGATGCAGGACTGCTCGGACTGGAGCACACAGGTGGTCATGACGTCGGCGAAGCCGGCGTCGTTGCCGCCGATGGAGAGGGAGACCAGACCGGTGCCGGGGCCGAGCGGGCCCAGTTGGTTCGCCACGACATCACTCGTACGAGCGCCCGAGCAGGCCGTGAAGTGGAACGACGAGGGTGAATGGGCAGCGGCCCAGAGGTACGGGTATGCCTTCGTACTGCGCTTGCAGTCACCGCTGGAGGCGATGTATCCGCCCGCACCGACGCCGGAGGAGTAGGAGTCGCCGAGGGCCACATAACCGGTGGCTGCGGCCGCTGGGGATGCCTGTGCCGCCGTGGCCCCGGTGAGGGCGAACGCGGCGGCGAGGAGGAGCGAGGTCACGGTTGCCGTGAGTCGGGAACGTCTCATGGAACCTCCCTTTAGCAGGATCTCTGCCGTAACTTTCGTAGCGGCTACGCGCGTTGACAGGAAATGTCCATGCCAAGACTTTTCAGGACCGACCGGGAGTCATCGACGCGTTCACCGTGTACTTCGTTTCCTACCCATGACTAAGACATGACAAAGCTGCGTCGCGCCCCCAACTCCCTTGAGCCCGCCTGCCGCGGGCACGTGACACTTCCGCGTCTTGACGGCCGGACGCCCGCTGCGCCACATTGAAGCCCGGCATCCGGCGCGTCGGGGGGCAAAGTCGCCAATGCAGACCTTAAGGCTCAAGTCATCTTCATCAGACAGCGGCGGGCCGCCGCGACAGGATCCGGGGAGGGACCTGTTGCCGCTGCTCGCGGGAGCCGCGGCGGCCATCGCGGGCGTCGGTGCGGTGCTCGCACTCATCGATGTGAACTCACCGCTGCGCGCCCCGTTCACGCTCTTCTTCCTGCTGGCCGCGCCCGGTACGGCGGTCGCGGCCGCACTGCGCGGGCTGGAACCGTTCGGCCGGACCGTGGCGTCTCTGGCAGCGGCGATAGCCGTCAATCTCCTGGTCGCCCAGGGCATGCTGGCCGTGCACCGGTGGTCGGTCCGGGGCGGGATCGTGGCCGTCGCCGCGCTCAGCTCACTCATTCTCCTGCTGGTCCTGGTACGGCGACTGCGTGGCCGTACAGCGAGAAGACGGGCATCCTGACGTGGACATCCATGTGTACCGTCCCGGTCAACTGACCGCCGCCGACCGGGCGGCGTGGACGTCACTGCAGTCCAAGGCCCACCTCAACGGCTCGCCCGAGCTGGCGAACCCGTTCCTGTCCCCGGAGTTCACGCTCGCGGTGGGACGCTGCCGGCGAGGCGTGCGCATCGCGGTCGTCAGAGAGAGCGGAGAGCCGGCGGCCTTCTTCCCGTTCCAGCGGACCACCACCGGCGTCGGACGGGCCATCGGTCTCGGCGTCTCGGACTGCCAGGGCCTGGTGCACCGGCCCGGCTTCACGTGGGACGCGCGGGATCTGCTGCGGGCCTGCGGGCTGGCGGTGTGGGAGTTCGACCACCTGGCGGAGGGCCAGACGCCGTTCGAGGCCGAGGCCTCCGGTACGTTCCCGTCCCCCGTCATGGACGTCGACCAGGGATACGAGGCCTATCTGGGCCGACTGCGGGCCCAGTCGCCGAAGTTCACGAGGACGACACTCGCCAAGGAGCGCAAGCTCGGCCGTGACCACGGCGAGTTGCGCTATGTGCACGACGAGCGCGATCCCGCGGCACTGCGCACCCTCATGGAGTGGAAGTCGGCGCAGTACCGCAGAACCGGGCGCAGTGACCGCTTCGCGCACCCCTGGATCACCCGGCTGGTGCACCAGCTCTTCCACACCCGTTCCGAGCCGTTCGCGGGGATCCTGTCGGTGCTCTACGCGGACGGCAAGCCGGTCGCCGCACACTTCGGACTGCGTTCCGAGCGGGTGCTGGCGTGCTGGTTCCCGGCGTACGACCCGGCGTTCTCGAAGTACTCCCCCGGTCTTGTCCTGCATCTGCGCATGGCCGAGGCGGCCGCCGCCGACGGCATCGCCTATCTGGATCTGGGCCGGGGGCAGAAGGAATACAAGGACTCCCTGAAGACACGTGAACTCACCGTGTCCGAGGGGTGGGTGACGCGCCGCCATCCGGTGGCGCTCGGGCACCGGGCGCGACGCGCTCCGGTCCGGGCGTTGCGGAACGCGGTGCTGGCGCGGCCGGAGCTGTTGGAGCCGGCCGACAAAATACTCAAACGGATGGGCAAAATCCGCTCGAGTGGTCAGGTAACGTCCAAAACAACGAAAATGTGAGGTCTCGTTCCAGGTCTTGCCATAGGGACTGAATCATCAATATCGTCGTACATCCACCCGCATCGGCCCATCAGTAGCGGCTCTAGGGGAGGGCTCAAGGACCGCGATGGGTTCCGGCGCGGGGCGCGGTAGGGGGGTGCCGTGCTCGGTGACCACATCCGTATCGAGCCGTGCCGCGAGACCGACTTTGCCCGTCGGCCAGTTTTGCCAGCTCACCCGGCGTACACGGAGATCCATTTCGGCATGCCGTAAGTGAGAACCCCCCTTTCGAACCGGACACAATGCCGGACCGCCCAGGGGCGGGCGGTCCACCGGACGAGAGGGACCAGACTCATGAGTTCTTTTCTGCGCCCGGCGGTTTCGGGTCAGGATCCGTCGTTGGCCACCAAGAAGTACCGGCCCATCTCATCTCACCTGGCCATCGCGCCTCCGGTGAGTGTCGTGATTCCCGCCATGAACGAGGCGGAGAATCTTCCCTATGTCTTCAAGACGCTGCCCGACTGGATCCACGAAGTCGTGCTCGTCGATGGCAATTCCACGGACGACACCGTCGCGGTGGCGCGTGATCTGTGGCCGGACGTCAAGGTGGTGAAGCAGCTCGGAAAGGGCAAAGGGGATGCCCTGATCACCGGGTTCGCGGCGTCCACCGGCGACATCATCGTGATGGTCGACGCGGACGGCTCGGCCGACGGCCAGGAAATCGTGTCGTACGTCTCCGCGCTGGTCTCCGGCGCGGACTTCGCGAAGGGGTCGCGGTTCGCCAACGGCGGCGGCACGGACGACATGACGCCCATCCGCAAGCTGGGCAACTGGGCGCTGTGCACGGCCGTCAACCGCAAGTTCGGCGCGCGCTACACCGACCTCTGCTACGGCTACAACGCGTTCTGGCGGCACTGCCTCGACAAGATCGACCTCGACTGCACCGGCTTCGAGGTGGAGACCCTGATGAACATCCGGGTGGTCAAGGCCGGGCTGAAGGTCCAGGAGATTCCGAGCCATGAGTATCTGCGGATCCACGGCGCGAGCAATCTCCGAGCCGTCCGGGACGGGCTGCGGGTCCTCAAGGTGATCCTCAAGGAGCGCTCCAACCGCCGTTCGCTGCGCCGCCGTCCTCACACGGTCGCGCTCCACACCACCCGGGGAGAGATGTCTTGAGCTCACCCGACATCTCCGTGGTGATCTGCGTCTACACCGAGGACCGCTGGGAGGACATCCTGGCGGCGGTCTCCTCGGTGCGGGCGCAGTCCCACCCGGCCCTGGAGACGCTCCTGGTCGTGGACCACAACCAGGCGCTCCTGGACCGGCTTTCCCAGGAGTACAAGGAGACGCGGGAGGTCCGGGTGCTCGCCAACGCGGGCCCCCGAGGCCTGTCCGCCGGCCGCAACACCGGCATCGCCGCCTCGTACGGCGAGGTCATCGCGTTCCTGGACGACGACGCGGTGGCCGAGCGCGACTGGCTGCGCCACTTCGCGGCGGCGTACGCGGACCCGCGGGTGATGGCCGTCGGCGGCCGGACGATGCCGGTCTGGGCCTCGGGCCGCCGGCCCGCCTGGTTTCCGGAGGAGTTCGACTGGGTCGTGGGCTGCACGTACAAGGGCCTGCCTCCGGGGCGCGTACCGGTGCGCAACGTGCTCGGCGGCAACGCCTCGTTCCGCCGTACGGCGTTCGACGCGGCGGGCGGCTTCGCGACCGGCATCGGGCGCGACGGCGACAAGCGGCCGCTGGGCTGCGAGGAGACGGAGCTGTGCATCCGTCTCACCCGCGCCAGGCCGGACGCGATCCTGCTGATCGACGACCGCGCGGTGATCCACCACCGGGTGCCGGCGGCACGTGAGCACTTCGCGTACTTCCGCACGCGCACGTACGCGGAGGGGCTGTCGAAGGCGCTGGTCGCCCGGAGTGTCGGGGCCGACAAGGGACTTGAGTCCGAGCGCCGCTACACCACGCGCGTACTGCCCGCCGGAGTCGCCCGGGGGCTGCGGGACGCGCTGCTCGCCCGCCCCGGCGGCGCGGGCCGGGCCGCCGCGATCGTGGCCGGAGTGGTGACCGCGGCGGGTGGGTACGTACTCGGGAGCGTCCGGGCGCGCAGGGGTGGCCCCACCTTCTCCGTGGTGGAGATCGAGGGGGTCCCGGGCGACGAGGGGGCAGCGGCATGAGCGGTACGCGTATGTGCGGGACCCGGGGTGATGTCCGATGAACGCCCCGGTGCCCATCCTCATGTACCACGCCGTCTCGACCGCACCCAACGACGCCACACGGGCCCTGTCCGTGGCGCCCGAGGCGTTCGCCGAGCAGATCGCCCTGATCGACGACCTCGGGTTCACTCCCGTCAGCACCGCCCAGCTGGCGCAGTGGTGGCGCGCCACGGGACCGCTGCCCGACCGTCCCGTGCTCATCACCTTCGACGACGGCTACGAAGGCGTGCACCGGCACGCGCTGCCCGTGCTCGCCAAGCACGGCTTCGCGTCCACACTGTTCGTCTCGACGGGCTGGCTGCGCGGCACGTACGACACCGGGGGCGGCCTGGACACGATGCTCGACTGGGACCAGGTGCGCGAGCTCGCGGGCGAGGGCGTCGAGATCGGCGGCCACAGCCACACGCACCCTCAGCTCGACCAGCTCACGGACGACGCGCTCCGGTTCGAGCTGACGCGCTGCAGGGAGATCGTCGCGGACGAACTGGGCACCGCGCCCGTCTCCTTCGCGTACCCCTATGGCTATTCCAGCCGCCGGGTGCGCGAGGCCGTGCGCGAGGCGGGATACGCGCAGGCGCTGGCAGTCGGCAACGCCCTGGCCCGCAGGCGCCAGGGGCCGTACGCGCTGCAGCGCGTCACCGTCCACCGCAACACCGGCATCGAGGAGTTCGAGCGGCTCGTCGAGGGCCGCGCCATCGCCCGTAACTTCGCCAGGGACCGTGCCCTCACCAAGGGGTACGCCATGGTCCGAAGAGCACGACAGGTCCGGAAGGCCATCCGTTCCCGTGTCTGACACGACCACAGCCCAGCCCGAGACGCCCGCGACCGGGGTGGCCGAGCAACGGCCCGGCCGTCGGCTGCGCCTGCCCGGAATGAGCAAGGGATCGGGGGGCAGCCAGCTGTTCCGGAACGCTTATGCCCTGATGCTCAACACCGGGATCTCCGCCGTGCTGGGGCTGGGCTTCTGGCTGGCCGCGGCCCGCTACTACTCCGATTCCGCGGTCGGCCAGGGTTCCGCCGCCATAGCCGCGATGAAGCTCCTCGCCGGGCTCACGGCGGTGACGCTGACAGGTGCTCTCGCGCGTTTCATCCCGGTCGCGGGACGCGGCACCGGACGGCTCATCCTGCGGACGTACGCGGGCAGTTCGGTGGTCGTGGCGCTGGCCGCGGCCGCCTTCGTGCTCACGCCGAACCTCTGGGGTTCCTCGTACCGGTTCCTGCACGATCCGGTCAACGGCTTCGTTTTCGTCCTGGCCGTCGTCGCCTGGTCGTTGCTGACGCTCCAGGACGGGGTGCTGACCGGCCTGCGCAGCGCGCTGTGGGTGCCGGTCGGGAACACCGTGTTCTCGGCGGTGAAGCTGGTGCTCCTCGTCGCGTTCGCGGTGGCGATCCCCACCATGGGTGTGTTCGTGTCGTGGGTCGCGGCCATCGCGGTGTCCGTACTGCCGCTGGGCTGGCTGGTGTTCCGGCGTCTGGTGCCCCGGCATGTGAAGGAGACCGAGGACCACGCGCGGCCGCCGACGCTGAAGGAGATGGGCCGGTTCCTCGCGGGCGACTACACCGGCTCGCTGTTCTCGCTCGCCGTGGTGTACCTCGTACCGGTGATCGTCGCCGTGCAGGTCAGCGACGCGGACAACGCGTACTTCTACATCACCACGACCATCGGCGGCACGGTCAACCTGCTGGCCATCAACATGGGTGCCTCGCTCACCGTCGAGGGCTCGCACGATCCCGCGCGGCTCGCCGCGAACACCCGGGCGGCACTGCGCCGGATGGCCCGGATCATGCTGCCGGTCTGCGCGGTGATGTTCTTCGGGGCGCCGTACATCCTGGGCGTGTTCGGCCAGGGATACGCGGATGCCGCCACACCTCTGCTGCGCTGGTTCGCGGTGGGCGCCGTGCTGCGGGTGGTCATGGAGACGTACTTCGCGGTGCTGCGTGCCCAGAGCCGCACCGCCGGGCTCGCCTGGCTGCAGGGCCTGCTGTGCGTGCTCGTACTCGGCCTCACGCTGATCCTGCTGCCCCGTATGGGCCTGACGGGTGCGGGTGTCGCGGAGATCTCCGCCCTCACGGTGATCGTGGCGATCGCCGCACCGATGCTGTACCGGATCGTCAGGACAGCGCCGCCCGCCGCCGTACCCGAGGACGCGGCGCCCGACGGGGACCTCGCGGACCTGGGCGCCCGTGAGGTACCGACAGCCGAGAAGGACCAGCCGGTGAAGGGGCGCGGTCCGGCCTGGGTGCACAAGCTCGACTCGGACACCCTCGCGCTCGGTGTCCAGCTCGACTTCGACCACCTGGAGCGGCGGCCCGACGTACGGCCCGGGCCGGGGACGCCGCCCACCGGGTCACCGGCCGTCCAACGGCCCGAACAGCGGCCCGATCACCGGCCTGAGCACGGCTCCGATCACCGAACAGATCACCGGACGGATCACCGGCCGACCTGGGCTCTCAGGGCGCCCCTCCACCTTCCGGCGCCACGGCAAGAGGTGGGCCTGCCCGTCGAGGAGCGGGAACCGGGCAGCGAGACCTCCCTGGGACCGGCCGACATCGAGGCCGAGGTCGAGGCCGGGGTCGAGGCCGGGGTCGAGGCCGAGGTCGAGGTCGAGGTCGACGCGCCGTTCGGCACCTCCGCGCTCGTCCATGGCCGACGCGAGGAACACGAAGGGCGCGAGGGAAGCGAGGAACACGCGGGACGCAAGGGAGGCACCGACGAGACCGGCGCGCCGCCCGGACAGCAGCCCGGAGCGCAGCCCCTGCCGCCGGCCGGACCGCCGTCGTCGCCGTGGGAGCGACTGCGGCCCACCAAGGTCGGCGTGGTGCTCGGCTGTCTGCTGCTGGCCGCGCTCGTCCTGTACTGGGTGCCCGCTTCCGCCCTCGGGGAGAGGGACCTCGACCGGATGGACGGGCTCGGGCTGGTGTCCATCCTGCCCCTGCCCACACTGGCCGGGGCCGCGCTGCTGGTCACGGTGTTCGCCTCGCTGCTCTGGCGCAACCGCGAGCACAGGGGGCTGCTCCTGGTCACCCTGCTGGCCACCGTCGTCTCGCTGCACGCGCTGCCCGCGGTGATCGAGACCGAACCGCGGTTCGCGACGGCCTGGCAGCACCTCGGGTTCCTGGATTACATCGACCGGACCGGTTCGGCCGTGCCCGACCTGGACGCGCGCTGGAGCTGGCCGGGCTTCTTCGCGGCGGCCGCGTTCGTCGCGAAGGCCTGCGGGGTCGACGACCTCACCGAGGTCATCCGCTGGTGGCCGCTGACCATGCAACTCCTCTATCTGGCACCGATGTTCCTGCTCGTACGCCATATGCGCGCCGGCTGGCGGGCCAAGTGGACGGGCGTGTGGGTCTTCGTGCTCAGCGGCTGGGTCGGCCAGGACTACTTCTCGCCGCAGGGCTTCACCTACCTGCTGTATCTCGTCTTCGTGGCGATCCTGCTCGTGTGGTTCCGGGCGCCGCGCGTGCTGTGGACCAAACGGCGTCCCGGCGAGCTGGAGGTCGAGCCGACGAACCGGCGCCAGCGGGCCGTGCTGCTGATGGTCCTGATCGGCCTGTTCATGGCGACGGTCCCGGCACATCAGCTCACGCCGTTCGTGATGCTGGGCGTCCTCGCGGTCCTCGTCCTGATCGGCCGCTCCGAACTGCGCGGCCTGCCCGTTCTGTTCGCCGTCATGGTGACCGTATGGGTGGGCTTCCTCGCCGAGCCGTACTGGTCCGGACACTTCGAAGAGATGTTCGGCGGGGTCGGCGGAGTGGGCGGCAATGTGTCTTCGTCGGTCTCCGGCCGTATCGGCGAGGGCAGTTCGAGCCACAAACTCGTGCTGTACGCGCGCGTGGCCCTCGCCGGCTCGGTGATGGCTCTCGCCTGCTGGGGCTGGTGGCGGCGGCGCGACCACAAGTACCGCGAGCGGTCGCTGCTCGTCCTCACCTTCGTGCCGTTCCTGGGCTTCGGCATGCAGTCGTACGGCGGCGAAATGGCCCTGCGTGTCTTCATGTTCGCCCTGCCGGGCGCGGCGCTGCTCGCCGGACTCGCCCTCTTCCCCCGCACCGGAGTCACCGCGAAGGAGCGGGAGCGCGACCGGATGAGTCTCGCCCCGCTCGCCGCCCTGATGGCGGGGCTGGTCCTGATCGGCGGCTTCCTGCTGGCCCGCTGGGGCAACGAGCCGTTCGAGCGGATCCGTCCGGGCGAGGTCGCCGCCATGGAGTACGTGTACGAGCACGACAAGCCGACCGCACGGCTGCTGTGGATGAGCGACGACACGGTGAACACCGTGACGCCCTCGATGCCCTGGGGTGCCCGGGACATGGAGAGGGTGGAATACGTGCCGACGCTCGCGCCCGCCGATCCGGTGCTGGTGTCGGGCCTGGTGAAGTCGCTCAAGGACGCCGGCCCCAACTCGTACCTCATGATCAACCGCAGCCAGGTGATCTATCTCCAGATGGATGTGGGCTACTCGGCGACCTGGGAGTCCCGGCTCATCCGCCACCTCGACGACCGGCAGGAGCTCAAGAAGGTCTTCGTCAACGACGACGTGACCATGTACACCATGCGCGATCAGCCGGACGGCAAGGCCGCGAAGCCCGAACCCGGGCCGATCGGCCCACAGGTGACCTGGACGCCCTGGTCGGTCGTGGGCGGGCTCGCGGCGATCGCGCTGATCGTGCTGCTGACGGCACGCGAGGTGGTACGGGTGGCCGTGCGGCCGAGCGTGCGGCAACTGCGGTGGCTGCAGAGCAGCTTCTGGTTCTCGCTGCCGCTGCTGGCGGTGCTGCTGGCTTCGCTGGTACAGCGGTTCGTGACGATGGCGTGAGGCGCGCGGGGTGCGGGGTGGGGCCGACGAGCGGTTCAGTGGCTCAGCGGTCCATTGGCTCAGCGGCTCAGTGGCTCAGCGGTTCAGCCACTTCACCCCGTACGCGCCCATGTCGAACCGCTTCCCGTCGACCTTCACGCTGATCTCCCGGTCCAGGGTATTCACGACGACGACCGCCTTGTCGTCGGCCAGGACCCGTACGTCGGGCACGTCGTCGGCGGCGACGGACACCTTCTCGTACCTCGTGCCCGGCGGGAACTCCTTGTTGAAGCGGGAGAGCAGGTCGAGCATGGACAAGGCCTTACCGCCGTCACTGGTGTCCGTCGGAGACCAGAGGCAGCCGGCGCAGTCGGGGCCCTTCTCGTTCTCGGGGTTCCAGTAGAAGGCGGAGGTGGTCCCGCCGCGGGCCATCGCGATCATGCCTGACGCCTGGACGGCGACACGGCGCGGCTCGGACCAGCCCTCCCGCTCGTCGTCGGCGTCGGCCGGTTCCACGTAGTACTCGGCCCACCACAGCGGCAGGCCGCCGGTCCGCTCGCGCACCCAGCGGGAGACGGCCGTGAACTTGGCGGTGGCCGCGAACTCGTCGGGCATCAGTTCGTCGTCCTTGGTGTAGCTGGAGCCGTCCACCACGACGAAGTCCGCGCCCGCCTTGTTCTTGTTCCAGTAGTCGAAGGCGTCGAGGACGCGCTGGTCCATGGCGCCCCACGGGCCCTTCACGGTGGCCGAGGCGTCTTCCTCGCGCGGGTCGAGGCTGTCCATCACCAGATAGGGACCGCCCACCTGGATGTCCTTGTTGACGCTCTTGAGCGCCTTGTAGACCAGGTTGTAGAGCTCGGTGTAGCCCTCGTAGTCCCAACGGGCCACGGCGTCGTTCCAGAAACCCTTGAACTCGTTCCAGACGACGAAGTGGCGTACGTCCGGATAGCGCTTGGCGACGGTCGCGGCGAGCGCCGCGAAGTCCTTGTAGTGGGCGCGCTCGGGGGCGGTCTCCAGGGCCTCCTGGCTCCAGTCGGTGTTGTCGGAGCCGGACTTGCCGCCCTTCATCCAGTCCGGGGCGCAGCACAGGGTGACGACCGGGGTGCCGCGCGACTCACGGATGAAGTCGATACGGCGGTCCATGTCCTCGAAGTCGTAGAGCCCCTTGACCGGCTCGGGGTTGCCCGAGCCCCAGCCCATGATGTGCTGGATCTGCGGCAGGGGCTGTGCGCGCAGGCGTTCCTCCACGCGTTTCGTGGCGGCGTCGCTGCCCTCGTCGGCGCTGAACTGGGTGTGGGTGAAGCCCCATCCGACGTCCGGTTTCGTCTTCCCCCGCGGGACGGCGGGCGAGCCGTGCACCTTGTCGCCGTCGCGTGTCGTGCCGGCGGCGCTCCCTTCGTCCCCGGGCAGAGTGTTGATCAAGGTCAGCACCAGGGCCAGAGCGGCCACGCCCACGCCGAGCAGAGCGGTGAGTCGCCACCGCCGCGCACCCGAATTCCACCCATGACGTCCCATCAAGGACAACAGTAACGTCGTGGGGCGGCGGTGGGGCGGCTTCCGGTGCACACCTGGGGCTGCATTTCCTCGAGGTGCGCCCCGGACCTCCCGCCCGAAGAGCCTTCGACCGAGCCCGTGTCAGGAGACCCCACGGACGGGCCGCGGAAATTCGGTGCATAAGACGCCTCGGTGACGGATCATGGCGGCATGTCTGCGAACCCACACGACGCTCTGCCGATCCGGCTCAACGTCGACGACAGCGACTCGCCGTCGGACGTCGTCGACGCGCTGTTCCTCGGCCGCTTCGCGACGGGCGAGCAGCCGCACTCGCACTCCGCGAACATCGACCGGGTGCGGTCCGGGGCGACTCTGCTGCCACCGGATGCCCAGGTGCTGCGATCCGCCCGCGACGACGACCGCAGCGCGACGCTCGCCGAGGGGGACGGGTGGACGCTGCTGGTGTCGCGCTGGAACCGCGGTGCCGACGTCACGGTCACCGCGACCAGCGAGGAGCTGGCCGCGAAGGTGCTCGACCAGGCCACGGACGGCGCGGCCGACGACCCGGAGCCGCAGCCCGAGAACGTGACGATGGGCTTCTGGTACGTCTCACCGAGGCGCGGTCCGCACCGCACCACGCGCCAGATCTCGGCGGGTACGTGGGAGGAGGTGCGGCCGAACTACACCGCGCCGGTGGCGGACGCGATGGACCACCTGATGAAGACCACACCGGAGGACATCGCGGGCCGGCTGCTCCTGCTGCACGGCCCGCCGGGCACGGGCAAGACCTCGGCGCTGCGCACCCTGGCCCGCTCCTGGCGGGACTGGTGCCAGGTCGACTGCGTCCTGGACCCCGAGCGCCTCTTCTCGGACGTCGGCTATCTGATGGACATCGCCATCGGTGAGGACGACAGCACGGGCAAGGGACGCTGGCGGCTGCTGCTCCTGGAGGACTGCGACGAACTGATCCGCGGCGAGGCCAAGCACACGGCGGGTCAGGCACTGTCGCGCCTGCTCAATCTCACCGACGGTCTGCTGGGACAGGGCCGCAACGTCCTGGTGGGCGTGACGACGAACGAGGACCTGGAGCGCCTCCACCCGGCCGTCGTCCGCCCCGGCCGCTGCCTGGCCCGCATCGAGGTCGGTCCCCTGACCCACCGCGAGTCGGTCAACTGGCTGGGCACCGAGGAAGGCGTGGGCCGCGAGGGCGCGACCCTGGCCGAGCTGTACGCCCTGCGCCGGGGCACGTCACCGACGTCGGTTCCGGGCGCTCGTGAGGGCGCGGACGCCGGGCTGTACCTGTAGCGCGGAGGATGTGCCGGCGGATCGTACGGCGAGTGGTGCTTTGATGGGGGTATGACCCTTTTCCTGGGTACGTCGGGATGGCAGTACAAGGACTGGCGCGGTGTCCTGTACCCGCCCGGCGTGCCCACGCGGCTCTGGCTGGAGGAGTACGCGGCGCGGTTCGCCACGGTCGAGATCAACAACGCCTTCTACCGGCTGCCGTCGCGCGAGACGTTCGAGGCCTGGCGGGAGCGCACACCGCCGGACTTCGTCGTGGCCGTCAAGGCGAGCCGCTTCCTGACCCATATCAAGCGCCTGCGGGACCCCGAGGAGCCGGTGCACCGGCTGATGAGCCACGCCGCCGGACTCGGCGACCGGCTCGGACCGGTGCTGTTGCAGCTCCCGCCCACGCTGCGCGCCGACGCCGGCCTCCTCGACGACTGCCTCGCCGCCTTCCCGGCCGGCACCCGGGTCGCGGTCGAGCCGCGCCATGACTCCTGGTGGACGCCCGCGGTCCGCGAGGTGCTCCAGGCACGGCGCGTCGCGCTCTGCTGGGCCGATGTCCTGTCCCGGCCGGTGACCCCGCTGTGGCGGACCACCGACTGGGGCTATGTCCGTTTCCATGTGGGCCGTGCCCGGCAGTGGCCGCACTACGGCCGGCAGTCCCTGCTGACCTGGGCGCGACGGATCCAGGACGCCTGGCCCGACGACCGCGACGTGTACACGTACTTCAACAACGACCCCCACGCCGCGGCGGTCCAGGACGCCCTGGCCTTCGCCCGAGCCGCCACAGCGACAGGCCTGACGGTCACCCGCACCCCACACCGGCTACCGCCCACCGCGGCGGACGCCCACAGAGGGCTCGCCGACTGAGAACGCGCCGACGGAAAGCGCCCCCTCAGGGGCGCGGGGAACTGCGCGACCAGCCACGACCGCCCCGCACCGTCACTCCACCCGGCCGCGCAGCGTTCAGCCACCGTAAGCCGCGCGCAGCGCATCCCGCGCGGCGTCGAGCGCCGCCGACTCGGCAAGCCCGAGCCGCCGCACCCGCTCGGCATAAGCCTGCGCGGCAGACGCGGCCTCCCGCTCAGCCGCCGACCCCGCGGACGCGACAAACGTTCCGTTGCGGCCCCGCGTCTCGATCACCCCGTCGGACTCCAGCGCCCGGTACGCCTTGGCGACCGTGTTAGCGGCGAGGCCGAGCGATTCGGCCAGCCCTCGCACGGTGGGCAGCCGATACCCCACCGGCAGGTCCCCGGCCCGAGCCTGCTCGGAAATCTGCGACCGCACCTGCTCGTAGGGTGCGACCCCCGAACCGTCATCAATGTCGATCTCCAACGTCACGCAGTGATTGTCCCGCACGCCACGAAAAATAAGAGGCACCCCGGCCACGCCCACGCGTAGCGTGCGGCCTCATGACAGTGATCGTCCGCGACTTCCGGCCGCAAGACGCCGAGGGTTTCGCCCGCATCCGGCGCCTGTCCCTCCCCTTCATGCTCTTCACCGCCGAGTCCATCGCCTACGACGTCGCGCACGCCCATCCCGAAGCCCACTTCCAGCCGCTGGTCGCCGAGAAGGACGGCGAACTGATCGGCACGGCCCAGGTGGGCCTGGTGTACGACAGCCCGCAGCCCGGCCAGGGTTATCTGAACGTGTTTGTGCACCCGGAGCGGCAGGGCCACGGCGCGGGCTCGCTGCTGGTGCGCACGGCCGAGGAGCGCCTGGCCGTGCTGGGCTCGACGAAGCTCTTCGCCTGGGTCCTGGACGCCCCCGCGAACCGCGCCTTCGCCGAGAAACGCGGCTACCGCGCGAGCCGCTCCGCGCACTTCCTCCGCCTCGACCTGGCAAACGGCACGCTGCCGCCGCGCCAGGCGCTCCCGCCGGACGTCGAACTCCGCAGCGGCGCGGACTTCGCGGACGACCCGCGGCCCCTGTTCGCCCTGGACGCCGAGGCACTGGCGGACGAACCGAGCGACATCGCACACGAGTTCACGGACTACGAGGCCTGGCTCCGGGAGACCTGGAACCACCCGCTGCTCAGCCACGAGTTGACCACGGTCGCCCTCGTCGACGGGCACCTCGCCGCGTTCAGCGCGGCCCGCACGGACGGTGCCACCCGCTACGGCACCGTCATGACCGGCACCGGCCGTGCCTTCCGCGGCCGCGGACTGGCCAAGCTCGCCAAGAACGACTCCCTGCACCGCGCCCGTGCCGCCGGGTACACGGAGGCGTTCACGGGCAACGACAGCGGCAACGGCCCGATGCTGGCGATCAACGACTGGTTCGGCTACGAGGTCTGCGCGACGGAGGTCTGCCATGTCCGTGAATTCCACTGAGGCCGCAGGCCGGTTGGAGGTCGTCCTCGTCAAAGGCGGCCGCACAAAGCTGCGTTACGCCGCCGAACTACTCGACGACGACGGCAACCGGATCGCCGTCCGCGCCCCGTGGGCGGGCGAAGGCGTCCGCGACTTCGGCTTCGTACGGTTCGAGGCCGGTGACGTCTTCACCGAGTACTACTGGCGCGACCGCTGGTACTCGGTGAAGGAGGTGCGCGACTCCACGGGCACGCTCAAGGGCTGGTACTGCGACATCACCCGGCCGGCCACGCTCCGGGGCACCGAACTGATCGCCGAGGACCTCGACCTGGACCTCTGGCGCTCGGCGGACGGCACGTCCGTACTGCGCCTGGACGAGGACGAGTTCGCCGAGAGCGGCCTGACGGAGACGGACCCCGAGGCCGCGGCGGCCGCCGTGGCAGCGCTCGACGAGCTGGAACACCTGGCCCGCGAAGGCGGCTTCGACGCGCTCCTCGCTTAGGGCCTGTCCGGCGGATCATGCCGGGGCCGCGGGGTCTGGCACGCACATCTGCGGCGTTGGGCGCCGTCAGCTGGAGTCGGCATGATCCGCCGGACAGGCCCTAGCTCAGACCACCGCCACCACTGCGTACCGCTCGTCGTCCACCTCCCGCCCCCACAGCAGTGCGTCGTCCGACAGCCGCTCCACTCGCACGTCCCTCACCAGGGGCGCGAGCAGCCCGGTCAGCCGGTCGGCGGATATACCGACCGGGCTCACCGTCCCCCACACGCCCTCTATGAGGACGAGCCGGCCTCCGGGGCGCAGGAGCCCGCACCAGAGCCGCAGGACGCGCTCGGGATCGGGCAGCGTCCACAGCACATGGCGTACGAGCACCACGTCGAACCGCTGCTCGCCGACCGGCGGGGCGGCGGCGTCACCGACGAGGAACACGGCGTCACGGCCGGCCAGTTTGGCGCGGGCGAGGTCCACCATGCGGGGCGAGAGGTCGACGCCGGTGACCCGGTGCCGCTGCTCGGACGCCAGGAGGGACAGGCTGCCGGTGCCACAGCCCAGGTCCAGCACGTCGGACGGGCCGCGCGGCAGCCAGGCCGCCACCCGGGCCGCCCAGGCCTCCCGCACGGCGGGGTCGCGCAGCCCGTGGTCCGGCTCGTCGTCGAAATCGGCGGACTCGGCGTCCCAGTCGACGCCCGACCGCGTTTCGATATCGCTGTTGATGGACATGTCACCGTTACTCGTCATGCGCCCACAGTGACACCCGCCACTGACAACGACGGGGAGGGAGCGTGACGACCGCCACTGACAACGCAGGCAGGAGCGTGACCGTCGCCACTGACAGGTGGACGTCGATGAGTCACGCTCCCCGAAAGGGTCTACCTCCGTACAAACACGGAACCCGGTAGACACAAGGAGGCCGTCATGCGTCGTGTGACCCTGCAGAAGCCCCTCAGGAAGTCGGATTCCCGCCGTGTACGGGACGAGGCCGACGAACGGACCGCCGAGCGCCCGGAGGTCCGAAAAGACATCGCCCGCACTTGGTGGCCCGACGGATGAGAACCGTCAGGGTGTCAGGCGCTTGCGGTAGTGGAGCCGGTCGTACGGCCCCTCCACACGACGCTCCATGAGCTCGTACCCGTACTTCGGGTAGATCTTCTGGTTCTCCCACATCATCGCGTTCGTGAGGAGCCTGATCTCGGGCAGTCCGAGCGCACGCGCGCGTGCGTCCACGAAGGCGAGAAGCCGCCGCCCGATGCCCTGCGCGTGGGCGTTCGGGTGGACGGCGATGATGTCGAGGTAGAGGTGGTCCGCGTGCTCCTCCAGGACGAGGAGCCCCACGACCGGATCCCCGGTGACGTACACCCGCCCCGCCGTGATGTTCGCCGCGTGGTCCGCTTCCATCGGCATGGGGACGATCCCGATGCGCTCGATGTAGGGATGGAACGCCGCGTCGATCACGGCCTTCACGGCGGGTTCGTCTTCGGCTTCGGCGAGGCGGATGTCGTCGGTCATACCCGAACGCTATGCCCGGAAGCAGGATCACCGGGTCGGTGATCTGTTCCGCCGGGCAGGCCTACCCCAAGGCGGAAGCGCAGTTGGTCGGGGTGGCGCGCGCAGGGTCAAGGGCGTTCGCCACCTCGTGGTAGGCGACGCGATCGAAGAGGCCGATCGCCACATGCTCGGAGAGATCGACCGCGCACAGGTCCTGGAGCAGGACATTGCGTACGTTCGGCCCGTCGAGGAACGCCGAGCGGTACGGCGTCACCACCTCGTCGTACCGGGTGGCGATGACCGTGTAGCGGACACCCGCGACGGTGTCGCCGCCCGCGTTGAGCTTGGCCAGGAAGGCGGAGCCGGCGATCTGGTCGGCGAGGCCCGGCGTGGCCTTGGACAGCAGGTCGCCGGCGCCGGGGAAATACGGCAGCAGGTTGGCGAGGCCGGACAGTGTGGTGCCGTGGTTGTCGGGGGCCAGCCCGACGAGAGCGTTCACCTTGGCGGCTCCGCCGAGGAACTTGAGGTAGTAGCGGGGCATCATGCCGCCCTGCGAGTGGCCGACGAGGTCGGTCTCGGCGGCGCCGGTCGCGGCGAGCACCTTGTCGACGAAGGCCCGGAGCTGCTCTGCCGACTTGTCGATGGGGCCGAGGCCGTGGAAGAAGGGGACGCCCGGCAGCTGACCGTAGTCGAGGGAGAAGACGCAGTAGCCGCGCTTCTTCAGATACGGAGCGAGGGCCAGCCAGTTGTCGATGGAGTTCCCGAAGGTGCCGTGGACGAGGACGACGGGGCGTGGATGAGCGGCGGACGGTTTGCAGGAGTAGTCGTTCCAGCCGGTGCTGGGCGGGGATTCGGCTCGGGCGGTGGCGGCGGGGACGACGGTGACGGCGGCGGTCAGCAGGAGCGCGGTCAGGAATCTGGGCACTCGCTTCCAGGGCAGCATCGTGTGATCTCCTTGCGGCTCAAGGGAGTTGCGACGGCGTACGCCCTGTGATCCGGATCACGAGGATGCTGTTCTTCTGTCAAATTACGATCCAGTAGTAAAAGTGTGAAGTTACGCGTCAGTAAAAACTTCCCGTACCAGCTGGCGGCAGCGGTGGGCCTGACGCATGCTGACGCGCTGTCACCAGATGGGCTTGATGGGACCGTAGGGCGCGATACGCAGCAAACCGTCACGCAGCGCCCGGACTTCACGCTCACCGAGCAAGTCGGCCCACGGCCGTACGGCCTCCGCGGCCGCCTCCTCGGCGGCACGGGTACACGCCCACCCTCGCTCGGTCAGTACGACCAGCCTCGCGCGGGCGTCATCGGGATGCGGCCGCCGCTCGGCGTACCCCTTGCGCACGATCTCGTCCACCAGCTGACTCGCCGCCTGCTTCGTCACGCCCAGATGGGCGGCGAGTTCGGTGACCGTCCCACCGTCCGGGGCGAGCCGGGCGAAGGCGAAGCCGTGCGCGGGCCGCAGACCTTCGAAGCCACGCGCCTCCACCCCGTCATGGATGTGCTGCGTGAGCTCGCCCGCGACAGCGAGCAGGGCGGCGGACAGGGCCATGGCCTCGGAGTTCTGCACGCATGCATTGAAACACCCTTGACTAAGTAGTCAAGCTGCTTGACCATAAGCCATATAGTCAACCAGCTTGACCATCTCAGTCTTCGGAGGCATCCATGCCAGTCGTCCGCGCGTCCGACGCCGTGACCCACGAGATCCACGGCGCCCGCTTCATCTCGTACGCCACTCCCCTGACCGGCAGCAAGGAGCTCTGCGCCTGGCGGGGAGAGATTCCCGCCGGGACCAAGGCGCCCTTGCACACAGTCAACCGGGAGGAGATCTTCCATCTGCTCGACGGCGAACTGCTGATCACGCTCGACGGTCGTGTCGAACGGATCGCCGCGGGTGACACGCTGATCGTCAACCCGGGTGCCACCCTCGGTGTCGAGAACCCCACCGACCGGACCGCGGTCTCCTGGGTCACCACCTCCATCGGCCTGGAGGCGGAGCTCGCCGACGGCAGCCGCATCACCCCGCCGTGGGCCAACTGAACTCCCCACGGCCCCCGACGCCCTCTTATACCTCCCCCTGAGAGGGACCTACACGAGGGCCAGCGTCCCCGGGATCACCGCGCGCGGCCCGAACTTGGCCCGCGCCCGGTCCGCCACCTCCTCGATACGGCGGGCCTTCTCGTCCAACTCGTCGAAGGTGAGCTGGTGGGAGGCCTGCTCGGCGGGGTCCAGCCCCTCGGCGCGCAGGGCGATCGCACGGACCCGGGCGCGCTGGAGGCCGAGTGCCTCGTACATGCGGTACGCGGCGTCGGTGAGCGCCGAGGAGTGAGCGGTCGGCTCGGGGAGCGTACGACTGCGGGTGGTCGTGGAGCGGTCGGCGTAGCGCACGGTGAGGGTGAGCGTGCGGCACACCTTCTCCAAGGCGCGCAGCCGGGCACCCAGTTCCTCGGCGGCGGAGAGCAGGGCACGGCGGTGCCTGTTCGGGTCCAGCTCGTCGCGCGAGAAGGGGCGTTCGGCCGCCAGGGAGCGGGAGACGGCATTGGGCACGACCCGGCCGCGGTCGATGCCCTGGGCCTTCTCGTGCAGTTCGCGACCGCCGCGGGCGCCACTGAGCCGTTGCAGGGTCGACAGCGGCGCGGCGGCGACCTTGCCGACGGTGTCGAGGCCGTACTCGCACAGGGTGCGGGCGGTGGCGGCGCCGACTCCGGGGAGCGCGGCGACCGGCTGTTCGTCCAGGAACTCCGCGAGGGCACGGGGCTCTTCGGGCACCACGCGGGTCTCTCCGGGCCTGGTGCCGCGCAGGGCCATCCGCGCGAACATCGGCCCGGATCCGGCTCCGATCGCGCAGTCGACCCCGTACCAGGCGAGTGCCCGGACGCGTATCAGCGCGGCGAGTTCCACGGCGTCCCGCCCGAAGTACCGCTCGGCGCCCCGCAGGTCCACCAGGGCGCCGTCGGGCGGCAGCGCCTCGATGACAGGGGTGAACCCCTCGAGCATCCCGAGGAGCTCGGGCAGGGCGGCCTCGTGCGTCGGAGGCAGTTGGAAACGTACACAGAGGATGGTCATCCCGCACTCCCCGGACTCTGGTGCCACAACTTCCTTCCGCTCGCGGGCCCTTCGCCCGCCGGGCGCAGATCCGCCCACGGATGCATTTCGTATCCCGTGGGCAAATGGATTCGACGGCCGTCCACCGAATCCCCTTCGCCCCGGGAGCCGGCGGGAGCCCCGGCCTCCTCAGCCCCCTCCCCGGCCTCCCCGGTCACCACGTCGTTCGGCTCCGCCAGCCGCAGGGCCACCCCGTCCAGCCCCTCCTCGCGCCGCAGTTCCACCAGGTCGGCGAGGTTCCAGGCCGCCGACCCGACCACGCTGAGGCTGCGTGGGCCGCGGCGCTGGACCACACCGCGTACGAGCAGGAGCCAGGAGTGGAAGACGGTGTGGGCGCAACGGTCGTGGGAGTCGTCGAAGAAGGCGAGGTCGACCAGGCCGGTGCCGTCGTCCAGGGTGGTGAAGATGACTCGCTTGCCGGAGCGGATCGGCGGGGTCTGGGTGGCCGCCTTGGCGCCCGCGACCAGCACCGCCTCGCCGTGCCGGGTCTCGCGCAGCCGGCGTGCCGTGACCACGCCCAGCTCCTCCAGGAACTCCCGGTAGTCGTCCATCAGATTGCGGGACACGTCCATGGAGAGCACGCCCAGCTCGGCGCTGAGCCTCTCCGCGTCGTCGAGGTCGGGCAGCCCGACGAAGGCGGTGTTCCGGCCACCGGACAACGGGAGCTGTCCCCCGCGCACGCCCGGCGCGCCCCGGTGCAGCTCGGTCAAGTGCAGTTGCAGATCACGGCGATTGGCGCCGAACGCGTCCAGCGCGCCGACCTGCGCGAGCCGCGCGGCAAGCGGACGGCTCGGGCGGGCCCGCTCCCAGAAGTCGACCAGCGAGGCGTACGGCTGCCCGTCCGCGATCCGCTCCGCCTCGGCCTTGCTGATGCCGTATACGTCGGAGAGCGCCAGCCGCACGCCCCACCGGTCCGGAGAATCCCCTTTACCGCACACCAGTTCGATCCGATGTGCGACCGACGATCGGTTCACGTCCAACGGCAGGATCGGCACCCCGCGCCGCCGCGCGTCCGCGAGCAGCAGCCGCTTCGGGTACATCCCGGGATCGTGTGTGAGCAGCCCGGCGTAGAACGCGGCCGGATGATGGGCCTTCAGCCACGCCGACTGGTACGTCGGTACGGCGAAGGCGACCGCGTGCGCCTTGCAGAAGCCGTACGACCCGAAGGCCTCGACGATCTCCCAGGTGCGCGCGATCGTCTCCGCGGAGTACCCCTGCCCGGCCGCCTGCTGCGCGAACCAGGAGCGGATCCGCCCCTGCGACTCGGGATCGGACAGCCCGCGCCGCACCTGGTCGGCCTCGTCCCGCCCACAGCCGGTCATGAGGTGCACGATGTCGATGACCTGCTCGTGGAAGACCACGACCCCGTAGGTCTCCCGCAGCGGTTCCGCCAGGTCCGGGTGCGGATAGCGGACCGGCGCCCGGCCGTGCCGCGCCTCGATGAACGGGCGCACCATGTCGGCGGCGACCGGTCCGGGGCGGAAGAGGGAGATGTCGACCACGAGGTCGTGGAAGGTCGCGGGCTGGAGCCTGCCGACCAGGTCCCGCTGGCCCGGCGACTCGATCTGGAAGCAGCCCAGCGTCTCGGTGGACCGGATGAGTTCATACGTCGCCGGGTCCCCCTCGGGCACCGCGTCCAGGTCCACGGGCACTCCCGTCGCCCGCTCGACCTCCGCGACCGCGTGCGCCATCGCGGACTGCATCCGCACGCCCAGCACATCGAGCTTGAGCAGCCCGAGATCCTCGACGTCGTCCTTGTCGAACTGCGCCATGGGGAACCCCTCGCCGCTGGTCGGCATGACCGGCGTACGGGCGAGGAGGGAGGCATCCGAGAGAAGCACTCCGCATGGATGCATGGCGACGCCGCGCGGCAGGGCGTCGAGGGCTTCGACCAGCTCCCACAGCCTGCCGTACCTCTCCTTTTCCCCCGCGAGTTCACGGAGTTCGGGAAGTTCGTCCAGTGCCGCGCGGGCGTCGCGGGCGCGGATATGCGGGAAGGACTTGGCGATCCGGTCGATGTCGGCGGGGTCCATGGAGAGCGCGGCGCCGACGTCGCGGATGGCGTGCCGTACGCGATAGGTCTCGGGCATGGCGACGGTCGCGACGCGCTCGGTGCCGAACCGGTCGATGATCGCGCGGTAGACCTCCAGCCGGCGCGCGGACTCGACGTCGATGTCGATGTCCGGCAGGGCCAGTCGGCGCTTGGACAGGAATCGCTCCATCAGCAGCCCGTGTTCGACGGGGTCCGCGTGCGCGATACCGAGGAGATGATTGACGAGGGATCCGGCGCCGGAGCCGCGCGCGGCGACCCGGATACCCATCTTCCTTACGTCGTCCACGACTTGAGCGACCGTCAGGAAGTAGGAGGCGAAGTTGTGGTGGGCGATGATGTCCAGCTCCTGGTGCATCCGCTCCCAGTACGCGCGCCGTGAGTCGTAGCCGCGCAGCACCATCCCCGCCGCGGCGCGCGAGGCCAGCACGCGCTGCGCGGTGCGGCGCCCGGCGCCGACGAGGTGCGGCTCGGGGAAGTGGACGGCCCCGATGCCGAGGTCGTCCTCCGGGTCGACGAGGCACTCGGCGGCCGTGGCCTGGGTCTGTTCCAGCAGACGGTGCGCGGCGTCGCGGCGGTGGCCCGCGGCCTCGACGATCCGTTCGGCGGCACCGGACATGGCGCCCGCGTCCTTGAGCCAGCGCTCGCCGCTGTCCAGCTCCTTGCGGGGGTCGATGGGGACGAGACGGCGGGCGGCGTCCAGGACGTCGGCGACCGGGCCCATGCCCGGATCGGCGTACCGGACGGCATTGCTGAGCACCGGACGCACCCGCTGCTCGGCGGCGAAGCCGACGGTACGGGCGGCGAGGCGCAGCGAGCCGGGGCCGGTGCCCTTGCGGCCGTGCCAGGCGGCTTCGAGGCGCAGGGCGTCACCGTAGATCTCCCGCCAGGGCGCGAGCAGCTTCGCGGCCCGGTCGGGGCGGCCCGCGGCGAGCGCACGGCCCACATCGGAGGCGGGGCCGAGCAGCACGGTCAGGCCCTCGGCGTGGTTGTCCGCCCAGGGCAGCAGAGGCGGACCCTCGTCGGCATGCGATGCAGTAACGATTCTGCACAGATCGGCCCAGCCGCTCGCACCGTCCCGGGCAAGGAAGGTCACACGAGGTGTCGACTCATCGATGAAGGCACCGCCGCGCACAGGGGCACGTCGCCGCGCCCGCCGCTCCGGCTCCCCCGGCGGAGCCACCGCGAGTTCCGCCCCGAACAGCGGACGCACCCCCTCGGCGGCACAGGCCTTGGCGAACCGGACCGTGCCCGCGAGGGTGTCCCGGTCGGTGAGCGCGAGGGCGTCCAGACCCCGCTCGGACGCGCGCTCGGCCAGCCGCTCCGGATGAGATGCCCCATAACGTAGGGAAAACCCGGAAACGGTGTGCAGATGCGTGAAACCCGGCACGCGCACCTCCACTACCCAGGGGCTCCCACGCCAGCCCTCGAACATCAGTTCCCTACTCCCTCACCCCCACCATAGACCAATTCTCGAACGAATGTACGACATCCGCACGGGCACACCCCACCTGCGGAAACGCGAAAGTCCCGCCCCCGCGAAAGCGCGCGGGGACGGGACTCTCCGAGTCGGTGGAGCCGTCAGCCGATCTCGGTGCCGGTTGCCTCGAGGGCCTCCGTGACCGGCTGGAAGAAGGTCTCGCCGCCCGAGGTGCAGTCGCCACTGCCGCCGGAGGTGAGGCCGATCGCCTTGTCGCCGGCGAAGAGCGAGCCGCCACTGTCACCGGGCTCGGCGCAGACGTCGGTCTGGATGAGCCCCTCGACGACGTCGCCGCTGCCGTAGTTCACGGTGGCGTTCAGGCCGGTGACCTTGCCGTCGTGCACCTGGGTCGTGGAACCGCTGCGGGTGACCTCCTGGCCGACGGTGGCCTCGGCCGCGCCCGTGATCTTCTGCGAGGAACCGTTGTAGAGGTTCACCTCGCTCGGGTGCTCCACGTCCCCGCTGAACTTCACCAGGCCGTAGTCGTCGCCCGGGAAGCTGGAGTCCACGTTCTCGCCGATCGCGTTGCCGTCCGAGTCCGACCAGCTGGTGATCGACTCGGTGCAGTGCCCGGCGGTCAGGAAGTGCGGCTCCCCGCCCTTGACCACGTTGAAGCCGAGCGAACAGCGGCTGCCGCCACCGGTGATGGCGTCACCGCCGGCGATGAAGGGCTTGAACTCCCCCTTCGTGGTCTTGAGTTCGACCTTGGAGCCGAGCTCGTCGACGACCTTGTTCAGCTTGGCCATCTTCGCGCCCTTGACCGTGCGGTCCGCGGTGACGACGACCTTGTTGGTCGCGGGGTCGGTCGCCCACGAGGTGCCGGGGATGGTCGCGTCCTGCTTCAGCGTCGTACGGGCGCTCTTGAGCTCGGCGAGGGAGTTCTCGACGATTCTCGCCTTGGCTCCCGCCGTCTTGACGGCTTCGGCCGAGGCCTTGTCGAGCACGTTCACGACGAGGTTCTTGGCCTTCGCGTCGTAATACGTTCCCGCCGCGTCGGCGCCGAGGTCCTTGGCGAGCGTCGAGGCGAGCTTTCCGGCCGCCGCGACCGAGAGGGTCTCGGGCGTGGGTGCGGGCGCGGTCTCACTCGCGTTCGCGGACTGGAAGGTAACTCCCGCGGCCACCAGTGCGGCGATGCCCGCACCTGCCACGGCGGCACGCCGCTTGGGTATGCGTCGGTGCTTCAACTTGCGTCCTCCTGTGGGGGGTCGGCCGCGGCGGTTATGGGGACCACCGAGACCGAAAGGCGTACGGGCATGAACATGACAGACAAGAAAAGCCACGTCCACGCCAGCGGACACCGACCACTATTGCGAGGCACCCTGGGTCACACAAGGTCGACTTCAGGACGGGCACTCTCCAACAAGTGCATACCCCCTGCTGGTTGACGCGCGTTGACCCGCCGGAATAAAGACCATGTCAGTTCCCGCAGCAAACACTACGAGCGAGTAACTAAGGGCAGCGCGTGAGGTCTAGCCCTGTCCGGATTTCGACCCTTCGGGGTCCGGATCGAACGACTCCAGTACGGGCGGAAGTTGCTCCCGCATCGATTGCTCCCCCGCCGCGGGCATCGACGGCACGGCCCGCTCCGGCTCGGACGACGGCTCCTTCGCCTCCGGCAGCGGCTGCTGGGACTGGGACAACAACCGCTGAAGCTGGGCGAACAACTGCGGGGAGAGCAGCGCCTGCTGCTGGGCGGACGACGACTGCCCCTCGGACGGCGTCGGCTGCTGCACGGCCGGCGACGGCTGCTGCACGGACGGCGTCGGCTGCTGCGCGCGCTCCAGGAAGCGCAGCAGCTCCACCGGGAAGGGCAGCACCAGCGTGGAGTTCTTCTCGGCCGCGACCGCCACCACGGTCTGCAGCAGCCGCAGTTGGAGGGCGGAGGGAGTGTCGGCCATCTCCTTGGCGGCCTCGGCCAGCTTCCTGGAGGCCTGCAGTTCCGCGTCGGCGTTGATGACGCGGGCCCGCCGCTCGCGGTCGGCCTCCGCCTGCCGCGCCATGGACCGCTTCATCGTCTCCGGCAGCGACACGTCCTTGATCTCGACACGGTCGATGGAGACGCCCCACTCCACGGCCGGGCTGTCGATCATCAACTCCAGCCCCTGGTTGAGCTTTTCGCGGTTGGAGAGCAGATCGTCCAGCTCGCTCTTGCCGATGATCGAGCGCAGCGACGTCTGCGCCATCTGCGAGACCGCGAACCGGTAGTCCTCGACCCGCATGATCGCGTCGGCCGCGGACACCACCTTGAAGTAGATGACGGCGTCCACGCGCACCGTGACGTTGTCCCGCGTGATGCCGTCCTGCGCGGGCACCGGCATCGTCACGATCTGCATGTTGACCTTCTGGAGCTTGTCCACGAAGGGCACGATCAGGGTGAACCCCGGGCCCCGCACACCGGAGCGCAGCCGACCGAGCCGGAGCACCACACCCCGCTCGTACTGTTTGACGACCCGGGCCGCCGACATCATGTACACCGCTCCGACGGACGCGAGCGCCGCCCCCGCCGTCAACAGCTCCTCGACCATGACGACCCCCCAGGGTCCGTACCGAGCGCGTCAGGTGTGTACTTCGAAGGTAACTCCAAGGTGGACGCGAAGGGGAGATGGAGGGCACAGGTGCCGAGCGGCGTGATGATGCGGGACGGACGACGGCTGGCGTTCGAGGAGTGGGGCGATGCGGGCGGGACGCCAGTGGTGCTGCTGCACGGCACACCGGGCTGCCGGTACGGGGCGGTGCCCGAGAAGGTGATGCAAGCGCGCCCCGGGGTACGGTTCATCGCCTACGACCGCCCCGGGTACGGGGATTCGGACCGCGGCCCCGGCCGCCGGGTCGCTGACGCGGCGCGGGACGTGGCCGCGGTGGCCGACGCGCTCGGGCTCGACCGGTTCGCGGTGCTCGGCCGCTCGGGCGGCGCCCCGCACGCGCTGGCC
>NZ_VCHX02000173.1 GCF_005768555.2 Streptomyces sporangiiformans
CACTCCCCCACCCCTCAAAACCCGTTCATGCCACCCCCAAAAGAGCTGGTAGGGTTCTACCCGTCGCCGCACACACAGCGGACCGACACGCCCCCGTAGCTCAGGGGATAGAGCAACGGCCTCCGGAGCCGTGTGCGCAGGTTCGAATCCTGCCGGGGGCACCCTGTATGAGGTGCCTAAAGACCCCGTGACCAGCGAGTTCGCTGAGTGCGGGGTCTTTGTGTTTGTGCAGGCGTATGCGGCCCTGAGCGGCTCTACGTCGGCCCCTGTGGACTATTCGTGGACAGGATCTTGAGGCATCTTCCCTGGGCAGCCTCACGAATGGCGAAGGTGTCCTGTCCCAGACAACTGTGGGCAGGGCGAGGTTCTGACCTGCGGTGCCTACGGTTGAGTGGGACAGCTCGGCGGCCGGTCTCCCGCTCAACCGTAGGCAGCCGCATCCAGGGTGTTCGTCGCGGAAGTCCACTGGTCGGCCCGGAGGCGCCATGTCCCTGCAGATGAAGTTGGTTGCGATAACGCTCGACTGCCCTGATCCAATGGCCTTGGCGGCGTTCTATCAGCAGGCCACCGGCTTCGAACCCCACCCGAAGTCGGATGCCGACTTCGCAGGTCTCAACCGTGAGGACGGGCTCTTCATCGGTTTTCAACGGGTCGACGACTACCGGGCTCCGCGCTGGCCTGACCAGACCGTTCCCCAGCAGCTGCACCTTTGCTTCGACGTCGTGGATCTGGACGAGGCCGAGGCCCGGCTGCTGGAGCTGGGCGCGGGTAAGCCGGATCACCAGCCTCATGAGGCCGCCAGGGCGCGGGTCCTCACTGATCCGGCTGGTCATCCCTTCTGCATTTGCCGAGGCTGACTGGGGGTTCAGGGGGCTTGCCTACACATGACCGGGCCCCAGCCGCACGTGCCTACAGAAGAGCGGGACTACCTACACATCGCGGAGACAGGACAGAAGGCCCCCGGACGAGGGCGGATTCAATGGGTCGTCGCAACACGCGGTGAGTTGATCAAGCTGCGAGCAGTTTAGACAGACGCTCGGCTGGGGTTTCCCAGCCGAGCATCTTGCGTGGGCGGTTGTTGAGTTCGGCGGCGACGGCGTCGAGGTCTTCGCGGGGGTGGGCGGACAGGTCGCTGCCCTGGTCCCAGGTGAGGGACCACTTCAGGTGCGGAGGGAGGGACTTGATCGTGTCGACCAGAGCATTGCGGACGGCCGGGGCACTGTGGTCGGTGGGCAGGTGGACGAGCAGCAGGTAGCGGGTGCTGCGTTCGACCAGCTTCCCAGTGGCCGGGGACGGCCCGGTCGGCCGCTTCGGCGGGCCGTTCACTGATCATCACCATGGGGTGCGAGTAGCGCGGCTGCCGCTTGGCGGCGTGACGGTGGGGCCTGCGCATGGCCCGTCCGGTTCGTAGCGACCGGGTCAGCTCGCGTCTGAGTTCACCGCTGATGAGGATCTCTGAAATCGGCTCTGGCCGCAGTTCCGTGAATCCCCCGCTCAGCGAGGGGAACGGGGGATCGTTTCGGCAGGGTGTTTCCTGCCGTGGCGAGCAAGACTGTCGAGGATTTGCTGTTCCCAGGGATCGGTGTGCGAGTGGAGCACGTCAGCGACTCCTCGGCCGGTCTGGTGGTGGAGGCGATAGCCACCGGTCAGCCGGGCCGGTGTCCGGACTGCCGGAAGCGGGCGAGCCGGGTGCACAGCTCGTACCAACGCACCTTGGATGAGCGGCCGTTGGGTGACCGGCGGGTCATGGTCCGGCTCCGGGTGCGGCGGTACTTCTGCGACCAGCAGGAGCTGTGCCCGCCGCACATTCGTGGAGCAGGTCGGTGGTCTGACCGAACGGCACCGCCGGTCGAGCGTCGGCCTGACGGGCTGGCTGCGGTCGATCGCAGCTGAGCTGGGCGGTCGTGCTGGTGAGCGGCTGTGCCGAAGGATACGGCTGGCGGCGGGCCGGAGTCGGCTGCTGGGGCTGTTGGAGGCGCCGCCGGTGCCGGAGCGGGCTCCGCGGGTGCTCGGGGTGGACGAGTTCGCCTTCCGCAAGGGCTGCACCTACGGCACCGTGCTGGTTGATGTCGAGGCCGGCCGGGTCGTGGACGTGTTGCCCGACCGCACCTCGGAAACGTTCGCGGCCTGGCTCAAGGACCATCCCGGCGCGGAGATCATCTGCCGCGACCGGGCCACCGCCTACACCAAGGCGATCAAAGAAGCCGCCCCGATGCCCTGGAGGTCGCGGACCGGTGGCATTTGCTGCAGAACCTGTCCGCCGCAGTGGAGAAGACCTGCCATCAGCACCGCGACTGCCTGCGTAAACACGCCGAACCGGAGGATCCGCCGACGGTTCCGGAACCAGTCCCGATGCAGATACCGGTGCCGGAACTGCCCCGCACACAGATCATCGAGCGGACCCGCCACCGCTACGAGGACATCCATCGTCTCGTGGAGAAGTGCTGGACGATCAGCGCGATCGCCCGACGGCTGAACCTCGACCGCAAGACCGTGCGCCGCTTCCGTGACACTGCCCTCGATGAACTGCTGGTCTCCGCCCGCGACCGCCGCCCCAACGGCGCGCTGGAGCCGTTCAAGGCATACCTCAACGCGCGCTTCACCGAGACCCAGGGCCAGGTCAGCGGCACCCGCCTCTTCCTGGAAATCCAGGCGCGCGGCTACCAGGGCAGCCGCCAGGTCGTCCGCAAACATCTCGCCGCCCTGCGGGCAGGCACCGCCGAACCGGTCCGGGCCGACATCCCCAGCCCGCGCAAGATCACCTCATGGATCATGCGCCCCCGCGAGACCCTGACCGACAGCCAGGACCGGAGGCTCCTGGAGGTCCGGCTCGCTTGCCCGTACATCACCCGGGCGTGCGATCTCGCCCGGGCGTTCGCCGATCTCGTCCGTCACCGGCGTGGATACCTGTTGCTGGAGTGGATCCGCCAGGCCGAACAGGACGCCCCGAAGCCGATGCAGGGCTTCGCGGGCTTCTTTCGCCAGGACCTCGACGCCGTCACCGCTGGCCTCACCCTCCCGTGGAGTTCAGGAGTTGTAGAGGGCCACGTGAACCGGGTGAAAACGCTCAAGCGGGCCATGTACGGCAGGGCCTCGTTCGAACTCCTCCGGACCCGGATCCTCATCCAGCCATGGCCTTCACCCGACTCCGGTCGCAGCCTCTGAATGGTCATCCGGCGCTCGGGGTGGCCCGGCTGGTCGGCTGATCCCGCGTCCGTGAACCGGTCGGCCGTGGCTGGGCCGGCCGCGTCAGGTGGCGCCGAGTCCGGTGATCAGGGACTGGGCCACCATGTCGGCTCCCTGGGCGGGGGACAGCTCCGGCATCTCGTGTGCGGCAATGTTGGTGAGGTGGACGAGTAGGGAGCGGGCCCAGCGGTCAGGAAGACCGGGCCGGATGACACCCTCGCGGACCGCGCGGTCCATGAAGGCGTCGAGTTGCTCGAGCAGTCGCTGGAGGCGGGCGGCCATCGCTTCGTCGTGCACCTGTTGGACGTCCACGGGCCACCGCCTGCTGACGGTGACGATGCCCTCCGCGTACCGGTGCAGTGCCACCGCCACGGGGGCCTCGGTCAGCCGTGCCTGGGCGACGACCTTCTCGCAGGCGTCGAGCTTGGCCGCGTAGACGGCGGTCATCAGTGCCTCGCGGGTCTTGAAGCGGCGGTAGACGGTACGTCGGTCGAGGCCCGCTGCCGCTGCGATCGCCGCGATGCTCGTGCTCGGGTCGTGTGCCAGCAGACGTGCTCCGGTCTGCAGGACCGCGTCCAGGTTGCGTGCCGCGTCAGCTCTCATCGTGACCGAAGCATACGCAAGAGTGAGGCTGATCACCCAGTTGATGGCACATGGATATTGCAAATCACCAATCAAATGTCACATAGTTGTGGCTCTTCGTCGGTTCAGCGTGCCTGTCGTCAGGTCATCTCACCCCAGGAGTCATACGTGAGCCCGGTCCACATGTCCGAGAAGTTAAAGGAAGTCCTCGACTCCAGGGTCTTCGTCACCGTGGCGACCCTGCAGCCCGACGGCAGTCCGCACCAGTCCGTGGTCTGGGTAGGCAGGCAGGGAGACAACCTGCTCTTCGTGACCGGCGTGGCCAAGGTCAAAGTGCGCAATCTGCGGCGCGACCCTCGGCTCAGCGTGACAGTCAACCCGCCTGACGATCCCTACGGATACGCGGTGATCAGCGGCACCGCCCGATTCGAAAGCGTGGGCGCCCGCGAACGCATGGACGAACTGGCGGTCAAGTACACCGGCAAGACCTACGCCGAACACAACCCGCAGTCGTACGCCACGCTCCCGGAACTGGTCACCATCCACGTCACCCCGGAAAAGATCGCGACCCGGTTCCTGTGAGTCGCCGCAACGACGAAGGAGCAGGGCGATGAAGACCCACGTCATCACCGGCGGCACGGACGGAATCGGCAAGGCCGTCGCCCACCACTACCTGGACAGAGGACACGAGGTAGTGGTCGTCGGACGCAACGCGGAGAAGGGCAAGGCATGGCTGGACGCCGCGCGGCAACGAGGTGCGGCCGAGCGAGCGCACTTCGTAAATGCCGACCTCAGCCTGATAGCCGAGACCAGAGCAGCGGCTGACAGCGTCCGGTCGTCTTTTGCGAGGGTTGACACCCTGGTGCTGTGCGCCCGGCATTTTCGGACCACCCGCCTGGTCACGGCCGAAGGCTTCGAGAACACCTTCGCGCACTTCTACCTGAGCCGCTTCGTGCTGAGCCATGGGCTGGTGGACCTGCTCGAAGCCGCCGACACCCCAGTCATCCTCAACGTCGCGGGCCCCGGCGGCCAGGCTCAAATCCATTGGGAAGACCTGCAACTCGCCCGGGAGTACGACGGGCAACGGGCGCTCATGCAAGGCGGTCGGCTCAATGACCTGCTCGGCGTCGACTTCGCGGACCGCCGACCGGACACCAACGTGCGGTATGTGCTGCTCAACCCAGGAACGGTCAACACCAGCTTCTCAGGGCAGTACGCCTCGGACATCATGGCGCACATCGAGGTCATCCGCCGGTCCGCCCAGTCGGTCGAGGAGGCCATAACGCCGATCCTCAAAGTGCTGGACGACCCGCCCACCACACCGCTCAGCGCCTTTGTGCAGGGCGAGCCGCTCAGTCCACACGGGCCCGGGTTCACCATCGAGGAAGCACGGCGGCTGCACCAGCACACCCAGAAGTTGTTGGCTGCTTCAGCAGCAAGGACGCCGAGAGGCTGAGACAGCAGACCTCAGCTCATCCACACTTACTGATCCTCCGGCCAGCCTTCCGAGTGCCACTCTCGTCCACTGGGCGAAGCGAAGTTACCTGTCGATTCACGGAACCGCAGACAGAGCCTTGAAATCTGCCAGGGACGCTCTTCCCTCCACTTCGTTGCGTCTTGAAGCGTGTGGGGAATGTGGGGAGTGAAGAGCGCGTGTGAGGGCCCAGCGACCGAAGCCGCCGGCGCCGGTCTGGCGGCCGTCCAGACCGGCGGACGGGGCGGCGTCACGCAGGGACGCCGAGCGGCGGGTGCTCGAGCACGCGGGGCTTGTACTCGACCAGCTGGATGCGGCCGTCGAAGGTGCGGTGCTCGATCATCTCGAGGGCAACATCCGGATAGCCGTCGTAGATGCGTTCTTCGCCCGTGGCCCCGGTGATCACCGGGAACATCACGACCCGGAAGCGGTCGACGAGTCCGGCTCGTAGCAGGGACCGGCACAGGCTGAGGCTGCCGATCGTGCTGAGGAGCCCCGAGCCACTCGACTTCATGGCGCGGACCGCCTCGACGGCGTCGTCGCGGACGAGCGTGGAGTTGGCCCACGTCAGTGGCTCCTCGAGTGAGGAGGAGAACACCACCTTGGACGCTTGCGTGAGCTCGTCGACGGACGCCTCTTCTTCGGGCCTGAACTCGTCTTGGCCATTCGGGACCTCGCCTGCGGCGAAGCCCGACATCAGACGGTAGGTGTTCGCTCCCATCAGGTAGGTGGCCTCGGGCTGCTCGCCGAGCCATGCGAGGTACTCCGGGCCCTCAAGGCCCCAGAACCCGGGCCATCCCTCTCCCGATGCGTGGCCGTCGAGGGAGGTGATGAAGTCGACGAGAAGCTCCGACATGGCGGTGTCCTTTCCTAGGGTGTCATGAGCTTGGACCGGCCGGGAGCCACAAACTCATCGGCCGCGCTGTGGAGTAACGAGAAAACCCATGACGCTGCAGCCGATCAGGTCGGCGGAGCGGCACTGCTTCGGAGGGCCGGAGGCCTACATGATTGCACTATGCACGCAGTCTGGTAATGATCTCCACGCGATTGGGAACGGCGGTTTGAGTTCTGTCAAAGCCCCAGCTCAGCCCCACCCGCGAAACGGCCAACCACGCTCTCCTGGGTGATCGGTGAGGCCTCGCTGCCCGACGTCGACAGCGGGTACTTCATCCACTCACCTGCGACGGCGGCGGAGCACTTCCGTGAGTACGGCCCCGCTCCGATCGACGGCGACCCGATCGCGCTGGTCTTCGCCAGCGACGGCGGGGCCATCTGTTCGCGATCGGAGCCGGCGGACAAGTCTAGAAGTCCACCACGGCCTCCTGGTTTGACGACTTCGAGGTCACCGCGTCCAGCTTGCAGGAGTTCCTCGAACAGCTCGGCCGCCGGATCGCGAACCAGACCTAATCATCGGCCGAGGACAAACGGGCCCCTGCCCCAGGAGGTCATTCCACAGCTGGGGAATCGCGAGCAGGTGTGGGGACACCCCTGAGCAGGGGGTGGCCTCAAAGAGCGCCATCACCCCGGCCTTGGACGTAGAGGGCCTGGTAGATGGTCTCGTGGGTCACGTGCATCTCCGGCCGGTCGGCAAAGCTTCTGCGCAGAGCGTGGCAGATCTGCTCGGGGCTCCAGCGCAGGGTCAGGTGGTCCTGGATGAAGTCCCGCAGTTCCGGGTTCTGGCCGATCTTGCCGGGCTTGGGGCGGGGCCGGCGGGCGACGGCGCGGGCCTGGGCGGCGTGAGGCCGGTACTGACCGTTCGTGGGGTGCCGGTTGCGGTGTATCTCCCGGCTGATGGTCGACGGGCTGCGGCCCAGCTCGGCCGCGATGGCCCGGACGGTGGCCCTTTCCCGCAGCCCGTCGGCGATGTGGATGCGGTCCGTCTCACCCAGGTAGCGCGAGGGGACGGGCGGGCTGGCCTCAACAGGCGGCGGCACCACCGCGTTGACCGGTGGTGCCGCCTTGTTCTTGCCCGAGGCGCCGCGTCCGTTCCGCCATCGCTTGCCGGTCCGGACGTTGATGCCAATGACCTGGGCGGCCTTGGCGTAACCCATTCCTTGATCCACAAGCCGGAAGTATGCCTCCCGCTCCTGGACCAGTTGCCTGGGTCCCTGCGGCCTCCGGCTCACCCGGATCTCGAAGTCCATTGCATCCCCTGAACTGGGGTGTTGCAACGACCACTAGAACCTAAGCGAGTCCAGGGGCCCGAAGCCTGGCGCGGCTCACACGCTACTCACGCGCGGTCACTCGTACTCGCGCAGCAGCTCTTCGATCTTGCGGTTGGCGATCTCCTGCCGACCGTCGATGCACTTGGCGTAGCGGCTCAGCAGGACCTCGACGCTGTTGCCCGCGCGCTCGGCGACCTCTGTCGGGTCCGGACCGGCCAATTTCACCGGCTTCCAGCCCCTCACCCGAAGCGTCCAGGCCGTACCTGCCGACGCAAGGCCGATCGTACCGGCAGGCTCGACACTCCCTCGCCTCGCCGCCGAACTGCCGCACGTCTTGGCCCTGATCGACCCGCACCACGGCGCCGAGGGCATCACCCGCCAGCTCGAAGAACTCACCGAGCACCTGGCCCCCGAGTCCACCGACCTACTGGACGTCGGCGGCGACATCCTGGCCAGGGGCGACGAGCCCACACTTCGCAGCCCACTGGCTGACGCCCTCACGCTGGCCGCATGCTGCCATGTCAACGCGCCCATAAGGCTCCTAGTGGCAGGTCCCGGCCTGGACGGCGAAGTACCTGCAGAAGACTTGCGCGACCGCATGGGCCCAACCGTCCTGACGCTCACAGCCGAGCACGTCGAGCCGGTCAGCTCTGTTCTGGAATGGCACCCGTCCGAAGCGACAGCGATGCTCGCGGCTACGGCCCGTGGAGTCCGAGGTCTGTGCGAAGTGAGGGACGCCGGCCTACCAGTGCCGCTCACCGACGAAGGCCCCACCGTCCACGAAGCCGACTTGGACAACGCCCTCAACCGCAACGAACTCGCCCGAGCCATCCTCGCAACGGAGACCCTCGAGGAAGCCGAGCAGCACAGCCGCGAAATCTGCGGCTACTCGGAGATCGACTACGAACGCAACAAGGCCAGTTGGCTCGGCACCCAGCCGGAACAGAAGCTCGACCCCGAGACCGCGCTCCGCCAACTCGACCAGTTCGAAGCCGAAGCCCGCAACCGCAGAATCACCCACACGACGTTCCGCCGCATCACCGAGGCCCTTGGCCTCAACGGCAAGCAGCGCCAGGACCTCAGGGCTTTGCTGCTGAGCAGCCGTCCGGAGCAGTACCAAGCCCCGCTCTGGCACATCCCAGCCGACGTGTCGGATCCCAGCTGATGCTTGACGGTGGGCCTAGACAACATAGGACCCCTTGTGGGGCTTGTTCGCTTTCACGTTACGGACCGGGACGTCGGTCGTGCGGCGGATAACCCGGATCTGGCCGTCCAGCTCGACGGTGATCGTCGTGTCCGACACGTGCACGGTCACGGTCTGGCCTGCGTAGGGGCGGCCGAGGGAGACGCTCTGGCGGCAGACCATGACCGTGCCGACCGCGCTGACCCGCCGCTGCACGCGGACCGGCTCGACGCGGGGCCGCGGGGCCGGTCCCGCGGGCCGCAGTCCCCGCAGACGCTGCACCGCATCGAGGGTGAGCGGGTTGGGCCACACCCGCAGCAGTTCCCGCGAGGACAGATCGAAGAACGACAGCGTCTCGTCGTCGATCCGGATGCCCACCTGGCGGCCGCCGAGGATCTCCGCTGCCAGCACCTGGTGCCCGCCCAGATTCACCAGGCCGCTGTTGTTCACGGCCCGGTCAACCTCGAACGCCGCCGCGTCGCCGGCAGGCAGCGGGGCCGTTCCGGCCGCACGTCCTCCCCGGGCGGCCAGCTGCGCGAGGTCCGCCACGGACAGGTGTGAACGCACGCTCTTGATCCGCGTCCCGGCGATCAGTAGATGGATCACCGAGGTGTCGGCCCAGAACGTCACCGTCAGCCCCGAGCGGGAAGGGCCGAGCCAGAACTGCTTGCCCGCGACCTGAAGATTCCCACTCGCGGGCACCACCCGCTCGAACTCCACCTGCCCGCCCTCGTCCACCTGCACCACCAAAGGAAGAGGGACAGGAGCAGGCGCCGCTTCGACCGGACCCGGCACCGCAGCGGGAGCCGTCCGCTGCTGCGGCACCAGTGCAAGCACTCCGGGGATCTTCAGGCCCAGTACGTCCCGTTCCTGCTCAGGAACCGGGGTGAACCGGTCCGTCGGGGACTGCATGTCCAGGGCCTGATGCGGCCGGACGGAGTTGTACTCCTGAACCCACGCATCCAGCGCCGCCTGAGCCTCCTCGATGCTCTCGAACGCTCCGCAGTCGTCGAGGAGTTCGCGCCGCAGCGTCTGATGGAACCGCTCGACCTTGCCCGTGGTGGTCGGTGAGGCCGGCTGGGTGAGCCGGTGCGCGATCCCGTTCTCCCGGCAGATCCGGTCGAACAACACCTCACCACCATGCCCGAACCGGTCGGTGAACTGCTTGCCGTTGTCCGTGAGCACCTCTTCCGGCACTCCGAACGCCTGCAAGGCCCGGGCGAACGCCGCGCAGACCGCCCGTCCCGTCGCCTGCTCGACCACCGAAGCGATCACGCAATACCGGGAGTGGTCATCCACACCCGTCACAACCTTGGCCTCGGTCAGTTCACCGGTCACCGGGTTGACCAGCATCACCCCGCCGACGATGTCCATCTGCCACAACTGCATCGGCCGATCCCGCTGCCAGCGCTTGTAATCCGACCGCTTCCGGCGCCGCACCCCCGGCTCCACCAGCCCATGCCTGACCAGAATCCGATACACCGTTATCCGTGACGGCACCGGGCTCACCGCCCCGGACGGCTCCAGCACATGAGCGATCCGCCGCGGACCCCACCGAGGATGCTTACGCCGCAGCTCACACACGGCCGCCTCCACCTCGGCAGAAGCCTGATGCGGACACGACGCCGGCCTACGTGAACGGTCCACCAACCCGGCCAGCCCCGAAGCCTCATACCGGGACTTCCACCCGCTCACCGTCTGCCGGGAGACGCCCAGCTGGGCGGCGACCTCCGTCACCGTCGCACCCGCCAGCACCGCCAGGACAGCCCGGTATCTCTGCTCGACAACCGACAACTCCACCAGCGCCAATCCCGGCCTCCCGCCACACGCCGCAACGACGCGCACAGAAAAGCCGAACACGGCCACTGTCAACCATCAGCTGGGACCGAACTGTCAAGCATCACCCGGGACCGGACAGCCCCTAGGCCAGCGACTGAGTTACAACTTTCTCTACGGGTTCAAGCCCCGGCTGCGCTCCGCTCCGCCGGGCGCGCTTCCCGGCTCCGCCGCCCTCCGCGCTCATGCCTCCGGCCCGCGCTGCGGGCGCTGCGCCGACGCGCGCCCACATGTGAATAGGGCCGGGAGGCCATGAGTCGAGCACCGCATAGCACGACCGCGGCCAAAGCATGCCTCCGGCGGGGGCGCTCAGGCTCCGAGATGGCGGGGGCGCCGTTCGCGAGTGCCGGCGGGGTAGTGGCGTGCGCGAGGGCGCTCCCATCCCGTCTGCCATCGACCCAGGCAGAGCCGAGCAGACGCGGCCCCTGGCGTCCAGGTCGTTCGTACAGTTGCGCGCTCCACCTGGACGCCAGGAACCACGCCCGCTCCACGGTGTGTGGGTCGACGGCAGACGGGATGGGAGCTGGGGTAAGTGGTGGGTGAGGGGGAGAGCAGAAGATCTCGCACACCCGCTATGACCACGCCGAGCAGGTCCCTTATCTCGTCAACCACCCACGGCGCTCCGAAAGATCAGCGAAGCTGCAGGCTATGGATGCAGGACTTGCGGCTGTACTGGGAGCGACTGTTGGTGCGGTAGGCACCGGCGGCGCAGGCATCGTTGCAGCCCTACTCGCACGCTCTCAAGGTCGCTCTCAGCTGAGCGCAGAGTACGCGCGTTTCATCAGAGAACAGCGGAAGGCTGCCTACACCGCGTACACGGCAGCAGTTCTCAAAGAGCACGAGAGGCTGAACGACGCCAGTACTCATCTAGAGATGGCCGCACACGCCGAGGGGGACGACCGGGCTGAAGCAGTAGGAGCGGCGCGGACGGAGTACAGAGCCGTACAGGACGAGTGGGGGGATCTTGAACGCCGCTACGCGGAGGTGGCCGTTGAGGGCCCTCCAGCTATCACTCGGTCCGCTGTGCAGATCAGCGGAGCCTTCAATGACTACGAAAATCGTGTCTTGGCGTGCCTTCAGGCTTTCGAAGGCGGACGAAGCCCAGCTCCCGACGACCTCGCACAGCTCGGAGAAGTGCATCGCGCTTCGTACGACGCTTATCACGCGTTCCTCAAGCAGGCCTCGGAGGTGATTGGTGCCGACGGCATACGGAGGCTCCCGGAGTAGCTCGCCGAAGCAGTCTCAAGGCACAGCTCTTGTCAAGCGACCGCAGATGCCTGACATCAGCACCTGACACCAACAACGGTGAACGCACACGCACCGAGGCGGACTGCAGCGGCCAACGCTAGCCCGCGTGGCTGCTGACTTGCTGTGTCAGAGCACTACGGTGATCGACCTGATAAAGGTGAGGCCACAGGTTCAACACGCCGTGCAGGCCGCCCTGGGACGCAGGCGACGTTGAGCCCGGAGCGAGAGCGCTGTAGGCGACCGTGCCCCAGGCGTGCCCGATCGAGCGGGAAACAGCGGGGAACGGCAGGCGCCCACGGGCAACGCCCGACACAACGGCCCCTGACCGATTTACCTGGTCAGGGGCCATCAAGCTGCGCGGTGGGTGTGGGATTTGACCCCCGGTGACTCGCGCCACGACGGTTTTCAAGATCACCGGAGAAGTCGATTATCGAAAGCCTCAGAAACTTCTACGGGGTGCCCTCGCTCCATCTGAACGTGCCAGAGGACAGCCTCCTGACCGAACTCCTCGAAGTGTGGCCAGGGTCGCCAGCCGAACTTTGGCTCGCGAGCATCAAGAACGTGGACCCCATGGAGGTAGGTTCTGGCGAAGGTTGATCCCCATTCTTGCAGTACCGCCTCCTTGCTCACGTACCTCTTTGCCACGTACAGGCCGAGGATGTCGAACATTGCGATGGCGCTAACAACTTGCCGGTAGTCATGTGGCCTTTGGAGCAGGTCATGAACATTCCCACTACCGCGAATTTCGTCCCATAGGATCTGGCGGCCACTCAGGAGGTCCGGATGCGTCAGGCGCTCATGTAGTGACAGGAACAGGTCGCGCTGCTTCTCCCGCCGGCCGTGGAACCATGTGCCTATGCTCACCGCCAGAGCCGCGAAAGCTACAATCACTGTCCACCCATCTGCATCCATCCCTGCCTCCCGCTTGGTCGACACAGTCGGTTTCCTACACTCAAGACTGTCGCAGTGATCAAACAACCACACACGACACAGGTCCGCTCGATGAGTTACTGCGTGCTGCCCACAACAGACAGGCCGGATCCTCCAGATCTGAAGCAGGAGGCTCTGCCAGAGCAAGGCCGACAGCGGTGAGTGTCTACCAGCGTGACAACCGCGACGGACAGCACAGAACAGGCGCAGACACTGATGGGCCACCACCGCACGTCAGAGACGCACTTGCCCGCTCGGGCCTCCATCTGAGTTACTTCGGGACGAAGCTGTCGGGTGCCACAGTCGGCCACATCGTGCGGTCAACCACGGTCAACGACGGCTCGCCACAGTCGAGATGCTCGCTGGCCTGAGCTGCCGCTACCGCCGGTGTGACCTGGGCGCCTGCGCTGCCGATCACACCCGCCCTTACAAGGCGGTGCTCAGTTGGCTAGCTTGCCCAAGATGGACCTTGCCGAGGCCCATTAGATAGCCGTCAGCTTCTTTGGCAGCCGCACGGAGAACGCCGGCCGCTACGCGCAGTCCGGGTCGTCCCCAGCTCGGGCGGCAGCACTTGACTCGCCCATTGAGACTCCACCGACCTAACACGCGACGCTACTCCTTTTCTATCTGCAGCATCCTATGGTCCGCATCGAGTTCCCGCGTTCGACACATCGGCGATTCCAAAGAATCGACGGTAACACTGTGCCGCCTCACCCCCGGAGACCATGAGATACCCCTGCTGGTTGCAGTGATGCTCAGCGATCCTGCACAAGCAAATCTGGAATAAATTCCTGACTGGCCACTGGTCGAAGCAGGAAGTGAAGATGCGTGACACGCTCGACTGACTTGAGTACAGGCTATCTGCACCTTGGACCCCAGCGCGTCCCGAATACCATCTACAATTTCTTTGCGCGGATTCAAAAAGCTTGATCGCCCGTGGGAGAAAATCACCAGGTCCGGCTGAACGGCTATCGCTAACTCCCTTGCAAATTCCCTATTATCCGCAGCACCCGATCGGCCGCCATGGTGCGGAAACACCAGAACTGGCGCCGTCATATCGACACCGACCCGTTGCATTTCAGCGAAACCTTTGGCATCAAGATCCCCGGGCAGCAAGACGGCCGGACTGCCATCCAGTTCGATTCGAACTACTGCAGACATACCGTTGGAGGTAATAGACCCAACAGGGTGCTTACCCTTCGCGGGACCAACCCCGGCCCACAGGATCCCCGGATGAAGGATGCGTACGCCTATTCTTCCACAATCAAGAGCCCCATTCGCGCCCACATTGAGATTGGTGCGAACATCAATCAACCCCCGCTTGTGGCGATCGGCTGCCACAGTGAGAAGGTCAATGAAGGCTTCGGATAGCTTTGTGGAATCTGGATTTGCCCATAACGCCTTTACGGCAACTTCGTCGTGCGCCATGAGCGCTGCAGCGCCTTTAATGTGATCGTTGTCTGCATGCGAAAGAATGAGATGGTCGACGGTGCTCGCGCCAACGCGGCCCATTGCCTCCAGGAGCGGCATAATAGCTGGCACATCCACTACGACCCCACTTGGCCCATCGTGGATGAACGAACAGTTCCCATGCCCGACGTTTAGAATCTGGGCCGCCGGCCCAACAGACGTCCGTTGGTTCGGGAGCTCTGCTTTACTAGTCACGACCTGTACCCCCTCAGAACGTCGACAGCCAGCTGCGTGGAACCTCAGGAGCCAATTCGAAATTCTCGAAGAAGAGCTCCTCAGAGGACCTCGCGTGGATATTTACCCTGGCCATAAAACGCTTCCCGGGCAGTTCATCCTCCGTCATGCCCACACACGAAGTGATCATGTCTGCCGGAAGAATCACGGCATCGACAGGGTCCCAAGCAACGACGATTACTTCGACAATCGGCTCAGACCCGATACGGTCCACCCGTAGCACCCGAACGACCGTTCGATGCCCAACCCTTTCTGGAGCTGGCCCTATCAGTTGTTCACGATGAGCTCGTGTCAGTGCTGATTCAATCTCCGCTGGCTCAAAACGCTTTCTAAGCATGCAAGGGATACTGGAACGGTACCTGCGAATACTGGTCTGTTCGTCGAGGTCAGCGTAGCCCGTGATGAGGACTGCCGGGACTCGCCGCTTGTTGCTGGCAGCGACAACTTGAGCTCCGGTAAATGGAGCAGTAGCCGAATGACTCAGCCTGTGGTCGCAAACAAGTCCCTCGGCCCTAGCAGCAACTGTATCCAGGAGCTCTTGGAGGGTTGGGTACGTCGGATCGATAGCGATGGGTACAAATTCTGCATCTTCCAACAGGATAGAAGTACGCCTCATATCATCAAGCGAGTCATCTACCACTGCGATCTTGGAGCCAGGCCTCAAGGTATCAAGAACGCTCTGCACTTTTACCCCAACTACGCGGTGCACATCGATGAATTCGATTGACCTTACAAGTTAATCCGAGGAAATGAGACGTAAAACTCTGCGCCGCCCAGTTCACCGTTCTCGACTGCCCAGATCTTTCCCTTAAGGTCGAGCACGATGTCTCGAACGATGGTAAGCCCCATACCAGTACCCTCGTTCCTGGTAGATTTACCAGGCTTCCATACGTCATCTTTATCCAGTCCAACAATTCCAGGCCCGGAGTCCAGTACTCCCAGGGTCACCTCCTCCGGGTGAACCTCGGTACGAACAATTATTTCTCGAGTGCTTGACTGGTACGTAGGACTCGTGAAAGCGGCCACAGAATTCGCAAGAAAGTTGGCCAAGATAGCTTCGATAGACGCGATGGTTGAACGTACGACCGCAGAGGGGGCTTGGACGAGATCCGTTGACACAGAGACCTGCGCTTCAGCAAAATACGGTTCGAAACTTTCCGTCATCTCCTGCACAATCGCGTTGACGTCAACGTCCCGCCATTTGCGCTTACGCTGCTTCAACAGCTCCAACGGCAATTCGGCGAAGGTGTGCAGAGATGCTGCTGACCTACGAATGAGGTCCACCGGATCGCCGAGGACTGAAACAAAGCGCTCATTACCCAGTTCTCGTTCACCACGCCGAGCAATGGACCCAACCATTTGTTCGATGGTGTCGACTGGGCGAAGAGTCTCATGCGCAAAAACTGCAGTAGTAGTGCCAACTGTGCTGAGAGTGCGATACAACATGAGGTCGCTCTCTACGACCTCCAACCTCTCGGCCATGGCCGCCCTATCCTCGCGCACAGCCTGTTGAACCATCGGGCGGACACTCTCCGGCACGAGCCGTAGCGCCGCATCAACCTTATCCCGAGTTTCTTTTACCTTCTCTCGAGTTTTCTTCTTTTCTTCGACCTTCCGCTTATCTCGCCGTTCAAGCCGTACATCAGCCGCCCATTCGAGCGAGGCGCGAACAAACTCCTTCAGTTCCACAAAGGCGAAATTCTCGACAAAACCACTACGGTCAGTCTTCGGTACCAACTGGCCATTATCAGCAACAACCATCACGCGTCCGACAGAGTTATTGGTTCCGGGCCGCTCCTCTGGATTCCGCTTCTGCAGGACGTTCATGTCCAGCCAGTCGTAACCGCGGTCTCCATACGGATGAACCCGCAATCCTCGCTGATAAAAGTGGACCCCGCCAACCTCGTCGAGCCAGGCCAAATAGGCCTTCCTGAGTGCTGGAGTCAGTTGTGCGTTAAAGGATGGACGAGTGCGGTTGAACATCCAGATCTCGAGCTCTGCCGTAGGAGCCATGTATCCAGAATGGTTCCCCATCGCGGAACTTGACGCGACAGCAAAATGATCTCCGGACGCGAGTACGGTTCCGGCACCATCCAGCAGATACGCTGCTGCTTGACCATTCTCGTCAAGAGTTGCCCGCAGCATATAATTGGCACCTTCAAAAAAGCCTGTATCTACAACTTTTTGAAGCTCAACAAAATCTGGCGCGTCGAGAGTGATAGTGAAATCTTCACCCTTGTCGGGGAAAGGGCCGGTCAACATGACTAGGGACCGAGCCAGTCGCCTCACATCAGAATCTGCAAGCGGAGCTCGAAGATTCTTGATTTCAATAGTCGTTCCTGGCTTCTCCGATGTTTCCCTGGAGGTTACTTCAAGGTCGACATCCTCGATGGCAGCAGCCTGATCGTACCGAGCCCAGTCAATCTGCACGACATACTCGACTCCTGCTTCCGATTTGGGCCGAGTCCGAACTACGGCCTCACGCCCAAGCCTCAAGGCTGCGAGTCGGCCGAGCCCTTTCTCACCGACCTTTCGCCGACCGCGGGGCGTAACAGAATCTTCTACTTTGCCGGAGCGCCCGAGAATTAGAAATCCGTCTCTAATATCTTCAGCGGTCATCCCCTCGCCAACGTCGGTCACAACGATGGTTCCACCGATTTCACCGACATCCAGCAAGCTGACTTCGCAGCTGACTGCGTCAGCGTCGTAGGAGTTTCGCGCCAACTCGACGATTCCCAGGTCCGGATGGGGGATGAGTTCCTCGCCGAGTCGAGCGAGCATCTCCGGCGCGAAGCGCAGACGTTCTGTACCCATGTGCCCCATATCCCCCGCGTCTTAGGCCATGCTCGCGCTCAACAGCACAGCTAGCGCTGCCCGTTGAGACGGCGTCGGCGGCTCACCCCTCGCAACCAGCGTAGTGCTGCGCGTAGATCTGTGCACTACGTTGGAGGTCATCTCTGACTCAAAGCAAGCTCTCATGGCCGATAGTGGCGCAACGTCAGGGCTGTGAACTAGATCAACAGGGAGTAGGTCCGGGATGACTGGGGCGCACGGCTATAGCGAGTACACCACTCGCCTGCGAGAACTGACCACTGACGTCGCCTCAGGTCGGTCGGTCCAACACCATCACCTCTTGGCCAGTGTCGACGGCGAGGCTTCGGAGCAACTGCGCCGACTTGTGCCGCTCGACTATCGCCGGCAAGTCGGCGCCTTTTTTACCCCCGCACCACTCAAGCAGCGTGTAAGTGACATGTTGAAGTCCGGAGCCCGTTCGGAACGCTACCTTGATCCGGCGTGCGGTTCCGGTGACCTGCTATTGGCAGCGTCGCAGGCGTTGCCAATTCAAGAATCGCTGAAGGGGACACTCGAAGACTGGACTGATCGCCTACACGGCTGGGATATAAATAGCGAGTTCGTGGAAGCGGCACGGTTTAGATTGCTCATCGCCGCCCTATTGCGTCATGGATATCAGGCGCAGAGTAAATTGCCGATTTCGAATACATCTACATACTTCACCAACATTACTGCTAAAGACGGGCTTGAGGCGCTAAGAAACCAAGAATCATTCGTGGGCCACGTCGTGCTGAATCCGCCCTTCAGTGTTGTTTCATCGCCTTTGAGTCGGCCATGGACATCACGCCCAACCTCGGCTGCGGCGCTATTCACCTATCAAGCAGCACATCACTTGGCTGACGGAAGCCACCTAACAGCCATCCTCCCGGACGTCTTGAGGAGCGGCAGTCGTTACTCTGCTTGGCGCACACAGGTGAACAAGATTCTGAGTCGCAGTTCGTTGGACACCTATGGACAATTTGACGAGCATGCTGATGTAGATGTTTTCTTGCTAAGCGCCAAAGTTGCTCGCCGAGGATTGTTGGAAAACTCAAACGAGTGGTGGAACATTGGGGGTTCTGATGCAGCGAGCTCGCGGTCGGTAAATGACTTTTTCTCGGTGCGAGTTGGCACAGTTGTCGATAATCGTGATCCCCTAGATGGCCCTGAGTTTCCATTTGCTCGAGCGCGGGATCTACCATCATCTGGCGAAATCTCCACTCCGGCACGTCGACGTAAATTCTCTCGTCGAGTATTTGAGCCTCCCTTCGTATTGGTACGAAGAACGTCGCGACCTTCAACTGCGCAACAACAGTCTCGGCTCTCGGGCGTGCTGGTTACAGGAGAGGAATCGGTCGCAGTGGACAATCATCTGATTGTTGCCTCGCCAAGAGATGGATCTGTCAAATCCTGCCAGACACTGCTCAAGGTACTTTCGAGCAAGTCCGCAAGCGAATGGCTAGACAATCGGATTAGATGTCGCCATCTCACAGTTGGGGCTGTGCGCGAGATCCCTTGGACAGATATCACCTAGAACAGGCCTTCCCACTGCAGTTCAGTTGTCGGACCGGGCGGCCACATGAGCTTTGGCCGAGCGCGGACGAGATATGCGGCTACCGTGCGGCATGGACTCAAAGTGTCACGCTTCGTGGGTCGGGCGCTGGGGTTGCTCCGGCGCCGCGGACAAGGCGTGGACCGCTGGCCCTCAGTTGTCTGGCTACGGCTCACTGACCAGGCAAAACAGGCTGAGTGGAAAGGCCCTCCGGAGCCGTGTGCGCAGGTTCGAATCCTGCCGGGGGCACTCCGGATCAAGGCGCTGAACTGCAGAAATGCAGATCAGCGCCGTTCTTGTGCATGCCAAAACACACACGGCCCACTCCGCGATGACCACTCGACCCGACAGGGCTATGACCTGCAACTTTATGGTGTCAAACCGATGGAATCCCAAATATCCGATCTCGCGAAGTCGCCTCGCGCGGGACATGTGCGGGACGGAAACGGCACAAGGCGGAGCCAGCACCGTAGGATACCTGCCGTGACCTGCATGTTTGCCATCAATGACGGTCTACGATGCTGGCATATGAGCAGGTACGCCGCAGCCAGGATCTACGAGCTTCCGGAGTCGCTCGACGAGTTGGTCGGGCCGACCTCCGGTGCCGTGACCTTGCCCCGGCACATCGGCTGGGGCCCGCACTACGAATACGACCTCGCCGACGCGGCCGACCTGCTCCTGATGTACGAGCGGGTCATCCGCGAGGCCCAGTCCACCGTTGACCTGCGAGCACACCTGAGCGCCGATATGTTGCGCCGACACTGGACGGACCTGTTCCTGCCCGCTCCGGCCCGGAGGGCCTGGCAGGACCGCTTCCCCGAACTCGCACCTGCGGCGGCCGCGGGGTAATGGACGAACTGCACCGCCGACTGATCCGCATCGGGCTCAACGCGCTCGCCGACGACTTCGGTTACGCCTTGGCAGGTGGCTACGCCGTCCAGGCCCATCAGATCGTCAACCGGTCAGTGACGACGTCGACCTCTTCGCCCCGATCAACCGGGCCACCGCGGAGATGCCCGCGGCCACCGAGCGCGTCGTCGCCGCCTACGAAGCCGCTGGCTTCACCGTGGAGCTGGCCCACCAGAACTCCGAGCACACCTACACGCGGCTGAACACCGATCCCGTCAGTGGTATCCAGAACAAGGTGGAACTCGTCGCCGAGTTCCTCAACAACCCGCCCGTGCCCTCCGAGCTCGGCCCAGTCCTGCATCCCGACGACGTCGCCGCCTGGAAGACCATCGCACTGGACGGCCGGGCCGAGGTCCGCGACGCCATCGACGTCGACGGCCTCCTCAAGGCCCGCGTACATGTTCGCCGACTCACTCGCCCGCATCCAGCGCTACACCGACAAGCAATTCGCCGCCTACGACCTTACCGCGGGCCGAAGCCGCATCCCTGCGCGAGCGATTCGCCGACTGCCAACGCCAACTCATCGCTCCGCAGGACGAGAATCCCGCAGAGGAACGAGCCACAGCAGTAACCGCTTCGCCATCCAGCCAACAGCCCGTGCGCCAAGACACGGTCGCCAACGCGAAACATCCGTCGCCTGGCCCCGGTCGTCCCGAACGTTCACAACCGAGTGGCCGTCGCAGAAGCGGCTGATCCTCAGTCCATGCCACGGCACGCCGACCAGCCACCATTCCCGGACTCGGAAGGAAGCCCCGGGGATTGGAAAGGCGCTCAATCGTATTCGCCCAGCAGCGCCTGGATGCGCTGGCCGGCGATCGCGGCCCGTCCGTACAGGCGCTTGGCGTATTTGGCCATGAGGTCCTCGACACTGTTGCCGGCGCGTTCCGCGACCTCGGTGGGGTCCACTCCGGCATTCATCCAGGTGGACAGAGCCGAGTGACGCAGGTCATAGGGGCGAGCCGCGAGTGAGGTGTGTTCAGCAGGTCGGATGGAAGGGCCAGTTCCCAGGCTTCGTGCCAGGCGCGGTCGTACGTGCTGGAGGCGAGAATGCCACCGCGTTCGTTTAAGAACGGCCTTCCGGCGCCAGCGGTACCGAAAGTGTTGATGCTCTCTCGCCACAGCGCCACCAGCTCGGGCGGAAGCGGCACCGGACGGGTGTCCTCCGGCGGGCGCGGAGTCGTCCAGCACGGTGCCCCCGTCCTGACCGAGCCCGCCCGCCCCATCGGCCTGCCCGCCGAGCGGGACGCCGCGGAACAGACCGTGGAGATGCTGTTCGCCCACGTAGAGCGCATCGCCCGAGTGCACCACTTCGCCAAGGGAAAGGGCATCGCCGCCCCGCAGATCGGCATCGGTCGGGAGCGGCCGTCGTCCAACCCGCCGAGGAAGGCGCCGACGCGATCGTGCTGCTCAACCCCCGCATCACCGCCGCCTCAGCGGAGACCGACGAGCAGTACGAAGGGTGTCTGTCCAGGCACCCCGGGTGCCCGGGTGACGGCCGACCGTCGCAGGTACGGTGCTGGGTACCGGTGAGCGTCACCGGTCGGAGGCCGGCGGGACGGTGCCCACGGTCACCGTGTTGCCCTCGCTCAGGTAACCCTGCGGGTCCCGCAGCGGGTTGGCCGCGCCGTCCGGGTCCAGGAAGGGCGCCCAGTCTCCCGCCAGGCGCCGGTCGGTGGCCTGCTGGGCGATGCGGGCGCAGGCCGCTGTGTAGAACCGCAGCGCTGCCGGCCCGAGCGGTGCGAAGTGTTCGATCAGCATCGTCCGCTGTCGCACCGACACCAGGCCGACGTCGTCGAGGTACCGGTGGAGATCGCGGGTGCGCAACAGCTGCCGGGCGTAACCGGAGCTGCGGGCGGCGTGCCGGAAGAAGTCCGTGAGCAGGAAGGGGTCCGCCGGCCGCACGGTGATCAGGGAGGCGTCGAGATCCTTGACCACCACGATCCCGCCCGGCCGTACCACCCGGCTCAACTCCCGCAGGGCGCAAGCGAGTTCGTCGTCGTCGAGGTACTGCGTGGTGTTCGCGCACCAGACGGCGTCGAAGGTGTCGTCCTCGTACGGCAGGCCGAGGACGTCTCCCTGCCGGACGTCGACGGCGCAGCGGGATGGGTGGCGCCGCATCCGCTCGGCGGCGAGTTCCGCGTTCTCGGCCGCGAGATCGATCGCCGACACACGGCCCCCGGGACCGACCAGATCGGCCAGCCAGGGCAGGAAGGCACCGCTGCCACAGCCCGCGTCCAGCACATGCCAGTTGGAGCGGATGCCGACCTGATCGAGGGCCGCCCGGTAGTGCGGCAGGCACGCCTCGAAGTGCGCGTCGACGATCGACTCGTGGGTGAATCCCAGCCCGGTCGATGCAGTGTGGCCCCAGGACGCATGATCCTCTGTCACCATTCGCTGTCTCCTTTCCGGTTCTCCGCGGCGGAGGCGTCGAGCAGTGCGGTGAGAAGCCGAGTGACGTGATCGGGGGCCTCGAGCGGTGGGAGATGGCCGGCCGTCGGCACGGTGACGAGCCGCCCGCGCGGGAGGGCCTCGGCCGTGATTGCCGCCTCGTCGGCGGCCACGAGGTCGTCCTCGGCCCCTCTGAGGACGACGGCCGGCACGTCGGTGCCGCGCAGGACGGACAGGGAGTCGGGGCGGGTCGCGATGGCGCGTTGGGCCCAGGACACCGACTCGGGAGCCGCGGTCGCAGCCATCGCCGTCACCTGCTCGGCCAGGTCGGGCCGTCGGGCTCGGGTGGCCGCGCCGAGCAGCAACGGGGCGGTGTGGGTGACCAGTTGGTCGCGGCGGGTTTCGTCGAGTATCAGGTCGGCGAAACGGATGCGTTCGGCGGCCTCCTCGGGACTGTCGGCCCTCGCCCGAGTGGCCAGCAGGGCGAGGGCCCGGACCCGGTGACGGTGACGGCGCAGGAAGGCCATCGCGACATAGCCGCCCATCGAGCATCCGGCGAGCACCACGGAGCCGACGCGGCGTTGGTCGAGCAGCGCGGCGAGGTCGTCGGCGACGGTGTCAAGCGAGGGGGGCGCCGTACCCAAGGGGGTGCCGCCGAATCCGCGCTGGTCGGGAGTGATGACCGTGCGGTCGCGTGCGCGCAGCGCCGCTGCCTGGGCCTGCCACATGGCGGAGTCCAGCGGCAGGGCGTGCAGCAGGACGACGGGGACGTCCTCGGTGCGGGTCACTGCTCGGCGCTCCGCTCGGCGTCGGCGACGAGAATGGCCGCCCGCGGGAGGAGATCCACGTCGCGCAACCAGGCGAGGCTCACCGGGGCGGGCGGCAGATCATGTATGGGAACGGCCCTGATGTGCGGCGGCAGCATCGCGCCGAGCGACTGGAACGACACGTGGACGGCTTGGCCGGCAGCGAGTACACCGACCATCGCCTTCACGGTCGTCATCCGGTGGATGCGGCGGAGCGGTGTACCTGACGGGGTGTGCGGCGGCACGACCCTGTCCCAGACGTACGGCGGGAAGTCACCGGGGCAACGGAAGCAGTCGTAGCGGGCGGCCTCCTCGATCGACACCGTATCGCGGTCGGCGAGGGGGTGCTCCTTGCCGACGATCAGCGCGCGGCCGTCGAAGGCCACGGGCCGGCTGACGACGATGTCCGGTTCCTGTACGGCGTACTTGACGATCATGACGTCCAGGGCGCGGGCGCGCAGCGGGCGGAAGGGTTCGGCCACCTCGTACGGAACGAATTCCACCTCGTGCGAGCTGTGCCCCGCGGCGGTGATGACACGGGAGGCCAGGTGCGATGAGCCATGGACGCCGAGGCGGACGGGACGCGTGGCGTCGGGTGCTGCGGTGAGCAGGGGATCGGGCACTTTCAGGTCTCCTCGGTCAGTGCGGCGTATGCCTGGAGCTCGTGGGGGCGGTGCACGTCCGTGTCGACGCGCAGCGCGGCGAACGGCACGGCCAAGCCGGACAGGTGGGGCACTGCACGCAGGGTCAGCCTGTCCGCGGGCCGGATCAGTCCGTCCAGAACTGCCTCGACGAGAAGGTGGTTCACCTGGACGAGCATGTCGGAGACGGTGAGTCCCGACGTGGCGATGTACAGGTCACGGTGGACGTGGGGGCGGCTCGGAGGGCTCGGCGCACCGGACGCGGCAGGCCCGGACACGGCTATGGCGACCGGAGCCCACGCGGAGAGTTCACGTGCGCCGCTGAACGTCTTGAGCAGCCGGCGCAGGGCGGTGGTGGTCCGGTCGGCGGCAGGCCCGACCCAGGCCGATGACGCGTCGTCGGCGATGTGGTCGAAGGCGAACCGCTCCCTGAGGTTGTCGGGCCGCCCCGCCAGAAACAGGGTGCGGGTGAAAGAGCGCCGCCAGGGTACGGCGCGGTCAGCCGGCACCGACAACGCGAAGCGGCAGGTCTCGTGTACCCAGCGCGGTAGGGAGAAGCTGCCGATGACGGCGACGACGGCACCGTCGGCCGGACCGTCCACCTCCCGGGAGGCGATGGCGGCTTTGGCGTCGCGCAGCGCGTCGGGAGTGGACACGTCCAGCCGGGCGGCCATTTCGGGTCGGGCCGTACGCAGCCTGTCGGCCGCGACGGTGAGCAGCATTTCGGGGCTGAGAGTCATATGAACACCGTGGTCAGCAGGTCGTTGGCCGGGGGCCGGCGGCTGCGGCCGAGCAGCGACGAGGTGAGCCGGTAGGGATCGACATGCGTGTGAGCGCGCCGATGCCGGGCCAGCAGAGCGGGCAGTGCGCCCGGGACCCGTGGCGTCTCCCGCGCACGGCTCAGCAGTTGTTCCGCGCGGGCGAGGCTCTTGCGCAGCAGGTCGTAGCGGAACGACTCCCGCTGTCCGGGTCCGAGGGTGGCGATGAAGTACAGGCGCATGCCGAGGCGGAGCGCGGCCGGGTCGTATTCGTCGCCGAGGGTGCGCAGCAGTACGTCCGTGGTGTGGCTGTGCCAGCCGCCGTGCCGGGCGGAGGTGATCTTGCCGTCGATCGGCACCCGGCCGATGGGCACCCGGTGAACGGTGGTCCCCGTGCCGGTCAGCGCCCGTTCCACGAGTTGGTAATCGGGATCGAGTTCCCGGTCGTACAGCAGCACGGTCTCGTCGTAGCAGGGGGCGAGCGGCAGCAGTTCGCGCAGTGCGCAGGCGAGATAGTTGGGGCGTCCGTCCGCGGTGACGATCTGCCGCAGGGGCAGGCCGTGGCGGGTCGCGTCGAGGTACACGGGGCCACCCACGTACCGCTGGTCCAGGCCCAGGCCGGCCGCCACGAGATGCCGGATCATCTCCTCCAGCCCGAACCCGGGCGGTTGGCGCGCCAGTAGTCCCGGGTCGTGCAGGCCGAGCCGCTCGTAGTGCCGGCTCCACAGCCGCAGCACGCGTGCGCTGGCGGGGTGCACATAGCCCGTGCGCTCGACGGCCTCGGCGTACGGGCGTACGTCCGCGGCGGTGAGCGGCCTGCGCTCGGCCCGGAAGCGCACATACAGTTCGCCGACCTCCTCCTCGGACAGGGCGTCGTAGTCGACGTCGCCGTGGCTGCGATCGAGGAACTCCCAGAAGCCCAGCGTCTGTTCGGTGGGGTGGTACGTGGTGTGGCTGTAGCGGTACGTGACGTCGGCCAGATGTGCCGTGGCCCGGAACATCACATCCGTCCAGAGCAGGCCTTTGAGGTGGCTGGGGGTCAGCGGCTTGGACGGAGTGACGGTGATCGGTGCCAGCAGCACCCGACGGCGTCCCCCTGTCATCACTCCTCCTCCGAGCCGAGGGCTGCCAGTAGTTCCTGCCGGGTCGGTGGCTGCAGGCCGGCCGGTGCGACGGCGTCCCGTGCGCCGTCCACCCGCTCTCGGAAGCCGGCGTCGTCGAAGATCTTCGCGGGCATGTCGAGGCCCATCAGGACGCGGACGAGGCCGCGCCGGACAGTGGCGTCATCGACGGCGGCCCGTGCCACCTCGGCGAGGGCCGGCCGGCCCGGAGCGGCAGGAGACACCGGGGACAGCGGGGTGCCGTCGGCCTTGGCTCGCCACAGCGCGGTGCGGGCCCGGCTGTCGTGGACGGCCTGTTCGTACCAGGGGCGATGGATCTCGTCAGCGAGGTGCACGGCAAGATCGCTCTGCCGCTCCCCCGCGGTCGGGTGGGCATCGAGCAGTTCGGCCAGCCGGAAGGCGTGTTCGAGGGCGAGCGACATGCCGCGACCGTAGAGCGGGTCGGTGACGCAGGCCGCGTCCCCGACCGGGAACAGTCCGGCCGCCTGCCGCTGTCCGGGACGGATCGTGGAGCTCAGGGTGTTCGGCGGCATGGTGATGGCCCGGACGCCGGTCAGCGGCGTAGCGACCCGCTCGTCGGTCCACTCCGCCACGTGCGGGGAGAGCCGCGCGGCGGCGGTGAAGGCCTCGGGCTCGCGCAGCACGGTGGTGGCCGGGTCGGAGGTGAGCGTTCCAAGGGCGATGGCGAAGGTGCCGTTGTCCGCGAGGTGCACGACGGCCGCGTAATGGTCCCAGATGCCGCCGGCCGCATTGCCGCGGTTCAGGGGGCCGGGCAAGGTGCCGTCCGGCTCGGTCAGCCGGTAGAAGCGGGTGAAACAGCGCAGGTGCGTGGGGTCGGTCAGGTCCTCGCCCACCGGTGTGCCCGCGTCCCTCAGCCAGGCGCGGGCGGCGGCCTTTCGGCCGGTGGCGTCCACCACGAACCGTGCGGGCACCTGTGCGCCGCTGTCGGTCAGCACGCCGCGGGCCTGTGAGCCGGACGGGTCCAGGAGCAGGCCCCGGACCGCTGCGCTGTGGTCGATCGTGACGGTGGGCAGGGCCGATACGGCCCGGTGGAGCAGCAGTTCGAGGACGGGACGGCGTACGGCGAGGGCCACCAGTTCGCGGTCCGCGCGAGTGGGTGCCGCCCAGGTGAGGTCCAGCAGCCGCGCGCCCTCCTCCAGGGCCGTGTCCAGCAGGCGCGGGGCCGAGCGGCGCAGGACCCGCACTCCGAGCGAGTTGAGGATGTGGGAGTGGCCGCTGTGCGCGACGGTGGGCCGGTGCCAGAGTTCTGCGGCCTTCTCGACCGGTCCCTCCGGCGGCGGGGCGGAACGTTCCAGGACCCGTACCGCGAAGCCGCGTTCGGCGAGGGCCAGGGCGGTGGCCAGTCCAGCGACGCTGCCGCCCACGACCACCACGGCGGGCGCGGTCAACGGCGCCGTCCGTGGACGAAGAACACCCGGCGGACGTCCGTGCCATCACGCGTCGGCACGGGGTCGGGCCAGCGGCCGAAGTCGGCGCCCGGCTCCCCGGGTTGCGTGGCCTCCACGTCGAACCCGTACTGGTCGAAGAGCGCTTCGGGTTCGTCGCTGCCGAACACCCAGGGGCAGCCCCAGCGAGCGAAGACGTCCAGCAGCCCCCGCATGTGCGGCAAGGTCAGGGCGGCGGCGTTGACCAGGTCGGCGGCGATCCGGCTGCCGGGCGCGGAGACGGCCGCCACGCGCTGGAGCATGCGGTGCGTGTCGGCCTCGGGAATGTAGTAGAGCAGCCCTTCGAGCAGCCAGGTCGAGGGCAGCGACGGATCGTACCCGGCATCGACGAGCCGCTGCTCCCAGTCGTCGGCGGTGAGGTCGACGGCGACGGGGTGATGGGCCACCCGCGGGGTGACGTCCCGGAGGCGATCGGCCTTGAACTCGAGTACGGCCGGCCGGTCGACCTCGAAGTAGCGGATGTGGCCGGGCCAGCGCAACCGGTAGGCGCGGGAGTCCATGCCCGCCGGGGCCAGCACGATCTGGGTCATGCCTGGGTGCCCAGCGGCGCCGAACAGGAAGTCGTCGAAGAACCGGGTGCGGATCGCGTTGTAGTCGGGGGTGCTGGGCAGGGTGCGCGGCCTGTCGGGCGGGAAGGTCGCCGCGCGTATCTCGGCCAGCAGTCCGGGGCCCGCGTCGCCGACGAGTGTGGCGGCGTAGGGGTCCTCGTAGAGGCGGTCCTCACGCCGGGTCTCGGCGGCGCGCAGGGCGGCGGTGAGCAGGGCGGTCCGCTCCACCGCGTTCAGCAGGTCGGTCATGTGGGGGGCTCCTCATGCTGCGTATGGTCAGAGGGGTGCCGTACCGGTCAGGCGCTGCCACAGGGCGTCGTCCTGCCGGAACAACCGGTCCTTGACCTGGGTCGGGCGGATGCCGCTGCCGACGGCCGCGTGCCAGTCCCGGTGGAAGGCGTCCGGGTCGAGCAGGTGCACTGCGGGGGCGGAGAGCCGACTGTCCGTGCGGGCCCGCCGGTAGCCGGCGGACTCTTCCGTCAGTGCTGTGTCCAGCAGGGCCGTGAAGCGTGCGGTTTCGCCGTCCTGCCAGGGGGTGAGCGGGGCGATGGCGAAGACGTAGCGGGGCACCACCGTGCCGGGTGCCGGTTCGACGCGGCAGGCGACGTTGGCCAGTCCGAGGCCCGTGGCGGTGAGGGCGCTGCGCAGCGCGCGGACGACCTGGGACTCGCGCAGCCGCTCACCGGCCACGTCGGAGCGGCCCGCCCGGCCCGCGTACTCCACGCGCGGCACACCGTGGACCAGATCGACGACCCGGACGACGTCACCGACGGCGTACCGGTACAGCCCGCCGACATGGCTGAAGATCACGTGGTACTCGCGTCCCGGTTCCAGTTCGTGGGGCAGCAGCGTCTCGGTGTCGGGCTCGAGGTCGGTGTCGGCGTCCGCGAACTCGTACACGGCGGCCGACACGACGAGGCTGCCCGCGGAACCGTGCCGGTCCAGCGGTACGCCGACAGGCCCCTCGGAGGCGGCGACCGGCGCGGGCAGCGCCGTGACCCCGATGCCGAACCGCTCGCGCAGTTCTGGAAGGTAGAGCGACGCCACGCCCGTCGTCCAGCCGAACAGGGCCCTGACCCGTGGCCACACCTGGGCCGGGGACACGGCGCCGAAGTAGTCGGCGAGCTTTTCCAGTTCGGCCGCGCGGCCGGGGTCGGAGCTGCCGTGGGGCACGCCGCCCAGGGTGCCGTCGCGCACCTCCTTGACGATGCGGTCCCACCACAGGGTCAGCTGGTACGGCACAGCCGCGATCATCGCCGGGTTGATGCCGATGAGACAGCGCACATCGCTCTGCACCGCCAGCCGCAGCCGCAGGTACATCTTCTCCAGGTGGTCGTCGGGCGCGACGTCCACGGGGAGGGTGGCCCAGGGCGCCGCTGTGCCGAGTTCGGCCGAGAGGGGTTCGCCGAACCTCTCCCCGAAGTCGACCTGGCTGGCTCCGACATGGGGGCGGCCGTCGGCCGTGGTGGGGGGCGCGGCGAGTGGGTCGTGCTTGAGATTGAGCACGGCGTCGGGCCGGTTCGCGACGTCGGGGAAGTTCTCGACGAGCGGCGCCCAGGCCGCGTAGTAGAACGGGAAGAAGGTGGTCCGCATGAACCGTGGGGTGACCGGGATCTTCTTGTGGGCGCCGGTGCTTCCGCTGCTGGTGAAGTACACGACCGGCCGGTCCGCCGACAGCAGGTTCGGCTCGCCCGCCGCGGTACGTTCGATCAGCGGCGCGTGTGCGGCGTAGTCCTGCACCGGGACGGCCTTGCGGAAGTCGTCGATGCCGAGGATACGGGCGAAGCCGTGCCGTTTGCCGAACTCGGTTCCCGAGTTGAAGTCGAGGAGGTCGGCGAGAACGTGCCGCTGCTGCCCGTGCGGGTCGGTGAGCGCGTCGGCCAACCGCTCGCGTTCGGCGAGGACTCGCTCCCGGTACCGCTCGGCGTGGCCGGCGTGCGCCCACCCCTGGCCGGTGGTCACGAGGTGAGCACCTCCACCACCGCGTCAACGGTCCGGCCCACGCTGGGCCGTTCCTCGATGATGGTCACTGGCACATCCCTCACCTCTTCCAGCATCAGTTTGCGAAGGCTCTTCTGGAAGCTCTCGAAGCCCAGCCATTCGGGGTGCTCACCGAAGTACTCCAGCGGGTTGAGCCGAGCGCCTTCGGCCGAGCGCCGCCAGGCGGACGCGGCGGACACGTCGAGGTAGACCACCGCGCGTGGCTGAGGGAAGGAGCGCCACCAGCTGTACATGGGGTTCGACCCGACGCCGGCCAGGCGGCACTTCGCGAGGATCTTGTAGTAGTACGAGTCCATCAGCAGCGGAACGTCCCCGTCCTGGCACCCCACCTGGTCCTTGAGATGGACCACGGCAGTCTGCAGGAGGCTGGCCAGGAAGTCCGCCGAGTAAGACGTCCCCAGGTTCGGCAGCACGTCCTCGACCACATGGCGGCGCAGCCGGCGGACGAGCTCGTGCTCCGGCCCGAGGAAGGCGTTGTCCGTGGACAGCATCCGCCATCCGGGCAGGCGGGCCCCGACCTCCGCCATGACCGAGGACTTACCCGCGCCGTCGGGGCCCAGCAGCACGTAGAACGGCCGTTCGTACGCCGCCTCGCGGGCGCTCACGCGAGCGGAGAGGCCGGTGCCACGTGCTCGGAAGGGACGGGCCCCGGCGTGTGCGCGCCGGGCGGAAAGTTCTGCTGGAAAGTGAACGCGTACGGCGTGGGACCGTGCTCCCGAAGGTGCCTGACGCGCTCCTCGGCCTCCGCCGTGGTCGGGCGATGGCCGGCCGGGACCCACCACAGGGCGTACGCGGCCATGGTCATGTGCTGGAACCACTCCCGCCGCCTGCGCACGTACTCGCGGTGCTCGCCGGAGTAGGTGAAGGTCTCCAGCTCCTCGAGCGACGCCCATACCGATATGTTCACGAGAACGCCCGCGCTGTCGCCCGCGTCCCACTCGAACCCGGGGTCGTCGTCGGTCTGCCGCCAGACGAAACCCGGGGCCGCCTCCGCCAGAGCGAACACAGGGCCGAGATTGTCGATGAACTCCTTCATCTGCGGATCGTCCGCCGGTGCCACCATCCTGCCGACGTTCACGTGCACGAGTTCGAAAGTCATACCTGTCACTCCATCAGTGGGCTTTTGCGTACCGTTAATTCTGGCAGCGCGGGGCAGAGCGGAGTTGGCAACAACTTGCCAGTTGCGCGAATTACAGGGTGTGAGAATTCGGGAAAGATGGACGGCAATTATTTCCCCGGGCAATCCCCCGAAACAGACACAGAATCGCAGCCCGGTTGGCCGGCTAGAAGAGCGGCGTTCCCCGCTCGAAGTCCAGCAACCGCCGCTTGCGCTCCAGGCCGCCGCCGTACCCGGTGAGGCTGCCGCTCGCGCCGATGACGCGGTGGCAGGGCACGATGACGCTGATGGGGTTCTTGCCGTTGGCGAGGCCGACGGCACGGGATGCCCTCGGGTTGCCCAGGGCGTCGGCCACTTCGCTGTAGGAGCGGGTCTCGCCGTACGGGATCAGGCGCAACTGCTCCCATACGCTGACCTGGAACGGCGTGCCGTGCAGCCGCAGTTCGACGGTGAACTTCCGCAACTCGCCCGCGAAGTAGGCGTCCAACTGCTCCTGCGTCTCCCCGAAGAGCGTGTCGTCGCGGGCGCCGAAGGCGTCTTTGGGAGGTTCGTGGCGCCGCTGGTCCAGGTAGAGGCCGCACAGGACGCCGTCGTCGGCGACGAGGGTGAGGGCGCCGTATGGGCTGTCTACGACGGTGTGGTGCCTCGCGGAATGCACTGAACGTCCTCAGGTCGGCGGTGAGTTGATGGGGCACTGTCCGTTTACCCGAACGTAGTGGACGTGTAGGCCCGCCGTTCTGGGACAGGACGTCACGTCAGGTCGCGTCGTACGAGCCCGGCCGACGGCTCGGGCTCAGCGATCTCCTCGATGTAGGAGACTCCGCGGGATGCGCCGACACCGTGGCGTTCCCAGTCCTCACGCAGCCGGATGCGCCCGTCCGGCAGGATCTCCGGGGTGCTCACACAGCGGCCGGACACGACCGTCCGGTCCGCCAGGACCTGGCAGTAGGCCAGGTCGAGACGGCCGTCGCCGGCCTGCCGCCCCACCAGGTAGCCGCTTACCACCGCGCCGCCGGAGAACTCCGCCCAGACGATGTCGCCCTTCTGGTGGTAGCGGCCCACCGGGACGCCGGCGGACGTGGCCGTCTCGGTGGCGGCGGACCGGAACGACCTGCCGTCGTAGTCGGTCGACCCGGTGACCGGGCCCGTCATCACGCCACCTTCCAGCGGGTGCTGACGCTGGTGTCGCGGATGGTGAAGATCTCGCGCTCGAACAGGGAGTTGATCACTGTGGCGCTGCGCACCGGCAGCAGGGTCAGGTTGGCGTCCGGGATGCCGTGCGTGTGGCGGGACCGGTTGAGCGCGAAGATCCGGTGGCCGTCCGGGCCCTTCCAGCGCAGCGAGTAGTCGGACTCGACCATGAGCTCCCCGGCGTCGTCCAGTTCGATCCGCTCGCGCAGTTCGGGATCCAGCGGTGGCTCGGCCGGCTGCCGGCCGGTGGCCAGCACGGCGTGCGCGAGACGGTGCTCCTCACGCCCCACGGGCGAGACGGCGTGCAGGGTGAGCCCGTCGCCGTCGGCCTCGGCGGTGACCACGTCGCGCTCCGGGTAGAGCGTCACCGGGTACTCGCCGTGGCGCAGCATCCCGTCGTAGTTGGCCTGGAAGATCGCGCGGAGCGTGCCCGGGGTGATGGCGTCCCCGGTGAGGACGTGGTCGTCCACGAGGCGGCGGCGCGTCTCCTGCGGCACGTCCTGCAGGAACCGTACGTACGCCGGGCGGTAGAAGTCGTTGCCGGGCGGCGAGTCGTCCATCGGCTGGAACCAGGGCCGGCGGCCGAGCCAGGAGATACGGGTGAAGCCGCGGCCGAGCAGTTCCAGGACGCTCTCCGCGCCGGTCTGTCCGCCGCCCACCACCGCGATCGGTTCCGCCGGGTCCAGCTGGGGCAGCCGGGCGGTCAACTCCTCGGGGAAGAAGGCCCGATCGCCCAGGACGCCCGCCAGTTCGGGGGGCGCGTACGGCTTGCTGCCGAGCCCCAGCACCAGATGGTCGCTGGTGGCCACGACCTCGCCGCCGGCGTGGTAGGCGAAGCCGCCGTCGAAGCTGATCCGGTCGATGTCGGTGTCGTACTGGATGCAGCCGAGCCGCTCGGACGCCCAGCGCAGGTACTGCGCGTACTCCTGCCGGGGGATGAAGTCGAACTGGGCGTTGAGCAGGCCCCACGCCCGCCCGGTGGTGACCATGTAGTTGAGGAACGACAGCCGGTGGCACGGGTCGACGAAGGAGACCAGGTCCTTCAGCCACGAGGTCTGCATGCGTACGCCACTGAGCAGCAGGTCCGGATGCCAGGCGGGGCCGGGTCGCCGTTCCAGCAGGGCTATCTGGTGCGGTGCGGCGGATTCGAAGAGCGCGGCCAGGCTCAGGTTGGCCGGGCCGGCTCCGACGCCGACGGTGTGGTAGTGGTGCATAACGGTGTCCTCCAGCGGTTGTTGTCCGGTGTGTGGTGGTCCGGTGGTCTGTGCTTGGGTGGGTTCGCCAACCGTCACATCAGGCGGGGACTGCGAGGTGGTGCAGGAGGCTGTCGGCGCTCTGGCGGGCGGCCGCGATCGCAGTCTTGGCTGCGCCGCCGCTGCCGCCCGTGAAGGTGAACAGGTGAGGTACGGCCTCGGCTGCGGGGCGCAGTCGCAGGCCCTGCGGGGCGGTGTAGCAGTCGGCGGCGACCACAATGTGGCGCAGTCCGGCGATCCCCAGTCCGGGGAAGACGCGGGTGGCCAGTTCCGTGGTGCGCCGGACGAGTGCCGGGTCGGGCCGGAGTTTCGCGGGGTCGATGTCGTAGGTGTCGCTGGGTACACCGAGGAGGACTCCGTTGCCGGGCCCGGGCCGCCCGTACAGGCCGGTGACCTCGTCCACAAATGGGGCGGGGACCGTCCCGCTCGCCTCGTAGACGCCGTACTGGATCAGTTTGGTCCGGTAGCCGTCGCCCGGCAGTAGCGCCGGGGTCCATGGGCCGGTGGCCAGGACGCCGGTGTCGTATCGGCGCTGTTGGCCATCCACCTGCCAGCTGACCGTGCCGTCGGGCTCGGCGCGAATGCCGCCGACCTGACCGTGGACCAGGTCACCGCCCATCCGGACGAAGTCGGCCAGCACCTCGTCGCGCAACCGCCGTGGCGAGATGAAGCCGGCGTGCCGCTCCACGACGGCGTGCCGGGTGGCCAGGTACGGGGCCTCGCCGGGGCCGCGGGTCTGTACGGATCCAGGGAGCAGGCGTTCCAGTTCGGCGAGCGCCGCGGGATGGCCCGAGTCGGCCTGGAGATAGACCGAGCCGGTCTCCTGGTAGCAGCTCCACGCCCGCAACAGGCGGCTGGCGCGCAGTTCGGCCAGGCTGGAGGCCGCCAGGTAGAGCTGGCGCGGTTCCGGATCGTACCCGCGGACCAGTCCCCCGGACGCCCCGGTGGCGCCGCGCTCGGATGAAACGGTGTCGACGAGTTCCACTCGGACGTTCCGGTCGGCGAGCCTGAGCCGCCAGGCGAGGAGTGTGCCGACGATGCCCGCACCCGCCACCCCTATGCGTCGCCCGTTCATGACTCGCCGGTGAGGAGCGGGCGCAGTGGGTTCGGTGCCGCACCGAGGCAGCGGACGGCCAGGGCCGGGTCGAAGCCGGGCAGCCGCAGCGCCGCCTGTGCCCGTGCGAGGTCGCCGTCGCCGCGCGGCGGAGCCTTCTGAAAGGCCCGGAAGGCGTCGAGTGTGAAGTCGCTTCCGTAGCGGTCGGGCCGGTCGTAGCAGAGGAACAGCCGCACCAGGCCGGGGTCTTCGGCGGCGAGCAGTTCGTTGGCCCAGATGGCGTGGTTGCGGCTGGTGGAGAACTTCAGCCCCTCCAGCCGGTAGAACTCGTTGACCACCAGTCCGCCGAGCGTTCCGGCGGGCACTCCGGCAGCGGCGAACACCGCCGGGATCGCGATCGTGTAGTAGAAGGCGTTGTCGATGCCCAGGAAGTGCCAGAGCTCTCCCACCTGTTGCCAGGCGTTCACGCACTCCGCCAGGGAGAAGACCGCGGGGTCGACGGCGCGGGCGATGGCGTAGAGGTAGCCCACGGCCATCTCGATCCAGACGTCGGCGCGCAGCCCCGGCAATGCGCCCAGTTCGATGCCCCAGTCGGTGGGGTAGGCGGCCAGAACGTCGGGCAGCCCGGCGTCCAGATAGTGATGGATCAGCATCATGGCGGAGGCCGGTACATGGGCGCGGGCCCAGGTTTCCAGCAGCTGTGTGCGGTACGACTCCATGTGCAGGACCGGCAGTTCCGCCCGCCGTTCGACGGCCGGGGCACCGCAGCAGGTCGAGCGCGCCTCGACCATGGTGCCCGCTGTCGCGAAGCCGGCGCAGCCTTCGCAGGCTCCGCCGCCCATTCCCTCGCCGCATCGAGGGCAGGTGCCGGAGACGTATGCGTGGTGGAGTGTGCGCCCGCACTCGGCGCAGGCTTGGTAGACGGTCTCCTCCATGACGAACGCCCCGGTACCCACCAGTTCGGCCATGAGCCGGTCCACCGCCTTGCGGTAGTCGGCGTCCTCGGTGGGATCGGCCAGGACGTCATAGTCGATGCGAGCCTGCCGGAACGCCGCCCGGATTTCGGTGCCGTACGTGTGCACCACGTCCGGCACCGGGCGCCCCTCGGCCGCCGCCTTCGCCGCCACGTAGTTCTGATGGCTGTCGAGACCGGTCATGGTCAGCACGCGCTCGCCGCGGTGACGGGCGGCCCTGGCGGCGACGTCCGCGGCGATGTACGGACCGCTCAAATGGCCGACGTGCAGGGGCCCGTTGGGTGTCGGTGGCGGGGTCGTGAGCACGGTGAGGCGGCCGTCCGCGGTCATGACCCCGCCTCCGTCCCGGCGGAGGCGGCGGGCGCCGGGGCCTGCTGGGGCCAGTAGACGCTCAGCACCACCAGCGGCTCGGTGGTCGAGCGGTTGTGCACGATGTGCGGCTCGTTGCTGCCGAGCAGCATCGCCGTGCCCTGCGCGGCCTCGGTCCGTTCCGCCGCCCCCGGGGTGTCCTCCGCGTGCTCGAAGTCGGCGTTGCCGCCCACGACCACGGCCAGTTCCACTTCGTCGTGACAGTCGCGCTGGCTGCTGCCGCCGGGCGGGATGACGCACCACATGGCGTCGAAGGGCAGCTGCTCGGTGATGGCGTACTGGCTCCAGCGGCCGATCCGAATTGAGTATTCATCGGTAAGCCTGGCCGTTTCGGCATTGAGCTTTTCCATGCTGCCGATTGTGCCCAACTGATGCTCTGACAGTGCTGGCAAGAACTTGCCACTTTAGCCCATTGACCAGTCCGCGCGGTGATCTTACCGTCGGGGCCGTTATAGCAGACGCGAAATTCGACCGGCCTGACGGCGAAATGCATAACAACCTCACGGCTGTTCACCAATATTTGTTGGGAGTGTGTGGTGAGTGTGGATTCGGCTGCCCCGACGCAGCTGCGCAAGGTGCTGGGCACCCGTGACCTCATCGTCTACTACGTGTCCACACTGGTCGGCACGGGCATCCTGGTGGTGCCCGGCATCGCGCTGGAGCTGGCGGGTCCGGCATCCCTCGTGGCCTGGCTGGTCCTGGCCGTCGTCGCGTTCCCGTTCGCGGCGGCCTTCGCTCGTTTCTCGGCCGCGTACCCCAGCGCTGCCGGGACCAGCTATCTGATCAGGCGCGCGTTCGGCGACCGGCTGGGCGCGGCCGCCGGCCTGTTCCTGCTGCTGCTCAACCTGGTGGTCAATCCGGTCCTGGGGCTCGCCGCGGCCCGCTACTTCGCGGCGCTGATGGGCTGGCAGGGACACACGGTGATCCTGCTGGTCGGCTTCGCGGCCATGAGTCTGGGCGTGGTGGCGAACATGCTCGGCATCCGGCTCGCCTCGCAGGTGCAGTTGATCCTCGTCTTCAGCCTGATCGCCGGGCTGGTCTCCGTGATAGCGGTGTCCGCTCCGGCTGCCGAGCCGGAGCGGCTGACCCCGTTCGCGCCGTACGGGTGGAGCGCGGTGGGCGCGGCGGTACTGGTGTCCTTCTTCTCGTTCTTCGGCTGGGAGCACGTCTCGCATGTCGCCGACGAGGTCCGCGACCCGCGGCGCAGCTATCCGCGCGCCGCGTTGACAGCCGCCGGGATCATCGGCGCGCTCTACTGCGCGCTCGCCCTGGTCGTCGCGCTGGTGGTGCCCTCGCGGGCCGGCACGGACAACACGGCCGTGTTGACCGCGCTGCTGCGGATCAGTCACGGCGAGGGCGCGGCTCGGCTGGGCTCGGCGCTGGCCGTCTTCCTGATCGTGGTCAACATCAACGCCTGGGTCTTCGGCGCCTCACGGCTGCTGTACGCCATGGCCCGCGACGGTGCGGTGCCGCGTCGCCTGTCGGCGGTCACCCGCGCCGGCACTCCGATGGCCGCGCTCTGGGTGTGCTGGGTGTGCTACGCCCTCGACATCGTGGGCCTGTACGTCCTGGGCGGCGACGAGCACAACCTGGTTCCGTTCGCCAGCGCATCGACGCTGGTGGTGTACCTGCTGACCTTCGCCGCGGGCATGCGGCTGTTCGAGGACAGGGCGATGCGGACGGTGTGCGTCGTGGCGCTGACGGCGAGCGCCGCGTTCCTGCTCGGCGGCGGGTTGCCGTCGCTGCTGGCCGTACTGGCCTTCGCGGCGACGGGCGGGTACGTCGTGCTGCGCCGGCGCAGCGTGTGAGCCACGTACCACCATCAGCGACTCGCCGTGCGGTCGGCCAAGTCGGGGGAACCGGGTGGCCGACCGCCGGCACCGTGGACCCGGTGCCGGCGCGCCCCATCGCAGGGAACGGCACCTGACGTCATTTCACGCCATCGAGGTCGTCCGGCACCGAGGGCAGGCTGAGCAGCCCGTACCGGGCGGCCAGCACGCCCGCCTGGAACCGGCTCACCGCACCGACGTTGGACATCACGTCGGCGATGTGGCGGCGGCAGGTGCGCAGGGACAGGCCCAGTCGGCGGGCCACCTGCTCGTCCTTGGCCCCTTCGCTGAGCATGCGCAGGATAGCGAGCTTGGGGTCGGCCTCCGCGGGCCTCGCGAAGTCGGGGTGGCGCGTGGTGACGGCGGGGAACACCCATCCCTCCTCCCACACGTGCTCGAAGACCCGGACGAAGTGGTCCACGACGCGCTGCTCGCTGATCACCATGATCCTGGAGGGACCGTGGTCCATCAGCGCCAGCCGTCGGTCGATGATGAGGACCTCGCAGGGCAGCCTTTCCACGGTGCGTAGTTGGGCGCCCAGTCCGGCCGCAGTGTGGGCGTGGTCGCGCATCGCTCCGGAGGCGCGGGCGGTGTGGTGGTAGAGAGCGCGGAGGTGGACGCCGCGCTGCAGCAGATCGGTGTGGCGGCACAACTCCGCGATCGGATCGGCGGCGGGGCGGGCCGCCAGTAACTCCTTGGTGCACCGGGTCAGGTTGTCGTGCACAAGTCCGTCGGCCTGTCGTCCGGCGAGGATCTCCATCGTCGGGCTCCTGTTCAGTTTCCATGCCTGCGGAAGGCCTGCTGAGCCTGTTACCGCCTCGGCTTCTGAAGCATTGAGGTGGAGCACGAGAGGAAGCATGCCGGGCCCATGACTCCGAGCTCGGCCAGCCCTACCTCCGCGTGTCCTGACACCAGAAGCCCTATACCGTATTCTGTACTGCGGCCAATACCCTGCACGGCAGGCGTGGGCACCTACAAGGCTCTCAGAGGGAACTTCACAGAAGACACACTTGAAAGTCTAAGCATGTCGTTCATTATGTTGATCCGAGTGCGAAATATTGTTACTTCGTGGTGTCGCTCAGCAGGTCGAGGACGACGCGTTGTCCAGGTCGCCGAGGCCCTGTGCGTCGACCGCCGCGTGCGGGCGGGCGACTGTGGCGGACAACGGCAGCGTGAACCCTGCGGACCCGCCATCACAGCACCGCGACCGGGTTGACGGGCGAGCCCGTGCCGCCGGGGATGTTGAGCGGCGCAACGACCAGCAGGACCACCGGCGAGGGTCGTACGTCACTGTCACCGTCGCCGCCGAGCAGGGCGATCCCGCGCCGGGCCAGCAGCGGCATCACATCCACGTGGAGGCCGGCGCCGGAGCCGTCAGGGTTCCAGGCGCCGAGTGCGGCACGGCGGCGCATGTGCCCGGAGTGCAGCAGGACCGCGTCACCGTCCTCGATGGTCACACCGAGCGCCTTCTCGGCGGCGAGCACGTCCTGGGCGTGCACGGCCCCGTACCGGGCTCCAGCCAGTCGGCGCCCAGGACGGCCGGCAGGTCGAGGAGCACACCCTTGGTGACCAAGGGGCCGAGCGCACAGACCGCACCGAAGCGGGCGCCGCCCGCGTCGACGACCTCGCGGGCGGTGTGGCCGTCGTAGAGCTGCCCGCGGTAGGCGATGTGGGAGAGCGCGTCGAGGTGGCTGACGCCCTTGCCGTGGTAGTCCGCCGCGATGAAGTCCTTGTGACAGGAGGGCTCCGACGCCTCCACATCGCAGAGATCGGACATGTAGTGATAGGGCGGGTTTGCCGTTGTCAGGTCCCGGCATGGTGTTCCACGGCAGAGCCATCGGAACGGTGGCCCCGGTGCCCACCAGAGCGGTGGTGCGTCGCACGTGCTCGGGTGTGACCCGGTTCCAGGCGCCGCGGTCGGCCTGCTCCGGAGACCAGCGGCCCCAGGTGCGCACGGCGTCGAAGAGCGCGTCGAACTCCTCACGAGTGAGGGAGGGCCCGTCGTCCGGGGTGTTCCCGGGCGAGTCGGGGGCTGTGGGAGAGGACGGAGAGTCGAACGGGGTGCTGGTCATCTACTGCTCAGCGCTCCAAGGCTCGGATGGTGTTGTCGGCCGGCCGGCCGGACAGGCGCGGCACGGTCGAGAGGCCGTTCCCGGAGCCGCGGGGACCCAGGCACGTCTCGACGGCGAAGGGAACACCAACGACGTTGCCGTTCGGGATAGAGAAGAGACACTTACCAGTATGCTGAACTGCGAACAGAATGATGGGGGGAGATTATGGCGGGTGCAAGCGATCCAGGAGGTCTTGTCCCCGCGGTCACGCGGGCGGTGGCGATCCTCGACACGCTCGCCGCGGCGGAAGGCCGGCCCCTGTCGGTCAGCGAACTCGCCCGCGCCCTGGGTCTGCCGAAGTCCTCGACGGGGAACTTGTGCGCCTCGCTCGAGGCGGCGGGCATGATCGCACGTAACGGCACGGGCTTCGGTCTGGGCCGCAAACTGGCCGAGCTCGGCGGACGCTACCTCGCCACCGTCGATCAGCTGCGGGACTTCTACGAGTTGTGCCGGCGCAGCCGGTACGTCTCCCGGGAGACCGCGCGGGTCGCCGTACTGGACGGCCTCGATGTGCTCTACCTGGCACGCTACGACGGCACACAGCCGCTGCGGCTGACCGCGAACATCGGTGACCGCTTCCCCGCGAACTGCACGGCGACCGGCAAGGCCATCCTCTCTGCCCTGGACCCGGCGGTGGCCGAGGACCGGCTGCGCGGCCGCACCCTGCCCGCGCTCAGCGGACGGTCCCTCACCTCCGTCCCCGCGCTGCTCGCGGACCTGGAGCTGACCCGGCAGCGGGGGTACGCCGTTGACGACGAGGAGACCACGACGGGCATCCTCTGCCTGGCCGTGCCGGTCCAGGGCTTCCGCACCGACTCCGCACCCTTCGCGATCAGCGTCACCGTGCTCAAGGCGCGGCTCGACGACGAGTTCCGCGAGGCTCTGCTGAAAGACCTGCGCACCATCGCCGCCGGGCTGGAGAACCCCATGTTTCCCCAGGGGGCGCCCATCGACGCCGGATGATCCGGAGCCGGCGCACAGGAGTCACGGCTCGAAGGGTCACGGCGGCCGTACGGAACAAACTCCGTATGGCCGCCGAACTTTGACGCATGATTCACATTCAGACTATTGACCAGCAAGTCGAGTGGCGCACAGGATTCTGGTCTGAACTGCGGAGTAGCTCCCGGCCGCCAGATCTCTCGGAGAAGTCCGTGCATGACGCTTCCGACGACGACACCGCACCCCTCGTGAGCATCCGCGGCCTGCGTAAGCAGTTAGGCGGCACACTCGCCCTCGCCGATGTCGACCTCGACATCCGCGAGGGCAGCGTCCTGGCCCTGCTGGGACACAACGGTGCCGGAAAGTCCACCCTCATCAAGATCCTCGCCGGCGTCCACCGGGCCGACGAGGGCCGGATCACCGTGGCCGGCCATCCGCTCGGCAGTGAAGCGTCCGCCGCCGAGATGTCCTTCATCCATCAGGACCTCGGCCTGGTCGAGTGGATGACGGTCGCCGAGAACATCGCCCTGGGCACCGGCTATCCGCGACGCGCCGGACTCGTCTCCTGGCGGCAAGTCCGCGAACGCTGCACCGAGGCGCTCGGCATCATCGCCGGTCACCTCGACCCCGACGCGACGGTCGCCGACCTCACCCGCGCCGAACGCTCTCTCGTCGCCATCGCCCGCGCCCTGTCCACCGGGGCCCGGCTCATCGTCCTCGACGAACCCACCGCCAGCCTGCCCGCCGCCGACTGCGCCCGCCTCTTCGACGTACTGCACACCCTGCGCGACGGCGGCCACGGCATCGTCTACGTCAGCCACCGCCTCGACGAGGTTTACCGGGTCGCCGACCGCTTCGCCGTACTGCGTGACGGCCGGCTCATCAGCCGAGGCCGCCTCGCCGACCACGGCCCCGACCGGATGGTGCACGACATCGTGGGCCACGAGGCAGAGAGCCACCGACCGCAGTCCGCCGTCCGTAGCGGCAGCGCACCGGTACTGCGCCTCACCGGTGCCAGCACCGAAGGCGCAGGCACCGTCGACCTGGAGCTACGCGCGGGCGAAATACTGGGGATGGTCGGCCTGACCGGCGCCGGCCACTTGGACCTCGGCCGCGCCCTCGCCGGCGCCCAAGCGTTGACGGGCGGCGAAGTCCTGCTCGGCGGCGAGCCGTACCGCCCGACGTCCCCCGCCGCGGCCTTCGACGCGGGGCTGGGCTTCGTCACGAGCAACCGCCAGGAGGAGGGCTGCGCCCTCGAACTCACCGTGCGGGAGAACTTCCTGGCCAATCCGCGCGCCGACCACCACTCCCCGTGGCACTGGATCAGCCCGCGGCGGGAGCGGGCCCAAGCGGCTTCCCTGGTTGAGCGGTTCGATGTCCGCCCCGCCGACTCCGAGGCGCCGATCTCCACCCTCTCCGGCGGCAACCAGCAGAAGGTCATGATCGGCCGTTGGCTGCGGCTGAGCCGCCGCGTCGTAATCCTGGAGGAGCCGACCGCAGGGGTGGACGTCGGTGCCAAGGCCGAGATCTACCGCCTGCTCGACGGCGCGCTCGCCGAGGGACTCGCCGTCCTCCTTGTCTCCACCGATTTCGAGGAGGTCGCCCACGTGTGCGACCGCGCCCTGGTCTTCGTGCAGGGCGCCGTGGCCGCGGAGCTCAGCGGCGCCGCCCTCACCGTCACCGAACTCACCCACGCCGCGTCGGCCATGCCGGCGCCGACCGGAACGGCGGACACGTGATGGCCACCGGCACCGAACCCTCCCACCGACCCGGCCACCGCGAGCGGCGGTCCGCGCCCGGGCTCGGCTACGGCGCGGGCAGCGGCCGCCCGGCCCGAGGGCGCGGCCGGCTGGTCGGCACCTACGGGCTGCCCGTCCTCGCCCTCCTCCTCTTCCTGGTCTTCTCCCTTGCCCTGCCGGACACCTTCCCGACCCTGGACAACGCCTCCTCGATCCTGTCCAACCAGTCCATTCCGGCGATCCTCGCGCTCGGCGCGATGATCCCCATCGTCACCGGCAGGTTCGACCTCTCCGTCGGCTACGGCCTCGGTCTCGCCCATGTCGTGGCGATGCAGCTCATCGTCAACAACGGCTGGCCCTGGCCCCTCGCCTGTGTCATCGTCATCCTCAGCAGCGGCCTCGTCGGTGTCCTCAACGGACTGCTGGTCGAGTTCGCCAAGATCGACTCGTTCATCGCCACCCTCGGCACCGGCAGCGTGCTGTACGCGGCGACCGGCTGGATCACCGACGGCGCCCGGATCGTCCCCGGACCGCAGGGCCTCCCCCCGGCCTTCACCGACCTCTACACCTCCAAGTTCCTCGGCCTGCCCGTACCGGCGTTCTACGTCCTCGCCCTGGCCGCCGCCCTGTGGCTGCTGCTGGAACGGCTCCCGCTGGGCCGCTGTCTGTACGTCATCGGCTCCAACGCCCGCGCGGCCGACCTCGTCGGCATCCCCACGCGCCGCTACGGCATCTACGCCTTCGCGGGTTCCGGCCTCGTGGTCGGTTTCGCCGGCGTGCTGCTGGCCGCCCAGCAGGCCATCGGCAACCCCAGCGTCGGCATGGACTACCTGCTCCCCGCCTTCGTGGGCGCCCTGCTGGGCTCTACGTCGATCAAGCCCGGCCGCGCCAACGCCGCCGGAACCGTCGTCGCCGTAGCCGTCCTGGCCATAGGCCTCGCCGGCATCCAGCAATTCGGCGCCGACTTCTGGGCCACGCCCCTGTTCAACGGTGGCACGCTGCTCCTCGCGGTCGGCCTGGCAGGCTACTCCGCGCGGCGCAGGCTGCGCGCAGGGTCGACGGCGACCCGGCAGTCGCCGTCCGAAGCGGAGGCGAAGTCGACGCCCGAGACACCGACGCCTTAGATGCCAACACCCCGGACACGTCCCTCACTCCCCACGCGTTCCGCACCACTCGCACCCCACCCCAAACGGCCCGCAGCTCCTCCCCCCCCCCCCCCCGCCGCACATCCCCAAGGAACCGACCTGTGTCGTACCTCGCCACCCCCAAGGCAACCCTCACCGCCGTAGCCGCTCTGAGCCTGGTCACCGCGTCCGTCGCGGGCTGCACGCGAGGATCGGAGAGCGGTACCTCCGCCGCCGGCTCCTCGAAGGCAGGCTGCCCCGATGTCCTCGCCGATGCGAAGAAGGTGGTCTCCAGGGCCAAGGCCGTTGACGCCCCCTGGACCGGACCGACCACGGGGCCCGAGGCGGCTGTCGGCAAGACCATCGTCTACGTCGCCCAGAGCATGACCAACCCGGGAGTCGCGGGCGCCGCGGAAGGCGTCGAGAAGGCGGTCAAGGCCATCGGCTGGAAGGTCCGGGTCATCGACGGCCAGGGCACCCCTGGCGGCATCCAGGCCGCCGTCAGCCAGGCCGTCGCCGTCAAGCCCGACGGCATCGTCCTGTCCGGTTTCGACCCCAAGTCGACCGCCCAGCAGGTCGCCCAGGCCAACGCCGCCGGCATCCCTCTCATAGGCTGGCACGCCGTCGCCACGCCAGGCCCGAGCAAGGAACCGAAGCTCTTCACCAACATCACCACGAAGGTGGAAGCGGTCGCGGAGGTCAGCGCCGACTGGATCATCAGCCAGTCCAACGGGCGCGCGGGTGTAGTGGTCTTCACCGACGCCTCCATCCCGTTCGCCAAGGGGAAGTCGGACCTGATCGAAAAGGAACTCGCCACCTGCTCCGACATTGATGTCCTGGCCACCGCCAACATCCCCATCGCCGACGTCAGCAGCCGTACCCCGCAGGAGGTCTCCGCACTGATCTCCCGCTTCGGCAGCAAGTGGACGAACTCCGTCGCCATCAACGATCTCTACTTCGCCGACGCGGCCCCCGCCCTGCGCTCGGCCGGCAGGCAGGGCGACGGCGCGCCCTTCAACATCGGTGCCGGTGACGGCGACCCGTCCGCTTTCCAGCGCCTCAACAGCAAGCAGTACCAGGCCGCGACGGTGCCCGAACCGCTCTCAGAGCAGGGCTGGCAGATCGTCGACGAGTTCAACCGCGCCTTCGCCAACGAGCCCGCCAGCGGCTACATCGCCCCCGTCCACATCACGACGGCCGACAACAGCGGCGGCGGTACGTCCTGGGACCCGCAGGGCTACCGGGAGGCGTACCGGAAGATCTGGGGCAATTAGCCTCCGGCCGTCACACGGGGAACGGCCCAATCAGCCAGTCCTCGTCGAGGCGGACGAGCGAACTCCCCACGAGCACGTCTTTCCTCACCGGCATCCTCGCCACCGGACAGGAGGTCGGCGTCATCGTCGGCGCCGGGCCGGTGGGCTTGTCCGTGCAGGTGACAGTCACGCTGTTCCCGCCGCATGCCCGCCAGCCGCCGTACGCCCAAGGCGTCGCGCGGGAGAACCTGAAAATCCGACGACCTCCGGAGCCGTGTGCGCAGGTTCGAATCCTGCCGGGGGCACTCGAAAGATGGGAATGGACGCGTCGGCTTTGCCGGGCTTGTCCGCCCCGAGTGCCATGATCGGGTGCCAGCACTTCGGTGCGGGCGCCCGATTTTTTGTTCCATGGGTCCAGCTCGCGGGTGACGGACACCAGTCCGTCAATCAGGTACCCCGGGATCGTCACCCGCAGGGTCAGCTCCTCGCGGGGCCGGCTGTAGCGGACCTCCAGTCCGAAGGCGTTGTAGAGCCGCCGTTGGATCTCCTCCGGGACCAGGGCAAGGTCCACGTCGAGGTGCGGGAGCGCGTCGAGTAGGGCCGCGTGGTCGGCGGGATCTGCCGCCTGTTTCGGTGCTTGCAGCTGAGCCAGTTGCTCGGCGAGCTGTTTGCGCTGTGCGCCCAGCGTGGCGTGCTCCTGGCGGATCGCGTCACGGAACTGCTTCTCCTGATCCGGATCGAGATCGTCAGCCTCGTCGTCGCCGGCCGAAGCCGTCGGCGAGGGTGCGGATGAGGCGGGCCTGGCGCTGGCCGATGGCACTGATGGACCGCTCCAGAGCTGCGCGCTCCTTGGCGATGCGATCGCTGGCGTCATCCGCAGATCGATCGGCCTCGAGCGCGGCTGCGAGGTGGCTGCGCCGATCGGACCCGAAGATCCGATCGGCGAAGAAACGCGAGACGGACGCGATCAGGATCTCTTCGCGGATCCACAAGCTCTTGGGGTGGTGGGGAAACCACGGCTGATCACGATGTTGGTTCGCGTCGGGCTGGCAGGCGTAGTAAGCGATCTGGTGGCGCGTCTTGCCGAACATGCGGCGGTCACAGATGTCGCAGGAGATGTACGACCGCAGGACATAGGAGCGCTTGGTGGCCGGGTGAGCGTTGGGTCCGTGGGTGGTGCGGGAGCCCTGGCGCGTACGGCCCACAGTGGAGACGGTGTCGAACAGTCCCTTGGTGACGAGAGGCTCGTGCGTGGGTCGCGGAGACCACACCCATTCCTTCGGGTCGTTGTTGTAGCCGCCCTTCTTCGTCGAGCGGCGGTTCCAGACCTGGTAGCCCGTGTACTTGGGATTGCGCAGGATCTCTCGCACGGCGGATCCGCTCCAGCGCCCCAGGGCCACATCGGGGCGGGTCGGCTCCGGAGGCGGGTAGGCAACAAGGTCCAAGTTCAGACGATCGGCGATGCCGTCGTAACCGAGCTTGTCCAGCCCGCGGAGCTGGAAGATGTGGGTGACCGCTGAGGCCCGCAGCGGGTCGGGGATGAGCCGGTGCTTGGTACGGCCGTCGGCTCGGCGAGCGGGGACGGGGTGGGGCACCTTCTCCGCCATGTATCCGTAGGGCGGCTTGCCCACGTTCCAGCCCTGGGAGACATGCTCGATGAAGCCGTCCCAGGACAACTCCAGCATCTGGAGCACGTACCACTCGGAGACGGCCTGCTTGACGCGCCGGGTGAGGGTCGGTGTGGCGCGCTTGGCCCTGGGGCCGGTAACGATCGGCTCATCAGCAGCACACAGGGCGACTCCGGCTTGCTCCAGCTCGTACTCGATCTTTGTGCCGAAGTAGGTGCGGCGGGCGACGCGTTCGATCGACTCGCAGATGACGGCAGCGAAGCGGCGATCGGGACGCTGGGCCTCTTCAAGGAGATCGGCGACGCTACCGTCGCGCGGGATGGGGATCTTGAAGTTCTGGTGAGCCAGGGAGTTGCCCCGCTCGTGCAGCTCCTTGCGGCCGGACTCGACGTCGTAGAAGTGGGCGACGATCACCCAGCCGGGCGGCAGCGCGGCTCTGGCGTTGCGCAGCTGCCGGGGCAGCGACAGTGTCGGGTCCTGGGCATCCTCCGTGGAAGTCCGGCCGAGCCAGGCCACCGGGACGGTCACCGGAAGCGCCGCGGCGTCCGGGATGCCGTCGGTGGCCCAGGGGCGGCCGGGCACGGGAGGCGCCCAGGACGACCGGTGGGCGGGTGGGGTGTCGGGCATGTGGCGTCCCTCTCCCTTTGGTTATGTGCGGGGAGGCTCAGGGCCGGCCGATTGCAGCCTGTCCGCTTTCCGGTGGGGCGCTGTGGCGGGCGTACAGCCACTCCAGCACCTCCCGGATCGCGGCACCTTGGCGCTGGGCCAGCGCCTGAGCGTCCTCCCCGTCGACATCGACGTATTCCACGACCAGCCGCGGTCCCTCGGCTGAGCAGGGCTTTCCCGGGGTGCGGCTGGCGGTCGGCGTCCATGGACGCTCCGTCTCGGCCGTGTCGTCAAGGCCGGCGTCCGGCGTGTCGGTGAGAGGACGCGAGGGGTGGTTCAGGGTCGCTCCGGTGGCTACGGGGCCCAGCCCAGTTCTGATGCTGACGTCACGTAATAGAGATTCCGCGCGGCACATTTGACACCGTCTCAACCTCCGTCGGAATGGCAGGGTGCCGTATCCACCGTTCGTGATTCTTTGGCATCGAGCGCCGATCAGGAGCAACTCGCCGCAGGTAGAGGGGGAAACGTGCCAGTGGCGAGCCAACAGCGAGCCCCTCGGTTGGGCTTCGTCCCGATCGAGAAAGATTCCGGGTTGGGGTGCTGGGGCGGCTGCACCGCCCTCGACCGATCGATCGAGTGCGCCACTCCCCCAGACTCAGATCGGGCCACCGATCGGACTGGACTCCGATCGGCGGCGGGTATCCGGACATGGCCAACGCCTCGCCCGGCAGGCCATGCCACCGATACGCCGACACGAGCGCTATAGGCCGCGACAGCGGCCAGGTGGTACCGGGCGTGCGGCCAACGCTCCTCTCGTCACGCGCATGGGCCAGCCGTGCATTGAGATCTGCTGCGGCGTGCTGCCGGGTACCTGCGAACCATGAGACACCGATCAGTCATCCGCAACTGATCTCTCTACCGATCGGCAACACGCTCTCCCTGCCACCGTCTGCTCATGCCGCGCGATGGGGCGGCTTGGCTTCGCCAGTCGGCCGGATTGCTGTATCGGCAGTCGCCGAGGTCGTGCAATCCACATGCCACGGAACGGCGTCGAGCGGCCCGAGTATGTCGAGGAACGGCACATGCCGTGGCAGCATCGTCTCCTGCTCGTACGCGGCCAGGAAGTCGGCCGGGGAGCGTTCGCCGACCAGCTGAGCGGCAGCAGCGGTCAGGGCCTCGCCGCCGGATCCGTGCCAGCGGTCGATGTCGTAACGGAAGATCTCGCGCTCGCGGCACCAGTCGGCCAGCCACGCAAACCAGCTCGCTCCCGTGCGCTTGGTGACGCCGAAGGTCACATGCAGGCTCTTGCCGGAGCCGCTGCCGGTCCGAGTCGCCTGGTGCCAGTGGCCTCGGGGGATGTGCATGACGTCACCGGTCCGCATGACGCCGGACCAGATGATTTCATCGCTCGGGGTGTTGTTGGGGTCGGAGTCCCGGTACATCGGGACCTTGCGGGAGGCCGCGCGCACCTCCCACTCCTTATCACCCGCGAGCTGGACGATCACGACATCGTGGTCGTCCCAGTGCAGGGGGAAGCCGGCGGCATCGTTCGTCGTCAGGTACGCGTTGACCTGGACTCGCTCGCGGGACCACCACTGCAAGGCCCGGCACGCGACTTCCATCGTCGGATCGAAGACGTTGGCCTGGTCCAGGATCACCGTCGCGCCTTCCCGCAGGAGCCTGCCCACACTACGCATGTTGACCATGGGGATGCTCTGGCCCCGGGGACTGACGCTGTCGGTGTAGTAGATGGCCGGGTGGACCTCCTCGCCCTTCTGGAAGCATCGGAACTGCGGGCGGTTCAGGCTCCTGCGCATCGCGATGTCGAGCAGGCGGTTCGGAGTCATGATGCGGGAGACGAGTGCGGAGTCGCCCATGCTCCCCCGCACGAAGCCCTTGCCCAACTCCTCCGCGCCGCTCCATCCGAGCGCTGTCTCGATGGCGCTGATCAACCGGTGTTCCATCGCTGCGTCCTCCATGAGTTCGACCACGTGGTTCGGACACAGTGGGGGCCGGCACGGCCGACCGCGCCGGCCCCCACCGCTTGGTGCCTACTCGCTGTCGTGCAGGTTGCCGTCGCCGCCCGGCCACGGCGCGTCGCCGGAACTCCCGGCGTTGTCCGACCGGAGGCTGTCGTACCGGTCATGGACGGCCGTCAGCTCTTCCACCGCCACCAGGAGGTCACTCCGGGCCGGAGGCGGTGCCGTGCGCTCTGACACCTCGTGCTCCTTCCTCTTCGGTTCACCCGCCAGGGCTCCGGCGGGAGGTCGATGGCCGCCCCACAGCTGCGGGAAATGCGCATTGCCGGGGGTCGGCGGTCATTGGAGGTCGCGACGAGCTGCGGTCCTACACCCGCGACCGGGCAGGTCCGCTATTCATCGCCAAGGCGCCCGTGTCCTGGCGCATGTTGGTCTCCAGAACGCGCTGGCCCAGCTCGTACAGACACGCATGGCAGGCGAGAGGACCGCGTGCACTGGGCTCCCCTGTGACGGGGGCGATGTCGCGTCGGGTAGGCCGGAAGACCACATCGGGGTCAGGAAGCGGAGTCGCTCGTAACGCGTGCCGTCCCATCACTCGACCGCCAGACTAAGCGGCTCGGGCTCAGCTACGCCCTCGCCCTTCGGCCACAGTGCGAAAAGCCTGCGCAGAACGGCGGCTCGCATAGCAGGCGCCGCCGTGGGAAGCGCGATCTCCGCCCATACACGCTTCCCACGACCGGAGGGCTCCCAGTCAGACCGTGAAGCGAGAAGGTCGACCAGCGCCAGTCCGCGCCCGCTCTCGTCGTCGGCTTGAGGACAACTCATCTGCGGAGCCGAGGGATTGGCGTCGAGGACCTCGATCACCAGGTGACCGAGCCGGTAGTGCAGCGCCACGGTGACGGGCCCCTCCCCATGGACCACAGCGTTGGTGATGAGCTCGGATGCGACTAGGCGGACGGAGTCAGCTGTCTCCTCGTCCATCGGCACGCCCCACGCACGCACCTTGTCGACGACTATGCGCCGGGCGAGGGGCACCTCCCTTTCTGTACCCGCGAGGACGAACCGATGGACGAGCGTGGGCATGGCAGACGCCTCCGAAGAGCTGGAGAGCGGCTCCATCCCGACGGGGAAACGGGGACGGAGTCGCCGATCTGAGGAGCCGTTCCGGGAGCGGACGCCCTGGGCGTGCTCTGCGGACGGCTGATACTCAGTCAACGACCCCCGCACGCACGGCGGCACGTTTCTAGGGGGTTCCTCGTGGGGACACCCACCCCCGTACGCGGACACGCGGAGTAGTCTTCCCGCTACGCCGTGAGGGGATGACGGGAGTGATGACGTGCCTGGTGAACCGTTGGCAGTCCACCCGCTGAGCTTCCTCCGCCAGATGCGCGGATGGGGGAAGGCCGAGTTTGCCCGACTCATGCAGGCACACGGGAGGTCACTCGGAATCCCGCTCGCGACCAACCGGACGACCGTGTGGAAGTGGGAGCAGGGGCAGGAGCCGGACGCGGATGCCCAGCGCGTACTCGCCGACTTGCTGCGCGTCCCGTACGAGCAGGTGCGGGAGGAAGGATGGCCCCGGTGGCTTCCGGTCTGGGAGGTGACGGGGCTCGCCGCCCCGTGGACCGAGGCCGGTACCGTTGAGGCGTTGTCCGAACTCGTGGGGAGTGGCCGCATGGATCGCCGGGGCTTTCTCACCATCACCGGCGCCGCCCTGACGAGCCTCGCGGCGAGCTGGGTGGACGCGCCCTCCGCCTTCGCCTCGGCCCTCAACGGAGACCAAGTCACGGACGCGATGGTCTCGACGATCGAGCAGCGCATCAGCACCCTCCGCAGCCTCGACGACCAACTCGGAGGCGCCAGGCTCCTGGAGCAGGCACGCGGCGATCTCGCCCTGGTCACCGGTCTCCTGAGCGCCGGCCGGTACACAGACAAGGTGCGCGTCCGCCTCTACGCCCTGGCGGCCCGGGTGTCGCACCTGACCGGCTGGATGGCCTACGACGCAGGGCTGCGGTCCGCCGGCCAGCGGTACTACGTCGGAGCCCTGCGCAGCGCCCGCACCTCTGGGGACAACGCCTTCGGCGCCTTCATCCTCGCGGAGATGGGCGTTCACGTCTCCGAAGCCGGACGTACCGCCGAGCGAGTCGACCTCATCTCGACCGCCATCGACAACGCCCCTCGAACGCTGTCGCCGTACACCCAGTCCTTCCTCTACCTGCACAAGGCCGAGGCATTGTCGCACGACGGCGACCACCGGAAAGCCGGAACGGCGCTCAACCGTGCCGTGTCCCTCTGGGAGCGCCACGCGGCGGAGGAGAAAACGGACTGGCTCGACTGGTTCGGCGAGGCCCAGCTGAAGTCGACGGAGGGCAAGGTCCTGCTGCGCTCCGGGCAGGTGGAGCGCGCGACGGGTTCCCTGGAGACCTCCGTGAAGAGCGCGGCGCCTCGGGACAAGGCCGTACGGTCCAGTCGCTTGGCTGAGGCCCGGCTCGCCGGTGGCGACCTGGAAGGGGCGCTGGACGCCGCGAACTACGGCGCCGGACTCCTGGAGAACAGTGTCAGCTCCGTACGGGCTCTCGACCGCTTGAAGGAGTTCTCCGCCCGGCTCGAACCGCGCAACTCCGTCCCGGCTGTGCGTGAGTTCCGGGAGCGCCTTCAAGCTCTGCCCATGGCAGCCTGACAGGCACCTTCTCGAACTTCGAGGGCGAGCCCACCCCGCCGGAGTAGTCGGTCCGAATGCCAGGATGGACGGTATGACGACGATCGACGGTGAGGTCGCGGCTGGATTCGAACCGGTGCGTGAGGCGTTCGCGGCGAACTTCTCCCAGCACGGGGACATCGGCGCGGCGGTGTGCGTGTACCAGCACGGCCGACCGGTGGTGGATCTGTGGGGTGGCGTCGCCGACCCCAAGACCGATCGTCGGTGGACGCGGGACACGCTGCAACTGGTCTACTCGGCCACCAAGGGGGCGACCGCGACCGCGACACACATGCTGGTTGAGCGCGGTGCGCTGGACCTGGACGCGCCGGTGGCGAAGTACTGGCCGCAGTTTGCCGCGAACGGCAAGGCGGACATCCCGGTGCGCTGGCTGCTGTCCCACCAGGCAGGCTTGATCGCGCTGGACCAACCGGTTCCGTTGAACGAGGCGTTGGCCTGGCATCCGATGACGGCCGCACTGGCTGCTCAGCGCCCCCTGTGGACTCCGGGCACGGCGCACGGGTATCACGGTCGGACCTGGGGCTGGCTTGTCGGCGAGGTGATCCGCCGGGTTTCCGGCCGCATGCCGGGCCGCTTCTTCGCCGACGAGATCGCAACTCCCCTTGGGCTGGACTTCTTCATCGGATTGCCCGCGGGTGAACGCGACCGGGTCAGCCGCATGGTGTACCAGCGGCCCGAGGTCGACCTCACCACCGTGCCAGCCGAGTCGATTCCCGAGGATCTCCGCGAACTGGTTGCCGCTTGGCGCGACCCGAACTCGTTCAGCAACCGAGCGTATGCGGTCACCGACCCCGCCGAAATCGACTTCGCCTCGCCCGAGGTGCAGGCGGCGGAACTCCCGGCCTCCAACGGCGTCGGCACCGCACGCGGACTGGCGCGCATGTATGCCTCGCTGATCGGCGAGGTGGACGGTATGCGCCTGCTCACACCGGAAACCCTGGCGGTGGCAACCAGGGAGCAGGCCAGCGGAAAGGACCAGGTGATGCTGATCGCGAGCCGATTCAGCTCCGGGTACATGCTGCCTACTGAGACCAACCCGATGATCGGGCCAAGCTCTTTCGGCCACACCGGCCGAGGCGGCTCGCTGGGCTTCGCCGATCCGGAGCACGGCATTGCCTTCGGCTACGCGATGAACCACGTCATCGGAGGCCCCGGGGATGTGCGTGCGACGTTACTGGTCGAGGCAGTGCAAAGGTCTCTGGCGTAGACGGCAGTTACCCGAGGACCACATTTCCGCCCTGGCCATGTCCCGCCTTGCGCCACCCCGCAAGGTGCCATCGGCGGCCGTTGTGGTGCCCGTAACTGTGGCACTGTCCGGGCGGTCGGAGCCCACGGCGGCACTCCGCGGCAGGTCACCTCACGGCTGTCGTCCTTCGGTAGGAGGGGAAACGCTGACCAGCAGCGATGGTGTACATAGGCTCCATCGACGGCCCCATCCGACTCGAGTCAGCCGCCCGCCCCCAGCCCTCGACGGACCGTCGGCCGCCAACGCCCGCGGGCCTGCCGCGCCCCACCAGCACTGGGCTGGTGGGGCAAGCGGCCTGCGGGACCAGGGAGAGGCCTGAACCCTCTTGGATCACAAGGAAGTTGGAGACTTTACGAAGCCTCAGCCCCTGACGATAGCGACCGCGTCGTGACTGTGGATGCTCTCCAGGTTCCGGACCTCGACGGTGTGGCACAGTCCCCTGGCACGACACTCCGCGGAAACGGTGCGGGCCATGTCCTCGACGAAGACCGGGTGGTCGAAAGCCTGCATCGTGAGCACGCGCTCGTCCGGCCGCTTCACAAGCGGCACAATGGGTGCTGAACCGGCAGAGCGCAGGATGGCAACGGCCTCGTTCACCGACAACGGGTAGGGGTCGTCACCGTCACCCGTGACGCTGAGCGTGATCTCGCTGCGCTGGTTGTGCGCCCCGTAGTCAGAGATAGCCTTCGAGCACGGGCAAAGGCTCGTGACTTCAGCCCTCACCGTCGTAGCGACAGTGGCCTCACCGTCCGCCAACCGCCCCTCGATTGTGAGGTCGTGCACCTGCCAGGACCCCTTGCCGCTGGCCGGAGCCGTCACACGCTGGGCGAACGGCATGCTGATCCTTACGGTGATGGCCGGCGCATCGAGGAGAGTTGCACCCTCCTTCAGGACTCGCGGCATGTCCCGGGGATCCAGTGTTGCCAGTTCGTCCTGGACCAGGGCGACCATGCGGCTCATGTGCGTACCACGCCGATCGGCCTGGAGCCGTACCGTGACCGCAGCTTCGGCAATCCCATTCTGCCGAACGGCCCCGTCATCGAGGCAAGTTGGGAACCGGACGCCTGAGATACCGACTTCGTCGATCTCGATGCCGCGTGGATCATGCTCGTTCTGGATGTCGTGCACGTCATTCCCCCCGGTATGTGCAGCCAGAAGTGCAGGTCTCGCGGACAGTCACGGCCGACAGGGTGGGCAGGTCCCCCCCGAGCCTCTCCCAGATCCACTTGGCCAGGACCTCGCTGGTCGGGTTCTCCAACCCTTCGATCTCGTTGAGGTAGTAGTGGTCGAGTTGTGCCTCGATGGGCTTGAAGGCCCGCTTGACGTCCGCGAAGTCCATGACCCAGCCGGCCTCGGGGTCAACATCCCCCTCCACGTGGACGATGACCTTGTACGAGTGCCCGTGAAGCCGAGCACACTTGTGCCCCTCGGGAACGTTGGGCAGACGGTGTGCCGCTTCGAACGTGAACTCGCGAAAGATTTCCATTTACTGAATTCCCAGATACTTGTGCGTCTGGAGAGAGAGTGTCCAGCGCGGGTTCTTCATGCAGTACTCGACCGCCGCACGTGTGTTCTCGTCCCGGGCCGGACCATCCATGGGCTGCAGACGGAAGTGCCGGAAGTCGAGACCTTCGAACTGAGACGGGTCGCCGCCCACCTGCGGATAGACAAGTTTCAGTTCGTCGCCACTCGTGAGTACAAGGTCTGCGCCGATCTTCGGGCTCACGCAGATCCAGTCGATGCCCTCAGGGGCATGCCTGGTGCCATTGGTCTCCACAGCGATCTCGAAGCCGCGGTCGTGCAGCGCAGACACAGCCTCGCTGTCCAACTGAAGCAAGGGTTCCCCACCCGTGCAGACGACGAAGCGGTGTTCCTGGGCCTGAGAGGGCCAGGTCGCTCCCACCGCGTCGGCAAGTGCCTCGGCCGTGGGGAAACGCCCGCCGCCCTCGCCATCCGTGCCCACGAAGTCCGTGTCGCAGAACTGGCAGATCGCTCTTGCTCTGTCCTTTTCGCGACCGGTCCAGAGGTTGCAGCGCGAGAAGCGGCAGAAGACGGCCGGCCGACCCGCGTGGGCCCCCTCTCCTTGGAGCGTGTAGAAGATCTCTTTGACCAGATAGGTCATGCTCACGCTTCCTGGTACCGGACGGGGTCGGTCACACCGGCCTCGGCAAAGCCCTTCAGGCGGAGCAGGCAGGTGTCACACTTCCCGCAGGCTCGCCCCTGCTCGTCCGGGTCGTAGCAGCTCGACGTAAGGGAGTAGTCGACACCGAGTCGCAGCCCTTCGCGCACGATGTCCGCCTTCGACATGGCGATCAGCGGCGAGTGGATCTTGAGCTCCTGGGTTCCCTCGACGCCCGCGCGGGTGGCAAGGTTGGCCATCTTGGCGTAGGCGTCCATGTACTCCGGACGGCAGTCCGGATACCCGCTGTAGTCGACCGCGGTCACGCCTGTGAAGATGTCGCTGGCGCCCACGACCTCAGCGTAGGCAAGGGCGAAGGAGAGGAAGATCGTGTTGCGGGCCGGTACGTAGGTGACGGGGATCGACTCCTCGACCTCGTCCACGTTCTCCCGCTTAGGGACCTCGATGTCGGACGTCAGCGCGGAGCCACCGAACACTCGGAGATCGATGTCCGCGATCACGTGCCGAGCGACGCCCTGCGCCTCGGCCACCCGCTTCGCAGCTTCAAGTTCGATGCTGTGCCTCTGGCCGTACCGAAAGCTGAGGGCATACGGGGTGAAGCCCTGGCCCTTGGCGATGGCGAGCACGGTGGTGGAGTCCAGCCCCCCGCTCAGCAACACAATCGCGGAACGATCCATGCTCATACTCCCCTTGTAGTTAGCACCGTGGCGGCGCTTGATCTATAACCCACTAACTAGACGCTACAGTAACCCTGACCAGATCCGAGTTACCGAGTCCCGGGAGTCCCCACGGTGAGCCAACTTTCCATCGTGGTGACGTGCACCGATCGCAAGGCATCGCCTCCGGCCGAACGGCTGCGCGTACGGAACCTGCCTCAGGGTGACGTGGCCGAGCGGGTCGCCGAGTGGGGGCGGCGCCTCGACACAGCCGCAGATCCTCGCCCCCTGACGGAGCTCTACAAGGGCGACCACTGGGTTCGCTCTCTGCGGCTGCCCGCCAGCGCAGCACAGGCCGGCTTCACCGCCGAACTGTGGGTCGCTTCAGCCGGACTGGGGCTGCAACCAGTATCAGCCTCCGCTCCTGCCTATGCAGCCACTTTCACTTCTCGGCACGAGGATTCGGTGGGCGGCACCTTCGACGAACGCGGCACCTGGTGGCACCACCTCCAGGAGGAACGTGGCGCCTCCCGGTTGACGGACCTCGCCTGCAAGGGTCCGATACTCCTCGTCCTCTCCGAGGTGTACGCCGCTGCCATAGAGACGGAACTGCAGGCGCTAGCCGCCATAGGCGGCGAGGCGCTCCTCATCGGTGGCGCGCGTGATCTTCCAGGCCTGACACGGCTCCCCGCTGACGGCTCGCTGCGTAGCGCGCTCGGAGGGACCCTCACCAGCCTCAATGTGCGGATGGCTGCCTGGTGGCTCGAGCACTGCTCGGGTGCTCGCCTCACTCAGCCCGACACAAGTGCGGCATGGAACGACTGGGTCGCACAGGCATCCAAGAAGGAGCGCTACCACCGCGCTCCGATGACCGACGAGAGGGTCATCTCCTTCATCCGGGAGAGCGTTGCCCAAAATCCCGTCCACTCGCGCACCCGTCTGCTACGCATGTTGCGGGATCAGGGGCTGGCCTGCGAACAGAAGCGCTTCGCCGATCTCTACGCCGCAACGGTGGGGAAGAACCAATGACTGCACATGTTCTTAAGCGACGCGCTCTCCGCGTCGAGCAACATCCCACCATTCCGCTGTACATGTTCGCGCTTGCTGCCGAAGAGGTCAGCCAGGTCGCAGATGTCGCCAGGATCTCCCGAGACGAAGCCGGGCGATTGATCGGCTACCAGCGTCCCGAAAAGAAGCAGCACGTCCGGCAGATTCTTGAGTACCTGGACCGCGATGAGGTCCTCTTCCCCAACGGGTTGATCCTCGCTCTACCTAACACCGTTCGTTTCCGGTCAAGTCCCGGTCCGGCGAGTTCGGACGGGCTGTGCACCAGCGGCACTCTGGAGATCCCCCTTCCGGATACTCCGGACGGTCCCCGGCCCGCGTGGATCGTGGACGGCCAGCAGCGCAGCCTCGCGCTGGCGCGTACACGCAACTCCCGTCTGGCGGTAACGGTTGCGGCGTTCGTTGCAGAGGATCTTGAGACCCAGCGTGACCAGTTCCTGCGGGTGAACACCGTCTCCCCCTTGCCGACGAACCTCGTCTCCGAGTTGCTGCCCGAGGTCGGGACAGCACTGCCCACGAAGCTCTCGGCACGCAAACTGCCTTCGGCCCTCGTAGAAGCACTGAACCAGGACAGGGACTCCCCTTTCCGCGGACTGATTCGTCGCGCTTCTACTGCTGCCAAGCAGAAGACTTCCACGGTCGTCGCAGACAACAGCCTGATGCTGGCCATCCAGGAGTCACTGAACCTGCCGGCTGGGGTCTTCTCCCCGTACAAGAACCTAACCAACGGCACGGTGGACACAGCAACGATCCGCTCCATCCTTGTCACCTACTGGTCGGCGGTTCGCGAGACCTTCCCGGACGCCTGGGGGCTGCCTCCGACCAAGAGCCGCCTGATGCACGGCGTGGGGATCAGATCAATGGGACGCCTGATGGATCGAGTGATGATGAACATCTCCCCTTCATCTCCCTTGGCGGTGAAGGAGGCAAAAGCTGAGCTCGAACTGATCGAGCCGCATTGCCGCTGGACGCGTGGGCGCTGGCCAGACCTGAACATCCCCTGGAATGAACTCCAGAACAACCCTCGCCACATCAGCACTCTCTCAAACTTCCTCCTCCGCACTTACGTACAGGAAAAGGCGAACGCCTCTTGAAATTCTATTTTCCTGACAGTCAGGACCTGGTCAGCCCGACCTATGACTTCATCAACGATGAATACTCTCCGTACCGGGTGCGCCAGCGCGATGACGTCTACGCCCACGAGATCGTCACGCCCATTCCGTACGACGGAATCCTGGTGAGCAAGGCCATCATTGATGGCTCGGTCAAGGGTGCTGGGAAGTACTCCACTCCGCAACGCGAACGCTTGTACCGCCTGGGTGTCCGCCAATTTTTCCGGTTGAACGAGGACATGGAGACCCTGGGCGACTGCGGGGCCTTTAACTACATCAACGAGGAAATCCCGCCCTACACCGTCGACGAAGTGGTCAGCTTCTACGAGACGTGCGGCTTCGATGCGGGCGTGAGCATCGACCACATCATCTTCGGCTACATCCCCAGCGGCTCCAGCCAGGAACCCGACCCTGCCTGGGTCAAGCGGCAGGAGATCTCACTCCGGCTGGCGCAAGAGTTCCTCGACGAGACACGACGGCGCGGAGAGAAGTTCCAGCCCGTCGGTGCAGCCCAGGGATGGGGCCCGCAGAGCTACGCACACAGCGTCGCCAAGTTGCAGGAGATGGGGTACCAGCGCATCGCCCTTGGAGGCATGGTCCCCCTCAAGTCACACGAGATCCTCGCATGCCTCGAGGCCATCTCAGAGGTCCACCGGAGGGGCGTGGACCTTCATCTCCTGGGTGTCAACCGCGTTGAAAGCATGGAACAGTTCGCTCGGCTGGGCGTGACGAGTTTCGACAGCACTTCAGCGTTTCGCCAGGCCTTCATGGACGACCGGAATAACTACCACACGGCGACCGACTCCTACACCGCGATCCGGGTCCCGCAGGTGGACGGTAATCCAGCCCTCAAGCGCATGATTCTCTCCGGAACGGTCTCACAGGCCGATGCCATCGCCGGCGAGCGCGCATGCCTTCGCGCCCTGCGGGGCTATGGCAATGGGAACGTAAGCGTCGAAGAAGTCCTTACCGCCATAAAGGAATACGAAGCTCTCATCCTCGGTCCGAAGAAGAAGAGCTACCTCTCTGCCTACGAGCGCACGCTGCGCGGGGCCCCTTGGAAGGACTGCCCTTGCGCCCTTTGTCGAGAGCACGGCGTCGAGATCGCCATTTTCCGCGGAACCGAGCGCAACAAGCGCCGCGGCTTCCACAACCTGTCCATACTCGAGACAAAAATGCGCTCGCTCAACTTCGCCTGACAAAAGCCCCATTGGACAGCGTCCGAACCTGCACGAGGAGACACGGTGGCCGATGACCACACCCTGCGACTTCCCGCCCTTGAACTCCGCCAGGGGAGCCGCCGGATCTACTGCTTTGCCGTGGACGGCAAGAAACTGCACCGATTCACGGCGGTCTCGCGTGTGCGCAGGGACGAGGACGCGGGTCTGCACGGCTACCAGCGCCCAGAGGTGCTGAGTCACATCCGCTCGATCCGCCGCTACCTGGAGTCGGACGGCGCGATGCTGCCCAACGCCCTGGTTCTCGCCTTCGACCCGTCGGTGAAGTTCATCCCGAGCCAGCGCATGGCCTCCCCCGATGCTCCTTCTACGCCTGGAGAGTTGGAGATCCGCTACTCGGAGACGATGGACGAGAGCGACAAGCCTGCCTGGCTGGTCGACGGCCAGCAGCGCAGTGCGGCAATCAGGGATGCCGACGTGGCCGAGTTCCCGGTGGCCGCGGTTGGTTTCATCGCCGATAACCAGGAAGACCAGCGCTCCCAGTTCATCCTCGTCAACTCGACCAAGCCTCTGCCCAAGGGGCTAATCCACGAACTGCTTCCGGAGACGGTCGGGCAGCTCCCGCCGGCCTACGCCAAGCGGCGCCTCCCGGCGCGGCTGATGACCAGCCTCAACATCGACAAGAACGGACCCTTCTACGGACGCATTCAGAGCCCGACCTCACCGCTGGGCAATATCAAGGACAACAGCATCCTCAAGATGCTGGAGCACAGCCTCTTCGAGGGTGCGCTGTACCAGTACCGCAATCCGGAGGACGGCTCCGGCGACATCGACCGGATGCTGCTGCACCTGCGGTCGTACTGGAACATCGTCAGAGAGACATTCTCCGACGCCTGGCGTCTGCCACCCCGCCAATCCCGCCTGACCCACGGCGTAGGAATCCAGGCTATGGGCTTCGTAATGGACGCTCTAACCGAGGGCACGCCTGCCGAGGAGGTCGACTCGGACGAACTCCGTGCATCCATCGCAAGCTTGATGCCGATCTGCTCCTGGACGTCAGGCATGTGGCGATTCCCCGACGGCGACCAGCGCCGCTGGAATGGGCTTCAGAACACGCCAAACGATGTACGTCTGCTGACCAATCTGCTCGTGCGCACAATCCGCGGATAGCCAGCGCTCGGTGGGCCTTCCCACAAGAGGAAGGCCCACCGTCATGATGGCTTTCTCTGAATTCGCGGGCTCCCGACTCACGTCTTTGCCGATGGCATTTTTTCAAGTCTGCGCCCGAGACCTCACTGCCGTCGCCGTTGAGAATGCTGCTGCCGGGCTGCCAGGTCGTGCAAGGCGCTGATGGCTGCATGAGCTACGGATGCCGAACCTGCACCCCGGGGATACACGACTTCTTTGGCGTACTGTCCGATACAGTGGGTAGCCGCATGTGCGGCACACTGCGTGATCATCACACTGAAATCCGAGTTGCGTGCTGCGTCTTTCAGGTGCCGAGACGCGACCTTCTCTGCTGAGAGCACGACCTTCACTTGGGGGAACTGCTGGATGATGCGGTTCTGGACGCGCTGGAGTACGCCTTCATCCAAACCGTAAACGAGGATCTGCGCCGCTCCTACAGTCGGCGGATCCTCGTCGCTTTCTGATGAGGCTCGTTCCGGCCATCCCAGTCCCAGGCCAAGCTCATCGCTGAGGGAGCGGGCCGTGGAGAGATACGCCTCATCGAGGCGCCGCGCATGGGCGCAGAGGGGACCCAGCAGCAGTTGGGCCGTCTGAACACGGGCCTCTGGCACCGGTGAAGCAAAGGCCGCCAGTCGGTCGACGAAGTCGAGAGCTTGACCGGCTGTCTCCGGTGCCACCCACTGGTCGAAGCCGACGCTCATTTGTTCCAGGAATTCGCTGTACTCCTGGGCGTTCGGAGCGGTGCGGAGGAACAGCTCCAGAAGGAGGTCCAGGACGGCGAGGTTCGCGGGGTCGCAGCGCTGGTTCACGATGCTTCGCATGACTGTAGTCAGCGTCTGCGGATAGAAGACCTCTGAGCGGGTGAGTTCCTGCAGGAACGGCCCGAGTCCGTACTGCCATACGGCTTCGTACTCGGAGTCGTTGAGGTGGGCAAGAATGCCTGCCATTTCCGCGTCGGAGACCGCCTCCAACTGGATCGGGGCGTCGCTTCGGCGGACGTCCATCCTGCGACACAGCTCGAAGACTTCCTTGTCGCCCTGGGCGATAGCCCTGACTATGTCTCCCCAGGTGTTGAGCGGCACCTTGGCTGGCGCGTCTTCGGGCTTGGGCTCCACTGTGGTTGCCGACCTGGGCTCAGCAAGTTCCGCTGCCGCGGTGTCCGCTTCCACGAACTGGCGGCGATGCGAGGCCAACTCGTCAGGGACGGTGTCCCCACGGCCCTCGGCGTCGAGCAGAGCGATGCTGCGGGAGAGTTCCTCTGCATCACCTCGTCCGTGCATACCGACGAGCAGCACCATCACCGCCTGGTCACTGAATGTCAGCAGGTCTCCATCTGCCAACAACGAGAGGCTGTGGGATGCCTTTAGAGCTTCTAATGCGCCGGTTATGTCCCCTTCAGCAAGCGCAGGCTCGACGTGCGCTGTGAAGAGGGCCGACAGCACCATCTCCTTCACTGGAACAGGCGGGTCCTGGAGCAGCACTTCTCGGAGCCCCGGCAAAGCGAGGACATCCTTCGCTCTGCCTTGGGCGGTCAGAAGCCTGATCTTCAAGTGCTTGACGTTGGCCGGTGAGAGACCGCCTTGCCGGTCGATCTGCTGAAGGAGCGCCTCTCCGGCCTGCGGCGCACCGCTGAGGAGAGCCGCTTGGAAGTCTGCCAGGAGACGCCCCAAGGGCTTGGGAGCCGACCATCCCCGCTCGGGGCTCCGCTCCACCGCCGTCACCATGCGCTCCAAGGCCGACCTCAGCCGCTGCCGTTCCTCTTTATCTGTGGGCGCCTGGACGATGAACGTGCTCCCCTGGCCGGAGCGCTCTCGAATCGGGGCCTCGTGAGACTTGTCGAGGGCCGCGGGCATGTCGTAACCGGGCTTTGCAAGGGAGGGTCCGACAAAAGCCACCAGAAGGTCACGGACAGACGTCAGGTGCTCACTCTGTCGGGGAATCACGTAATACGCCATTCGCTGACTCTGCTCGTCGAGCCAGGGCAGCACCATAGGCGATTTGCGATGGTTGATCGCTGCAGTCCGCAGCAGGTTGACTCCCCGGGGATAGCGACCTGCCACATTGTGCGCCGAATGAAGGAAGCAATCTACGAACTCCCGCGTGCTGACAGCCTGTGCCGCCACTTCTGCCTCAGACGCCACGTGCCATCCATTCATGCTGGTAATCCATCACTGCCTGCGCCGCCGCCTGTTCGTCCAACGCATAGCTGATCTGCTCCTTGTTCCGGGCAAGGCCGTTACGGGTGAAGTTCATGGAGCCGTTGAACATCCATCCCGGGCCTACCAGGCTCTTCTCGTGAACGTTGTCGTCCAGGAACACCTCTAGATCCGTACGCTCGTCACGGCCCAGAGCGAGACGCTCCAGGAAGATCGTGTTCGCCTGAGTGCCCTGTGTCACCACTCGGACGGCGGTGCCACTCCTGGCCAGCATCAGGAGGAGGTCGGACAGTCGGCACTGCACCGGAGGGTCTTCACCCAACAGGTAGTCGAAGGAGCAGTCGGCGTTGTCGACGAGGTCCACATCGCTGACCCACGCAGACACCAGCCAGACCTCACCGCCCGGTGCCGCCAGTTGAGCAAGCAGCGCCGTCCGAATCAGGGAGTCCGCACGCAGGGCACTGCGCCCATTCGTGCGGAGCGTACGAGAAGGGACAGTCACTGCTCGGACTCCTTGATGACGGCTTTGACGACGACCTTGCGGCTGTCCCTGTGCACGTGTGTCACCTCGCCGAACAGCTTCAGGTCCCCACGGTCCACTCGCAGAGCAGGGATAGTCAGCAGGACATGACGGAGCAGATCAGGCCGGTCGAGAGGAACGACCACTTCGACTGCAGGATGCGAGGAGAGCAACTGGGCATAGCTGCTCTGCCAGTCCGACGACATGGCATCGATGCGCGGCCAAGCTTCCGTGTGCACGGCGGCTGCCAGAAGCCGGTCCAGGATCTGCGGGTTGTCGACCGCACGGTACGGCTGGTAGGAGTCCAGGTGGTAGTTCCGTGCCTGATCACCTCGCGGCCAGAGCATACTGAAAGCTTGGTCGGGGCTGATCTTTCGAGGCAGTTGCACCTTGCCGGTGCCGACGGCATAAGCAATGACTCTCGAGTCGACCTCAATCCCAGTTGCCTCTTCCAACTGGTCCCAGGCCTTCAGGAGTTCAAGGGCCGTCGCGTCCGTGAGGCTGTCGGAGCCGCGCCTCAGTAGGCGCGTCGCGAGAGACGCGACATCGCGGTGTCGAGGCGCACCGTCCAACTCGGCCCAGGCTGACTTTATGCGGTCCAGAGCGTCCTGGCTCTCGTGCGCCGAAGACGCACTACGCATCTGGTTCATTGCCTGAGCGAGATCACCATACGGCTTGGTCTCCACCACCTGGTGGAGCAGCCTGCTGAGTCGTGCATCGGTCTGCTCGAAGCTGTTGGGACGGAGAGCCGCGCTCACCAGGCTCCAGAACCGGGCAGGATCGTGCCCGTACGTCTCCGCCAACTTCTCCAAGACTCCGAGCCCGCCCTCGGAAGTCTCGCTGATCCAAATCTGATCCGGCACGGAGCCTGCACCGGGCACCACGTCGAGCGTCAGGTCCTGCTCCCGGGCGTCGGGACAGGCTCGTGTGACCGCCTCCAGGACCGCTGCGGCCAAGGTGTCCAGATAGGCGCGCCGGGCGAGGCCGACCGTGCGGGCATGGAGTTTCTCGCCGAACAGCAGTGAGCCCGCTTCGTCAAGCACCGTGATGACGTCAGGATTCTGACTGAGCGCCTGCAGGTCACTGATGACGCGATCTGCGGGACCGCCGGCGCCCGTGGGTGAGGCCGACGGATCCTGCCTGTAGAGCAGCGGAATTACCTGCGTAATACTGCCGCGCCAAGCACCCAATGACAGTTCAGCGTGAATAGCCTGAGGCTTCTTACCTTCGAGCCCCTCCAGTGCGAAGGCGGAGAGGTAGACCAAGGTCAGCCACCCACGCTGGAAAGAATTGGTCGCTTCAGCTATTCGCTTGTCTTCCATGACAGTGTTCATGAATGCCTTGGAACGCCACTGCGGAGAGTTCAGATGCGCCACTACGCTCGGCAGGGACAAGTCCAGCGGCTTGACCTGAATCTGAGCCGCGTCGACGGAGGAGGAGAAGCCCATGGCTGCTTTCTCACCCTCATGGACATAGCCGATCGCAACCTTATGCCGCTTTCCCGGCGTGCCCTTGATCACTTCAGCCAGAGCGCCGTAGGTCATGCGACGCACCTCGGTGGGGTTCCCCGAGGCGTGAACGGCAAATCCGACGGAGAGCACACGGTCCCGCCATTCGGGGACCTTGGGCACGTCCGCGGCAATGGGAGGACCCGCAGGGTTGTCCACGAACTGGGTTGCCCACAAGGGAGTGCCCTGGGAGGAGGTTGCGATCTCCTTGTCCGGCTGAGCGAGCTTTATCCGTCGCGGGCGAGTGACCGCAACCGTCTTCACCTCCGCAAGACCGGTGTCCCAGCGGCCCTGCGGTTCGGTCGCATGGAGAATGTCGCTCAGATCGATCACCGCGTCACGAACCGTGGTGGGTACCTCCAGCCACGTACGGTGGCGATCATCGCGATACCCGAATCGGCGGCTGACGCGGCCAGGCACAGCCTCACGGAGGGCTCGGCCTACGGGCAGTTTGTCCTCGTCATCGTCGGAAGTAGCGAAGGGGAGCGTGAAGCTCACCTCTGGCAGATTCAGCGGAGCGAAGAGCGAGGTTGTGACGAATTCGGGCAGGAAGGCCCGCCGCTCCGTGCCAGGATCCTTGTGTATGGGCGATGCGCCGGCGTAGAGACGCCGCAAGAGCGTGGGGGCTACTGCCAACAAGAGGGACCGCGGCTGCTCCCACAGCAGTGCCTGCACTTCGTCGGTGCTGAGGCTCAGCGCGCCTCGTAGATGGCGGGCCAGGGAGTGCAGGAGGGCATCGTCCCCGTCAAGGAGCTTCTCCAAATCCTCAACAACCGCTTGCCTAGCTTCCGGCAACTGTGATGCAGCAAAGTCTGGTTGAGTGTTCCCGGTCAGCAACGTCCGTGCACTGACCCACAGTTTCCGGCTACGGAGGCGGCCTCCGAGCCAATCAACGAATGCCTGAGCACCTTGGATCTTGATGATGTGGCGGTTGTTTACAGGCAAGGTGCGAGCCGTTACCTCCGGAGCGAAGAGAGACTCGTACCCCTGGTAGGCGAGCCGGTCCCTCCCGAAGTCAGACAGGGCAACAATGGTGAGCGGTCGAGTGCCCCTCTCACGACCGGCTCGCCCCCGGCGCTGAAGGAAGGAGGCCGGGTCGCGCGGCGCCTTATGCTGGACCACCAGTCCGACATTGGGATCATTGAAGCCGACCTCGAGAGAGGCCGTCGCGACGACAAGATCGGCATCCGCGTCTACGCCGGCATCCTGGGACGAAGTCCGGCCGATCCTCAAAGGCCTCTCGCTGAGATCGGAACTTAGGTTGTGCCCGATCTGCTCCGGAAGGTTCCAGGACTGACCCGTGAGGTAACGATTTTCTTCCGCAGGAAGGTCCATGGAACGCAGAGCAGCCAGCACCGCGGAACCCGGCTTTCTGCGGCTCTTTCCGTACTGCCCTCCTTCCGCGTCCCGGAGGTCGTCATACAATCGGTTGGTGACGTCCAAGTCGTCCGTAAAGAGGAACCCCTTGGTTCCGTGGAGTGTCGTCCTCGGAGGACGATTCCTGTCGAGTAGGCGCCCATGGAGCATCGCCGTCTGAATCGTCGTAGACAGGAGACTCGTACCCGACAACGGGTCGCCGCGGAGCGCCAGGTGGTACTCGCGCCCCTCTGCCTCCATGTCCTCACTGTGGGGCTCGATGAGGGTGACGCTTTCCGCAGGCAATCCAACAAGTTCCGCCATGAAACGGTCGGCCTGACGCAGGGTGGCGCTGAGCCCAACGAAGGTGACCCGACCACGGCGAGCGTGACGCCAGCGTCGGAGCAGCAAGGCAGTTTGCGCGCCCGTAGAGCCGGAGTACGTGTGTACCTCGTCGAGCAGGACCACACGGGGGCCATCGTCCGTCCAGCCGAGGGTCCTACTCAACTTCGACCCAGCACTGTTGCGGTTGAGCATCTCGGTCGTTGTGAAGAGCAGTTTGGGCGGAAGGCCGTTGATCGACTCCCGCGACAGGGACAGGAGGCCATCGGGTATCTCCCGCCGGCACACGGAACACCGCAGCACCTCAGAGCGCCGGGCCCTGTCCGCGTCAGACCAAAGCATGGCGCCGCCGTCTCCCGTGGGGCACGTCAGATATGGACAGACGCGGGCTCCTCCGTGTCCTGCCCATTCGTACGTCCCTCCGGCAACATCATCGGCACTGGGCGGTGTACGCCCGTAGAGCACGCCGATCCGAGGGCTGGGCAGGCCTCGCTGCTTGAGTTCAAGGGCATTCTTGATCGCATCGCGCAACTGGTCGCGAAGCAGTTCAATCCGCGGGTAGAGCGCCAGTGTATGTACCGTCTTGCGCTTGTCGTTGGCCATGGCGGCGAACGCCGGAAGATAGAACGCGAGGGTCTTGCCGCTGCCCGTGCCGGCACCTACCACGACGCCACGCGAATCTCCATAGGCCAAGGAATTGGTGACTGCCTTGGTGGCGTCGACCTGGAAGCGCGAGAGCAAGTAAGAACCGATCAGCACCCCGGCGACCTTGGAGTGGGTCTCCGTCCACCCCGGCGTCACCGTCATTTCGGCGATCGCCTTGGCGGCCGCGACGTCACGCTTCGGATAGCGGCGCTCGGAGACATGCAGACGGTAGTCGGCAACCAAGGGCCGACCCATCTCCCACCAGTTCGGCTGTAGTTGCGCACCCGGCCTCGGGCCGAAGATCTGCCGCAAGGAGGCAGTCAGTCGAACCCCTTCGGCGAACCTGGTGCGGTACCGCCCGGGCCCGCCGTAAGGCACGCGGAAGAGAAGCTGCTGGTTCAGCAGCGCATCCTTCAATTGGTCGGCGTCGGAGAACAGCGACGCGGCGTCCTCGTTCTTCTCGATTACCGACCAGAGAGCGTCCACCACCTCTTCCTCGGAGAGCATGCCGTCTGTGACGCCCCAAGAGAGTAGGGGCAGTTCCTGGTTCTCCAGGGCAGTGAGAGCCTCGCCCAGGACGGTGCGGCGCAGTGTCGTGGGTGCCACAGCTTGTCAGTCTGCCTTCCGAGTGACGGTGAACCAGCTGTCCTGGTCGTACTTTCGCAGCAGGGCGATGTTCGCGTCAGTGAGGTCTCGAAGAGTGACCCCGCCTGCGTCGAGCCGGTTGATGAGCTCGAGGAGCTCTTCCGGAGCATCGTCCGGCGCGTTCTCAAGGAGCCTCAGCAGCGTGTTACGGTGGCTGCAGAACGTGACGATGCTGGCGCTGTCGACCTTGGTCCGACTTGCATTCGCCTTCATCGATTCGTAGAGCTCAGTCGCCTCAAGCCGCTCATCGGGGCCAAGAGTGGCAAACCGAGCCGGCGAGACCTCCTGGATTCCCGCCGTGGCCCACGCCTTCCAGAGCTGCTTGATCGAAGCACTCAGCTCACTGGTGAACGCTTCCAAGGCGCGCTTGGAATCGACGAAAGCCCGGTCACCGGGCAGACCACCCCGTGACTTCGATTCGAGCTTGGACCTTGCAGCATCGAACCCGGGCACGTCCAGAGCCTGACCTGTACGTTCGCGCAGCAGAACCGCAATCTGCCGTTGGACCAGCGCAGCCCTCAGCGCTGTACGCACCTCATCGATGCGCCGGAGCACCCGCTCCTGGTCGTCCCGCTGCTTCTGGCCCTCAGAGATGCTGCGAGCAATGTTCTGCAACTCCTGAGCCTTTTCCAGAACTGTAACGCTGCTCACTCGCCTGCCTCCGCGTCGGTACGGGCGCCATCTGCGGCCTGCTTCCACTCCTCGAGCAGACCTGCCAACTGCTCCGCGGCGTCACTGACCGCGTTCTCGGTCTGCAGTCGCGCTGCAGCCAGGGCCGTGTCCAGCAAGGAGTCGGCAACCTTGAGGTAGTCGTACATCGCCCTGAGATGTGGTGAGCGAATAGGAGCCACCACAGCAAGGATGCTTTCGACCTGCTCACCGTAGAGATCCGTGGCGACTCGGGACAGATCTCGTTCCAACGCACTAAGAGAGCCCCAGTCGGCGTCTGCCATGGCGGCGGCCCGGGTCTCGAGTTCGGGTCCCTGTGGTCCGGTGATGCCCTCCGCCTTCGCCATCTGCATGGCAATGGACACCTGCTGGACGAGCCTGTCACCGGGCCCACTCGCTCGAGGGAACCGCTCTCGGATTTCATCGAGAAGCGTCTTAAGTTCGTGGAACTGTCCACGCAACAAGGGCTCCCAGCCGGCACGCAGGGGTGCCGCGGCGCTCTTGGCCCACTTCGGAAGTTCCAAGGCCGAAAGGTCCCATTTTTCTGCGGCCTTTTGCAGAAGCGGCATGGCGCGAGTCGCGTCGATAACATGCACTGTGCCGACACCCTGCCCAAGTCCCAGGGAGTTCAGAAGTGTGTCCACAAGACCGGCACGATGCTGCATGTGGTTATCAAGCCTCGTCATCCACAGTTCGGTGCGACAGGAACTATCAGGACGCTGCCATTCCTGGCCCTTGTCAAAGGCTGCGGCGTACAGGGCTTCGATGGGCATGCCAGGGACGACCTGCCCAGCAAGCGCGGCCCCGAGCAAAGAGACTCTCAACCCGACGATCAAGTCTTCGTCAGCGCGTTCCAAGCTCCGCACAACACGCCCCCGCATAGCCGGACGATAATGCTCAGCCATGCTGGCGAGGCGGAGAATGTCCTGTGCGCGTATCCCGTCGGCGTCTGCGTAAATTCTGATGAGGCTCTTGAAGAACTCGCCGGTCGCAGGGTTGCGTTTCAGTACGATTGCTGCACCAGCGTTCATCGCCTCTGCGCTGGCATCCTCGATCGACACCTGGCTAGATTTCACGTTTTTCAAATTCCAGCCCGACTTGTCGGCTTCCGTGAGACCGACAGGCTTAACGGGAGGAGTGAGCCAGTCTTCCCTGTACAGCACCGATCTGGAAATGACGGTTCGGATATTGTTTGCCTCCTCCGAGGTGAGACGGGAGCCGTCAGCGGCCCAGTCTTCCACGACCTGGATTTTTCGCCGAAGAACCGGTGATTCGTCCGCGCGTGGCGGCGGGGTGATCGGCGTGTCGGGTTCAGAAGCCGCGGCTTCGCCCTTCGGGGTAGAGATGGGCTTCTCAGTCAGACTGTCAAGTGCGGGCAGGGAAAATGCCTCGCGGATACCCTGCTCCAAGTTCGACAACTGGGTAGGAGAGTCAGCCCAGAATTCGAGCGCAGTACGCCGACGCTTGGCATTCAAGGGATCTCGCGCATCAATTTCTTCGCTGACGCTGTTGGGCAGTGACCTCGTAATACCCTTTACGCCCTTGTAGTTATCCTGGAAGAAAGCACTGGGGAATGCACCCTTCTCGATCGCGCTGTAAGCGTCGTTGAGGATAGGGATGACTCCGTTGCTGAGAATGTTGCGTGGAGTGAAGGAGAACGGGTTCTCCTTGGGGGCCAAACTGTGGACCACGCGGGTCAACGCCGAACGGTTGAAGGGATACAAGCCATACCCTTGCGCCGACACACCAAAGGAATCGTGACAAATACTCCGAACCGGACAATCTTCGCACTTGTTCGGGACCGATCCGTTGCTGGTTCCCTCCAGTGCCGTTCGACCCACCCGTGCGGCATTGAGATACCTTGCAACAAACGATGCGAGCTCCTCGGTGCCCGTCTTCCCTTCTTCCAGAACAATATCCAAGTTGTATACGAAACCGCCTGTAGATGCAGAGATTCTTGTGGCCGCCGTCTCGGGTAGGTCGTGAAAGTATCCACTCGTGAGCGCCATAAGAGTCCGCATGGGGGCGAGTACCCTCCGCCCTTCCCGCTCGGAGGTCTCGGTGATCGCGTCAAGGAGTTCACCCTGAACTCCTTGGATCAATGCGAAGTCTTCTACTAGGAGGATGATCTCCTTACCCTGTCGGGCGTAAATCTCGCGAACCTTCTGCATCGCTCCGAGAAGGCGGCCGCCTCCCAGCGTCGAGATTTCCCGAACCGCCTTGTCCAAGTGCTCGTTGAGCAACTCGACAGTCAGGCCCTGCAACTCCGGTCGGGACATTAGTATGCCGAAAATTTGCCGGGTAGGCGCAGCCATGTCCCCTGTGATGGCCTCAGGGCTGAGGGGTAGATCTTCCAGGGAAAAACGGGGCGGACGCTCAACTTCGGACTCGCGGTCGCTCAAGAAATGTTGAGCGAACTGCGGAATGAACTTTCCGGACTCAAGCATCTGCTCCTGCAGAAGTGGGTCCTGAAGCAGTAGTGAGACACCTCGCGGGCCGACAAGTTGGCGCTTCTTTCCAGATACGGACTCTTTGCCTAGATCCGCCAGAGCAACGCTCAACTGCATGATAAGGCGACGCGCAAGTGAAGTGGCGTCGAAACTTCCGGTTACCTGGCGAATATCCTTACGGATTTGCGCGATTTCCTCGTCTTCAATTCCGTCGAGGAGGGATTCGATGACGTGTCGCAGGCTAGTCTTCGACTTTTCGAGATAGATGATCTTTCGGTCATCGGATGCGTGGATTCTCTCCCTAACCCAGCGGATCAGGTGGGACTTCCCTGAACCTGACTCGCCGACCACGGGCATGAGCAGTGTTTTGGTACTTGTCTGACGGTTGAGGAAGTCGTCCCGAACATCTTCTTCCGTGACAGTTTCTCCGGCGTTGTTGAACGACCGCCCGTCAATCCTTGAACGCTGAATGGCCAGCGGAGTGTGGGTAGCGAAAAAAACGGATGGCGAGGCGACAACGGCCTCGGTCTGGATTGTGGAAGTCACGCTTTCCACATCCCAGCAGACATAACGCCTAAAACTAGACATCGGCGAACTCCTGCCGAGTGATGGATGAACAAAGACGAACGGAAAGACGATCGGGATCGTGCAATTTGACCGGTTGCTTGGCGTCTGAGTCATTGTTCATGACCAGCCACTTCTCGTGTTCGCCTCTCATGAGAGCGAAAGAAATTGCTGTACCGACCGTCCGTTCGTCGCGAAGCAAGTAGCCCAGGTCTTCCGAGAGGGCACCGCCAGGGACAACGGGGATCTGTTCGCGCAGGAGCCGGATGACACTCAGGGCATCTGCCGGAGCTCCCGGCGAGAGGTGCTCTGTGATTACTTGCCGGACAGCACAGGTGCAATCCGGAACGTAACGCTGCGCTACGTGCGGAGCGGAGGCGCCTAGGCCGAGCGCCGTCGCCCAAGTCGTGAACGGTGACCACCGCGTATCATTCACGAAGACCAGCTCGCCGTCTGGCGCATCCTTCTGGTGCTGACTGTCCACGAGGGCCCAGTTGAAGGATTCGGTGAACGGGTCTCGGGACAAGCTCCACGCCAGAGCTCGTCTCAGATCGTCAGCGGTCTCGGCTGGTCGGTGCCCTCGAAGCCCCAGTACAGCGGATCGCAGACCGGCCTGGAATGCCCAGTAGTCGTCTGGACGCAGCGACGTAAGGCAGCCCGCCAGGGTCCACTTTTGGTCCTCGCTATCGTGTGCGAGCCCCAAGGATCGGAGCGTGGAGAGTGCGTAGTGAACGGTGGCAAGATTTTTCGAGCTGCGGGTGTGTGGCTCGAGAAATGCTCGCAGCGTGTCGTAGGCCACAGGCCCGGATTGCGCAGCCAGGAAGCGTACGACGACCCAGATTTCGCCGGGATACGGCACGGGCGTGTTGAGCAATGCCATTACCTGAACTCGCTTCTTACTTGCTGGATGTTCAACGACGGGTGGGTAGTCACGAAGGGCACACCGGGCCTGGACGGATCCTCGACTTGCCGAGGGAGCAGTAGATACAGAGGATCACCGTCCTCAAGCCGGTACCGGAGTGCTCCTTCGAGTGGTGACGCCGTGTCATCAGCAACCCAGGCGACTGTGGCTGTTGTACCACTGTCGACAAGGCTGCCATCATGGTCGACGATCACCGGATGGCCTGGTGCTTGCTGCTGTATCTGTTGAGCTATCTCCTCGCGGACGCCAGGACCGGCAAAGTGAGATACGCCCGACCGCGCCAACTTCACAAGCACAGGGAGCAACTGTTCCTTGCGCTCCGCAAGGTCCTGCCAATAGATGCTGAAGTGCGAGGTCTGCGGGTGCAGGTGGGCCAAAGGGCTTTTAGGTGAGGGCCACTCGATGAGGTCCGGGTCCGGCGAGAGCGGCTTGCGGTAATAACACGCCGCCCCCTCAGACGGAAGCCCCTGACGCCGGCAGAACGGGCATCCGCGGCAGGCCGCCATTGTGTAGTGACGCCCGCCCTTGGCACCCGCAACCGAGAAGTACTCGGCCAGAGTGTTCGCAATGCACCGCTCATGACCCAAGACGTCCAGCATCCTGCGCAGAGACTTCCTCTGTGCGTCCTTGATGCTCGAGCGGATGCGGTCGTATGCGACGCGGAAGTACTCCGGATCGTTGGTCTGCCCCTCCACCAACTCGATCTCGATCCGGTCCCGGGCAGTTTCGTAGTGCGCCGCCATCCGCTGCTGCCAGTCCGAGGAGTTTTCCTCGGACTCACGGACTGGGGGCGTGGGAGGAAAAGTCCTGACCAACCCGAGGCGATCCAGCAGGTTGAGGAGGCGAACGTTCCAGTCCTTATGCGTGGCGTACCCAACGGACATCCGCGGTGGCCGGACCGTTAAGTCGAGCAGATACCGGTCTCCGTGGAGGTGCTGTCCCTTGGTGAACATCGCCCGCCATCGTCCCCAGGCTGTGTCCGGCATGAGGATCTTCTGCTCGTTCAGTGATTGGGCTATGTTCTGGTCCCCAGGCGCCGCTGCCAGGTAGGCAAGCGAGGGACTGCCGTCGCGGCCACCACGTCCGACCTCTTGGTAGTAGCGGTCCACGGTTTCGGGCACGCATGCATGCACGACACTTCGTACATCGTCTAGGTCGACGCCCAGCCCGAATGCGGAGGTGCCGACGACGACGTCGTACTCCGTGGGTACGGCGCCGTGACTCGTCCGGCCCGACCAGCCCTCGAGCGCTCGACGACGCCCTACGTCGTTGACGTCGCCGTGTACGACAGCCACCCGCTGCATGCCCGCAGCGCGAAGCGTCTCGGCCCACTCGTTGGCGTGTTTCTTCTGCGAGGTGTACAGCACCATCGGTTTCGGGAGGCACGCAACAGCCTGCAGGACTGCTTCGGCCCGTTGCTCTTCTGAGCCGAAGGCGTCCAGGAAGTAGGCAGGCTCGCTGCGCAGTTCGGAAGCCCAGACCATGCTAGTGCTTTCACTGGAGCCGAACAGATCCCGCAGCGTCGCTATCTGCTGTTCCGTCAACGTGGCACTCATCGCGACTGTCCTGGGCGAACGCCGCTTTGGAGCAATCTCTCGCCAGGCCCGGTGCGGGGCAGCGAGGCTCTGGAACTCCGAGCGGAACTCGTTGCCCCACTGCTCGACGAGGTGTGCCTCGTCGAGGATGACGTAGTTCAGGTTCCCGGACTGGGCGGCATCCCGAAGCGCCTTGCTGAGCCCAGCAACCACAGCTTCCGGGGAAGCGATCACCAATGCTTGCCGCCCGGCCGAGATATCCGATCGCATCTGCTCCTTGTCGGCCTGATTCAGTTCCCCGAAATACGCGTACCGCTTGTGCAGAGCGTCAGGATCACGTCTGCTCAGCAAGTCGCGGACACGTCGCTCCATGTCAATCGCCAGGACCACGGTGGGCACGACCATCAGCGACACACCACTGCTCCGGCCAGCCAGCATTGCACCGGCCAGTGCCACTGGCGTCTTGCCATGGCCGGTGGGCAGGCACACCAGGAGTGTCTCGCCCGGCGGCATCAGGACTACCGAGCGCGCAGCCTGGCGCTGCCCTTTGGAGAGATAATGGTCGTAACCGAGGATGTCCGTCCAGAACGGGTCGGCCGGTCCGGCTTCCAGGACACGGCGCAGGCCAGCGTCCTTGCCCAGCACTGCTTCACGGACCTGGGCAAGACCCGCTTCTCGCGCCGGCCCCTCATCCTCTACTGGAGCCCATTCCAGTCCTCGCAGGAGAACGCGGCTACCATCGACCACCACGTCGCAGCCGCCCTGCCGCCACTGATCGACGGTGGGCAGGCCCTCCCGCAAGGGGACCGACAACCGTCCCGTCCGACCCAACGCCTGGTGGTGCAAGATGAGTTGCCGAGTCAGGGCGACGACGTCCAGGCAACCTGCGGCACCACGCTGCAGCCCGGACAGGGCATCGCCCAGACGGCGCAGGACGCCCTTGGCCAGGATGTCCGGCTTCACCTCGGGCCATTTGTTCAACAGGCGCTGAGCGCTTACCCATGCGTCTTCGGACATCAGTAGGCCAGTTCCAATCCGCGACGTATCAGGCAGGCAGCCGCCACAACGCTGACAATGGGCTGCGACAGTCCCTCGGCGAGAGAGGTCAACACCTCGGCGTCGGTGACCAGGCTTTCCGTGTCCCGGAGAAGCCGACCGGCCGCCTTTCGTGCCTGAGCCTGCGAGTGCAGAACCGCGGAAACTTCCAACGCTTTGTGCTGGGCATCCTGACAGACTGCCGCGAGGTCCGTGTGCTTGTGCAAGAAACTCAGCGCTGCCTGTTGTGCGTCCTCTGCGTACGTCGCCGCGTGGTCCTGTCCTCCGAACACCTCGAACAGCTCTGAGGCACGTCGACTGCTGTAGTTGCGGTCGCCCTTGCTCTTGTCGTACGGGCGGTTCAAGAAGGCCAACTGGGCCTCGTTCGTCACAGGCCGATTGGTTCCCGACTCGATCCAGACGCGCCTGACGACAGGGGGAAAGATCCGGTCCGCTTGGCGCCGGAGAGCCTTTTCGGCGTCAGGGCTGTCCTTCACGTGCCGTAGCGCGGCAGAGGTGTCCGCCTCGATGAGGAAGTCAAAGGCAAAGTATGGCTGCGGCTCCTGCCCCGGTCGCATGCCGCGGTCGATCCGCCGGAAGGCCGCGCTCTGGCCGAGACTGTCGTTGAGGACGGCTTCAGACAACATATCCACCAGCGGGTTGCCCACGCGGAACAGTCGTGCGTCGCCACTCCGAAGAGCGCGCGACCGATTGAACATGCCGTGAGCGATCCCATCGTCCGGAATGCGGTCTTTGACCCGCTTCCAATGGCGAGGAGCGAGAAGCGGACAAGTCGAACTATCGTTGATCAGATAGCGCCAAGCCGGGGATCCCTGAATGGACCGATCGATGGAACGGAGCTTGATCCCGCCGCTGGTGGCGTCCGTGTAGGCAAGGAGCGCCTTCTCCGTCTCGGACCAATCGAGCTCGACCTCGGCCAACGCGGCCGGAACGCTGGGCAGGCGCCGCGTCGACACGTGGATGGACTCCAAGAGGTCCATCTTGCGGATCTCATCGCGCTCCCTGCCGAGTTGGGCTGTCACAGCCTCCCGCTGTGCGACAAACCCTTCCGGCCCTTCCTCAGCCGCGCCTACCCATACGTCGGTCACCGACTGGGCAATGGCGTCCTGCAGGGCGGAGACAGAACCGTCGAAGACCTTGTAGCCGTCCGCCAGAAGGGCAGCCCAGGCCTCCGTGAAGGAGCCGTCGGGGCCGTTCTCCTCAGCGAGCCGGAACTGAGGTGCTGGATCACTCGCTCCGGACAGAGCCGGACCGGGATAGCGGTCAACGCGCCCCAAGCGCTGCTCCAACTGGTTGGGCGACCAGGGAAGCCTCAGGTGGACGACGCAGTCGGCTACCTGCAGGTTCAGGCCGTCTTCGGCGGTGTCGTCGGCGAGGAGCACCGCCTGCCCGAGTGCTTGGTCTGTCCAGCGAGCAAGTTCGGCCGCCGCTTGGACCGCGCCCAGGGCACGCGTGTGCTCGGCGATCACTGCCTTGGGGAAGTCGCAACGCAGCCGCCCTACGAGCGCGCCAGCCAGACGGCCGGGCCCGCAGAAGATGACGGTGCGCTTCGCCTTGCGCATCTTCGGAAGGAACGCCCGGATGACGTTCTTGAGGCTCTCCGCAGTCGGCTCGCTCCCTGCAGGCCACCGCCTCTCGGCCTCGGCCAGCATGGCCTGCTCGCAGGGAACCACCGGCACACTGGAGAGCAGTTCCTGCTCGTTCGACGAGAGCCCAGCACGCTCGGCCGCATCGGTGTCGGATGTCACCCGCCACCGAAGGGCATCGATGGCATCGTATGGAAGTGCGGGAGCCCGAGACGTGAGGACCGCCAGGGGCATGGCGTACTGCGGGAGCTGATCGTTCAGTCCCTCGTTTTCCAGGTGCTCGCGAACCGCATTCCACCAGCCCATCACGAAGTCACCGCCGGCCTCCACGACCGGCGAAGGCGAGTGGATGACCTCGGGACGGCGTCGGCCGCGCACCTCGTAGGGGAGCACCAGGGCGTCCGGGCCACTGCCCTCTTGCAGGACCACCTCACGCCGGTTGCGGATCACTCGGCGGTGGATCCGGTACGTCTCACTGATGTGAGCGCGCAGCTCAGTAACCCGGCGTGCGAACTCGTCCTGCTGGTCGGGATCCTTCAGTTCGTCTTCCTCGTCGAGCATGTCGAGGGCCTGGTCAGCGAGCTCAGCGAGCCGGACATCGCTCGAAGGCACCTGCTCTCGTATCTCGTCGATGCTGTCCCGGATGACATAGGTGTACTCCGGGTCCAGGGAGAAGACCGAGTTGGCCAGCCCCTCGCGCATGCGGTAGCGATCTTCGAACTCGTGGCGCTTCTCCCACGAGTAGAGCTCCGGGTCAAGCAGGTGAAGGAGACCGAGGTTCGTCAGGTAGCCCGACGTTACGGGCGTGGCGGAGAGCAGCAGGAGCCGCTCCGCCGAGTGCGCAAGCTCGCGCAACTCCTTGTATGGCGTCTCATCCGGGCCTGCCTGCACAAGCGCGTGGGCCTCGTCCACCACGACGAGGTCGGCATGCCTGTATCCAGCCCACTTCTCTGGCGTCTCGTGGCTGGTCACGACGATCGCTGCATCGGGGAAGTCCCCGATATGGAACTTGTCCTTCAGTTCGGACAGCCACTGTCGTCGAAGAGCGGACGGTGAAACGACGACCACGCACGCACGGGGATTGTCGATGAGGATCTGACGAACGACGTACCCTGCCTCGATCGTCTTCCCCAGGCCGACCTCGTCGGCCAGCAGGTACCGCTGGACAGGGTCGGAGAGGACCGTCAGAGCGGCGTTCACCTGGTGAGGAAAGATCTCCACCGTCGAGGAGAGGAACGTGCTCATGTCGGCGCAGGCGCCACGCTGCCGGATGAGGCTCTTGAGCATCGGGAGCCTCGCGTCCCGATACGGCGTCGTACTGCCGCCGCGGACGGTCAGATCCGCAACAGGGTCCTGCACTGGGCGATCCCACCGAACGTAGAGCTGCGCCTCAGGTACGGGAAGGTCGAATTCGACATTCGGGAACCTCACGACGTAGGAGCGCCGTGAAGGCTCGGCGAGCTTAACGCGTCCTGCGTTCCACAGGCCGTCCGGACTGCGCCACCAGATGCGCTCCTCCGGTGCGAGCACCTCGCCTCGCACCTTCGACTCGTGCACCCAGGTCGACTCTGTCACAACGTCCGCAGGCGACTCGAAGTAGTCGACCCGAAGACGGTCCCCGTCCATGGCCCCAACGCTGCCGATTCCAGATCCCCCCGGAAACGACACAAAGGCACCAATAGCACGTTTACCCAATCTCCTACCCCCCGGTAGTTCATGCTATGTACGTTCACTGTAGCCCCACCCACTGACAGTCCGATCTGCCCCCAATCCGTTCGGTGCTGCTACCAGCGAAAACGCGCAGGTGCGCAGCGCTGCGGTTGGAGCAACTGACGCGACTCCGGGCTGCCACCCCAGAGGCGCGAATACTGTGAGCGAGTGGTCCCGAGTCTTGCCCTCCCTCAGGGGCGCTGAGCCCGGAGTGTCGGTAACGATCGAATCTTGGGTAGCTGTCCGATGAGGGTTGTGATGCTGATCTCGCCGCGGTGGGTGCCAAGTTGGCGGCGAAGGATGCTCGGATCGATGCGCTGCTCGTGCAAGTCCGGGAGCTGACCGCGCAGGTCCGAGAGATCGTGCTGCGGCTGTCGAAGGACTCCTCCACCTCGTCTAGACCGCCGTCCTCGGATGGGCCCGGGGGCCGTCCGAAGAGCAACTCCTCGCGTAGGAAGCCCGACCGCAATCATGGCAAGCAGTCCAAGAATCCCGCGACCCCGCTGCGCGAGGTCGAGGTCGGAGACCATCGGACCGCAATCCTCGCACCGGCCTCGTGCCAGGGCTGGGCAACGCTTCTGGCCGGCGTACCCGCGGTGGGGGTGCGATGGCGCCAGGTCTTCGACCTGCCAAAACCCGCTCCCGTTGAGGTGACCAAGTGCGCGGCCGCGACCAAGTACTGCCCGGGCTGCGGCGCGCGGGCAAGCGGTGCGTTCCCGCACAGTGGAGTCCGCAGCCCAGTAGGGGCCCAAGGTCACTACCAAGGTCGCCTACGCGGTCTTGGCCACCACCTGCCGATCCACCGTCCGACGCTGCTGGTCATAGCGTTGTGCGGGCTGAAGGTCTCCACCAGGTTCGCTGCCTGTCTGCGGGGACGTGCGGCGCGACTGCTGGGGGACATCTCCCTGCCGACGCTCCGCGCCTGATCGCCCGCGCCACGCGGAGGAGAACTTCACCCGCAGCGCGGACAGTATCGACGCCAGCGGGGTCCTGCACCACCTGGCTGGAGTCCTCGTACGCGACGGCTACGACGGCTACACCCACCTCCACCACGTTCTGCACGCCTGGTGCGGCGTCCACCTGCTGCGCGACTGCGCGGCATCCACAACGCCGACCCCGAGGACCAGTTGTGGGCCTGCGCCATGGCCTACACCCTTTGGGCAGCCAACCGCCTCGCAGGTGCGGCCCGCGCCGTCGGCCGGGGCGACGCACTCGACGCCGATGAACTCGACACCGTCAACGAACCAAGATCATCTCTTGGGATTCCTAAGGGGCGTTCAGCTCCGCCGGAGAGACTTCTCAGAGACTTTTACTGCGTAAGACAGCAAGTGCACGACAGTCCCGAAAGGCGCATTACCGCAGGTTACACATAGATGAAACCGCAGGTAGCGGCAGATATGTCGGGCTGTACGCCGGATTCTGTTCCGAAGAGCAGCCTGGCACCCGGCCACTGACAAGACGTTTCCGCCAAGAGCACCAGACGCTTCGGGTACGGGGCGTGGCACAGCCACTCCTCGACGACGCATCCGGACAGACTCACGCGGCCACAAGGACACCGCCGGTGATGATCACGGGGTGTTGACGCCGAAGGATGACCTCCCCTGCCGGAAGGCCCCGGCATGCGACGACCGGCTGGCGCTCGCCTCCGGTCGTCGCATTCCAGGGACATCAATATGTCGACGCGTCTGCCGACGACGCGGGGCGGCCACCGTGAGCGTGTCCGCCACGGTCGCCGGGGATGTGGCGCGACCAGCCCATTGGAGCGGCTCCTGCGAGGGCTTGAACCTGCCGCCGATGCAGATGCAGCGGTACAACCCTCTCGATCACCAACTGCCCGCCCCCGACCGACGATTTCCCCCATTCCTATGTCCCGCATCCCCCGCCGGGGGCACCCTGTATGAGGTGCCTAAAGACCCCGTCATCAGCGGAAACGCCGTGGTCGGGGTCTTCGCGTGTGTGCAGCCAGTTGCCGCCGGATGCAGCTCCATGACAGTGATCACGTTGTAATGACGTGTTGATCTTGAGGCGCTTCACAGCAGGTCAACGGACGCTTACTGAGGCGCGCGCTGCGCGTTCTCGCCGCTCAATGCACCGCGTCAGTGCTTGGTCGTGAGGCCGCCGGAATGACTGCAACGTGCTCGTGGAGGCACTCAGTCTCTGGCCTGAGTCAGCCAATCGCGTCGTATCGTCCCCAGCCATGGAGATAGGCGACCTGCCTGGGTGGGCAGCTCTGGCGGTATCGATCGTTTCGGTGATCATCAGCTACCGGCTCGGCGTCCGTTCTGCTCGGGCATCGGAGCAGTCAGCTCAGGCATCGCAGGTGTCTGCACGGGAGGCACGACGTTCGTCGGATGCTGCCGAGCGGTCAGCAAGCGCGGCGGAGGGCTCACTCGCTCTTCAGCGGCAGGAAGCTGAAGAGCGGCAACGAGCGGCAGAGCCACAGGTGGAGTTGCGAGTCGAGCGCACGGGAGGCGGCAGCCGCTTGCGTCTTCGCAACGTTGGTGGAGCCGTGGCAACGCGAGTGACGATTCACGATGCCCCGGGCATCAGCACCCAAGATCGAGCGTTCAACTTCCGAGCCGGGATCAGCAACGTGGAACTCGCTCCTGGAGAGGCGCGCGAGTTCTTGATCTATCGGACGGGAAGCCCGCGCATGCCGACGCACCTTTGGGTCACATGGCAAGGGCAGGAAGAGCGGGTCGCACTCGCGGTTCCGGCGTGACGATGAAGTCCAGCAGTCCCGCTCACGAGTCCACTGCCCTGGGATGGCCCGAGATAGGACATCTTCGCGGCAAGGCGGAGGTCGTCGGCGGGCCGGTGACCGGGAGACGCTGGCGGCGATCATCTTCGTGGCTTCCTCGGGCTGCACGTGGCGGCAGTTGCCGCCGGTGTTCGGTCCGGCTTGGCCCACCGTCTATGGGCGTTTCGCTTAGTGCAGCCGGGCGAGGGTCTGGGCCAGGCTGCACCGGGTCATCCTCGACGAACTCGGTGCCAGAGGTGAGCTGGACTGGTCGCGGTGCGCGATCGCCTCCGTCAGTGTGAGGGCGGCAAAAGGGGGCCACTGACCGGACCGAATCCGACCGACCGTGGCAAACCAGGATCGAAAATCCACCTGATCACGGACCGGAACGGACTGCCCTTGTCGCTGGGCGTCTCCGGCGCCCACATGCACGACAGCCAGGGCCTCGAACCACTCGCACGCGGTATCCCGCCCATCCGCTCACGGCGCGGCCCGCGCCGTCGGCGCCCTGCCAAGCTCCATGCCGACAAGGGCTACGACTACGACCACCTGCGCCGATGGCTGCGCAAGCGCGGCATCCGTCACCGCATCGCCCGCAAGGGCATCGAGTCCTCACAGCGGCTCGGCCGACACCGTTGGGTCGTTGAGAGGACGGTGTCCTGGCTCGCCGGATGCCAACGCCTGCACCGCCGCTACGAACGCAAGGCCGAGCACTTCCTGGCGGTTGCCGCACCACATCCGCACCAGTAACCGTCACGGCAATGCAACCAGACTCACCCCAGTTCAGACCCTGATCCGAGTTGCTTCGGGTCGAAGAGGTCGCGTGAGCCGACTTCGCCGGCGGGCGTGCCGCCCGGCCCTCGACGTACCGTGGCGGTCGCCCGCGCAAGGACCCATCCGCACGGTCCGCGAGGCCGGCCCGAGTGCGCGGCGGCAGCGTCAGGTGGTGAGTGCGGTGCGCAGGGCGTTGGCCATCAGTTCGATGGCCTCCTTGCCGGCCGGCACCGGGCCGGTGTGTGTGAAGTAGTGGTCGACGTCCTCGAAGACGCGGTGGGTGACTGGGACGCCTGCGGCGTCCAGGGCCTTGGCGTAGGCGTCGCCCTCGTCCCGCAGGCGGTCGTTCTCCGCGGTGATGACCAGGGCGGGCGGGAGCCCGGCAAGGTCGTCGGCCAGACCGGGAGAGACGAGGGGATGGGCGCGGTCGGCAGGATCCGGGAGGTAGGCGGCGGTGAAGACACGCATGAGGTGGGGGCTGAGCAGCGGCTTGGCGATGGGGGAAAGCTTGGTGGCGGGGTCGGAGAGCTGGTCGAGCGGTGCGGAGTCGATGATTTGGAGCCGGGGCGAGAAGGTGCCGCGGTCTCGGGCCGTGCGACAGACCGCGGCGGTGAGGTTGGCCCCGGCGCTGTGTCCGCCCACGGCGAGTCGCGAGCCGTCCCAGTTGTTGGCGGGGCCGTTCTCGACGACCCACGCGGTGACGTCGTATGCCTGGGTGACGGGTGCGGGGTACGGCCGCTGCGGGGCGACGGCGTAGTCCACGTTGATCACGACGCAGCCGGCCGTGGCGGCTATGTAGCGGCAGATGTGGTCGTCCTGCTCGGGGCGGCCGACGACGAAGCCGCCGCCGTGGAAGTTGACGTACACGGGGGCGGGGGTGCCGGTGGCCGGCGGGCGGTAGACAGTGCAGGTCACCGGTCCGGCACCGGTCTCCACCCGGAGGGATTCGGTGCGTTTCGGGATGTCGGTGAAGCGCAGGTCCTTGTGCACGCGGGCCATCATGCCGCCGAGCAGCAGCTGGATCCCTCTGGCCTGGATTCTGGGACTGATGGGCATGGTCCGGTCCGCCTAGCGCTACAAGTTTAAAATGACAGGATTCCTGATAATGGACGCTGATCTCGCGTCGCGCAACAGTGAGCGCACTGTCTCCCGAACGGGAGCACTGGGTGACGGGCACGTCCCCGGGCCTCTGCTGATCATCGCGATCGCCGGCTCGTGCAGCTTGGTGATCGCGTCGCGGTCGCCACCGCCCCGGCCGGCCCTGAGCCCTCGCTCTCGGGGCCGACGTCAACTTCCGGGCGAAGTACGGCAGTTGGCGGGACTGGTGCCGTACCGTGCCTTGAACGCCCGGGAGAAGTGTGACGGGTCCTTGAAGCCGACGCGCAGGGCGATGTCGGCGATCGTCGGGGCGTCATGGCCCGGCCGCCTCAGCAGCATGGTGCGGGCCCGGTCGAGTCGCCGGTCGTAGAGCCAGGTCCGGGGCGTGGTTCCCGCTTCCTGGAAGAGCTGGTGGAGATAGCGCAGGGAGAAACCGAGGGCGTGGCCGACGGCGAGCAGAGTGAGCCCGGGATCGTGCAGCCGTTCGTCCAGGTACTCCTTGGCCCGACTCAGGTCGCGGCGGTGGACGGCCCACCCCGCTGCGTCGACGCTGTTTCCATGGGCGTCGCACACAGTGGCGAGAAGGTCCAGGACGTTCGCCGTGACCGAGCGGGCCGGCCCTTCGTCGAGAGCGCGGCCCTCTTCGGCGAGCGCGCGCAGGACGGGGCTGACGAACGCGCCCGGGCCGCCCGTGGCCCGGAACGGCACGGCTGTGATCCGTTCGGCCGCCGCGCACCGGGAGGTGAGCATCCCGCGCGGTATCTGCAAGACCACCGAGCGGAAGCGCTCCTCGAATCGGAAGGCGTACGGCCTGACGCTGTCGACCAGTGTGAAGTCGCCCGGTCCCATCGCGCCCCACCGGTCGTCCTGCCGCACGGTCCCGGACCCCTCGCAGATCAGGGTGAGGAAGAAGTCCTCCCCCTCCGCCCGGCGGACAAGTGCGGGGGTACGGGCGGCCCCACACGTTTGACCGCACTGAACCTCTGGTCGATCCGGAGTACGTCCTTGACCTCTGCCACGGCCGCGCCGGTCGAGGCCGACACGGGCGGCAGGTCAGCAGTGAGCGCGGTCAGTTCTCTGACGGTCCGCGCCGACAGGGCAGCCTCCAGGCGCTCGTCCAACTCAGCCGCGGTCAGTCGGCCGTCCCCCGCCGCGACACGCAGCACGTCCACCGCCCGGTCCCGGTCCGCATGAGAGGCCCGCAGCTCGGGCGACGAGCCGGGGCCGGAGGGCTTCCCGGTGGGCGAGATCTCTCCCGACATGCTTCCGTCCTGGTGCCTGTCGAACGTCTTCGCGCGACGCAGACAGCGGCGCGACTAGAGGACTGACGCTATATCGCGACATGGATCCCGGTCAGCCCGATCAAGAAGGAGATGTGATGGTTAGCGTGGATCCGCACATCGGCCGGCCTGGGGGCCGTCGCCCGCCCCAGGCTTCGCCGCCACCCCAGGCTTCGTCGCCCCGGGGTCGACCTGGGCTTCGTCGCCCTGGACGACGACCCGACAACGACTGCTGGCCTCAGGTCGACGCATACGACGACATCAGTTCCTCAAGCTTGTCGAGACTCTGAGTCCAGCCCTCCTCGTGGAGAGCTTGGCGCCGTTCCGTGGCGAAGTCGCCCTGGCTCAAGACCAACTCGGCCCGTGCGGCGCCGATATCGCGAAGCGACAGCTTCACCACCGTCTCCCGATCCTCGGGATCGGGATCCTCCCACCGGAAGGTGTACGACAGGCGTTCCGGAGGGTCGACCTCGACGAATTCCCCCGCCAGGTAGAACAGATCGCCTTCCGGAGGTTGCATCGCGATCCGATAGCTGCCGCCTGGCCGAAGGTCGCTTTCCACACTCGGGATGGCGAACCCGTCAGGGCCCCACCACTTGGTCAGTTCCTGCGGTTCGGTCAACGCTCGGAATACGACCGAGCGCGGTGCGCGGAGGACACGCTGCAGATGCAGTCTCAGCTCGCCATCGTGTGTCATCACGAACCTCCTCCACCGAAGGCCCCGAGATTGACCAGCACGCTCATCCTACGTAGCCCAGCCCCAGACCACGATCTCAGTCGACTGACCTGTGGTCTGCATGCCGAGAGGCAATGGCGCAAGGCAGCCCTCTGCGCGCCGGGATGATCGGACGGTGCCCGGCGGACGGATCAGAGCGCGCCCCGGGTCCAGGGTCCGGTGATCGCGAATGTGATGCCGGGGCTCTGGATGTTGACGAAAAGCCAGTTGCCGCCCTTCGGTTCGAACACGGAGCCCGCCCACTCGGAACCCCTGTGGTCGTCAGCCGGGACGTTCTTGCCCGCGGTGCCGCCGCGCAGGTCGACGCTGTTGACGGCGAAGCGGAAGATCTCGCCCTCCATGGTCAGCCCGTGCACGTACTCGGTGCCGCCGCCGTCCTCGCAGAGCACCAGGCCGCCGCGAGGGCTGACACACATGTTGTCCGGTGCGTTGAGCACATCGGCGCCGGGAGAGGCGAAGAGCACCCGGAACTCGTCGGTGGCCGGGTCGAGTTCGAAGACCTGCCCCTGGCGGGCGGGACCACCGTCGGTCGTGATCACGTAGATGCGGTCGTTGCCGTACCAGGCGCCCTCGAGGCGGCTGAACACCGCGGCGCCGTTCGCCTGCGCCTGGAGCCGCACCGTGTCCGTCGCCGGGTCGACGTCGTCCACGGGCACCCAGGAGACGGTGCCGTACGCCTTCTCACTGTCGAGGCGGGTGTCGTACCTCGTGCTGCCGATGCGCAGGGCCTCGAGCCGGCCGCCCTTGGCCAGGTCGCCCGGCACCGCCGGAACGAACCGGTACAGCGAGGCGTCGCCGCGGTCCTCGGTCTCGTAGACGTAGCCGGTTGCCGGGTCGACGGCGACGGCCTCGTGGTTGAACCGGCCCATGGCCGTGTAGGGCTCGGGGTTGCCCTTGCCCTCCGAGGCCACCTCGAAGATGTAGCCGTGGCGCTTGCCGGCCGTCGTGGAGAAGGTCTCCTCGCAGGTGAGCCAGGTGTTCCAGGGGGTGGGACCACCGGCGCAGTTGCGGATGGTGCCGCCGAGGCTGCCGTAGGACTCCAGCCACTGGCCGGCGTCCGGGTCGAAGACCAGGGTGGTGGTCCCGCCGCCGGCCTCGGGGTTGTAGGCCGGGGCGGTGAAGGCGGGTCCGGCGCCGCGCTCGTGGTTGCGGACGAGGTGGAGCCGGTCCCCGTACCGGAAGGCGGCCATGCCGTCGTGCGAGCCCGGGGTGCGCACCCCGTCGTCCATGAGGTCGTTCGTCCAGCCATAGGAGATGTACTCGAACCCGCGCGGCAGGTGCAGCAGTTCCAGGCCGGTCGCCTGGTCCTTGACCGGCCGCAGCGGGCCGTACCCGGCATCGAACTCGAGCTTGGCCGGCGCGGCCGCCGCCGTCCGCGCCGCGAGGGCCTGGAACGGGACGGACGCGGCAGCGGCCACGGCAGCCCCGCGCAGGAGGGTGCGTCGTTCAAAACCGGAACCGGTCGGTCTTCCGGCGGACTTGCCTGTCATGGGAGTCCTCTCGATACAACGGACCGGGGGCGGCGCGAGTCACCCTAGGAGCAGCCGCCGGATCCTTTTCCCAACGGAAAGTGAGCATTGGGAGAATCCCTTTCAGCCACCGCGAGGGAACTGTTCAGGCCATGGGTGACGGCCGCACTCCCAACAGGCGGAAGTACGGGGGGAGAGGATGGGACGGCCGGCGGGACCCGCCTCGCCGTGAACCGCCAAGCTCTGGGCGACGACTTCAGTTCCCCTGAGTCGGCTGGATGTTCGCGTTGAGGCGGAACAAATTGCCGGGATCGTACTTCGCCTTGACCGCCGACAGCCGTTCGTAGTTTCCGCCGTAGCCCTCCCGCAGGAGCTGCTCCCCTTCCTCCAGGAAGCCGGGGAAGTTGAGGTATACGCCCCCGGTGGAGAAGTGGCGCAGGTCGGCGAAGGTGTCGCGGACCCAGGCCACGTTTCGCTCCGAGTCGCCCTCGCGGTCCCAGTTCCCCTCGATTCCGAAGAGGTAGGGCACGTCGCGGTTGGCGAAGGCGGTCTCCTGTTCGCCCACCCGTGCCATCGCGCCGCCCTGGTACCAGACGTCGATGGTCGAGTCGGGCGAGGGGGCCGCGGCGGCGTGTTCGGTGAGGCGCTCGATCAACTTGTCGCTGAGCTCGGGTGCGTTCACGGACTTCCAGTAGTAGAGCCTGCCGTCCGGGTAGTCCTCGTCCAGGAACTGCTGCGCCTCGGTGTAGCCGGTGACCTCGCTGAGGTCGCAGAGAGGCTCGGTGACCTCTCGAAGCGGCCGCAGCGCGCGCTCCCCCTCCTCGGCCGCGGCCCCACCTGCGCCGGGCGACACGGCGAGGAGCGCGACGAAGGGTTCCCCGTGCACCGCCGCCGGGAACGCCTCGGCCCTGGGTATCCGGCCGACGACGGCGAGCGGTGCCGCCTCCTCGGGCACCTCCGCGACGTAGCGCTCGCAGGCCCTGAGCACCTCTGCGGCGCGTTCCAAGGGGTAGTACACGTTGCACAGGAAGACCCGGGGCCCCACGGGGTGCAGGCGGTAGTCGAAGGAGGTCACGACGCCGAAGTTTCCGCCGCCTCCGCGGATCGCCCAGAAGAGGTCCTCGTTCTCGTTCTCGCTCGCGGTCAGCAGCCTCCCGTCCGCGGTGACCACACTGGCGGACACGAGGTTGTCGCAGCTCAGCCCGTACTTGCGCCGGAGCCACCCCATTCCGCCCGACAGGGTGAGTCCGGCGATGCCGGTCGCCGAGACCACGCCCATGGGTGCGGCGAGTCCGTACCGCTGGGTTGCGCGGTCCAGGTCTGCCAGGGTGCAGCCGCCTTGAGCGCGGCCGGTGAGGCCGTCGGGGTCGATGTCGGTGTCCGTCATCTCTGACAGGTCGACGACCAACCCGCCGTCGCAGACGGCTTGGCCGGCCACGCCGTGGCCGCCTCCGCGCACCGCGAGCGGCAGCCCGTTGTCACGGGCGAAGTTCACGGAGGCGACCACGTCGTCGTCGCCACGGCACCGTGCCACGAGGGCCGGCCGCCGGTCGATCATGCCGTTCCACAGTGCTCGGGTCGGCTCGTAGTCCGGGTCCTGGGGCCGGATGAGGCGCCCGTGCAGCCGTGCGGCGAAGTCGTCGCTGATCGGCCCGCTCGATGCCGTCTCCGCGCCTCGGGGGTAGTCCTCGTTCATGGTGGTCACCTCCGTCTCTTCAGCATCACGCCGGGCGGAAGGGGGCGCTATCCGGGGTCCGGGGGTCCGGCGGGTCCGGCGGGTCCGGGGGGT
>NZ_VCHX02000171.1 GCF_005768555.2 Streptomyces sporangiiformans
CCGCGCGGGCCTGGCCGTCCGGGTCGAGACCGAGGCCGCGCGCCGCGTGCAGCCGGGCGGCCACCGCGGCCGTCGGATCGAGCACCGTCTCCAGCAGGGCGGGATCGTCGGCCGTGCCGTGGGCGGGCGCCCGCCCACGGGTGCGGTCGAGGACCAGCCGCGCGGCACTCGCGGCGCGCTCCAGGACCATGGAGTCGACCACGGTCGGCGGCCCCGTGCGCTCCAGCCACACCGCGGGCGCTCCGCCCGGGCTCAGCGGTGTCGAGGGCCACTCGGGGCGCACCGGCCCGGTCTCGTCGCTCCTCCGCCCGTCGGGCTCGACCCGGATCCGTACGTGCCGGTCCGCGTCCACGAGCCGCGCGGGACAGCCGGACAGTACCGCCGCACCCCGCACGAGGGCCTCGAGGCCGGCGCGACCTTCGACCAGGCGGTCGAAGTAGGCGATCACCTGGACGGCGGCTCCGGCGTCCGGGTCGAGCGCCGCCAGGCGCCCTGCCAGCTCTTCCATCTGCTCATTCTCGGTCAGGAATCACATATGCGCGTCTGAGGATCGTGTCACTCTTCTGTGCCGTAGGGCTGTGCCGGTCTCCCGTGCCGGTCTCCCGTGCCGGTCATTCGGGGCGGTCTCCCGTGCCGGTCGTCCGGGTCGGTCCGCCCGGTCAGTCACCGAGCAGGCGCCGCAGCCACCGCAGCCGGGCCGCGCGAGCGTCCTGGGACAGCGCGGCCTGCGGGGCGAGTCCGTCGAAGGCATGGAACCCGCCGGGCCATACATGCAGCTCGGCCTGGCCGCCCGCCTGCCAGATCCGGGACGCGTAGGCGACGTCCTCGTCACGGAAGGTCTCGGCCGAGCCGACGTCGATGAACGCCGGGGGAAGCCCGGAGAGATCGTCGGCGCGGGCCGGGGCGGCGTACGGGGAGACGTCCGCGGTGCCGCGTGCGTCACCGAGCAGCGCGGCCCAGCCCGTCTCGTTCGCGGTGCGGTCCCAGATGCCGATGCCGGCCATCTGGTGCGCGGACGGCGTGTCGTTGCGGTCGTCGAGCATGGGGCAGAGCAGCACCTGACCGATCGCACGGGGGCCCTTCCGATCGCGGGCCAGAAGAGCGATCGCCGCGGTGAGCCCGCCGCCGGCGCTGCCGCCCGCCAGGATGATGCGGTCCGGGTCGCCTCCGATCTCCTTGGCGTGCTCCGCCGTCCACAGCAGACCCGCGTAGCAGTCCTCCACGGGGGCCGGGTGCGGATGTTCCGGGGCGAGCCGGTACTCCACCGACACCACGACCAGGCCCAGCTCCGCGGCCCACTCCATCGTCGCGTCCATGCCGAGCCGGTTGTTGCCCAGCACCATGCCGCCGCCGTGGGTGTGGTAGACGACCGGTCGCGGACCGGGTGTGCCGGTGGGCCGGCAGATGAGCAGGGAGATGTCGGGTGCGCCCTCGGGACCGGGCACCGCGCGTTCCTCCACCTCGAAGGCGCCGTCGCGGCTGAGCGCCTCGTTCGTCGGCAGTTCGAAGGGACCGTCGCCCGCCTCTCGCGCCATGGAGATCCACTCCGGCAGGAGTGTGGTCGGCGCCTGGTCGCCCATCACCGCGAGCGCGGCGGCCAGCTCGGGGTCGAAGGGCGGGGGAGTGGTGGTCATCGGGTCCTCCTCGGGTGCGGCGTCGGCGGCTGAGGCAGATCATCGCCGCCCGGAAGGGCACGGGGGGCCCGCCGTCCGGCGGAAGTCTCCCGCAGGACGGCGGGCTGCGTAACCGGCTGGTCGCAGGTCGGGCGGCCCGTGGCCGAAGGGCCGCTCCTTCGCCGGCGGTGCTACTTCTTCTCCGCGAACGTCACCGGCCGGTCGTCCCTCAGCTCGGCGAAGAGCTTCTTCGCGTGCGCGTCGTCCCACTTCACGGCTTCGCCCTTGGAGGTCCGGATGCCGAGGGACGACACGGGCACATTGATCTGTTTGCCGTGGCCGGCCGTGACGCTCCTCATCGCCTGGAACAGCGAGGCGAGGGTGGACAGGCTCATGCCCTTGTCCACGATGAGCGTGTCCAGACCTGCGCTCGCGGCCGGATAGAGCTTGGACGGGTCGAGCGCGACACCCGGTGTGACGGCCTTGCGGGCGAGGGCGGCCAGGAACTTCTGCTGGTTTCGGGAGCGCCCGAGGTCGCCCTCGGCCTCCTGATGGCGCTGGCGGACGAACGCGAGCGCGTTGCGGCCGTCGAGGTTGTGGCAGCCCTTCGTCAGGTTCAGTCCCGACTTCTCGTCCTTGATGTTCCTGTCCACGCACATGTCCACGCCACCCACGGCGTTGACTATGTTCACGAAACCCGCGAAACCTATCTCCGCGTAGTGGTCGATGCGCAGACCCGTGTTGTGCTCGATGGTCCGTATCAGCAGTTCGGGCCCGCCGAACGAGAACGCCGCGTTCAGTTTGTTCTTCGCCGGGCGGTAGTGCATGCCCGTTTGGGGGCGGATGTGCGCAGGGATGGTCACCCATGAGTCGCGCGGCAGACTCATCATCGTGGTGCCGTGGGCGCCGGTGTGCAGAAGGATCATCGAGTCGGTGCGGCGGCCGTCGGCGGCCGAGCCGCCGGTGTGCAGATCCTTGATGGCCTCGGCGGAAAGGCCCGCACGGCTGTCGGAACCCACGATGAGGTAGTTGGTTCCTTTGCCATGCGGTACACGGTCCGTGATCTTGCCGAGGTCCACGTCGCGGTTGAGCTCGACGTCGGCCCAGAGGTACGTGCTGCCGGCTGTGACAAGGAGCAGGCAGACCAGCAGGATCACGGCCCGCATGATCCTGCGGGCCCGGCTGCGGGGAGTTCTGAGGGGCCGGCTGGATCGGCGGGTTCCGCCCGAACCGCCGAACCCGGCAGGCCTGGCGGGTCCGTCGGCACTGAATCCGGGACCGTAGCCGCTCTCGCTTCCGCCGTATGGGCGGGCGCTTGCGTCAAAAAACGGGAGGGTGCTTCCGTCATAGGTGTGGGTGGGGGTATCCCGCTGATGAGGGATGAACACACCCGTTGAGCCGGTGTTCAGCGATGCGTTCGGAGTCCGCATGGTGTGCGGCTGGGACGGGTGGTCGGTCCGTCGCCACACCTCCCCCTGAATGACGCGGTGCCTCTCCCACTGTTCGTCGAGCCCGTCGGTGGGCGTCCACCCGTACTGCCGATCATTCATGAGCTGTCCTTGGTCATCTCGAAGTCAGCTCTGCTGCCTGGGCGGGTTGACCTATGTGATCGGCGGCGGTGCCGGAGCGCTGCATGCGATGCCACTTCAGCCGAGTGCCGAGCACGATGGCGACCAGGGACTGGATGACCACGAGATACATCAACTGCCGGTAGACGAAGAGCTGGAAGGGCATCGACCACAGCGCCCTCCTCCGCTCACCGTCCAGCCGCAGCGCGTATCCGGCGCAGGCCAGCTGAATGATGAGGAAGGCGAGCCACACGCCGGCCGACTGCACGGGGTTGAGGAAGAGCGCCCCGTACAGGGCGAAGAGGTCGACGATCGGCGCCATCAGCGGCAGAGCGACCTGGAAGATGGCGAGATAGCTCAGCCCGCGGCGTCCGAAGCGGCCGGCCGGGCCCACCTCGAAAATGGCACCGCGGTGTTTCCACATCGCCTGGATCGTGCCGTAGCACCAGCGGTAGCGCTGCCGCCACAACTGACGCAGCGAGGTGGGCACCTCGGTCCAGGCGACGGCCGACTCCTGGTAGACCACCCGCCATCCGGCCCGCCACAGGGCCATCGTGAGGTCGGTGTCCTCGGCCAGGGTGTCCTCGCTGACCCCGCCGACGCCCATCAGCGCGTCCCGGCGGAAGGCCCCGATGGCGCCGGGGACCGTCGGCATGCACTCCAGGACTTCGAACATCCGGCGGTCGAGATTGAACCCGAAGACGTATTCCAGGTGCTGCCATCTGCCGAGCAGCCCGCGCCGGTTGCCGACCTTGGTGTTGCCGCTGACCGCTCCGACGGCCGGATGCGCCAGCGGCTGGATGAGCTCGTGTATCGCGTCCGGCTCGAAGACGGTGTCGGCGTCGACCATGACCACGATGTCGTACATCGCATGGTCCAGCCCGGTGTTCAGGGCGGCGGCCTTGCCCGCGTTGGGCTGGCGGATCACCCGCACCCGCGGATCGTTGATCCAGGTGGCGAGATCCGCCGTCTGATCCGTCGACCCGTCGTCGATCACGATGATCTGCAGGTACCGGTGCTCGGAGGCGAGCAGGGAGTGGACGGTGGATTCGATACCCGCCTCTTCGTTGTAGGCGGGTATGAGGATCGTCACCGGGTCGTTGATCTCCCGTAGCCAGGGTGCTCCGGGGCGGGAGCGCGTGAGACGCCGGACATGGGCGCGGGCGAAGAAGACGAGCACCAGCAGCCGCACCACTCCCAGCGCACCTGCCACCGCGAGCACCCAGTTCATGGCGTTCGCGAACTCTTGCCCCATGGTCGTGACCAGGATCAGGCCCTTGCCCTGGCCTCGTTCGATCGTGGACGTCGATGTGTCGGGCCGGGCCAGCCGGAGGCCGGCCGTCACCGTAGTGAACTTGTCGATATTCCGATCTTTAAGGAGCTTTTCCGTCTCTTTGTAGGCAAGTTCCGTCTGGCTGAGCTGCCGGATCGCACCCTTCGACGGCTTTTGGTTCCACCTGTCGGCCGCGACCAACAAGTAACCGTCCGCTGCGGCGCGTTGCGCCGCCTGCCACTCGGCGCCGCACAGCGTGTCCACCGAGGTGGTCTGCGGCATGCGCAGCAACGTGGTGCGGACGCCCGCCGAGCCGGCCAGCGCCGTTTGCGTGAGCGACAACTCCATCCGGAAGCGGACGTCCGACGACGCGCCCAGGTCTGCGCCGGTGTAGGTGTTCGATCCGATCTCGTGCCCCTCGGCGCGGATCCGCCGCACCAGCTCCGGATGCCGGGCCGCCTGGACGCCGAAGAGGAAGAAGGTGGCGTGCACGTGATGCTTGCGCAACAGGGTGAGCAGACGCGGTGTCCACACCGGGTCGGGTCCGCCGTCGAAGGTGAGCGCGACGGTACGGGCGGGCATCGAGGAGGACTGCACCTTGTCGCCGTCGATGCGCAGCACCGGACCGCCCTGGCGCACGGTCTTCGGCGCCGGTTCGGTGCAGTCGTGCCGCGTCGGCGCGGCGTCGACCTCGTTGTTGGTCCAGCCTTCGAAGAGCAGGGAGGCGAACATCACGGGGAGGACCAGACTCAACAGCAGCCAGTGCCCACGCGGCTCACGGGAGCGCTTGTGTCGAGCTCTCACGGCACGGCTCATGCGCTCGCGCCCAATGTGTCTTTAATCACGCACCACTTGATGCGTTTCCGGTCAGGGCAGGGGGTGTGTCTCGCGGTGGTGACTGCGTGGCCCAAGGCCTTTCTGCTCCGATCAGAGGGGTCGTGACATGACGCATCAGTGCATGTCTTGTGGGCTTCTGTGGTTCGGATGCCCTCACACATGGGGGGCGAGTGTAGCCATGGTGAATCTCGTGAGCATGTCCGAAACCGGCGGCAACCTTTTTGGCTTCTGCGGCCGGGTGTGACACCCGACGGCATCGGTGCGCTGGAGGGGATAGGCGCCCATAGGCCCATGGCGCGCCTGTCCAGCCCCAAGCCCTCGCCCCGCCGTCACCCACCGTTTGTGAGTACCTCATGCCGACAGATCAGCCCACGGCGGACGTCTCCCATCGGATGGCGGGCAATGTCACCATTTCGTCCCAGGCCGGGCCGCCCTACAACCCACCCTCCCCGGAGCAGGTCTAGCTGGCAGAGATCGCACCACGGAGGAAAGGGAAAGGCCGATGGGGGATGTACGCAGACGGGGAGTCGTCGCACTCGCGGTCACCGGGCTGGTGGCGCCGCTGACCGTCGCGCTGGGCGCGGCGCCGGCGCAGGCGGCAAGCTGCAGCACGCAGACCGGCCCGTATCAGAAGCAGGTGGAGAAGTTCCTCGGCCTGTCGGTCGACGGCAGGCAGTCCGCCGCCGACTGCAAGGTGATCAAGGCCTTCCAGACCAAGCACGGCATCACCCCGAACGCCGGGTACGCGGGCCCGGTCACCTGGGGCGTGATGGACCTGATGACGAGGCAGAAGGCCGTCGGGAACAACCCCAACAAGGCCGGCAAGTGCCCCGTCAACAAGGGCCGCATCGCCTGTGTGAACCTGACGCTGCAGCTCAGCTGGATCCAGGACGGCAACAGGCTCGTCTACGGCCCCGTGCCGGTCCGCACCGGACGCAACGGATACGAGACCCGCACCGGCCTGAAGAAGATCTACTGGCGGAACATCGACCACGTCTCGACCATCTACAACGTGCCGATGCCCTACAGCCAGTTCTTCGACGGCGGCCAGGCCTTCCACTCGGTCGGCGTGAGCATGTGGAACCCGCCCGGCTCGCACGGCTGCGTCAACATGACGAAGACCGCCGCCCAGAAGTACTGGTCGCTCCTCAAGAAGGGCGACGATGTCTTCGTGTACGGCCGCAAGCCGGGCACCTGACCGGGCCCGGCCGCTTCTGGGGGCTTGACGGGCCCGGCCGCTCCTTGGGGCGGCCGGACCACGCCAGGGAATCACACCTCGGGAGCGTTCCCGAAGTCCGGTATGTCCAGCCTCGCCCCGCCCTGCCGCGCGGACTCGTGCGCGACGATGCCCGGCAGGGTGTAGCGCGCGGCAACCCAGGCGTTCACCGACGGCAGGGTCCGGGTGTTGACCGCGGTGACGAAGTCGTCCACCAGGAAGTGGTGGCTTCCCTCATGGCCGTTGTGCAGGTTTTCGAACTCCCGCGGCAGCCGGGAGCGGTCGTGCACCGGCGCCGAACCGGACGTGAAGGCGGCCCTCAGGTCCGGCGCGATGTGCTGGAGCGACGGATCGTCGGGGGACAAGGTGGGCTTGGGCTCCAGCAGCTCCGAGATGTCCTTGACCCCCTTCTTGTCCTGCCACAGGGCCACCGTGGCGAGCTGCTCCATACTGGCGTCCGTACCGAAGAACCGGAAACGCGACTCCCGGATGTGTGAGGGGTAACCCACCCGCCGGAACTCGTTCGTACGGAACGACCCGCCGCCCGCGACCTCGAACAGCGCGGTCGCGTTGGAGAAGTCGTTGCCGAACTGGCTGACCTCCTGGTCGAAGACCCCGTCCCCACGATCGTCCTTGACCCCGATCGCGGACACGCTCACCGCGTGTGTCTGCCAGGCGCCGAGCACCCCGCCCACCGAGTGCGTCGGGTAGAGCAGCGGCGGATAGCTGGCGGTGGCCTTCCAGTTGTCCCCGCCGCTGTACTGATAGGCCTCGTAGAACCCGAGGTCCATGTCGTGGACGTAGTCGCCCTCGGCGTAGAAGAGCCGTCCGAAGGCGCCGTCGGCGATCTGGTTGCGGGCGTGCACGGTGGCGGGGTTGTACTGGCTGGTCTCGCCCATCATGTACGTCAGCCCGGTCGCCCTGACGGTGTCGATGATCGCCGCGATCTCCTCCGTGCTGATCGCCATGGGCACCGCCGAGTACACGTGCTTGCCGGCGTTCAGGCCCTGGAGTACCAGCGGGCCGTGCGTCCAGCGCTGTGTGAAGATCGCGACGGCGTCGACGCTCTTCGACTCCAGCATCGCCTCGTACGAGGGGAACGTGCCCGACAGTCCCTCCGCCGCCGCCAGCTGTTCGGCCCGCTCGGGCAGGAGGTCGGTGACGTACACATCGCCCACGCCCGGGTGCGCGAGGAACAGCTTGGCGAACTGGCCGGAGAACTGCCCGGCGCCGACAATGCCGAGGGAGAACGTCATACGGGGGATGCCTTTCGTCGGAGGGGAACCGCTCACTGGCCGAGGATGAGGTTGATCTGGTCGTTGGTCTCTTCGAGGCTGCTCACCGGCTTGCCCTGGCCGTAGATGGCCTCCATCTCGGGCTGCATGAGCGCCGTCACGTCCGCCGCGTAGTTCGTGATCGGGTAGGAGAAGGTGCGGAAGTTCTTCTTGTCGGCCACTGGGTCGGTGAAGGCCGAGACGTCGATGCCCTTCTTCTTGTAGGCGGCGACGGCGGCCTCGGTACCGGCCGGAGTGGCGGGGAAGACGACTCCGTACTTGCCGACCACGGTCTGGCACGCGTCGGAGGCCAGATACGCGACCCACTTCCGGGCGTCCTCCTTGTTCTTGGAGCCCTTGCTGATGGAGTCGGCGAGGCCGTTCATCATGGTGGCGCGCTTGCCGGTCGGGCCGACCGGTGCGAGGGCGGTCTTGATGTCCTTGCCCTTGAAGCCGGTATACGTGGAGATCATCCAGGCCCCGTCGAAGACGGCGGCGGCCTTGCCCGCGGCGATCTGCGTGTTGCCCTGGTTGGACTGGATGTTGTAGTCGGAGAACGGGGCCATGTAGCCCTTCTTCGCGAGTCCGAAGTACCACTTGATGACGGACTGGAAGGTCTTGCTTCCGTACTGGTAGTTCGTGCCCCAGCGTGCCTTGTCCGTGTAGCTCCACCCGGCCGACCCGGTGAAGGGGCTCCACTGAGTCTGGCCGTCGCCGAAGCCGCCGCCCTGGGTGGCCAGCCCGTACACCTTGACGTTGTTCTTGTCGAAGCCCGGCTCGTCGCCCCGCTTGCCGTTCCGGTCGACGGTGAGGTGCGCGATGGTCTTCTCGAAGGTGCCACCGTCCTTGGGGTTCCAGGAGAGGTCGTTGAGCTCGTCGGCCGCGAGGCCCGCCTCCTGTGCCATCTTCTCGTTGTAGAAGAGCGCGACGGTGTCCCAGTCCTTGGGGGCGCCGTATCGGTGGCCGTCCTGGCCGATCCAGCTGGCGGCGAGCCCCGGCTGGTAGTCGGAATCCTTGATGCCGAGGTCGTCGACCGGTTCCAGCACCTTGAGGTCGGCGAACTGGCCGAACTTCTGGATGTGGTCGGTGAACACGTCTGGCTGGGTGCCGGCGATGAAGCCGGCGGTGAGCTTGGTCCAGTAGTCGCTCCAGCCCAACTGGGTGATCTTGACGCGCAGTCCGGGGTTCTCCTTCTCGAACCCCTTGGCGCAGGCCTGGTAGGCGGGCAGCTGGTTGGCGTCCCACAGCCAGTACGTCACCGTGTTGGCGGACGCACCGGTGGAGCCGCCCTTCGCGCATCCGGTCACCAGGGACAGCGCCAGCGCTCCGGTCAGCGCGGTCAGCGTACGAAGTCGCATCGGTGTTCCCTCACTTGATCCCGGTGAAGCTGATGGAGCTGACGATGCGGCGGGCGAAGCAGGCGAAGAGCACCAGCATCGGCAGCGCGGCGATCAGCGTGGCCGCCGTCAGGCCCGACCAGTCGACGCCGGTCGCCGGGGTCTGCGCCCGGAAGATCGCCAGCGCCACGGTCAGCACGCGCGAGGAGTCGCTGTAGGAGACCATCAGCGGCCAGAAGTAGTCGTTCCAGGAGGTGATGTACGTCAGCACGGACAGCGTGATGATCGGTGTGGACGCCATCGGCAGAACCACCCGGAAGAAGATCTTGATCTTTCCGGCGCCGTCGAGCAGCGCCGCCTCCTCGATCTCCATGGGGATGTTCATGAAGAACTGCCGCAGGAAGAACACCGCGAACGGCGTCATGAAGAGGGTGGGCAGCGCGATGCCCAACAGCGTGTCCACCAGGTGGAGTTGCTTGATGAGCACGAAGTTCGGCAGCAGGGTGAAGATGGTCGGCACCATCAGTCCGGCCAGGAAGAGGCCGAAGACCTTGTCCCGGCCGCGCCAGCGCAGCCGGGCGAAGGCGTATGCGGCCATCGCGGAGAAGAACATCTGGCAGCCGGTGATCAGTGTGGAGACGAACACCGAGTTGAGCAGATAGCGCCAGAAGTCCAGCCCGCCGCCCGCGCCGCCCTGCGCGATCGCCTCCTTGGCCGACTGCAGGCCGAGGGCCCGTTCGAAGCCGCTCCCGGTGAGACCGGTCGGCAGCGGGTTGGTCGGGTCGGCGCTCAGACCCGAGTTGGTGGAGAGCGAGGTGCGCACGATCCAGTAGAACGGCAGCAGGGTGATGAGGAGGATCAGGCCCAACATGGCCCAGGCCGACGCCCGTCCCAGGGAGAACCTGCGCCTGACCGGCCGTACACCGGTCGTCGTTGTCACGGCAGCCACGGTGACTCCTTTCGTCAGCCGAGGTCGGTCTGGCCGGCCCGGGTGAGCCGGTACTGGAGAACGGTGATCGCGCTGAGCACGACCAGCAGGGCGACGGACATCGCCGAGGCGTAGCCGAACTGGAAGCGGCCGAAGGCGGAGCCGTAGATGTAGTACTGCAGGACGTTCGTGGCGTTCGCCGGACCGCCCGCGGTGGTCACCGCGACGGTGTCGAAGACCTGGAACGAACCGATCACGGTCATGATCAGCACCACCGCCAGCACCGGCCGCAGCAGCGGCATGGTGATCCGCCAGAACATCCGCCACTCGCTCGCGCCGTCGACCTTGGCGGCCTCGTACAAGTAGCTCGGTATCGCCTGGAGACCGGCGAACAGGAGGAGGGCGGTGTAACCGACGTGCCGCCAGACGTTGATCAGGGCGATGGTGGGGATCGCCCAGGTCTCGTCGGCGAGGAAGGGGATGCGGTCGGCGCCGAGGGCCGTGATGATCTCGTTGCCGATGCCGAGCTGGGTGTCGAGGATCCAGAGCCAGACGAGGCCGGCGACGACGTTCGACATCAGATACGGGGTGAGCACGAGGCCGCGCAGCACGGCCGACTGGGTCAGCCGCTGGAGCAGGACGGCGATGGCGAGCGCCACCACTGTCTGCACGCCGATGTTGATGACGACGTACTCGACGGTTACCGTCAGCGAGTCCCAGAAGATCGGGTCGTTGACCATGCGGACATAGTTGTCCAGGCCCACCCACTCCGCCGGAGTCAGCAGGTTGAAGCGGGTGAAGCTGAGCCAGATGCCGCGCAGGGTGGGCCAGAGCAGGAAGACCAGGAAGCCCAGCATGGCCGGTGCGATGAAGAGGGCCGCGAGGGCTCCGTCACCTCGGCCCACGTGTTCTCGCGCCTTGCCGACTTTCGGCTTCGTTTCTGTCCCCTCGACGCCGCGCAGTGGCACACGCGACGGAGGGCTGCTGGAGGCGACGGTCATCGGGAGACTCCCTCGTCTGCGGCTCGTCCTTGGGCCTCACTTACTTTTGCTGCGGAATAATCTGGGCGTCAAGAGGTGTGCGGCACCTTTTCGAAACGGCACTTCCGGCCTTGTGATGGCTGCATCATTTCCCTGTTGCTTCCATGGCGAAAGAAAACATGCGAGGATTTCGACCATGACCGCACTTGCCGCCAGCTGGCTGCCGCTCAGTCCCGGCGAGCGCGCCGTGGCGATCGAGGTGCTCACCCGCGGCCCGTTGTCCCGCAGCGAGCTCGCCCGGCGACTCGACCTCTCCGCGGGCAGTCTCACCCGGCTGACGAAGCCGCTCATAGAGTCGGGCCTGCTCGTCGAGGTCGCCGAGGGCACCGCCTTCGCGGAGGTGCGCCAGGGCCGCCCCTCTCAACCCCTCGACATCGTCGCGGAATCCCGTACCTTCGTGGGATTCAAGATCACACAGGACATGGTGTACGGCGTCGTCACCACGCTCAGGAGCGACATCGTGGCCCGCCGCGACCGACCGCTGGCCAGCAATGACCCGGACGAAGTCGCAGACGTACTACGGGAGTTGACAGATGAGTTCGCGCGTGACTTCCCCGGCCTGGTGGGCATCGGTATCGGTCTGGGCGGCCGTTCCCAGGACCGGTCCGTCGTGGACGAGTCGGCCTTCCTGGGTTGGCACGACGTTCCCCTGGCCCGACTCGTCGAGGAGCGCACCGAGCTGCCCGTCGTCGTGGAGAACGACGTAGCCGCGCTCGTAGAGGCCGAGAGCTGGTTCGGCGCGGGCCGCGGACTCGACCGGTTCGCGGTGCTCACCATCGGCGCGGGCCTCGGCTACGGGCTCGTGAACGGCGGCAAGCGGATTGCGACCGCAGAGGACGGAGTGGGCTACGGCCGCTTCTGGATCGTGAACCCCCATGGCCCGCTCACCCCCGACGGGGAGCGCGGCAGCGCCGTGTCCCTGCTGACCATCCCCAGCATCCGCTACCAGATCCGGGCCGCGACCGGCCGTGATGTGTCGTACGACGAGATCCTGGCCCTCGCCGCCGAGGGTGAGCCCATGGCCGCCCGCGTCGTCGACGAAGCGGCCCGCGCCCTGGGCGCGCTGGTGGCGCAGATCGCCAACTTCGCCATGCCCCAGAAGATCCTCCTCGCCGGCGAGGGCGTCGGTCTGGTCGACGTGGCGGGGCCGGCCGTCGAGGAGGCCATCGTCGCCAACCGCCACCCACGGGCGGAGCCGGTCAACCTAGAGACCAGGGTGGCCGACTTCCACGACTGGGCGCGAGGGGCGGCGGTCCTGGCGATCCAGGTACTGGTGCTCGGGTCCGGCGATGCGTGAAGCCGGCGCCCCTGAGATGACACCGGAGCGCAGCCGCGGTGACCATGACTCCTCACATGGCCTTCACGCCCGCCCCCCTATGATTCACGACATGTCCGCCACTCCACATCGTGCTCCGTTCTCCACCGGGCGATCGGCCGACGAGGTCAACGAGGAGATCCGGGCCCTGTGGCTGCGCACGGGCGGCACGCTCAGCGGTGACCAGCGGCAGGAGTACCAGCGGCTGGTCATGGAGTGGGCGGCGGCCACACTCCAGGCAGCGAAGGCCGCGTGACCCGGGCGCGTCGCACGGAGCCGTCTCATCCCTTCATCGCCCCCTGGAGCAGCCCCGCGATGAAGCTGCGCTGGAAGATCACGAAGAGGATCAGGATCGGCAGCATCACGATGATCGTGCCCGCCGCCAGTGTGGGGATGTCCGTACTGTTCTGACCGACGAAGAACCCGAGTCCGGCGGGGGCGGTGTGCTTGGTGGTGTCCTGGATGAGGACCAGCACCAGCAGGAACTGCTTCCACGACCACATGAAGACGAGCAGACCGAGTGTCATCAAGGACGGCCGGGCCAGGGGCAGGAGGATCCGCAGCAGGATCGTGGCCGACGAGGCGCCGTCGATGCGGGCCGCCTCCACCAGCGACGTGGGTGTGGACTGGAAGTGGGTGCGCATCCAGAACACGCTGAACGGCATGAACAGCGCGATCTCCACCAGGATCACGCCCAGGAACGAGTTGGTCAGACCGAGGCCCCGCAGGTCGAAGTAGAGGGGGACCACGATCAGTTCGACCGGGATGGTGAGCCCGGCGATGAAGAAGCCCGCGACCGCGTTGCCACCCGGGAGCCGCATCGTGCCCAGCGCGTAGCCCGCCAGCGCGGCGAGCACCAGGGAGGCGGGGACGACACCCACGGCGATGACGATGCTGTGCCGGATGAGGTCGGAGAACGCGGCCACCGACCACGCCTGCTCGTAGTTGTCCCAGCTCCACCGCTCCGGCCAGGTCAGGCCCACCACCGGCGTGCCCGCCGGCTGCACGGAGGCGAGGAAGACGCTGAGGAACGGGATCACGACGGCGATCGCCATGACGGTCAGGAGCGCGTAGCCGGACCAACGTTCCGATCGCGTGGCGCTGCTCATGTCTCCGACCTCGACAGACGGTTGATGAGGTAGACGATCCCGAGGATCAGACAGCCGAGTACGACGGCCAGAGCGGCGGCGAGCCCCACCTTGCCCTCGGAGAACGCCAGCCGGTACACGAGGAGGCCGGGAACGGTGGTCTGCTCGCCCGGCCCGCCGTTCGTCGTCACGTACACGATGTCGAAGCTGGCCAGCGCCGCCACCGTCGTCACGGTCATGGCGACGGCGAGTTCACCGCGCAGGTGCGGCAAGGTGACGGAGACGAACTCCCGGACCGGTCCCGCGCCGTCGATCCGGGCCGCCTCGTACAGGCTGGGGTCCACCTTCTGCACGCCGCTGAGGAAGAGCATCATGCACAGCCCGCTCAGCACCCAGGTGCCGACGAGGCCCACGGCGATCAGCGCGGCGCCGAAGTCGCCCAGCCACGCCCGTGTCACCCCGTCCAGACCGACCGCGCGGAACGTCTGGTTCACCAGCCCGTCGTCCCCGTAGAGCCACCGCCAGGTCACGCCGACCGCGACGAGCGGGACGACCTGGGGCAGCATGAACAGGAACCGGTACGCCCCCATGCCGGGCCTCCGGTAACGGGCCAGCAGACCGGTCATCGCCAGGCCGAGCACGATGGGCACGAAGGAGAAGAACACCACCAGCACCAGGGCGTTGAACACGGACCGGCGCAGCACGGCGTCCTGGAGGATCTCCTGGTAGTTGCCCAGGCCGACCCACTCGCCCAGCGTGACACCGTCCCACTCGAACAGTGAGAGATACGCCGTGTGCAGGGCGGGTAGCACCGCGAAGGCGAAGTAGACGGCGAAGGCGGGCAGCACATACACATATCCGCGCCATGGGCTGCGCCTGGGAGCGCCCGGGGGCCGGACCGGCGGTCTACTCCGCATGATGTTCCTCCCACTCGTCCTGAAGTGAGTCGAGGTAGTCCGCGGGCTCGATACGGTCCGCGATGAGCTTCTGGACGCCGGAACGCAGTCGGTCGAGCATGGCGGGAGCCGCGAAGTCGGGGAACGTGGTGATCCCGTCGTCGGCGACAGCTCGCCGGTGGCCTTCCGCGACGTCCGCGAGCACGCCCTTCGGCTTCGCCACGGCCTCGGGGTTGGGCGGGAGGAAGCCGTTGTCGCTGATGATCTGGCCGGCCTCGGGCGAGGTCAGGAAGTCGAGGAACGCGCCTGCGGCTTCGGGGTGTTCGGTCCGGGACGAGACGGCGTAGGCGACGCTGAAGCCGGAGGCCACCGTGGGGTCGTCGGCCCGCTCGCCCGGCATCGGGAAGAATCCGACGTTGTCTCCCATGGCGGTCGCCAGCTGTCCGGCGGCCCAGTTGCCGTTGACCAGGAAGACGCTGTCGCCCTTGGTGAACTGGGCGGTGGAGTCGAGCTGAGCGGTGCCGTTGGCGGACTCGTTGTAATACCCCTTACGGCCCCACTCGACGACGAGCTCGCTGGCGGTGGTCCCGGCCTTGTTCTCGAGGGTGGCGCCCTTGGTGCCGTTGACCCAGTCCCAGTAGTCGTCCGTGGGCATGGTCTGGTTGAGCAGGGCGGCCCACAGGTGCAGGCCGCCGGTGTCGAGGCCCCCGACACCGAGCGGCGTCAGGCCTGCCTCCTTCGCGGCCGCGAGCTGATCCTCGAACTCCGCCAGCGTCCTGGGCGGCCCGTCGATTCCGGCCCGCTCGGCGAGTTCCTTGTTGTAGTAGATGCCGGTCATCGACAGTCCGGCCGGGACCCCGAACAGGGCGCGCCCGCCGGTGGCCTCGCTGTTCTGCCCCGCGGTGAGCTGGTCGAGGCTGACCGGGGGAATGGACTCGTCCCAGCCGTATGCCTCCCTGTAGGGCGCCAGGTCGAGGATGTGGCCGTCCGCCGCGAGGTCGGTCATCCCGACCGCGTACTGCGCGATGTCGGGGGCGCTGTCGGAGGTCATGGTGAGCTTGAGGTTCTGGACGTAGTCGGTGAACGTCTTGTACTGCGGCTCGACGCTGATACCGGGGTGGTCCTTCTCGAACGCGGCGATCAGCGCGTCGACCATCGGCGGCGCGTCGGCGAACTGCAGACGCAGGGTGATGTCGTCGTCCGGCACGGCGGTCGAGGACGGCACGCTGCGCGGTCCCGGAACCGCGGCCGCGCTGCCCGGGGTGAGCGCGTCGCACGCGGTGAGCGGCAGCACGAGCGCGACGGCGCAGACCGCCCCGGCGATGCGGCGGCGCACCCGGTGCGTACTCTCCATCATCGGCCTCCCAGCGGGGCCTCGTCGGGCGGACCGGTGCCTCAGCCCCGCGGACAGCGGTCCTTGACCTTCTCCAGCAGCGCGCTGTTGTGGTGCTCGGCGTCGTCGCCTGTGTTCTGACTGACGATCAACGGCGGGGCCTGCCCGTGGTGTTCGGCGAGCAACTGGGCGGCCCGGCAGGTCAGGGCGTTGACGATCGCCGCCCCCACGGCGGTCGACAGGGCGCCGACGGTGAGGTCGCCCAGGGGGACCACCGCGTCACCGGGGCGGCCGTGCGTGTCGATGACGATGTCGGCGACGTCGAGCAGTCGCCGCCCGCCGGTGTGCCGGGACTTTGCGGCCAGCGAGTGGGCGCGACTGGTGACGGCTACGACGGTCGCACCCAACTCGTGGGCACCCAGAGCGAATTCGACCGGCACCGCGTTGATGCCGGAGTTGGAGACGACGACCACCACTTCGCCCTTCCTGATGTCCGCCGTCCGCAGGATCGCCGCGGCGTAACCGCTGACGCGTTCGGCCGCGCCCGCGTGCCGAGGCGCGGTGGGGGAGAGCCCCGGGTCGGCGATGACGTTGACCGGTGCGAGGCCGCCCGCCCGTTGCAGCGGTTCGATGGCCACCAGCTGCGAGTGGCCGCTGCCGAAGTAGTGGACGACGCCCCCCGCGGCGATGCTGTCCGCGACGGCCCGGGCGGCGCGCTCGATGGCGGGCTGCTCGGCGGTGGCCAACTCGGTGAGGTTCGCCTGGAGAGCGGCCAAGTAAGCGAGATCGGCGTTCAAGGATGCCCCCGCGGTGCGCTGGTCGGCTACATCACGCTGTCCTGCCGTCCTCTCCTCGGAGGTGGTGGCTGGTGTGAGCGGCTGGCGTGGCTGTGGACCGTACCAGAGGGTCGGACGGCTGCACAGTCCTCGCACCAACTCACTGACAGGGGAGCGCATTTCCTTGACCGTCAGGAAACAGCCGACTTAGCCTGAGGCTCGTGTGGTACGTACCACAGGCGCCGGACAATCAGGCAGCCCAGCACCTGCTGCAGCGACTGCTCGGGGACCGGGCCGCCGAGTTCACCGCCGACGTGGTCCCGGGGGAGAGCGGGCCCGACTGGTACGAGGTCGACGCCGGGCCGGGAGGCGTCGTGCTGCGTGGGTCCAGCGGTGTCGCCGTCGCCTCGGCACTGCGCTGGTATCTGCGGACCGTCTGCCGGACGCAGATCACCTGGGACGCGCCCGTCCCCCGGCTGCCCGACCGCCTGCCGCGCACCGGAACGGCCGCCCGGACGACCTCCCCCTACCGCCACCGCTACCACTTCAACGTCTGCACCTTCGGGTACACCACGGCGTTCTGGGACTGGCCGCGCTGGGAGCGCCACATCGACTGGATGGCACTGCACGGCGTGACCACCCCGCTGGCGATGACCGGCATGGAGGCGGCCTGGCAACGGGCCCTCCTGCACGCGGGCCTCGACGACGAGGGTGCCCGCCGGTTCCTCGGCGGCCCCGCCTACCTCCCCTGGAACTGGCTCTCCTCCCTCGACAGTTGGGGCGGCCCACTGCCCCAGGGCTGGATCGACGGCCACGCGGACCTGGGCCGCCGCATCCTGGACCGGGAGCGTTCCCTGGGCATGCGGCCCGTCCTCCAGGGCTTCTCCGGGCATGTCCCCCGGGAACTGATCGCGGACCGGGGCGCCCGGTCGACGACCCTTCCCTGGTGGGACTTCGAGGTCGGTGTCCTGGACCCGCGCGACCCGCTGTTCGAGGAGTTCGGCATCGCGCTGCTGACCGAGCAGACCCGGCTCTTCGGCACCGACCACCTCTACGCCGCCGATCCGTTCATCGAGACGACGCCCCCCGTGACCGATCCCGCGGACATCGCCCGCGTCGCCCAGGCCGTGCACGGCGCCATGACCGCGGTGGACGACCGGGCGACCTGGGTGCTGCAGGCGTGGCCCTTCTCCTACCGCTCCGACTACTGGACGGCGGAGCGGACCCGGGCCTTCCTCGACGCGATCCCGGACGAGCGGATGCTGATCCTCGACCTGTGGGCCGAGCACCGGCCGGTCTGGCGCGACACCGACGGGTACCGGGGAAAGCCGTGGGTGTGGTGCATGCTGCACAACCTGGGCGGGCGGCCAGGGCTCTACGGTCGGCTGGACGAGATCGCCACCGGCGCCGCGCGGGCACGCACTGACCCACGCGGAAGTTCGCTCTCCGGAATCGGCGCGAGCATGGAGGCCTTCGGCGCAGACCCGGTCCTGTACGAACTGCTGGCGGACGTCGCCTGGCAGGGCGGCGTCAAGGACGTACGAGTGTGGCTGCAGAGCTGGACCCGGGCCCGGTACGGCCGCGTGAGCCCCCTGCTGCTGCGCGCCTGGGAACTGCTGCACGACACCGTCTACGCCGCTGACGGCCCCGGACCACCGGGCTCGGTCATCGTCTGCCGGCCCACGTCGGCAGGCGATCTGCGTCCGGAACTCCCGGTGCACCTGGCGGCGCCCGCGTCACCCACCGTTCCACCGGGGCTGGACGAGGCGTGGACGCTCCTGGCCGGTGAGGCGACGGAGGAGGACAGCGCTGGCCCGCTCGGCCGCGACCTGTGCGACGTCACCGCGCAGGTACTCACCCATGTGGCATGCGAGCAGCAGGGGCGGGCGGCGGACGCGGCTCTCGCACGGGACGCCGACCGCTTCGACTCCGCCGCCACCGCGCTGCTCGCCACCATCGAGGATCTGGACCGACTGCTGGCCACCCGGCCGGAGTACCGGCTGGACGCCTGGCTGGCCGACGCCAGGAGCTGGGCATCCACCCCCGCCGAGGCCGAGCTGTACGCGGCCGACGCGCGGCGCATCCTCACGCTCTGGGGCCACGCCCGCAGCGAACTGCACGACTACTCGGGGCGGCACTGGGCCGGGCTCGTCCGCTCGTTCCACCTCCACCGCTGGCGGCGCTGGTACGAGCACATCGGCCGGGCCATCGAGACGGGATCCCCTTACCGGGCCAAGGAGTTCGAGGCATCCCTGATCGACTGGGAGGAGCGGTGGATCGCCGGCCGGAGTGAGGCGAAGACGCCCGGACCGCACGCCGCCGGGGCGACCCTGGACGTGGTGCGTACGCTGATGCCCCGTTACCGCGCCCCTCGGGGATAGCGGACACGTGCGAACCGCGGAGTGAATGTGACGGTCGAGGACAGGCGCGGAGACGACGGCCGGGCGATGAAGTCGACGAAGTCGATGAAGCCGATGGAGTCCTACAAGCACGAGGCGCTCCGGCGGCGGCTCCAGGCCGACATCGCCCGGATGCGGCCCGACGAGGCGCTACCCACCGAACGGCAGCTGGCCGAGCGGTACGACGTCAGCAGAGCGACCGCCCGGCGCGCGCTCCAGGCGCTGCGCGAGGACGGCCTCATCCGCAGCGTGCGAGGCGTGGGGACGTTCGTCTCACACCCCCAGATCACCAAGACGTCGACGCTCACCTCGTTCTCCGAGGACCTGCGATCGCGTGGCTACCGGCCCAGCTCCGAACTCCTGGCCGCGGAGCTGGTCGAGGCCGACCTGCACCACTCCACGGCCCTGGGCGTGGACCCCGGCACCACCCTCCACCGCATCGAACGGCTGCGCCTCGGCGACGACTTCCCCATCTGCCTGGAGACGGTCTACCTCTCCGCCGAGCGGTTCCCGAACCTGGACGAGTCACTTCTGAAAGGCTCGCTGTCGGAGGCCCTGCAGATCACCCAGGGCGTCCGCGTGGTGCGGGCGACCCAGCAGATCCGGGCGGTGAACGTGACCGGCCGTCAAGCCCGGCTGCTCGGCGTCGGGGAGGGCTCCGCCGCCCTGCTGGTACGGCGCACGGCGTACGACGAGACAGGCCATGTCGTGGAGTACGGCGAATCCTTGTGCCGGGGCGACCTGTACGAGTTCTCGCTGGTGGTGACGAAGTAGCCCCTCCCCGGGGCCGCGGGCTCTGCCGTCGGCGAATCTGCTGCGGGCCGAGATTCCTTCCGCGCCCCCGTCGTCGGGCCGAGGGTGGAGACACCGCGGCGATGCGAGCCGCGCCACCACGAGGAGGAACGATGGCACCCTTCAGTACGGGGATCGGTACCGGACCCGGCACCGGCTGGGCCCCGGCCCTGGCACCCAGGGCGGAGGAGGGAGACACCCCTCCATCACGCTTCGACGACCACCTCGCCGGCCAACTCCTCAACCAGCGCATCGTGTTCCTCGGCACCCAGGTCGACGAGGTCTCGGCGAACCGCGTGTGTGCCCAGCTGCTCCTCCTCTCCGCGGAGGACCCGCGCACCGACATCGGCCTCTACATCAACAGCCCGGGCGGATCCGTCCACGCGGGCCTGGCGATCTACGACACGATGCGGCTCATCCCGAACGACGTGGCGACCCTTGCGATGGGATTCGCCGCGAGCATGGGGCAGTTCCTGCTCACCGTCGGGACACGCGGCAAGCGCTACACCCTGCCGAACGCGCGGATCATGATGCACCAGCCCTCGGCCGGCATCGGCGGCACCACGGCCGACATCGCCATTCAGGCCGACAACCTCCAGTTCACCAAGCAGACCATCGAGCGGATCACCGCCGAACACACCGGCCAGACCGAGGAGACCATCTCCCGCGACGGCGACCGCGACCGCTGGTTCACGGCCGAGCAGGCGATGGCGTACGGCATGGTCGACCGGGTCGTCGAGTCCCTCGACGACGTCCGCCCTGCCACCTCGAAGCGACGGATGGGACTCTGACATGGCCCAGTACACGATTCCCAACGTCGTCGAGCGCACCCCTCACGGTGAGCGCGCGTACGACATCTACAGCCGGCTGCTGTCCGAGCGGATCATCTTCCTCGGCACCGAGATCGACGACGGCGTCGCCAACGCCGTCATCGCCCAGCTGCTCCACCTGGAGTCGTCCGCGCCCGAGCGGGAGGTCGCGATCTACATCAACTCGCCCGGCGGCTCGTTCACTTCGCTGATGGCGATCTACGACACCATGAGCTACGTCAGGGCGCCCATCTCGACATTCTGCGTCGGCCAGGCCGCCTCGACCGCGGCGGTGCTCCTGGCCGGTGGAGACCCCGGACGGCGGTTCGTCCTGGAGCACGCCCGCGTGCTGCTCGGCCAGCCCGCGAGCGGCGGCGCCCGGGGCACGGTCTCCGACCTCAGCCTCCAGGCCAAGGAGATGGTCCGCATCCGCTCGCAGGTCGAGGAGGTGCTGTCCCGGCACACGCATCACTCCGTGGAGACCCTGCGCGCCGACATGGACCGCGACAAGGTGTTCACCGCGCAGGAGTCCGTGGAGTACGGGCTCGCCGACGAGGTGCTCAGCCGGCGGCTGGTGGCCGCAGCGTGAGCGCTCCGCTGGAAGGCCGGTTCGAAGCCGCGGGTTCGTCGTCGCCGGTCACGTAGTTCCCCGCGCCCCTACGGGGCGCGACGGTGCCCGCTCAGGCGGCGAGACGTACGACGCTCAGCCGCGACTGCGCCTCGGAGGGCCGGGGCGCGGTGCGGGCCCTGAGCGGCCGTGCCGGCTGGGCGAGTTGACCGTGGGCCAGGGCCAGCAGATCGGCGAGGCCGAGGCCGAGNAGTTGACCGTGGGCCAGGGCCAGCAGATCGGCGAGGCCGAGGCCGAGCGCGTGCGCAGCGGCCGCGAGGACCTCTGACGAGGCCTCCTTGCGGCCGCGCTCCAACTCGGAGAGGTACGGCATCGAGATGCGGGCCGCGTCGGCGACGTCCTTGAGCGTCCGTTCCTGAGCGAGCCGCTCGCGCCGCAGGACGTCACCCACGACGTCCCGCCACAGCGGCTCCTTCGCGGCCGGCCCGGGCGGCCCGGCCTGTTGGGCCGACTCTGCGGGCTTGGCGGACCTGGCGGGCCCGGCGGGCTCCGTCCGCACCGGTCGCAGGGGAATGACGCGGGCTCGGTTCGACGCGTGGCTGCTCACCTCTCCAGCCTAGGAGCGTGGCGCGCGTCAGGAAGGGGGTGGCGTTCTGCCCTCGGCGAATCACGGGCTTGTCAGACCGTGTTGAACGCCCTGGCGCCACCTCACGTATCCCCTGTCGAATCCGGTCCTTGTCCAGGAAATCCAGGAAGGAAACCACGGTGACGAGCCCTCGCCTCCGCTCCCTGTGCACTGTCGCGGCGGCCGCCCTGCTGAGTCCCCTGCTGTTGGGGTGTTCGGCCGACTCCGCGAAATCGCAGACCAAGCCGAGCCCGAAGACCGTCTCCCCGGCACCGGCGAAGGTCGAGAAGATCGCGTCGCTGACGGGCTGCAAGGCGGAGATCCGCATCGAGGCCGACGAACTCCGCGAAGGCGTGTGCCGGACCGGGCGTGGTGACTGGACCGTCACGACGTTCCCGGCGGAGAAGTTCAAGGAGACATGGCTCGACGCCGCCGCTGTCTATGGCGGTACATATCTCGTGGGCCCGAAGTGGGCGATCGGCGCCAAGCCCGCCCTCCTCAAGGTCCTGCGCACCGAAGTCGGCGGAGAGATGCGCAAGTTGCGGGGCACCAGCGCGCAGTCGCCGTCCTAGCCGGTCTGCCCGTCCCTGCCCCCCCGCCCCCGTCGGGGCGGGGCGGGGCGGGTCAGTGGGTGTGCGGCCCGTGGCGGTGCACCGGTCCGTGCGGGGCCCCGCAGTGCGCGTCGTCGACGGCGCTCGAGCGGACCTCCAGCACCTCCGCCGGGGCGTGGTCGACCTGAAGGGTGGTGTGAGTGATCTCGTAGTCGTACTGCAGGGTCTTCTCCAGATCCCGGCGCACCGTGTGGCAGTCCGCTACGGGGTCGACGAGGACGTGCGCGGACAGCGCGGGCTCGCCCGAGGTGATCGTCCACACGTGCAGGTCGTGCACCTCGACCACCGCGTCGTGGGCGACCAGCCGGTCCCCGATGCTGTCCGGGTCGAGATGGGCCGGCGCCGCCTCCAGGAAGATCCGCCCGGACTCCCGTACGAGCCCGTAGCCCGCCTTCACCATGAGGACGACCACGATCAGCGTCGCGATGGCGTCTGCCCGCGCGAACCCGGTGAGCAGCACGACGAGACCGGCGACGGCGGTGCCGATGAACGCGAACAGGTCGTTGAGGATGTGCTGGTAGGCCCCCTCCACATTGAGCGAGGAGCGGTTGGCCTTCGAGATGCACCAGGCCGCCAGGACGTTCACCAGAATCCCGGCCAGGGCCGTGCCGAACACCAGCCCGCCCTCCACCTCGGGCGGATCGATCAGCCGGTGCACGGCCTCGTACGCCAGCCAGGCGCCGAGCAGCAGCAGAGTGAGCCCGTTCGCCTGCGCCGAAAGGATCTCCGCCCGCTTGAGGCCGTAGGTGAAGCCGCCGCGGGCCGGGCGCGCGGCCAGCCGCATCGCGACGAGCGCCAGCACGATGGACACGGCGTCGGTGAGCATGTGCGCCGCGTCCGAGATCAGGGCGAGCGACTGGGCGAGGACACCGATCACGACCTCGGCCGCCATGAACGAGGCGATCAGGGTCAGCGCGATCGCCAGCCAGCGGCGGTCCGCGTCCGCGGCCACACCGTGCGCGTGCCCGGCGTGCCCGCCCGGCCCGTGGTCGTGGTGCGCGCTGGTCATTGCTTCCCCCTGGATTCGGTGGCCGACTCCACGCAGTGAAGCGCACCTCGCGGAGATCGGCAAAGGCTGCATCGGTGACCGTTGTCATCACCGTTAACAGGCCTCTGACCTGCGGCGATGAAGAGCGATGGATGCGGTCAGGCGCCGAAGAGCTGGGTCCAGTACGTACCCGCCGTGCCGCCGCCCGCGAAGCCGACGCCTATGTGGGTGAAGGCCGGCTTGAGGATGTTGGCGCGGTGGCCGGGGCTGTTCATCCAGCCGCGTACCACCTCGGCGGGGGAGCGCTGGCCGCAGGCGATGTTCTCGCCGATGGTGCGCCGGGTGCTGCCCGCGGCGGCGGCCCGGTGCCAGGGTTCGCTGCCGTCGGGTGCGGTGTGGGAGTAGAAGGCGCGGGCGACCATGTCCGCGCTGTGCCCCTGCGCCGCCGCGGTGAGCTGGGAATCGAGGGCCAGGGGCGGCAGCCCGGCCGAGGCGCGTTCGGCGTTCGTGAGCGCGATGACTTCGGCGGCCGTCCGGGCGAGCCCGCCGGGGGTGAAGGGGTGGGCCCACAGCGCCGTCCAGTAGAGCGTGCCGGAACGGCGGTCGGCGACGTACGCCACACCGGCCTCGGTGAACGCGGGATCGTGGAGCGTGCCGCTGGACTGCCCGTCCGAAAGGCAGTACTCCACGAACTCGGCCGGGGTGCGCGGACCGGAGACGAGGTGCTCGCCGACGGTGAGATACGCGTACCCGCCCGCGGTCACGCGCTGGTACAGGGAGAGCCCGTCCGCGCCCTCGGAGCCGAGGCGCCCCCGCGCCGCCATGCCGGCTGCGTGCGCGTGGGCCGCGGCGGTGAGGCGGGGGTCGAGGACCACGGGTGGGGAACCGGCAGCGGCACGAGCGGAGTTGACGATGCCGAGAAAGCCGTCGGGGGAGGGGGCGCCAGAGCCTGTGGGCGGAGTGGCGCCCGTGCGCCGGGCGGGCGGGACAGCGTGGCCCCGGGCGGGCGCGGCAGGCGTGTTCCTTGCCGGGCCGGAAGGCGTGGTCGTGGCCGATCGCCCGGTGGCCGTGGTCCCGGATGCCCCGGCACCGACGGGTGGCGCCGACGCCGGAGCGGCGTCCTCGCTGACCTCTACTCCGAAGTCCCGTGCGATGCCCGCCAGCCCGTCCGCGTACCCCTGACCCAGTGCGCGGAGCTTCCACGTCGTGCCGCGGCGGTAGATCTCCGCGAGCAGCAGCACCGTTTCCCGCTGGGGGCGGGGTGGGGTGAACCTGGCGAGGACACGGCCGCCGGGCCCGGCCACGCGCAGACTCGGGGCGGGAAGCCGGCCCAGGGGAGTGCCGGGCTCGGCAGGGCTGACGACCACGGTGACGCGACTCGCCCCGGGTCGCAGCGCGGGCGGGTCGACGCTGAGCGTCTCGCCGCTCAGCCGCGCCCCGGGAGCGGCCGGCTGGTTGTAGAACACGAAGTCGCCGTCGCCGCGCACCTTGCCGCTGTCGTCGGTGATGAGCGCGGACACGTCGAACGGGCCCGGCACCTGCAGTGTCAGGGTGCCGCTCGGCAAGGGCAGGTTGCCTCCGGGAACCAACTCACTCATCGCGCTGCCGCCTGTCGGGGTGCCGGGTCGCCGTACCCGCCCCGAAGGGCGTTGCCGGGTCAACGTCTCACCGGTCAGCGGGGGTTCCCCGGCTCACCGTCGGCGGCGGTCGGACGTCCTGGTCCGAGCACCTCGACCCCGTACAGCTGCGGCCGTCAGGACGCCCGCTCACGGGCGCGCCGCGCCGCCTCGCGTACCGAACCTCGGTGGACCGGGCCGTGTCCGGGCAGCAGTACGTCACCCGAGAGTGCCTCGAAGACGTCCAGTGCGGCCACCGTGCCCTGTCGATCGCGGTCGAACATGAGGGGCAGCAACTGCGGTCCCTTGACGCGCGAGGTGGGATGACCGCTGACCAGCGCGTCGCCGGAGATCACGATCCCCGCGTCCGGCAGGTGAAAGGCGCTGTGGCCGGCGGTGTGGCCGGGGGTGGGTACGGGAACGGGGCGGCCGGGCAGATCCAGCGGGCCGGCGGCGGGAAACGGCTGGGGGCTCGCGACCGGGATGTGGGCGGTGCCGCCGGACCGCAGCGCGTGCACCGCCCACGGAACGACACCGGGACGCCAGGCGTTCCCCAGGACCTGGCCGATGGTCACCTGGTGGAGGAAGTCCCGCCGTGCGTGCGGGACTTCGGCCTCGTCGGCGTAGACCGGCGTGCCGTACGTACCGCGGAGGTATTCGGCCGAGCCGAGGTGGTCGTTGTGCGCGTGGGTGATGAGTACGGCCGTGACCGCCTCGGGCGAGTGGCCGAGCGCGGACAGCGATGCGAGGAGCTTCTCGCGGTCTTTGGGATAGCCGGTGTCCACCAGGGTGACGGCGTCACCGTCGGTGAGGATCACCCAGTTGGTGTTGCTGCCGTGCACCAGATGAACGCCGTCGGCGACTTGGTGAATGTTTTCCCGCATGACCGTGACCGTCCCGAACCTTCGAGCTCACCTGCCTGACGGCACTCAGCCAAGCAGACGCACGGCCGCTTCAGATCCGCGGGTCAGCGGACGTACGCATGGACCTCAGGGCCAGGAGCAGGACGCCGATGTCGTCGAGGTAGGCGGGATCGGGCAGGAGGTCGGCCGGCATGACGACGTAGGCGACGGCCCCCCAGAAGACCCAGGGCGAGCCCGTCGGAAGCCCGGCACGGCGCAGAGCGCGCCGGGTCCTGACGAGTCGGACGAGCAGCGCGACCGCCACGGCGAGCATCGCGGCCAGCAGAGCCGCGACGAGAAGGACCACCACCCACACGTTCGTGTCCATGCGCCGCCCTCGGCTCGACCCGGGTTGCCCCTTCCTTCGGTTCGACTTCCCCGGTTCCCACCGCCGTCACCACCACGGCCGGGGAACGGTCCGAAATCGTTGTGCCCGCGAGCTGCTTGGCCCCTACGATCCGAAACCGTGACGGACCGCTCATCTCAGACCGAGGACGTCCTGCGTCTGGTGCACCGCTTGTTCGGGACGGACGTCGTCGGCGTCTACGCACATGGTTCCGCCGTGCTCGGTGGCCTGCGGCCGAGTAGCGACCTCGACGTGTTCGTCGTCCTGCGGCGGCGTACGGCGGAGCGCGAGCGGCGCGCCCTGGTCCAAGGGCTCCTTGAGGTCTCCGGCGCCGGGGCCCGCGCCGGTTCCGCCCGCCCGGTCGAGCTCACGGTCGTGGCCCAGGGCGATGTCCGGCCCTGGCGCTACCCGCCCCGTGGCGAGTTCCTCTACGGCGAGTGGCTGCGGAAGGAGTTCGAGCGGGGTGTGGTGCCGGAACCGGCACCGACCCCCGATCTGGCACCGCTGATCACGATGGTGCTGCTCGGGAACGCCGCGTTGTCCGGCCCGCCCCCGGCGGAGGTCCTCGCGCCCGTACCGCAGGAGGACCTGCGGCGGGCGATCGTCGCCGGCGTGCCGGAGCTGCTCGCCGATCTGGACTCGGACACCCGTAACGTCCTGCTGACCCTGGCGCGCATCTGGACGACCCTGGAGACCGGGACGATCACCTCCAAGGACGCGGCGGCCGCATGGGTACTCGACCGCCTTCCGGCCCGGCACCGACCCGTACTGGCGCATGCGCGGTCCGTTTACCTCGGAGACGAGAGGGAGTCCTGGGACGGCCTGATGCCCCAGGTCCGCGAGCTCGCCGACCACCTGGTTGCCCAACTGGCCGCGCACGAAGCGTAGGCGGAAGACCAGGTCACACCTCAGGAGGGGGCACCGCCCCGCGACCCGGGGTCTCGTTCATCGTGCGCCCGCGCAACGAATGTGACACAAGGGGCGCCGCAGGGGCTGAAAACCGGATACGCTGCCGCGCATCCATGTTCGAGGCCGCGCGCGTGAGGCCGGTCACCCCGGCCTGCTTGTGTGCGGGTGTTTGCGGAAGGCCGGCTGATGCACATACCGAGCGGTCTGACGCTACACCATCCCACCGCACCATCTCGCACCACCTCAGCGCGACCCGGTGATTCCAGCCGACTCCGGAGAACTCCACGTATCGGGCGTCGGTCCGCCTGGCGAACCACATAGGACGTATGAATCGTGCGAACCGCTCCGGTGTGGCGCCCCGAACTCCTGCCACGCAGCCTCGGTACGACCTCGGCGCAGGCACCCCTGGGACGCACCTGGGGATCCGCCCGCCCTGGAACCGCGCGCTGCGGATGTCTTTCACCCTGTGAGGAACGATGAGCATGCGCGTCCGCACCACCGTAGCCGCGGTCCTGTCCGCGGTCGTCTCCGTCTCTCTCGCCGCGTGCGGCGAGGACGGCGACGCGGGCAGCGGAGGAGACCAGAGCGTCGGCATTGCCATGCCCACGACGAAGTCCGCACGGTGGATCGACGACGGTCGGAACATGGTGAAGCAGATGAAGGAATTCGGCTACGGCGCTTCCCTGAAGTACGCGGAAGACGATCCGAAGACCCAGGTCGAGCAGGTGCAGACCATGATCGACCAGGGTGTGGACGCACTGGTCATCGCCGCGGTCGACGGACGTTCGTTCAACGAGGTCCTGCGAAGAGCGGAGTCCGCCCACATACCCGTGGTCTCGTACGACCGTCTGCTCCTGGGCACCCCCGACGTCGACTACTACGCCACCTTCGACAACGAGAAGGTCGGCGAGCTGCAGGCCAACCACATCATCGAGCAACTGGGACTGGTCAACGGCAGCGCGAAGGGTCCGTTCAACATCGAGCTGTTCGCCGGCTCCCCCGACGACAACAACACCAAGTTCTTCTTCGACGGGGCGATGAAAATCCTGCGGCCCTACGTCCAGAACGGCGACCTCGTCGTGCGGTCCGGGGAGACGAATCTCGACAAGATCACTACGCTGCGCTGGGACGGCGTCAGGGCCCAGAAGCGCATGAACGACCTGCTCGACGCCCACTACGGGACCGAGCGCATCGACGCGGTCCTCTCGCCGTACGACGGCATGTCGCTGGGCATCATCAAGGCGCTGAAGTCACACGGCTACGGCAAGGCGGGTAAGTCCCTGCCCATCGTCACGGGGCAGGACGCCGAGGTGCCCTCGGTCAAGTCGATCATCGCCGGCGAGCAGTCGGAGACCGTTTACAAGGACACCCGTGAGCTCGCGCTCATCACCTCGTACATGGTCAACGCGGTGATCCACAACAAGAAGCCCGTCGTCAACGACAGCGACACGTACGACAACGGCAAGAAGATCGTCCCCGCGTACCTCCTCGAACCGGTGAGCGTCGACAAGGGCAATTACAAGCGGGTGCTCGTGGACTCGGGCTACATCAAGAAGAGCGATCTCGACTGAGGTGCACCAAGGCGCCTCGGCCGAGGCGCATCGGTCGCAAGCGTGACACCGCGCAGGGCGGGAGAGGGAGGTGTCTCCCTCTCCCGCCCTGCGTGCTTACGGGCGTGCGGCTGTAGGGGTGTTCACGAATCGGTCTGGCCTGGGGCTGCGGAGCGTGTTGAAGATCGTTCCCCAGTCGGACGGTGATCGTTCCCCGTTTCTGCCGGGCGGGCCCTTGGGCCAGCACGGTGAGTCAGTACCGCAGGGAGTGGGGCCCAGGGTGACGAGGGATCTGCGGTCACGCCTTGGGTTCGGTGTTGTAGGCGTACACACGGATGGGGTCGAGGTGCAGTTCATGGGGCCCGAGGCAGTCCGCGGCAAGGTTGCCACGAGTGCTCCACAGACGCACGCCATGTTGCGGCCCCCTGTTCCCAACGGCCCGCAGCACCCGCGGTGTATGCCCAACGCGCCGGTCGGACGGAGGCTCGGCACGTCCTTCGGATGCACGATCACCGAGTTCCTGGGGCCGGTGGAGACCGCTCCGTCCAGCTCGGGCGGCATAAGAAGAGCGCGATTCCCGGATGCATCAGGTTCGGGGTCGTGCACCAACGATCGCACAATGGTGCGCCCCATGGCTTCGGGTCGATGGCGTAGGACCCCATGGGCACGGTCGACGGCGCCAACCGGGTTTTGTGGTCGCGGTCTGCGTCGGCTACGCGGGCGTCGGGGACCTCTGGAAGCTCCTGAAGGTCGCGGGTCAGCTGAGCACCGCACTTCGCACAGTAGAAGACCGTCATGTCGGCCGTTCTACCCGACTGTCGTGCCGAGTGCGTGGTCGCGGTACTGCTGGAAGGCGTGCCAGCCTGATGTCTGTCGTGGAGTGATGAGTTCTCCTTCCGCGCAGTCGAGGACCTTGCAGTTCAGGGCTTCGGCGAGGCGGAAGACGACCCTGAGGACGTCGTCGCCGGAGCCCCGGATGTGGAGCATGATCGAGTCCACGGGGTCGTCTGATCCGATGTTGAGTTCCATCGACCAGGTGGGTCCGAGGATCTCTCCCCAGGTGGGGTCGGAAAGGTCGGCTTCGGGGACGGCGCACGTGATGGTCGCAAGGACATCGTCCAGGCGGCCGAGCGGAGCCGACTCGTATGCATTGGGGAGTTGCTAGACCGAGGTGATGTCGTCGGGCAGGCGGAGCAAGAGCACGTCCCAGCAGTGGTGTTCTCCTCGATGTAGGCGAGTCCGGACTCAAGATCGGCAAGGCGTCCGAGGAGATGTTCGACCACGACTCTGGTCGACCACGGCCCAGACCGCCTTCAAGCGTGGGGGGGGGCTGGTGTGGTGGCGGCTACGGGTCCGGTTACGGCTGGTCGCGTAGTTGCCCGCGCCCCTGACTCGGCGTTGTTCCCGCCGTCTGCGAAGAGAAGCCCTCGCGCAGCTGCAACGGTGCCATGCCGTGCCAGCGGCGGACCGCCCGGCGCAGGGCGCGTTCGTCGGAGAAGCCCGCCTGGCGGGCCACCTCGCGGAGGGTGAGGTGAGGGCGGTGTAGGAGCAGTTCGACGCGCTCACGGCGGACGCCCTCGACGATCGCCTCGTAGGAGGTGCCGCAGTCGGCCAGGCGGCGGCGCAGCGTCCGCTCGCTCGACGCGTGTCTGCGGGCCTGCTCGGAGAAGGAGGGGACGACCGGGAGGCTCTGTGCGACGGAGATCTCCAGGATCTCCAGCAGGTCCTGCTGCCGACGGCGGGAGGCCATCTGCCCTTCGAGGAGTTCGAGGGTCGAGGCGTAGGTGACCGGATCGCGGCCCGGCATCGGGCGGTTGATCCATGCCTGCGGCACCACCAGCCGGTTGCGGGAGGCGCCGAAGTGCAGGGGGCAGCGGAAGATGTCGCGGAAGGGCTGGACGTCGCGCGGGGCGGCGAAGGCGAAGTGGACCTCCTGGGGTGCGAGGCCGACGTCGGCGGCGAGGCGGCCCAGGGTGACGACGCTCGAGAACGCCTCCTCGACAAGGAAGACGGCGACGTTCGGGTCGACCATCGGGTCCGGGAGGTCGGCTCGGACCACGTAGTCAGAGCCCTCCCGGCCCGCCGACCAGACCGTCATTGCCCCGGACACGTTCTGGAAGCGTACCCCCGCCTCGATGGCGACCTGGAGAGTGTCGCTGGCGAGCATGGCGAAGCCCACCAGCCCCCAGGCGGTGAGGTGCTGCGCGGCTCCGACCCGCAGGCCCAGATTCTCGTCCCCGGTAAGTTCGACGGCGCGCCGGATGACGGCACTGCCCTGGCGGTAGGAGACGCGCAGGGCCGCCGAGCGCATCAGGGTCTCGGTGAGACCGACCTGGGCCAGTTCCGGCTGCAGGTCGACTCCGTACTCCTCGGTGATCTGGTCCAGGTAGCGCAGAATGTTCGGGGAGATCGTCGCCGACGTGCTGCGGGTGGTGCCGTCCTCCGGACGGGTTGCCTCGGTCATGGCTTCTCTCCAGGGCCGTACTCGCGACCACTTTAGGCATCTGCGTCCGGTTTCGGCCGCGCTAGCGGGTACGGATCCAGACGGTCTTCTCCCTGGTCCACTGCGCGAAGGCGTCGGTGGACCGCTCCGCCCCGCCGAATCCGGACTGTTTCCAGCCACCGAAGGGGGCGGTGATGTCGCCCTCACTGTAGGAGTTGACGGAGACCACTCCGGCCTGGATGCCGCGGGCGAGGCGGAAGGCGGTGTCGAGGTCGTGGGTCCACAGTGAGGCGGCAAGGCCGTAAGGGGTGGCGTTCGCCGTCCGGATCGCCTCCTGCTCGGAGGCGAAGGTCTGGACGGTGACCACGGGGCCGAACAGTTCCTCGGTGAGGACCCGGCTGCCGTCGGGGGCGCCGACGACGACGGTGGGCGGGTAGTAGGCCCCGTGCGGGTGTAGGCCCGCCGGCAACCCGGCGGTGTGGGCCACGGCTCCGGCGGCGACCGCCTCGTCCACGGCGCGGGCGACCCGGTCTCGCGCCGCAGTGCTGATCAGCGGTCCCGTGCGGGTGTCCGGCTTGGCCGGGTCGCCGATGACCAGGGCCCCGGCTGCGGCCGTGAACCGTGCGACGACCTGGGCGGCGATGTCCTCGTGGACCAGGATCCGGGAGCCGGCCGTGCAGTTCTGGCCCATCGTCAGGAACGCGGCCGCGATCATGTCGTCGATGAGGTCGACGCCGAAGTCGAGCGCGTCCGGCATCAGCACCTGGGGGCTCTTGCCGCCCATCTCCAGGGAGACCCGCTTGAAGTTGGTCTCCGCGGCGTCGGCCAGGATCCGCCGTCCGGTCGCCGTCGAGCCGGTGAACGAGAGCGCGCCGATCCCGGGGTGGCGGGCGAGCGCCCGGCCGGCTTCCGCGCCGTAGCCGGGCAGCACGGCGAGGGTGCCGTCCGGCAGCCCCGCCTCCGTCGCCAGCCGGGCCACGTGGAGGGCCGAGCGCGGGGTCGCCTCGGCAGGCTTGAGCAGCAGGCTGTTGCCCGCGGCGAGGGCGGGCCCGATCTTCCAGGCGGCCATGGCGAGCGGGTAGTTCCAGGGGAGGACGGCGGCGACCGCTCCGACGGGTTCCCGGCTCATCAGACCCAGGTGGTCGTGGCTGGTGGGGGCGGTGCGGCCGAAGACCTTGTCGGCCGCCTCCGCGAACCAGCGGATCGACTCGATCGCGCCCGGCACATCGCCGGTACGGCACTCCGTGATGGGTTTGCCCGCGTCCTCGCAGTCCAGGCGGGCCAGGATCTCGGCGTCGCGCTCCATCAGTTCGGCGAGGCGCAACAGGACCGCGGCCCGCTCCCGGGGCGGCCGAGCCGCCCACACCCCGCTGTCGAAGACGCGGTGCGCCTGGTCCACGGCCGTGTCCACCTCGCCCGCGGTGGCGGCGGGCAGGGTGTCGAGGGTCTCCCCGGTGGCTGGGTTGACGACCCGGAGCAGGCGGTCGTTCGCTTCCGTGGTCATGATCATGCTTCCTTCACGAGTTCCCAGCGGCCGTCGACCTGTCGGGCCAGACCCCTACGGCGCAGGTCCTCCAGGTACCGGGCCAGGCCGCGTTCGCCGCGCTTGCGGAAGAGCGGGAGAAGCCTGGGGAGAAGGTTCGGCACGAGCATGGAGAAGCGGACCAGGAGCGATTCGCCGACGCGTGGATACGCCTCCAGGCGTGGCCGGTCGAGCAGGCTCACCACCGCGGCGACGACGTCGGACGGCTGCTGCGGCGGGTCCTGGAACTGCAGGGAGTTGCCGCCGTCGACGGCCTCCCGGCGCAGCATCGGGGTGTCGGTGGCCGACGGCAGCACCGAGCCGACGCGAATGCCCTTGGTGCCCAGGTCGAGGGCGATGGACAGCATCGCGCCGCGCAGCCCGAACTTCGACGCCGCGTAGATGGGAGTCTCCCCCTGGGGGAAGATGCCGGCGAGGGACACGGTGGTGACGACGCGGGGATCGGCGGAGGCCCTCAGCAGGGGAACGGCCAGCCGGGTGGCCACCAGCGGGGAGATCATGTTGAGGTCGATCTCCCTCTCGATGGTCTCCACCGTGCGCACGTCGAACCGCTCGGTGCTGGTCATACCGACGTTGTTGACCAGCACATCGAGGCGGCCGAAGGCGGCGGCGACCTGTTCGAAGAGGTCCGCGACCCCGGCCCGGTCCAGCAGGTCGCAGCCGAGGCCCAGGTGACCGGCGCCGGGCAGGGTTTCCGCGACCCGCCGCGCGCGCTCACCGTCGATGTCGACGACGACGCACACCGCGCCGCCGATCGCGAACCGCCGGCACAGCGCGCTGCCGATGCCACCCGCGCCGCCGGTCACCAGCATCACCTTGCCGGTGTAGTCGTAGCCGCTCATGCCACCGTCTCCTTGCTGCGGACGGCCGGCATGGCCGGCGGCCGACCCTCGGTGGGCCAGCCCATGGCGGCGGCGACCTTGGTGACGTACTTGGTGTACGCGGCGCTGTCGACGTAGCCGGTGTGGCGCGGGGAGTCCACGAACCGCAGACCGCCGGTCAGGTCCGGGCGGTCGCTGCGAATCATGCGGGCGAACCGCGCGGCGTTCGGCAGGCCCCGGTGGGTGTCCTGGACGAAGCCGGCGATCAGCTGCGCCTGGGCGTCGAAGAGTTGGTAGGCGCCGGAGTTGGTTTCGATGAAGCCGACGCCGAACAGCCCCTCGTGCTCGCGGGAGAACGACGACAGGTACAGGTCGGGGTGCTGCTCGTCGCCGAAGTAGGCCTGCGCGACGGGCACTTTGTGCACATAGCCGGTCGCCAGCAGGATCAGGTCGAAGTCGTTGCTGCTGCCGTCGGTGAAGTGGACGGTGCGGCCCTCGGCGCGGAGGACGCCCGGGCGCGCGGTGATGTCGCCGTGCTGCAGGTGGTGCAGGAGCATCGAGTTGACCGTGGGGTGGGTCTCGAAGAGCTTGTGGTCCGGCTTCTGCAGGCCGAGGCGGGTCGGATCGCCGTTGACGATCCGCAGGAGCGTGCCGAACAGCCTCTGCTCCAGCCACTTCGGCATCCGGGGACCGACGCCTTCGAGGGTGTCCACGGGCCTGCCGAACAGGTGCTTGGGGATGAACCAGTAACCGCGGCGCATACTGATCTCCGCGTGGTCGGCGGCACGGGCCGCGTCGCAGGCGATGTCGCAGCCGGAGTTGCCCCCGCCGACCATCAGGACCCGCTTGCCGCGCAGTTCGTCGCTGCTGCGGTAGCCGACCGTGTGCCGGATCTCGCCGCTGAAGTCACCCGGGATCTCGGGGATGTTGGGGTGCCACTGCGAGCCGGTGCAGACCACCACCTGCGCGTGCCGGCTGGGGCGCCCGTCGGCACGGGTGACCGTCCAGGTGCCGTCCGCGTTCTTCGCCACGTCGCGCACCGCGGTGCCGAACTCGATGCGTTCCGACAGCCCGTACGCGTCGGCGAACGACGTCAGATACGACAGGATCTGCCGCTGCGGCGGGTAGTCGGCGAAGTGGTCGGGCATCGGCCAGCCGCCGAAGCCCGAGAGGGTCTTGCTGGAGACAAAATGGGCCGACTCGTACATCGGGCTGCCCGGGTTGTCGATGTCCCACAGGCCGCCCGGACCGGTGTGCCGCTCGATGTGCGTGTAGGGAAGCCGTCGCTCACCGAGCGCCCGTGCCACTGCCAGCCCAGCGGGACCGGCACCGATGACACACGTGTCGAACTCGGACTCCTTCACGAGTCCACCTCCTCTCGCCGCCACTTTCGGCGTGGGAGGAACTTAGGCAGCACGCAAGCACCGGCGGACTGGCCCGTGCGGCCACAAAGGGGGCTGCAGCGGCCAGCCCACTGACCGCCCCGGCGCGCCACAGACCGATGCCCCTGCCACCCGGCCGACGGCGAACCCGCCCCGTGAGACACCCCCAGCCCGTCCGTTTTCCGACTGCCGGGCTGTTGGCTCCCGGCCACCCGAACCGTCGGCTCCCGGCCACCCGAACCGTCGGATCCTCGGCACCAGCCGCCGTGGGCTCTTGACCCCGAAGTCATCGGCTACCGGCCCCGGGCCGTCCGCTGCTGGCCGCCAGGGTCCCTCGTGTGGCCGTCGGTGTCCTCCGGCGGGTCGGTCCGGATTCCTACGGTTGCTCCAATTCGCGCACGCCGGCCCGTCCACGGTCCGTGACAGGAAGAGGGTCCCCCATGAACGCATCCGTCGGAGCGACGACTCCGCCCCGGTCCGCGAGCGGCGGCTCGCTCGCGGGAGCCCGTCGGGTCACGGCCACCGTGTTCGCCGCCCAGGGCGTGGCGGTGGCCGCCGTGTCCACCACCGTGCCCGCCATGGCGAGCCGTCTGGGGCTGTCGTCCCTGGCGATGACCGCCCTCACGATCGCCCTGACCCTGGCTGCGGGCGTCGGTAGCTTCACGGGTCTGGCCGCCGTACGCCGCTCGGGTCCCGTCGCCGTCATGCGCGCGGCGGTGCTGACCGCGGTCGCGACCCTGCTGTCCGTGGCGTGGGCACCCGGCCCGGCCGCCGCCTCGGCGGCCTACGTCCTCTTCGGTCTGGCGCTGGGCGTCATCGACGTGTCCGTCAACACCCGCGCGGCCACCGTCGAACGCCACTACGGGCGCAGCATCCTCTCCTCCTTCTACGCCGTATGGAGCGCCGCGGGCGTGGCTGCCGCGCTGCTGACGGCGGGCGTCTCCCGGCTGGGCTGGCCTGTCCAGTACGTCCTGACCGCGCACGCCGTACTCGTGGCACTCCTGGCGCTGACCGTCCGGCCCCACGCCCTCGCGCCCGTGCCCTCCTCGTCCAGCGACCGACCGGCGCCGGACGACGAGATCCCGGGGCGGCGGGTGTGGGCGCGGCTCGTCCCCTTCGGTGTCGTTCTGCTCGTCGCCTACGTCGTCGACTCCGCGGTCTCGGCCTGGTCGACGGCCTACCTTCACCAGACGCTCGCCGCGTCCCTGGCCACCGCGCCGCTCGCGTACGCGGCCTACCAGGCGGGCACGGTGACCGGCCGGGCGGGCGCCGACCTCATGGTGCGCCGGGTCGGGCCGGTGGCGGTGGTCCGCGCCGCGGCCCTGCTCACCGCCGTCGCCCTGGCCGGTCTGGCGGTGGCCCCGAGCTGGCCGTACGCGGTCGTCGCGGCATGCTGCGCGGGCCTCGGAGTCGCCGCCCTGATCCCGTTGTGCGTCGCCGCGGCCGGCCGGCTGCGACCCGGTGCCCCCGAGACGGTGCTGGCCCGGCTCAACGTCTTCAACTACGTCGGTGTGCTCGTCGGAGCCGGCGCGAGCGGGGGTCTGGGGGCTACGGGCCACTTCCGCATCGCCTACGCGATACCCGCTGCCCTCGCCGTGGCCCTGGTGGCCACGGCGCGCTTCTTCCGCCCGACGGCACCCGGGCCGTCGCATGCGTGGACAACCCGCCGCCCGGGCTCGGCCCACGTCCTCCCCGTGGCCGTGGACAGACGCCGTAGGCCCTGACCGCGATTTTCCGCCCGACCGGCCGTTCCCGGACGCTCCGCGCCTCGACTCGGTTCTGTCGATCGACCGTGTGGTGATCGTCATGCGACTGGTGATGCGGGCGAGACCTGGGTCCGGCTGACCGCCGCCCGCCGCGGATACCGCCTCATGCCCAAGCAGAACGCCGACGACGAGGGCTACCAGCGGATGATGTGCCCCGCCGAAGCGGGCAAGGCCCAGTGCTCCATCAAGCCGCACACCATGGACCGCAGCATCCAACTGCCCCTCGTCGGCCCCGAGCCAGCCCAGTGGGCCCGCTGAAGATCTGCCGCCAGAACGCCATCACCGTCAGCGCAGAAGCCGGTGCCAAGCGCTGGCGGTCCCTGGAGTACGGCGGCCCGGAATGGCAGAAGGTCTACTTCCGGCTCCGTAACAGCGTCGAGGGCTACAACGGCTACGCCAAGAACCCCCTCGCCGAGGGCATCGAATCCGCGGGCTCCCGCCGTATCCGCGGCATCGCGGCACAAACGATCCTGCTCGCCATGTCGCCATCACCCCGGAGCTACTCAAGGAGACCACGTTCACCTGCGCCACGGTGCGGATTCGGTGACGCCGGTCGTGCGTAGTTCCGGGGCTGAGGGGAGTGTCTAATCAACGGACACGCCCACCTCAAGACCGCGAAGTTCCGGCAGGACGTCCCCTACCTCTCCACCGCCTGGATCGTCGCCTACAAGCCCATCCGGTCCCACAACGAAGGGATCCACGGCCGCCTCAAGAGCGACGAGATCGACATCGGCAACCCCAAACACCGGCCCGCACCCGGCCAGGTCGCCCAGAACGTCCTCGTCGCCATTCTGGTCACCGCCGGCATCCTCGACATCCTCGAGACCTGGCTCTACCAGCGCACCGGCACCCGCCTCACCGACGCCGACTTCACCGCTGACACCCGTGTCGCACCGCCCAAGCCGAACCCGAACCGGACCGCACCTCTGGTGCACACAGGGCTGCCGCCCCCGCGGCATCCCGAACCCTGAGCAGGCCGAACCGCAAACGATCAGCACCAGCCCCGGCGCCTCGGGGCACCTCGCGATGCCCGGAACACCAAGGACCGAGGCGACACCACCGCCGACAGTGAAGACCGCCGCCATCTTCCACCCCGAACACCGTCGAACAGTCCCCGGAAACGACGAAGATCCCGACCGATCGTAAAGATCGACGGGATCTCGTCAACTGCCTCTGAGTGAACTCAAGAACAGTCGCTGTACGGGGATGTGCGAGTCAGTTGACGAAGACCGCCGGGCTGCCCTCCTGGCTCGTGTTCACGACAGGGGCGTACTTGGCGGTGAAGTAGCCGTTGCTGAAGCACAGCGACGACCCGGAGAACTTCGTGAACTGCTGGTTCGTGAACGAGATGCTGTTGTCGGTGTTGCTCGCCGTGCCGGACAGGCTGGGCGCCCGGTAGACGCAGGTGATGCTGCCCAGGAGCGTGCGCAGTACGACCGTTGTCTGGATGGACGAGCCATCGGCCGGGGTGATGGTGACGGCGCCGTCCGATGTCACGGCGGTGGTGTAGGGCAGGTTGTCGACGGTGATTCTGGTGACCCCCAGGACGCCGATGACGTTGCTGGAGCAACTGCTGCTGTCGAAGGTGTGGCGGGTGACCGACTCGGTGGCCGTCCCCGGTGCGGCCGGGTTGTCGGTGACGGCGGCGACGAAGGTCGACGAGGAGCAGGAGAGGCCGCTCGTGCCGGTGCTGCTGGAGTAGAGCGTGGCATTGGTGCCGGTGGCCAGTGAGGCGCTGAGGACGTCACCGGTCGCGACGGGAGTTCCGCCGACGCCGCCGGTGGTCAGTACCGGGGTGTCGGCCGCCGAGGCCGGGCCGGTCGCCGACAGCGAGAGGGCCGTGATGACACCGGCCAGGGTGAGGTAGGTGCGAGTACGCATGGGGATATGCCTCTTCTGTCGAAGCGGGGGTGGAGGGTGGCCGCCGCCGGCCCGTCGCGCCTTCTCCGTACGCGACGGACCGGCGGGGCGGGGCGACCGAGCACGCTGCAGCCGGGGACAGCGGCCGTGCTCGGTGCCACGAGGAGTGGGTGCGGCCGCACAGGAGATCTGTCGCCCGTGTGACGGGGATTGCAGCCCGGAGTCGATGTGCGTGGGAACCCGGGAGTCGACGTGCGCCGCACAACGGATCCGGCGCCACGGATCCGTGCGAAACCTGGGAGAGTTGTAAACCTGAGGGTTGCTCAACGTCAAGGCATAGCAAGGAAGTTGGCGAGGAAATGAGTGGCCCACGCCGCGCTGTGGCGCTGTTGCCGGGTAGCTCCGCTCCGCGGGTCAACCAAGGGACTCAGTAATCCTCCATGGGTCCGTCACATTTCCAACTTTCTTTTTCCACAAGCTCCTTGACCTCCGTTGTTTACCGGGGGTAACTTCCACGGCGGTTACTGCGGCGTAACGAGAAAGCCCTTGCACTCGCCGGGTGGTGTGAGGAGGCGTGCGCCGCGGCCGCTGTCCGCGCCAGGACATCGTGCCGCTGAAGCCCTACCCACGCTGAACTGCACAGGGAGCAGAAATGGCCTCGTCCCCGGACGTCACCTCGTCCACCGGTTCCAGCCCCGAGCCCGCCGAGAGCTCGGAGAGCGGTTCCACTTCCGAAAGACGCGGGCGGGTCCGCCTCCGCCGCGCCGCGGTGATGGCGGTGCCTGCCACGGCGCTCGCGGCGGGGTTGATGATCCTCACCGCCCAGGGAGCCCTGGGTGTCCAGTTCGCGATCTCCGGCATGCCGTTCACCGTCACCGCGACGGAGCTCGACGGGAAGGGTTTCGCGCAGTTCGGCGGCCTCGACCAGATGGCGGAAGGCAGCCCCAACGAGGGCGACACCGGAGGTCAGGTCCTCGTGGTGGTCTCCGCGATCAAGAGCGCGACGCTCACCAAGCTCTGTCAGAGCGTCGACCTCGGTGGCACGAATCTGCTCATCACGGCGGGCCAGGGCTCCGAGAAGGTGAGCGCGAGCAACCTGACCACCGACTCCACGGAACTCTCCGGCGACGCCGCCTTCAAGAACATCGAGATCGGCAACGACGCCAGCACCCTCGACAAGGCCGGTCCCGGGGGTCAGGGACCGAAGGGCGTCTTCAGCCAGCAGGCCGACACCGTACACATCGCCAACCTCCGGCAGACCAACTACGCCACCACGGCAGCGGTGTTCAAACTCCCCGGTCTGAAGCTCCGCTTCAGCGACAAGGGTTGCTGATGCCGGCCTTCCAGCGGTGGCGGGCGGCCCGGCCCTTCTGGGGTGGACTGCTGCTCGCCCTGGGCGGGGCCGAGATCCTGGTCACCGAGAAGGCGTCGCTGAAGGTCGTCATGCACATCGGCATGCAGGGTCTGGCCGGGTATCTCCTGCCCGCCCTGATGCTGATCTGCGGTCTGCTGATCCTCTTCAACCCCACACAGCGCCTCTTCTATTCGATCAGCGGTGTTCTGCTCTCCCTCGGTACGTGGCTCACCTCGAACCTGGGCGGCTTCTTCGTGGGACTTCTCCTCGGCGTGGTCGGCAGTTGCCTGGCCTTCGGCTGGCTTCCGGACCAGGAGCCGCGCCGCCGTCGCTCGTGGTGGCGCAGGAGCCGGACGCCCGCCACCCCCCACAGCGCATGACGAGACGGGGCGTTCCCGCGGTCAGAGCACGCCGTGCGGCCGGAACTGGATGCTGATCCGGGGACCGGCCGCACGCGTGGTCTTGGGGATCGCGTGTTCCCAGGTGCGCTGGCAGGAACCGCCCATCACGATGAGGTCGCCGTGCCCGAGTGGCCGGCGTACGCTGCCGCCGCCGCGCCGAGGCCGCAGCAGCAGATCGCGTGGTGCGCCCACGGAAAGGATGGCGACCATCGTGTCCTCGTGCCCGCCCCGCCCGGTCCGGTCCCCGTGCCAGGCCACGCTGTCCCGGCCGTCGCGGTAGTAGCAGAGCCCGGCCGTGACGAACGGTTCGCCCAACTCCTCCGCGTAGTGCGAGGAAAGGGCGTCCCGCGCCTCGTCCAGGACGGGGTGCGGCAGTGTGTCGCCGGCGTCGTAGTAGGCGAGCAGCCGCGGTACGTCGACCGTGTGCTCGTACATTTTGCGCCGCTCGGCCCGCCAGGGCACCTCGGTGGCGAGCCGCGTGAACAGAGCGTCGGCTCCCCGCAGCCACCCCGGGAGCAGGTCGATCCATGCGCCGTCGCCGAGCGCGGTCCGGCGCAGCCCGCTCAGCGGGCCCAGGCGGACGTCGTCACTCTGGTCGAAGAGCGAGCCCTGGAGGTGCGGGGACATGGCTCCAGGTTACCCATGGATTCGAATGTACGTACTATCGAGCGACTGTCGGCCCAGGACCGGCAGGATGGTCGCGGAGCCCGCGCCCACCAGGCCGACGACCTGTCTGCGGCAGCCGAGTGCCGCCCCCGCCCCGATCACGACCGCCTGGGCCGGCGGTTCGGCGGCCGCCTGAACCGCCGGATGTGCCGCAGGGCGCTCGGCAGCAGCGGAAAGACAGCGGCGACGCGCCCCGCGACCACGGGCCGGACCCCGCTCCCCGCACCGGCCTGCGCCAGCCCGATGTGCTGCACGGCCACGCCCAGACTGGCGAGCAGACCGTCCGCGGACGCCTGCGCCGTACTGGCGCCGTGCTGAGCGCCCGCGCCGGACAGGAGCCACAGCGCGGGCACCTCGACCAGGATGCCCAGCCAGGCCAGGGGAGTGGTCCGGCAGCCGAGAAAGCAGACGCCGCACAGCACGGACAGTGCCACCCCCGCGTGAGGCACTCACCGGAACGACGACGCTCATCGCCTCGCGGCTCAGACCACGGTTGAGGAAGTGCACGGCCACGCCGCTGCCGGTCCCCGACAGCGCTCCCTACGTCAATGGCCCATGAGGATTCGCGCCGGATCAGCCGACTCGGGGGCGGCCCCTCAGTCCGGACGCCCCCGCTCGGGGTGTTGGCGGTGGCTGGTGTCGCACCACGGATAGGCGCGGCTGCGACGGCAGGTGCACAAGGCCACACAGAACCGCTCGGAGGACACGGTCGTGCCGTCCTCCAGGACGACTTCGACCGGACCCTCGACGAGCAGCGGGCCCTCGCGTGGGGCTGTGATCCGGCGCGGACGTTCGCCGGGGACGGTCGACACGGATGACCACCGGCCTCTCCTGCGGGGAAGACGTCAGACGGATGGGTGGAGGGAAGTGCGGGGGGACGTGCTGAGGGATGTACGCAGTGACGACTCACCGGCCCGCCACGCCGCCAGCAGCCGGTCGGCGAGACGCTCCTCGAGGTACCCGGTGGCATCCACACCGAACGCCACGTCGCCGTCGAGCTGGGGCTCCTCCTCGAGAAGGCCCGCGACGACCTCCCGGCGCACGATCTGCTCGTGCACCGCGTCGGCCTCGACGTGCTCGCGGTAGAAGTGCTCGGCGGCCGGCCCCGCTCCGATACGTCGCATCGCGCGGGCGAGACGCCGGGATCCGGGCGACGAGGTGGTCTCGACGGCGGCGAAGTGCCCCACCAGCGCGCCGCGCAGCGCACGGTGCAGCCCGAAGAGGGACATGAGATTCACGACCGCCAGGGCCTCGGCGCCGCTCGCGTAGACATAGTGACCGTATGCCGGGTCCAGCTCCAGGTCGGTCATGAGGTCGGCGAACATCCGGGCGTGCACGCGCTCGGCGCGTCCCGCGCCGTACTCGTCGAACTCCACCGCCGCCATCCCCGCCTTGGCCCGGCCCCAGAGCCGCGGCAGGACCCAGGCGTGCGGATCGGCCTCCTTGAGGTGGTAGACCGACCGCTGGGCCGCGTACTCCCGCAGATGCCACAGCTCGCCCTCGTCCTGGAGGAAGTGCGTGATCCCGTGGCCGTCGACGGGTTCCACGAGCAACTCGTCCAGTGCGTCGTCGGCATGCTCGTGCCGGGAAGCCCCGGTACGCAGAGCGGCCAGGAACGGCCGCTCCAACGCCGCCCGGACCCTGAGCAGCTCGGGGTCCCATTCCCGGTCCGCGTCGACACCCGCGAAGCCTCGATAGTGCAGCTCGTAGCAGAGGTGGAGGGCCAGCTGCAGATCATCCCCGAACGGGGCGGCGTCGCCGATCGCGGCATGGTCGGGCAGTCGCCGTGCATGACGCAGATAGCCGGCGACCGACGCGGAGAGTGGGCCCCGGCTCGGCGGCAGTTCCGGTTCCCGGGGCAGGCCCTTCGCTACGCGTTCCATGCCTGCGGGGTACCCGCGACCGAGAACCCCTCACATGCGTGCCGTGGCCATCCGGGGCCCTGTCCGCTGAAGGTTCACGTCCGGCCGGGGTCACCGCTGCCGGAGGCTCCGCCGCTCTTCTTGTCCCAGGTCGGCGCCTCCTGGTCCGGCGCGCGACGGGAGCCGCCGCCGACGTGTCCCCACAGCTGGTGCGGGGTGAGCCGTTGGCGGCCACGCGGCACCTCCACGGGCTCTCGCCGCTCGCGCACCTCGCGCACGGGGCCGGAGGCCGGGGGCCGGGGCTGTTCGTGGGGGTGCGGCGGCGCGGGCTCCCGCTCGCGGAGCCGACGGCCCCACCAGACGGCGGCGATCAGGGCGCCGACGATGACGACCCCTACCAGGAACGGCACCACTCCGCCCAGCACGGGGGAGGAGAGGGTCATGTGCGTCGTGACGGTGTCCATCTCGCGCGAGTACCCGCCGCGGCTGACCGAAACAACCGCCCGGCGGCAGCGGCCGACCGCGGTCCGGGCCACCAGGCGGGCCCACTGCCGGCGGCCGACCGCCGGCAGCCATCGCACGCGCCGGCGCCGACGGGCCCACCGTCAAAGACCCGCCGGCAGTTTTTCCTGTCAGGCGTTCGCCCGTACGCGTCAGGTACCCGTCCGCGCACGGGGCTGGTACGTCCCTCCCAGCGTGGCGTAGAGCCAACGCCGCACGCGCAGAACGAGCGCCCTGGGCCTCGCCCTCACCACCTGTACCAGCGCGACCGGGAACCCGTCGCCGTCGTGCCGCGCATCAGGAAGCCGAGCAACCAGACGACGAGCACGGCGACGGCGATCCACCACAGGGCCTCCAGGACGAATCCCACTCCGAACAGGATCAGGATCAGAAGGAGGACCAACAAGACGGGGACCATGACCTCCACCTCCTGAGAGCCCGAGTTCCCCGAATCGACGCTCTACACGAGTTCCGCACGGATGACTCGTCGCGGAGCATCGCGAAAATTATCCCCGTTTGGTCGGGTGAAATGATGGGAAATGGGCATATAAGTGCTTCGGACAGGAGGCACGTCCGTGGGAGCTGGTCCGCCAGATCGCGGGTGTGTTCCGAGCCCGTCATGCGCGCCCTCCCATGGTGACTGCCAGTCGGCGCCTTCTGAGGGAGATGCGACGCACCATGCGAGTCACCGTCAGATCGAAGCAACACCCGCATGACGACGCCCCCGACACGGCCGCGGCTTTCGAAAGGCTCGCGGCTCTGCCCGAGGGGCCCCACCGCGATGCGCTGCGGGACGAGATCGTCCAGGCCTGGCTGCCCATGGCGGACCGCATCGCCACCCAGTACCGGGGGCGCGGCGAGTCCATCGAAGACCTCTGCCAGGTCGCCGCACTCGGCCTCGTCAAAGCGGTCGCCCGTTACGACCCGGATCGCGGCTGTGCCTTCGAGAGCTACGCGATCCCGACCATCACCGGCGAGATCAAGCGCCACTTCCGCGACCACATGTGGGTCCTTCATGTGCCACGCCGGGTCCAGGACCTGCGCAACCGCGTCCGGGTCGCCGAGAAGGAACTGTCGCAGTCGGCTCCCGGCCGCCGGCCCACCGTCGCCGAGATCGCCGCGTACGCGCGCATGAGTGAGGACGACGTACGTGTCGGTCTTGAAGCCCTCGACAGCTTCACCGCCCTCTCTCTGGACGCCGAACTGCCGGGCAGCGAGGACGGCTATGCGCTGGGGGACGTCCTGGGAGAGCCCGACGCCGGGTTCGACCTGGTCGTCGACCGCGAGGCCGTGAAGCCCTGTCTGCGAGAGCTCCCCGAACGCGAACGGACCATCCTCTACCTGCGCTTCTTCGGAGGCATGACACAAAGCCGCATCGCGCAGCAACTCGGCATCTCGCAGATGCACGTGTCCCGGCTGCTCAGTGCGTGCTGCACCGAACTGAGGGAGAAGGCGCTCGCCGGACCTGCCTGATGCCTGGCTCGCGCCGGAGTGGACGGGTGGAACGCCCGGCCGCCCGGCGCGAGTACCTTCGGGCCGGGCGGCCGGGTGGCGGGCTCACTGCCGAACCCTCCCGGGAGCGGTTGGCCAGTGTGTCGCCAGTGTCCGAACTAACCAAGTGCGTCGAACCGAAACACCACGTCGGGTCCTGGCCGGAGGCCATGATGGCCGGGGCGGTCAGGCGTCCGGAATCAGGCGTCGTGGAATCAGGCGTCCGGAATCAGGCGTCGTGGAATCAGGCGTGCGGAATCTGCGTGGGCCCGTAGCGGTCGAGCGCGTCTTCCAGCGTGGTGCGAATCTCGGGCGGGAGGTCGCCTTTCTGCCCCCAGATGATGATCAGCTCCGCGACATTGCGCAGCTTGATGTTCGTGTGCTGGGAGACTTCCCGCAGAACGGTCCAGCCCTGTTCGGGTGTCACCCGCCCCAGCGCGACCATCATGCCGATCGCCTGGTCCACGACCGCGTGCGAGGTCACGGCCTCCTTCAACTGGCCGATCTCCGCCCGCAACTCGGCGATCCGGGCCGTTTGGTCGTCCGGTGCGGTCGGCTCCTGTGGGCCGCCGGCGACCTCGTCCGAACGGGTGTCTGGCGTCATCGTCCCCTCCGGGTCGGAGCACTGGCGTGGTTCTCCCGTGTCATCCCTTCGCTGTCCCGCGTGCGTATGGCCTGAATCCATCGTCCCCACTCGGCCTGACGTGTGCCAGTGCGAACGCGCGCGAGCACGCGGCATGGTTACTCCACGTAGGGAGAAGTTCACGAATTGCGAGCGGTGAGATCGGGGCGCAGGGTGGACATGCCAGTCCAACCCTCCCCGTAAAGGACGGAAAACCATGGGTAAGGCAAAGGGCAAGGCCAAGCAGATGAAGGGCAAGATGAAGGAGACCACCGGCAAGACCATGGGCGACACGGCCATGGAGCGCGAAGGCCGGAGCGAACAGATGTCGGGCAAGACGGAGGAGCAAGGCATGAGGCCCTCCGAGCGCCCGAAGAAGACCCCCCGGTAGACCGGCCCGCGCCCGCGCGGTACGCCCCTGAGCGGTCGCACCGGCCTCGCCCGTGCGACCGCCGGGGGCGTCCTTCATTCGGACGAGCGGACCGGGGCTCGCGTGAAGGACGACGTGTGGGGGAGCGGTTGCAGGGCACTCGGCGCGACGAAACGGACGCGCCCTGCCAGGCGATCGACGGTCGGCGGCAAAGGCCATCTCCACCACCCGAGACGGTTGCCCGGACGGAGAGTCACCACCATGGCTGGTCTCGTGGACACAGTCCCCCCTCCGACGACCCTCCTGACGCCGCTCGGCGTCTACCGGCCGCAGGCCGACACCTTTCTGCTCGCACAGGCCCTCTGCGGCGAACAGCTGAGCACCGGCGCGGAGGTTCTGGACCTCGGAACCGGTAACGGCACGCTCGCGATCTGCGCCGCTCGTCAGGGAGCCCGCGTCACGGCGATCGACATCTCCTGGCGCGCCGTACTCACCACCCGGCTCAACGCCCTGCGCTCCGGACAGCGCCTCACGGTCCGCCACGGAGACCTCCTCGGCTCCGTCCCGGACCGCTCCGTCGACCTGGTGGTCAGCAACCCGCCCTACGTCCCCACTCCCGCCTCGCACCGGCCGGGCGTCCCTGGCGCCGAACGAGCCTGGAACGCCGGCCGCGACGGACGTGCGGTTCTGGACCGGATCTGTGCCGACGCGCCGCGAGTCCTGCGTCCCGGCGGTGTGCTGCTCATGGCCCAGTCGGGGCTGAGCGACATCGAGGAGACACTCGTCCGCCTGGCGCGCTGTGGGCTCCGGCCCGCCGTGAGCGACCGGGCCTACATCCCGTTCGGTCCGGTCCTGCGCTCCCGGCTCCCGTGGCTGCGGGAGTCCGGTCTGGTGGGCGAGCGCGAGGAGAACGAGGAGCTCGTGATCATCCGGGCCGAGCGGACGTCATCGGAGTCATAGGCGCCACGAGGCCGGGCACGGTCCACAGTCGGGTGACTGCACACCGGAGCGCCGGGTACTCGCCGCCGTATGCGCAAGATCATGCAGCGCCCGCTGCGGCGCAAGAAGGCACCCCGTACCGCGGCCGAAGAAGCTCTGGCAGAAGCCGAACAGCAGGGCCACGAGGACGACACGGACACCAGCCGGGGCCGAGAGCGCGGGCCGGGCGACCCCATCACCCCGAGCACCCGAGCGAACCGCGAGGCCACCGGGGACGACCGCTCGGACCGCCCCTAGGCGGTACGCCAGTCGCTGCGCGGTCCGCCCCGACAGTCGTCGCCGAAAGGAGGACATGGCCCGTGGACCACACCCAAGCGCCCGTACTCGACGCCCTGCGGCGCCACCACGAGCGAGGCGAAATCGCCTTCACCCCGCCCGGACACAAGCAGGGGCGAGGCGCCGATCCGGAGGCCCGGGCAACGCTGGGCGACGCCGTCTACCACTCCGACCTGCTGGCGTCCGGAGGCCTGGACGACCGGCGTACGAGCGGCGAGGTGCTGGTGCGTGCGGAGCGGCTGATGGCGGACGCGGTCCACGCCGAGCACACGTACTTCACCACCTGCGGCAGTTCCCTGTCCGTCAAGGCGGCCATGCTCGCCGTGGCGGGCCCGAGCGAGAAGCTCATCGTGGGGCGCGACGCCCACAAATCGGTGATCTCCGGTCTGATCGTCTCCGGAATCGAACCGGTCTGGGTCGATCCCCAGTGGGACGAGGAGCAGTGCTTCGCCCATGCCCCCGGCCCGGAAGCCTTCGAGGAGGCGCTGACCCGACACCCGGACGCGCGCGGCGCCCTGGTCACCAGCCCCACCCCGTACGGCAGTTGCGCCGCCCTGAACGACATCGCGGAGATCTTCCACGCGCGCGGCCTCCCCGTCGTCGTCGACGAGGCCTGGGGCGCCCATCTGCCCTTCCACCCGGAACTGCCGTCCTGGGCGATGGACGCCGGCGCGGACGTCTGCGTCACGAGCATCCACAAAATGGGCAGCGGACTGGAACAGGGCTCCGTCTACCACCTCCAGGGCTCCCGGATCGAGGCGGACACCCTGCGGGCGCGCGCCGACCTGTTCGGCACCACCAGCCCCTCGGTCCTCATCTACGCGGGACTCGACGCCTGGCGCCGCCAGATGGTCCTCCACGGGAAGGGCCTCCTGGACCACGCGCTGCGTCTCGCCTCGCAAGTCCGCGCCGCCGTCGACGAGATACCCGGCCTGCACGTCCTCGGCCACGACCACCTCGTGGGGCCCGGCCTGTCCCCCGACTTCGACCCGCTGCCCGTGGTCATCGACGTCAGCGGTCTCGGCACGAGCGGCTACCGAGCGGCCGACTGGCTGCGCGGCGAACACCATCTCGACATGCACCTGGTCGACCACCGGCGCATCAGTGCCCAGCTCACCCATGCCGACTCGACCGCCACCACACAGCCGCTGCTCGACGCCCTGCGCGACCTCGCCGCGCATGCCGCGGAGCCGGTCGACGGCCGGCCGGTCATCGACGTACCGAGCGGGCAGGACATGCGGATGGAGCAGACCTGCCGCCCCCGCGACGCGTACTTCGGCCCCGCCCGGGCCGTGCCCCTGGAGCACGCGGCAGGCTGTGTCTCGGCCGAGATGATCACGCCCTACCCGCCCGGCATCCCGGCCGTCCTGCCGGGTGAGCGGCTCACCGAGCCGGTCCTGCGGTACCTGCGAACCGGCCTGCGGGCAGGGATGAACCTTCCGGACGCCTCCGACGCGGAACTGCGCACGGTCCGCGTTCGCGTCTGAGCCGGATCCGGCGAGTCGGTGGTTCGTGAGTTCGTGAGGGTGCTGGTGGTGAGCGACCCGGCCTACGCCACCGGGCGTTCGCGTACGACGTCCCGCGCGGCCTTGTCGTCGCGCAGCCCGAGGAACCGCGGATGGCGCAGCATGCCGTCCCGTGTCCACTCGGTGAACGCGATCTGCCCGACGAGCTCCGGCTTCGCCCAGTGGGCGCGTGGCTCCCGGACGCGGTCGGCGAAAGGCGAGGTGGCGAGGGACAAGTCGTCCAAGCGGTCGCGGAGGTAGGTGAGCATCCGGTGGTCGAAGCCGGTGCCCGCCTTGCCCGCGTACCGCAACTTGTCACCCTCGTAATAGCCGAGCAGCAGCGCGCCGAGGCCGGCGCGGCTGCCGGCCGGTTCGGTGAATCCGCCGACGACGAACTCCTGCTCCCGGGAGCACTTCAGCTTGAGCCAGTCCGGTGAACGGCGCGGCTGGTAGCGGCTGTTCGCCCGTTTCGCGATGAGCCCCTCCCAGCCGCGGGCGCAGGACTCGGCGAGCAACTCGGCGCCGCCTTCGTTGCGGTGCGTGCTCATCCGCAGCGGTGCGCGGAACGCCAGGGCGCGCCGCAGCAGCGACTTGCGCGTGCGCAACGGCAGTTGCCGGGTGTCGGTGCCCTCCAGCCGCAGCAGATCGAACAGGTAGTACGTCACGGCCACACCGCTGGCGTCTATGTCCCGGCGCCGGGTGAGCCCCATCCGCCGCTGGAGGCGGGCGAAGTCGGTACGGCCCCGCGAGAACGCGACGATCTCGCCGTCGACCGTGAAGTCCGTGCACGTTTGAGCGGCGAGTGCTTCGACGATCTCCGGATATGTCTCGTTGAGCCGGTTGCCGCCGCGCGAGAGCAGAAGAACCCGCCCGTTCTCCCGGACCGCCAGCGCACGGACGCCGTCCAGCTTCCGCTCGAAGATCCACTCGCCGGAGAAGTCCCGCCGGCTGCTCAGCGTGGCGAGCATGGGCTCGGAGGCCAGCTCCACGCCCGAGCGTGCGTCACGCAGCCATCGGCGCTCGTCGGCGGACAGCGTGTACAGAAGACCGGCCACCGCCGCTCACCCCGCTCCGGCCGCCTGCCGCAGCGTGCGCCCGCTGCGCACCGACCGCGCCCGCCGCGGATCGGGCGTCCCGCCCTCACCGGGCCGGGCCCGCTCGTCGGCGGTCTTCACCAGCAGCCACGCCTCGCCCTTCCCGCCGCGGAGCCGGGTCAGGGCGTACTCGCCGCGCAGCTTCGAGCCGTGCAGCAGGAACGTGCCATGACCACGCTCCAGCGCCTCCTCGAAGGGCACGGGCCGCCCACGCCGGTCGTGGCTGGTGGGCCGGTAGGTGCCGCGGTCCCAGACGATGACCGTTCCGCCGCCGTACTCGCCCTCGGGGATCAGGCCCTCGAACTCCTCGTACTCCAGTGGATGGTCCTCCGTGGGCAGAGCCAGCCGCTTCTCACGCGGATCGGCCGACGGCCCTTTCGGGACGGACCAGGACTTCAGCACGTCGCCGACCTGCAGCCGGAAGTCGAAGTGCATCGTGCTCGCGTCGTGGATCTGCACCACGAAGTGCGGTTCGCCGTCCGAGGGCCTGTCCTGGCCGTGAGGTTCCCTGGTCCTGCCGAAGTCACGCTTGCCGCGGTACGTCCGCAGCGGGTCCTTCTCGCCCACGTCCCGCTCCTTCCCTCGACCCACGGCGCCGGGTGCGGCGGCGGACAGCCGGCCGTCGCCGCCCGGTACCGTCTCGCAGACCCCGGGTACCCCGCCCGTGCCCGGCCGACTCAGGACCCGGCGAGGCTGATGCCGAGGACGTCCAGCACGCCGTAGACGCCGAGGAACACGATCGCCGCACTGCTGACCGCGAGCGCCGCCGTCAGCCACGGGCTGCCGCGGAAGCGCTTGTCGACGCCGGTGGACCGCAGCCGCCAGACCGCGATCACCACGGCCAGCAGGAAGACTCCGCCGCCGATGCCACCGATCTGCACCATCAGGACCGGTGACTGCACCCACAGGAAGGACGACGCCCACAGGGGCGGCAGGCAGCACGTCAGGACCTGGATCGTGCGCCGCCGTACCCGGACGTCGTGCCAGTCGATGACACCGAGCAGTCCGAGGGTGTTGGTCCACAGCCGCGGCACGCTGGCGGTCGACCCGATCAGCGTCGAGAAGAGGACGGCGAAGGCGCCGATCAGGAACAGGTACTCGGCCCAGGGACCCATCGTGTCGGTGTAGACGCGGGACAGCGTGGTGATCATCGAGTTGCCCTCGGGGATCAGGTTCTGCGGATGCAGCACGGCCGCGCCGATCACATAGAAGGAGAGCGTGCACAGGGTGCAGACCAGCCAGCCGGCGGCGACGTCCAGGCGCATCACCTTCAGCCACCCCTCGGCCCGCCGGGCCCGCTCCTCGCTCCCGTCGTCCGGGCCGGTCCAGCGGGCGTAGCCCTTCTCGATGCACCAGTAGGTGTAGGTCGTCATCTCGTCGGCGCCGACCCCGGTGATGCCGAACATTGCCAGCGCGATTCCGGCCGTGCCCGCCGGGATGAGGAAACTGAAGCCCTCGCCCAGCTCGGGTGGCCCGTACCCGAATTCGGTCAGGGGCAGGCCGAGGGCGAGTGCCAGCGTTGCGACGGTGAAGATGACCACGGAGGCGACGCACAGTCGCTCCACCATGCTGTACTTGCCCGTACGCAGCAGGATCACGGCCAGCGCGGTGATCAGCACCGTCCACACGGCTAGCGAAGGCCAGCTCAGCGTCTCGCCGGTGATCGGCCACATCACCGAACACGCCGCCGCGGTACCGCCGATGATGCCGCCCCGCTGGAACATCTTGGCGAAGTCCATCCCGATCCACAGCCAGTTGATCCAGCCCACCCGGCCGATGCGAGGGCCTATGTCCCGGTAACCCTCCAGCGCCGTACGCCCGTTGAGGATCGTCCAGCGGGCCAGCTCCATCTGCACCCACACCTTCACCGCGGTGCTGATGACGACGAGCCACAGCAGCACGAACCCGGCCTCGGCGCCGAGCGAGGTGGTCACGATGAGCTCTCCGGAGCCGACGACGGCGGCCGACAGGACGAATCCGGGACCGAGATGGCGCAGCCGCCCGGCAAAAGTGCGGGGTGCTTCGCGGACGTCCTCGGCGCGCAGGGCGTACGGGTCGGGTTCGGCCGGTGGTGCCTCGGCTGCCGTCCGGGCGGTGGTTTTCGGCATGGCGGATCCTTCGGGTCGTGCGGCTTCGTCGCCGGACTCGGGCACGGGGAAGGTGGGGACGGGGAGGGGGAGGACGGGGAACG
>NZ_VCHX02000170.1 GCF_005768555.2 Streptomyces sporangiiformans
AGGGCCGCCGCACCACAGGGTGCGGCGGCCCTTCGTCGGTCGCGTCAGCCGTGTCGGTCGCGTCAGTGGACGTCGCCCATCAGGGACTTGACCTTGTTGCGGTACATGTAGATCGCGACGCCGGCGACCGCCGCGAGCGCGGCCTCCAGCGCGACGATGCCCATCTTGTTGAGGTCGACGCCCGCGATGGAGAGCAGACCGGTCGTGGCGTCGCCCGCGGTGACGGCCAGGAACCAGACGCCCATCATCTGGGAGGCGTACTTCGCGGGAGCCATCTTCGTGGTGACGGAGAGGCCGACCGGAGAGAGCGTCAGTTCACCGACGGTCTGGACGAAGTAGATGGCGACCAGCCACATCGCGGCGGCCTTGTGACCGCCCTCGGCGATCGACAGGGGAGCCAGGAAGACGAAGAACGAGGCACCGACCAGCACGAGGCCGGACGAGAACTTCACGATCGTGCTGGGTTCGTTGCCACGCTTGTTCAGCGCCAGCCAGAACCAGGCGAAGACCGGGGCCAGCGCCATGATCAGCACGGGGTTCACCGACTGGTACCAGGAGACCGGGAACTCCCAGCCGAGGACGCTGTTCTCGGCGGACGCCTCGGCGAAGATCGAGAGCGTCGAGCCGCCCTGGTCGTAGATCATCCAGAAGACGGCCGCTGCCACGAAGAACCAGATGTACGCGGACAGCTTCGACTGCTCGGTGCCGTCGAGCTCCTTGTCGCGCTTCATGCGCGCCAGCACCATGACCGGGATGACCACGCCGGCGAGGGTCAGCGGAACCAGGAGCCAGTTGAGCGTGTACGAGCCCGAGACACCGACGACCGTGTAGAAGACGGCGGCGACGCCGGCCCAGATCAGGGCCTTGCGCAGGGTCGTGGCGCGCTCCGCGGCGCTCAGCGGCGTCGGGACGACCGTGGAGCGGGGCGCGAGGTTGCGGCTGCCGATCAGGAACTGGCCGAGTCCGAGCGCCATGCCGAGCGCGGCGAGCGCGAAGCCCAGGTGCCAGTCGACGGTCTCGCCGATGGTGCCGATGACCAGCGGCGCGGCGAAGGCGCCGAGGTTGATGCCCATGTAGAAGACCGTGAAGCCACCGTCGCGGCGCGGATCGTCGGGGCCGTCGTAGAGGTGGCCGACCATCGTCGAGATGTTGGCCTTCAGCAGACCGGAGCCGATCGCGACCAGGCCGAGGCCCGCGAAGAACGTGCCCGACGAGGGCAGCGCCAGCGTCAGATGACCGAGCATGATGACCGTGCCCGCGACGGCGACGGTCTTGCGGGGGCCCCATACGCGGTCGCCGAACCAGCCTCCGGGCAGGGCGAGCAGGTACACGAGCGACACGTACACCGAGTAGACGGCGGTCGCGGTGGCCGCGTTCAGATGCAGGCCGCCCGGGGCGACGAGGTACAGCGGGAGCAGAGCCTTCATGCCGTAGTAGGAGAATCGCTCCCACATCTCGGTCATGAAGAGAGTGGCCAGTCCGCGAGGGTGGCCGAAGAAGGTCTTCTCGGAACCGGGGGTGCCCGGTGCGGCCGAGTCCTTCGTCAGGCTGGACGCCATGGTCGTTCCTTGCTGGGTCGTTCCTTTCAAGGCCGGCGATCACCAGCCCGCACACGAAAGAGACCTTCGGCGTCAGGTGCTCGCCGAAGGCCACCGTGTGTTGCTACAGGCGTCCAGTCACCATACGGCACAGGAATGCCGCATATAAAATGACATGAGACCTGAATCACAAGCGAAAGCGCAATCGCGACCCCGTACTCCAAGGTCATACACAGGATCACACCCCCAAGTCGCAGGAGTGCATCACACTTGCTGATCATCCCTCCGACGGGCGTCCGAGGCGGTCTACCATCACTCCATGACCCGTGTACTGCTCGCCGAGGACGATGCGTCCATCTCGGAGCCGCTGGCCCGCGCCCTGCGCCGGGAAGGGTACGAGGTTGAGGTACGCGAGGACGGACCCACCGCGCTCGACGCCGGCATTCAGGGCGGCGTCGATCTGGTCGTGCTCGACCTCGGGCTGCCCGGTATGGACGGACTGGAAGTGGCCCGGCGGCTCCGCGCCGAAGGCCACTCGGTGCCGATCCTCATTCTGACCGCACGCGCCGACGAGGTGGACACCGTCGTCGGCCTCGACGCGGGTGCCGACGACTACGTCACCAAGCCGTTCCGCCTCGCCGAGCTGCTCGCCCGCGTGCGGGCTCTGCTCCGGCGCGGCGCCGCCGAGCCCCAGCAGCCGCCCGCCACGCACGGTGTGCGCATCGACGTCGAGTCGCACCGCGCCTGGATGGGCGACGACGAGCTCCAGCTCACGGCCAAGGAGTTCGACCTCCTGCGGGTGCTGGTGCGGGACGCGGGCCGGGTCGTCACCCGAGACCAGCTGATGCGCGAGGTCTGGGACACCACGTGGTGGTCGTCCACCAAGACCCTGGACATGCACATCTCCTGGCTCAGGAAGAAGCTCGGCGACGACGCGGCGAACCCGCGTTACATCGCCACGGTCCGCGGGGTCGGCTTCCGTTTCGAGAAGAGCTGAGCGCTCCGCTTCGCGAGGAGCTGAGTGCTCCGCTTCGAGAAGAGCTGGGCGCTCCGCGGAGCCGAAGCTGATCTCAGGACGGCGGTGGGCGCGCCGGCCGGGGAAGCGGGGCGCCGAGGCACACTGGTCCACATCAAGCAACCCGCCCCCGCCCGGAGGGCCCCGTGCGTCGCCGTCTCATCAACTCCACCCTGGCCGTCGTGCTGGTCGTGATCGCCGTGTTCGGCGTCTCGCTCGTCATCGTCGAGACCCGCACGGTCAGCACCGGCGCCCAGGAGCGTGTGAACTCGGAGGCGGTGCGGCTGGCCAGCATCGTCGACGGCCGGATCATCGGCCATGAGCGCATCAGCGCCGAGATCCTCGCGGACCAGGTCGGGGACGATCGCTACGCGCGCATCGACCTCCCGGACCAGGCCCCGATCGAGATCGGCACCCAACCCACCGGTGACGTCATCCGGTACACCGCCAACGGCGGCGAGGGGGAGCAGGTCACCGTCGAGGAGTCGCGTTCCGCCGTCACCCGCGAGGTCGCCCGTACGCTCCTGATCATCGCGGCGGTCGCGCTGCTCGCCGTGATCGCCGCCGTACTGCTCGCGGTACGCCAGGCCAACCGGCTCGCGTCCCCGCTCACCGACCTCGCGGAGACCGCCGAGCGGCTCGGCTCCGGGGATCCGCGGCCCCGCCACAAGCGGTACGGGGTGCCGGAGCTGGACCGGGTCGCGGATGTGCTGGACGGCTCCGCCGAGCGCATCGCCCGGATGCTCACGGCCGAGCGCAGGCTGGCCGCCGACGCCTCCCACCAGCTCCGTACGCCCCTCACGGCCCTGTCCATGCGCCTGGAGGAGATCACCCTCACCGACGACCCGGACACGGTGAAGGAGGAGGCGACCATCGCGCTCGCCCAGGTGGAGCGCCTCACGGACGTGGTCGAGCGGCTCCTCACCAACTCCCGGGACCCTCGCACCGGCTCCGCCGTCACCTTCGACCTGGACGAGGTCATCCAGCAGCAGCTGGCGGAATGGCGTCCGGCCTACCGCAGCGTGGGCCGGGCCATCGTCAGCTCCGGCAAACGCCATCTGCGGGCTGTGGCCACCCCTGGCGCGGTGGCCCAGGTCCTGGCCGCCCTGATCGAGAACTCGCTCATGCATGGTGGCGGCACGGTCGCCCTGCGCACCCGCGTCATCGGCAACCAGGCGGTGATCGAGGTGACCGACGAGGGCCAGGGGGTCCCGGCCGACCTCGGGGCCCGCATCTTCGAGCGCGCCATCAGCGGCCACAATTCGACGGGCATCGGCCTCGCCGTGGCCCGCGATCTCGCGGAGGCCGACGGCGGCCGCCTCGAAATGCTCCAGGCCCAGCCCCCGATCTTCGGCCTGTTCCTGTCGCGCTCGCCGGTCAAGCGGTCGGTGGGGGAGGAGCCGGAGCACACGATCCGCTAGGGCCTGTAGGCCCTGTCCGGCGGATTGTCCGGTGGTCAGGGTCGGAAAGGTCTCGGACCCGCTCTTGGGCCATGCGGTGACGGCTCAGGGGACTCGCTGGGCGGGCCGCGGCCGCCGTCGCTCCTTCTCCAGGAACGATTCCGCGTCGGCCACGGCCTCGCGGCCCGGGAGCGTGCGGAAGACCCAGGTGCGGTAGGACCAGAAGCGGAACAGGGTCGCGATGCCGATGCCGACGAACTTGAAGATGTTGGTCTGCAGATGGCTGTCGAAGCCGAGGCCGTACGTGGCGACGTACAGAACGCCGTTCTCGATCACCAGGCCCACCGCGCTGAACAGCAGGAAGAGCGAGAGTTCCTTGGTGCGGCGGCTCTTGTCGCGGTCACGGTACGTGAAGTAGCGGAACCCGAGGTAGTTGGAGAAGATCGCGACGAGTGTGGCGATCACACTGGCCCGCACGACCTGTAGATCCGTGACGCTCCGTACAAGGTTGAACACCAGGAGGTTGACGAGCAGACCTGCCCCGCCGACCGCCCCGAACTTGGCGATCTCCCGCGTCAGCCGGTCGATCCGCTCGCGCACGGAGCCGGGAAGCGCCCCAGACGCCCCAGGTGCCCCACGTGAACCACCGTTGCCCATCGTGTCGCTCAGCCCCCGTCTCGTCGGATAACGCCAACGTCGTCGAACTTCGCCGACTCAGCCATGCTAACCAGCCGGTCGTCGGCATGTCCGGGCACGCCCATGAGATGTGGCCACGCCGTGACGACTATGCGGAGATGTGAATGACCATGCGTGCTGCAGAGGCGCCCCGGCACGGCCGTTACCCTGGGTGCGTGACGTTCCCGGTAGTCGGCATGGTCGGCGGGGGCCAGCTCGCTCGTATGACACACGAGGCAGGCATCCCGCTCGGCATCAGATTCAAGCTCCTCAGTGACACTCCCCAGGATTCCGCGGCGCAGGTCGTCAGCGATGTCGTCGTCGGCGACTATCGCGACCTCGACACGCTGCGTGACTTCGCGCGGGACTGTGACGTGATCACTTTCGACCACGAACACGTCCCCACCGAGCACCTTCGGGCCCTGGAGGCGGACGGCATCCCCGTACGCCCGGGTCCCGACGCGCTCGTGCACGCCCAGGACAAGGGCGTGATGCGCGCGAAGCTCGATGCGATCGGTGTGCCGTGTCCCCGCCACAGGATCGTGAGCGATCCGCAGGACGTGGCCGCGTTCGCCGCCGAGGGCGACGGCTTCCCTGTGATCCTCAAGACGGTCCGCGGCGGCTATGACGGCAAGGGGGTGTGGTTCGTGAGCTCCGTCGAGGAGGCCGCGGAGCCCTTCCGCGCCGGTGTGCCCGTGCTGGCCGAGGAGAAGGTCGACTTCGTGCGCGAACTCGCCGCGAACGTCGTCCGCTCGCCCCACGACCAGGCCGTCGCCTACCCCGTCGTCGAGTCGCAGCAGGTCGACGGTGTCTGCGACACGGTGATCGCACCGGCCCCGGACCTCCCCGAGGAGCGGGCGCTGCAGGCCGAGCAACTCGCCCTGCGCATAGCCAAGGAACTCGGTGTCGTCGGCCACCTCGCCGTCGAGCTCTTCGAGACCCGCGACGGCCGCATCCTCGTGAACGAACTGGCCATGCGCCCGCACAACTCCGGCCACTGGTCCCAGGACGGCGCGATCACCTCGCAGTTCGCCAACCATGTGCGCGCGGTCCTGGACCTCCCCCTCGGCGACCCGCGCCCGCGCGCCGGGTGGACGGTCATGGTGAACGTCCTCGGCGGCGACTTCCCCGACATGTACTCCGCGTACCTGCACTGCATGGCCCGCGACCCGCAGCTCAAGATCCACATGTACGGCAAGGACGTGAAGCCCGGCCGTAAGGTCGGCCACGTCAACACCTACGGCGACGACCTGGCCGACGTGCTCGACCGCGCCCGTCACGCAGCCGCATACCTGAGAGGGACGATCACCGAATGAGCACCTCGGCAGAGCCGTCACAGTCTCCCGCTGTCGGCATCGTCATGGGGTCGGACTCCGACTGGCCCGTCATGGAGGCCGCGGCCGAGGTCCTCGACGAGTTCGAGATCTCCTACGAGGTCGATGTCGTCTCCGCGCACCGGATGCCGCGCGAGATGATCGCGTACGGCGAGGAGGCGGCCGAGCGCGGCCTCAAGGTGATCATCGCGGGTGCGGGCGGTGCCGCCCATCTGCCGGGCATGCTCGCCTCCGTCACCCCGCTCCCCGTGATCGGCGTGCCGGTGCCGCTGAAGTACCTGGACGGCATGGACTCGCTGCTGTCGATCGTCCAGATGCCCGCGGGGGTGCCGGTCGCCACGGTCTCCGTGGCCGGCGCGCGGAACGCGGGACTGCTCGCGGCCCGCATCCTCGCCTCCCACGACGAGGAACTCCTCGGCCGGATGCGGGAGTTCCAGCAGGAGCTGAACGAGCAGGCGACGGAGAAGGGCAAGCGGCTGCGCGCGAAGGTCGAGGGCGCGGCGGGTGGCTTCGGCTTCGGCTCGGGGAAGTAGAGAACCCGGAGCGGTAGGCGGACCAGGAGCGGTCGGGAAACGACGAGAACCAGGGGGAACCAGGGGAAATGGCACCGATGACATCGTTGGACGAGGCCCGGGAACTGCTGCGGGAGTTCCCGGTCGTCGACGGGCACAACGACCTCCCCTGGGCGCTGCGCCAGCAGGTCCGCTACGACCTCGACGCGCGCGACATCGCCGGCCACCAGAACGCACACCTGCACACGGACCTGCCGCGGCTGCGCGAGGGCGGGGTCGGTGCGCAGTTCTGGTCGGTGTACGTCCGCTCGGACCTGGCGGGCGACGCCGCGGTCAGCGCGACGCTCGAACAGATCGACTGCGTACGGCAGTTGCTCGCGCGCTATCCATCCGACCTGCGGGCCGCGCTGACGGCCGGCGACATGGAGGCGGCACGGGGCGAAGGCCGTATCGCGTCGCTGATGGGTGCGGAGGGCGGCCACTCGATCGCCGACTCCCTGGCGACGCTGAGGGCGCTGTACGCGCTGGGCGTGCGCTACATGACCCTGACGCACAACGACAACATCGCCTGGGCGGACTCCGCGACGGACGAGCCGGGCGTGGGCGGCCTGTCGGCCTTCGGCCGCGAGGTGGTGCGGGAGATGAACCGCGAGGGCATGCTCGTGGACCTCTCGCACGTCGCGGCGACGACGATGCGGGACGCGCTGGACACGTCCGTCGCGCCCGTGATCTTCTCCCACTCCTCCGCGCGCGCGGTGTGCGACCACCCGCGCAACATCCCGGACGACGTCCTGGAGCGCCTGCCGGGCAACGGGGGCGTGGCGATGGTGACGTTCGTGCCGAAGTTCGTGCTGCAGGCGGCCGTCGACTGGACGGCCGCGGCGGACGAGAACATGCGCGAGCACGGCTTCCACCCCCTGGACACCACGTCGGAGGCTATGAAGGTCCACCGCGCCTTCGAGGAGTCGCACCCGCGCCCCGTCGCCACGGTGGCGACGGTCGCCGACCACCTGGACCACATGCGCGAGGTGGCCGGAATCGACCACATCGGCATCGGCGGCGACTACGACGGTACGGCCTTCACCCCGGACGGCCTGAACGACGTCTCGGGCTACCCGAACCTCATCGCCGAGCTCCTGGACCGCGGCTGGTCGACGTCCGACCTCGCCAAGCTGACCTGGCGGAACGCGGTACGGGTCCTCGGGGCCGCGGAGGACGTGGCACGCGACGAGCGGTCGCGCAGGGGCCCGTCGAACGCGACCCTGGAGCAACTGGACGGTTAGCGGCGGCCGGCGGCGACTGGTCACGGCCGGCGACGGCCGTCACGTGGCGGGGTGCCCCAGCAGCATGGTCGGGGTGCCCTGCACCCGGGTCAGGAACACCGTCGCCGCGTTCGGTCCCTGCGGCTTCACCTTGCGGCGCAGTTCCTCCGGCTCGACCGCCGAGCCGCGTTTCTTGACGGTCAGGATGCCGACCTCACGCTCTCGAAGCAGCGCCTTCAACTTCTTGACGCTGAAGTGCAGTTGGTCGGTGATCTCGTATGCGGTGGCGTACGGGGTGGGACGCAGGTCGTCTGCGGTGACGTACGCGATCGTCGCGTCGAGCAGCCCTCCGCCGACCTCCTCGGCGACCTCCGCGACCAGATGGGCGCGGATCACGGCGCCGTCCGGCTCGTACAGGTAGCGCCCCGGCGGCCGCACTTGAGGGTCGGGCAGTCCGCGGCCGGTGAGGCTGCGCGGGCCGGGCAGCAGCGTGGCGCGCACCAGGCCGGGCTCGGTACCGAACCACAGCACGGCCTCCTTCACATCGCCGGAATCCGACACCCATTCGGCCTCGGCCTCGCCCGGGATCGCCTCATGGGGGATGCCGGGCGCGATCTTCAGAGCGGCGTGGGGCGCCTCGAGAGCGGCGGCGACGGCCCAGGACAGGGGCGGCGAGTAGGCCTCCGGGTCGAAGATCCGGCCCCGCCCGCCGCGCCTGCCCGGGTCCACGAAGACGGCCTCGTACGAGGCCGTGTCGATTTCCGTGACATCCGCCTCGCGCACCTCGATCAGGTCGGCGAGCCCGAGCACCTCGGCGTTCGCACGCGCCACCGCACACGTCAGCGGGTCGCGGTCGACGGCGAGGACACGCACCCCCGCGCGGGCGAGCGCGATGGCGTCCCCGCCGATGCCACAGCAGAGATCGGCGACGGAGCGCACGCCGAGCCCGGCGAAACGCTCCGCCCGGTACGCCGCGACCGTCGCCCGGGTCGCCTGCTCGACCCCGTTCGCCGTGAAGAACATCCGGCCCGCATCCGCGCTCCCGAACTTCCCAGCCGCGCGCTGCCGCAACCGCGCCTGCCCCATCGCCGCGGACACGAGCTCAGCGGGGTGCTCACGCCGCAGCCGGGTGGCCACGGCCAGCTCCTGAGCCGCTTCGACCTCCCGCACCTCGTCGAGCAGAAACCGTCCACGGTCGGTGAGCAGAGCGGCGAAGGAGGCCAGCGGGTCGTGATCGTTCACCGCCCCATTGTGGGCCAGCCGGTGGACGATGCGCGCCCGGCGGCGGCGCCGGCTGCCGTTTCCGCCCGTTCCGCCGTTTCGCGGCCGTGAGTACGGGAAGGGCACGGGGCACGGCATGATCCGCCGCTTCATACAGCCGTCCACGGACAAGGGGGACGCGGTGGCGCGACTGGAGGCCCACCTGTGAGGTCACGGTGGTGTGCGCCGGCCGTCGGCCTGCTCGCGTCCGCGCTGCTCGCCTCGGGCGCGGGCTGCGCCGGGCCCGTCGACCCGGTCGAGCGGCCGGGCACGACGGAGGCGCACAAGGGACACGGGCACGCCCCGAGCGCCGCGACGTACCGCCGCTGGGGTCTGCCGTCCCCGCTCGCCCCGGCACCGAAGCCGCCCGAGCGGCCCGCCGTACGCACCGGCGCGAGGCCGGGCCTGCCACCCGTCGTCGACCGCATCCCCACCCGCGACAAGGTCGTCTTCCTGACCTTCGACGACGGGGCCGAGAAGGATCCGCGGTTCGTCGACATGGTCCGTGAACTGCGGCTGCCGGTCAGCATGTTCCTGACGGACAGCATCGTCGGACCGGGGTACGCGCACTTCGGACGGCTGCGGGCGGTCGGGGCGACCGTCCAGAACCACACCCTCGACCACCCCCACCTGCCCGGCCTCCCGTACGCGGGCCAGCGCGCCGAGATCTGCGGCCAGCAGGAGAAGCTGAAGCAGCGCTTCGGTATCCGTCCCCGGCTCTTCCGGCCGCCGTACGGCGCCTACGACGACGACACCCTGCGCGCCGCCGCCGACTGCGGAGTCGCGGCCGTCGTCCTGTGGCGTGCGTCCATGGACATCAGCGACCTGCGATATTTCGAGGGGAACCACCTGCGCCCCGGCGACATCGTCCTCGCCCACTTCCGGCGGCCGTCGGAACTGAACGGGGCTTCCCTCACGGAGATGACGACCCGGCTTCTGCGACGCATCCAGGAGCAGGGGTTCACGGTGGCGCGGCTGGAGGACTACCTCTAGGGCTCACCCACCCACGCGGCCAGTCGACATCGGTCTTGGGGCGGAGTCCCCGGGAGACGGCGACAGCGACTCCGGGTGCCCGAAAACAGGCGCCGCGCCGGAGGCAATTGGCACTCCGCTTGACCGAGTGCTAATCGCGGTCATAGTCTCTGGTCTGGCACTCCCCACTGGAGAGTGCCAACAAGCGACGGGCAGGTCCGGCACCCGCGACGACGGATCGACCTGGTCGCCACCTCAGACAGTTAACCCCGTGAGATCTCCGAAGGGGGAGGTCGGATCGTGACGACCGCCAGCTCCAAGGTTGCCATCAAGCCGCTCGAGGACCGCATTGTGGTCCAGCCGCTGGACGCCGAGCAGACCACGGCCTCTGGCCTGGTCATCCCGGACACCGCGAAGGAGAAGCCCCAGGAGGGCGTCGTCCTTGCCGTGGGCCCGGGCCGGTTCGAGAACGGCGAGCGCCTGCCGCTCGACGTGAAGACCGGCGATGTCGTGCTGTACAGCAAGTACGGCGGCACCGAGGTGAAGTACAGCGGCGAGGAGTACCTCGTCCTCTCGGCTCGCGACGTGCTCGCGATTGTCGAGAAGTAATTCACCGAAGCAGATTGCTTTTGCTTTGAGCTGCGCCCCTGGCCCCCGCGACCTTATGAAGCCGGGCGCCCGGGGCGCTGTTCGTGTTCCCGCGATGGCGGTCGTTTCAGGAAGCGGCCGAGGATCGCAACGAGAGGACTGAAACGCTCCTATGGCGAAGATCCTGAAGTTCGACGAGGACGCCCGTCGCGCCCTCGAGCGCGGCGTCAACAAGCTTGCCGACACGGTCAAGGTGACGATCGGCCCCAAGGGCCGCAACGTCGTCATCGACAAGAAGTTCGGCGCTCCCACCATCACCAACGACGGTGTCACCATCGCCCGCGAGGTCGAGGTCGACGACCCGTACGAGAACCTCGGTGTCCAGCTGGTGAAGGAGGTGGCGACCAAGACCAACGACATCGCGGGTGACGGTACGACCACCGCCACCGTGCTCGCCCAGGCGCTCGTGCGCGAGGGTCTGAGGAACGTGGCCGCGGGTGCCTCCCCGGCGCTGCTGAAGAAGGGCATCGACGCGGCCGTCGCCGCGATCTCCGAGGACCTTCTCGCCACCGCGCGCCCGATCGACGAGAAGTCCGACATCGCCGCCGTCGCCGGTCTGTCCGCCCAGGACCCGCAGGTCGGCGAGCTCATCGCCGAGGCGATGGACAAGGTCGGCAAGGACGGTGTCATCACCGTCGAGGAGTCCAACACCTTCGGTCTGGAGCTGGACTTCACCGAGGGCATGGCCTTCGACAAGGGCTACCTGTCGCCGTACTTCGTGACGGACCAGGAGCGCATGGAGGCCGTCCTCGAGGACCCGTACATCCTCATCCACCAGGGCAAGATCTCCTCCATCCAGGACATGCTGCCGCTGCTGGAGAAGGTCATCCAGGCGGGTGCCTCCAAGCCGCTGCTGATCATCGCCGAGGACGTCGAGGGCGAGGCCCTGTCCACCCTCGTCGTCAACAAGATCCGCGGCACCTTCAACGCGGTGGCCGTCAAGGCCCCCGGTTTCGGTGACCGCCGCAAGGCCATGCTCGGCGACATCGCCACCCTCACCGGTGCCACCGTCATCGCCGAGGAGGTCGGCCTCAAGCTCGACCAGGCCGGCCTGGACGTGCTGGGCACCGCCCGCCGTGTGACCGTCACCAAGGACGACACGACGATCGTCGACGGCGGTGGCAACAGCACCGACGTCGCCGGCCGCGTCGCCCAGATCAAGGCCGAGATCGAGACCACCGACTCCGACTGGGACCGCGAGAAGCTCCAGGAGCGCCTCGCGAAGCTGGCCGGCGGCGTGTGCGTGATCCGTGTCGGCGCCGCCACCGAGGTGGAGCTGAAGGAGAAGAAGCACCGTCTGGAGGACGCCATCTCCGCGACCCGCGCCGCGGTCGAGGAGGGCATCGTCTCCGGTGGTGGCTCGGCTCTCGTCCACGCGGCGAAGGTCCTGGAGGGCTCCCTCGGCAAGGAGGGCGACGAGGCCACCGGTGTCGCCGTCGTCCGCCGCGCCGTCGTCGAGCCGCTGCGCTGGATCGCCGAGAACGCGGGCCTCGAGGGCTACGTCATCACCTCGAAGGTCGCCGAGCTCGACAAGGGCCAGGGATTCAACGCCGCGACCGGCGAGTACGGCGACCTGGTGAAGCAGGGCGTCATCGACCCGGTCAAGGTCACCCGCTCCGCCCTGGAGAACGCCGCCTCCATCGCCTCCCTGCTCCTCACGACCGAGACCCTGGTCGTCGAGAAGCCGGCGGAGGAGGAGCCGGAGGCCGGGGGCCACAGCCACGGGCACGCCCACTGAGCCGCTGAGCTGAACTGAGCCGAAGGTCCGGTGCCCTGCTGGGGCACCGGACCTTCGCGTTGTACGCGGCTCAGCCGCGGATCGGTGACTAGACCTCGTACTGGTCGAGCACACCGAGCTGGGTCATCAGCCCCAGCCGGTCGTACTGCCACCAGCCCTCGGTGATCTTGCCGTCCTCCTGGCACCGGAAGATGGTCACTCCGGTCATGGTGACCTGCTTGCCGGTCGCCGGAATCCCGAGGAAGTCGCCCTTGTGGGTGCCGTTCCAGGTCCAGCGCGTACAGACCTGGTCGCCCTGGGCTATCTGGTCCTCGACGGTGAACGCGAAGTCGAACGCCCCGCGCCACATCTCCATCTCGCGCCGGATCGCGTCCAGGCCGAGGACGTCCTGCTCGTTGGCGGGATCGTGGTCGTGGTAGTTCTCCGCCATCAGGTCGTTGAGCGGAGGCAGTTGCCCCTTGGTGGCTATCACCTCGAAGAGCCTGCGGACGTTGGCCGCGTAGAGCTGCTCGTCCCGCACCACGTCCAGGTCCGTGAAGGTCGGCATCTCGTCGCAGAGTGCCACCATCTCCCGGAAGACCTCGTCCGTCTCGGGGAGATTCGAGTTCCGCATCGCGTCCTCGTACGACGGGAACTCGACGATCTCGATGATGTGCGCCGAGTCGGACCGGTCCTTGCCGATCAGGCTGTGCGTCGCCGTCCGCTTACCCTTGGTCCGTTCGACCCACGTGTCCATGAGCCGATTCATCTCGTCGAACCGACTGGTCTTGCAGTCGATCAGTTGCACGAATGTCATGACGACGCCTCCGGTCATCCGGGATTCGGTCGAATGCCCCCATTTTAGTGAAAATCGCTCTGATCTGCCCGAGTTGAACAAGTAGTTGAATGAGCGACTCCTACGGAGACACGCTCCAGCGGCCTGTACTGCGCCCTGAACGGCGACCCGGCTCTACGGCGACCCTGCTCTACTGCGGCCCGTATTTCCGGCCGGTCTTCGAGCTGATTCCCCCGAGCAGGGCCCGCGGGGTCACCTTCACGATGCCCATGAGGGCCTTGTACCGCGGGTCCGGAATGGAGAGCGACTTACCGCGGGCCAGATCCGCGAGGGCCGCCGTGACCAGTTTGTCGGCGTCGAGCCACATCCACTTGGGGATGTTGTCCGTGCCCATCCCGGCCCGCTGGTGGAACTCGGTACGCACGAAGCCGGGGCACAGGGCCATCAGGCGGACCCCGGACCCGGCCAGGTCCTTCGCCGCGCCCTGCGTGAACTGCACGACCCACGCCTTCGACGCGCCGTACGTACCACGCGGCACGAATGCGGCGACCGACGCGACATTGACGACACCCCCGCGGCCGCGGGCCCGCATGGACTCCGTCGCCGCCGAGGTCAGCCGGAGCACCGCCTCGCAGTGCACCTTGAGCATCTTCAGCTCGTCCGCCATCGGTACGTCCAGATAGCGGCCCTTGTTGCCGAAGCCGGCGTTGTTGATCAGCAGGTCGACCGGGTTCTTGCGGTCCGAGAGGCGGGTGGTCACCGCCTCGATGCCGTCGTCCTCCGCCAGGTCCGCCGTCAGCACCTTCGCCTCGATGCCGTGCCGGTCGTGCAGTTCGGTCGCCTGTTCGACGAGCCGCTTGGTGTCACGCGCCACCAGGACGAGGTTGTGGCCGTCGGAGGCCAGGCGCCGTGCGAAGGCGGCGCCGATGCCCGCCGTCGATCCAGTAATCAGAGCCGTTGTCATGGGCCAAGGTTATTGACTGGCCCTCCAGGCGAGAGCACCGGATTCCCTGCCTCCACCCCTGACGGAACCGACCGTTCCGTCGGGTTGAACCGACGGCTCCGTCAGGCCGAACCGACGGTTCCATCGCAGGTGGGCCCGCAGCCCGTCAGCTCTGCCGCGCCACGTACGCCCGCGCCTTCTCCATCGCCTCCGGATGCAGCGCGTCACCCGCCGCGAACAGTCGTGGCAGCAGCTCCCGCTCCGTCGTGACCGCACGGAACTGCAGAGCGACGGTCACCTCGTGGTCCGGCCGGTGCACGATCCGGATCGGGTCCCCGGCCCGTATCTCCCCGGGCGTGATCACCCGCAGATACGCGCCGGGCGCCCCCTTGTGCGTGAACCGCTTGACCCACCCCTTCTCCCCGAGGTGGCCCTGGAAGGTGCGGCAGGGAATCCGCCCACTGGTGACCTCGAGCACGACCTCGGAACCGATCCGCCAGCGCTCCCCGATCTTCGCTCCGGACACGTCGAGCCCCTCCGTCGTGAGGTTCTCGCCGAACGCGCCACCGGCCAGTGGCCGCCCCAACTCGCGTTCCCAGTCGTCGAGATCCTCGCGCGCGAAGGCGTACACGGCCTGGTCGTTCCCGCCGTGATGCCGCGTCTCGCACACCGCGTCCCCGGCCACACCGCTGGCACCGACCCCCTTGGGGCCGGGCGCCGCCACGCGCACCGGCCCGTCCACCGGTCGCTTGTCCATCCCCGTTACGCCGTCCGGGTGATCCGTGTACTCGGCGAACGTGGGCCGCCCCAGATTCAGTGACAGAAGCTTCATGTCGGCACGCTAGAGGACTCGGGGTCAAAGGCACGACGCAATATTCATCGCCGCACCCAAGCCTCGCTTATGATCAAGCGGTGATCGAGGCCCGTCATCTCCGTGTGCTGCGCGCCGTAGCCGCCACCGGCTCCTTCTCCGCGGCCGGCCGTGAACTGGGCTGCACACAGCCCGCTGTCAGCCAGCAGATGAAGGCCCTCGAAGCCTCCGTCGGCACACCGCTGGTCGTCCGCGCGGGCCGGGAGATGCGGCTGACACAGGCAGGTGAGGCGCTCGTACGGCATGCCGCGGGCATCATCGCCGGCCTCACCGCCGCCGAGGAGGAGGTCGCCGCGATCGCGGGGCTGCGCGCGGGCCGTGTCCGCCTGGTCTCGTTCCCCAGCGGCAGCTCCACGCTCGTACCGACCGCGCTCGCGGCCCTGCGCGCCGCGCACCCCGGAACCCGGGTCTCCCTGGAGGAGGCCGAACCGCCGAAGTCCGTCGAAATGCTCCGCGAGGGCGACTGCGACGTGGCTCTCGCCTTCCGGTACGAGGGTGCTGCGGACGAGGGGGAGTGGGCGGATCTGGTGGTACGGCCGCTGCTCATGGACCGGCTCGTCGGACTGGTGCCCGAGGGGCACCGGCTGGCTCGTGCGGAATCGGTCGCCATCGGCGAACTCGCCGGAGAACCGTGGATCGCGGGCTGCCCCCGTTGTCGCGGCCAGCTGGTGGAGGTCTGTGAGGCCGCGGGTTTCACGCCCCGCATCGATTTCGCGACCGACGACTATCCGGCGGTGGTCGGGCTGGTCGGGGCAGGCCTAGGTGTCGCCGTCCTGCCGGAGCTCGCCATCGAGTCCGTACGTCCCAAGGGAGCCCGCACGGTGACGGTGGATCCGGCGGTCCGGCGGGAGATCGTCGCGCTCACGCTGCCGGACCTGGCCCAGGTGCCGGCGGTGGCGGCCACGCTGAATCAGCTGACCCGGGCCGCGACGCGCTGAGAACGGCGTCGGCCGGGCCTCTTTGAAGAAACGTTCCTTCAGTTATTCGGCGAAGTGTTTCCGTTGGGTGCCGACGCCGAGACGAGGCGGTGGCGTGCGCGCCCCATGAGCTCTTCTCGTTCGTCCTCGGTCAGCCCGCCCCACACCCCGTACGGCTCGCGTACCGACAGTGCGTGGGCGGCGCACTCCGCGCGTACCGGGCATCTCATGCAGACCTCTTTGGCCGAGTTCTCGCGAGCACTCCGCGCCGCACCGCGCTCGCCCTCCGGGTGGAAGAAGAGCGAGCTGTCGACTCCGCGGCAGGCCGCAAGGAGCTGCCAGTCCCACAGATCCGCGTTCGGTCCGGGAAGGCGGGAGAAATCTGCCATTGCGTTGTCCCCTTGTTGCCGTTCTGTGCGGATACCTGCTCATGACCGTACAACGACGATCTAAGGAGATGAAAATATGACTCATTGCGAATCTATCTACAGACACCAGCGAATGGGAAGAAAACCGGCTAAATGGGGCACGGCATGTGATGAAACCTTGTGGGTCCGTTGCGGGCATCTGCACCGTGTCCGCGCCCTCACGTAGAGTGCCGAAGATGGCTCGCGGCCCCGTAACTCTTTCGAGTGACCGTCGTTGAGAGTGCGAGGCGGTTGAAGGAACAAGCGCTCGGGAGACGGCAGTGTCCGTCGGCGAGTGTCGACCGCACAGGTGACGATTTCGTACCAGCCTGGAGGCTCAAGGTGACGCGCATCAGCTGGGGAGGGCGGCCATGACATCCGTCCTCGTCTGCGACGACTCCCCGCTTGCCCGAGAGGCGCTCCGCCGCGCGGTCGCGACCGTGCCCGGTGTCGAGCGCGTGACGACGGCGGCCAACGGCGAGGAAGTCCTCCGCCGCTGGGGCGCCGACCGCTCGGACCTGATTCTGATGGACGTACGCATGCCCGGTCTGGGTGGCGTGGAGACGGTCCGGCGGCTGCTGTCCGCCGACCCCGGTGCGCGCATCATCATGCTCACCGTCGCCGAGGACCTGGACGGTGTGGCGCTCGCCGTGGCCGCAGGGGCCCGCGGCTATCTGCACAAGGACGCCTCGCGCGCGGAGCTGCGGGCGACCGTGACCCAGGCGCTCGCCGACCCGACGTGGCGGCTCGCCCCGCGCAGACTGAGGTCGGCCGAGATGGGCGCAGCCCCCACGCTCACCGCGCGTGAGATTCAGGTCCTGGAGGGCATGAGCCACGGCAGGTCGAACGCGGAGATCGGCCGTGAGCTGTTCCTCTCCGAGGACACCGTGAAGACCCACGCGCGGCGTCTGTTCAAGAAACTCGGCGCCTCGGACCGCGCACACGCGGTGGCGCTCGGCTTCCGGTGGGGCCTGGTCCGCTAGGTGAGCGAGCCGTCGCGGGGATACGGCCATCCCCGCCCGCCGCACGGCGGGTGGGGCCGGGCCGGAGGGGGATCGAAGTCGGCTGCTCGGGTGCCCGATGCCCGTTTCCCGGCTGATGCCGCATCCTTGAGGTGTGGAGTTCCTCGGGGACGAGTCGGTCGAGCGGGAGGGGAGGGCGCAGGAGATGAGTTCCGGCGCACCTGCTCATAACGCTTCGGTGCACAACTATGGACGCGGTGCCACGGATCGGAAGACACCAGGGCACCATGGATCGATGCGCGACGACGAGACGACGGTGATCGGTGCGCTCGTCCATCGTGCTGTCGACGGCGACGAGCAGGCGACGCACGACCTGCTCGCCCATGTTCACCCCCTCGCGCTGCGCTACTGCCGCACCCGGCTGTCCAGACTTCCGGGTGACGCGCGGCACTTCGTGGAGGACCTGGCGCAGGAGGTCTGCGTGGCGGTGCTCCTCGCACTGCCGCGCTACAAGGACACGGGGCGGCCTTTCGAGGCCTTCGTCTTCGCCATCGCCGCGCACAAGGTCGCAGACCTGCAGCGCGCCGCGATGCGCCACCCGGGCTCGACGGCCGTGCCGTCGGACGAGATGCCCGAGCGGCCCGACGACTCCCTCGGCCCCGAGGAGCGCGCTCTCCTCAGTAGCGACGCAGAGTGGGCCAAGAAGCTCCTCGCCAACCTCCCGGAGAACCAGCGCGAGCTGCTCCTCCTGAGGATCGCGGTGGGCCTCACGGCCGAGGAGACGGGCCAGATGCTGGGGATGTCACCGGGCGCGGTGCGCGTGGCCCAGCACCGGGCACTGAGCCGGTTGAGGGCGCTGGCCGAGCAGTAGACCGGCTTCCGTACGCGCGCACATGCTGCGGGCGGGAGCCGCGAGATCGTGCCTCTCGGCCGGCTGCGCCCGGGGTGAACGGGGAGGTCACCCCACCCGTAGGTACCTACGAAGCCGCAGGGTGGCCCGGAGCGTGGAATCAGAGACCCCCGCTTCCCGTTAGCATGGACATCCGCACCGATCAAGGCCATTGGGGAAGGTGTCATGACTGCCAACGTCGACGGAGTGCCCGAGAAATTCGCGACACTCGGGCTGACCTACGACGATGTGCTGCTCCTGCCGGGCGCGTCGGAGGTTCTTCCGAACGCGGTCGACACCTCGTCCCGCATCTCCCGCAACGTGCGCGTGAACATTCCGCTGCTCTCGGCGGCGATGGACAAGGTGACCGAGTCCCGCATGGCGATCGCCATGGCTCGGCAGGGCGGCGTCGGCGTACTCCACCGCAATCTGTCCATCGAGGACCAGGCCAACCAGGTCGACCTGGTGAAGCGCTCCGAGTCCGGGATGGTCACCGACCCGATCACGGTGCACCCGGACGCGACGCTGGCCGAGGCCGACGCCCTGTGCGCGAAGTTCCGCATCAGCGGTGTCCCGGTCACCGACGGCAACGGCAAGCTGCTCGGGATCGTCACCAACCGCGACATGGCGTTCGAGACCGATCGCAACCGTCAGGTGCGCGAGGTCATGACGCCCATGCCGCTGGTGACGGGCAAGGTCGGCATCTCCGGGGTCGACGCGATGGAGCTGCTGCGTCGCCACAAGATCGAGAAGCTTCCCCTGGTCGACGACGCGGGCATCCTCAGGGGCCTCATCACGGTCAAGGACTTCGTGAAGGCCGAGAAGTACCCGAGCGCCGCGAAGGACGCCGAGGGCCGGCTGCTCGTCGGCGCCGCCGTGGGCGCCAGCCCCGAGGCCCTCGAGCGGGCCCAGGCGCTCGCCGAGGCCGGCGCGGACTTCCTGATCGTCGACACCTCCCACGGGCACAACAGCAACGCCCTCAACTGGATGGCCAAGATCAAGTCGAGCGTGAGCGTCGACGTGATCGGCGGCAACGTCGCCACCCGGGACGGCGCCCAGGCCCTGATCGACGCCGGTGTCGACGGCGTCAAGGTGGGCGTGGGACCGGGCTCGATCTGCACCACCCGAGTGGTCGCCGGTATCGGTGTTCCGCAGGTCACCGCCATCTACGAGGCAGCTCTCGCGGCCCGCGCCGCGGGCGTCCCGGTGATCGGCGACGGCGGTCTGCAGTACTCCGGCGACATCGGCAAGGCCCTGGCCGCCGGTGCCGACACGGTCATGCTCGGCAGCCTCCTCGCGGGTTGCGAGGAGTCGCCCGGCGAGCTGCTCTTCATCAACGGCAAGCAGTTCAAGTCGTACCGCGGCATGGGTTCCCTCGGCGCCATGCAGTCCCGGGGCCAGGGCAGGTCGTACTCGAAGGACCGCTACTTCCAGGCCGACGTCGCCTCCGACGACAAGCTGGTACCGGAAGGCATCGAGGGGCAGGTGCCCTACCGCGGCCCGCTGGCGAACGTGCTGCACCAGCTCGTCGGCGGTCTGCGCCAGACCATGGGCTACGTGGGCGCCGCCACGGTCGACGAGATGGAGTCGAAGGGCCGGTTCGTCCGGATCACCTCGGCGGGCCTGAAGGAGAGCCACCCGCACGACATCCAGATGACGGTCGAGGCACCGAACTACAGCCGCGGCCAGTAGTCGCGCGACTCGTAAACGGCCCGCACGCGCGCGTGAGGCACGTCCGAGGGCGGTCCCGGAGGCTCCGGGACCGCCCTTGTCGTGGGTGTCGGGGATACTGGACGGTGCTGAAACGCAGAGGGAAAGGCCACACACGTGACTGAGATCGAGATCGGGCGCGGCAAGCGCGGCCGCCGGGCGTACGCCTTCGACGACATCGCCGTCGTCCCCAGCCGCCGTACGCGAGACCCGAAGGAGGTCTCGATCGCCTGGCAGATCGACGCCTACCGCTTCGAGCTGCCCTTCCTGGCGGCTCCCATGGACTCGGTCGTCTCGCCGGCCACCGCGATCCGCATCGGCGAGCTCGGCGGCCTCGGCGTACTGAACCTCGAGGGGCTGTGGACGCGGTACGAGGACCCCCAGCCGCTCCTCGACGAGATCGCCGCGCTGGACGCCGACACCGCCACCCGCCGCCTCCAGGAGATCTACACGGCTCCCATCAAGGAGGAGCTGATCGGGCAGCGCATCAAGGAGGTGCGCGACTCGGGCGTGGTCACCGCGGCCGCGCTCTCGCCCCAGCGCACGGCCCAGTTCTCCAAGGCCGTCGTGGACGCGGGCGTCGACATCTTCGTGATCCGCGGTACGACGGTGTCGGCCGAGCACGTGTCGGGCGCCTCCGAGCCGCTGAACCTGAAGCAGTTCATCTACGAACTGGACGTCCCGGTCATCGTCGGCGGCTGCGCCACGTACACGGCGGCGCTGCACCTGATGCGTACGGGCGCGGCCGGTGTCCTGGTGGGCTTCGGCGGCGGCGCCGCCCACACCACGCGCAACGTGCTCGGCATCCAGGTGCCCATGGCGACGGCGGTCGCCGATGTCGCGGGCGCGCGCCGTGACTACATGGACGAGTCCGGCGGCCGGTACGTGCACGTGATCGCGGACGGCGGTGTCGGCTGGTCCGGCGACATCCCGAAGGCCATCGCCTGCGGCGCCGACTCCGTGATGATGGGCTCCCCGCTCGCGCGCGCCACGGACGCGCCGGGCAAGGGCAACCACTGGGGCATGGAGGCCGTCAACGACGAACTGCCGCGCGGCAAGAAGGTCGACCTCGGCACGGTCGGCACCATCGAGGAGGTCCTGACGGGTCCGTCGCACACGCCGGACGGCTCGATGAACTTCTTCGGTGCGCTGCGGCGGGCGATGGCCACGACCGGCTACAGCGAGCTCAAGGAGTTCCAGCGGGTCGAGGTGACGGTGGCGGACTCGCAGCACAAGAGGTAGGCCTTACGGCGACAAGGGGCCCGGACCTGCACGGTCCGGGCCCCTTCGTGTGTCCAAAAGGGCCTGGTGGGGCGTGTTTTGCCGTAGGGGGCGCATGGTTGCGTTCTGGGCGAATGTGCATCTAATGGCCGCATCGGGGCGATAGTGTCCGTGCGGCGCCCCGGTTGTGTGGGGCGCCCCCTTCCAAGGACAAGGTTCCGGACCCCGGCCCTCGGGGCCCGGCTCGAGCTCCAACGGACCGCCTACCGGGCCACTGGGCGGCGTCGTGGAAGGGGGCGCCTATGGGCCGCCACCGCAAGCCCACCCGCTGGGATCGGATCCGTCTGTGGATGGTGAAGTGCCGGAGGAGGTGGATCTTGCGGATTCACGGATGGTGAGCGGCCGCCCCTATACACACTAGGGGCGGACACCCGTAACCCGTCAGGAGCCTGCCGCAGTGCCTGCTGCGGTGGGCTCCACCTCTTTGTACGGTACCGGATCCGCCGTCGGGCGGCTTGGCACCGGGGGAGGTGGATCTTGCGGATTTCGGATGGTGAGCGGCCGCCCCTATACACAGTAGGGGCGGACACCCGTAACCCGTCAGGAGCCTGCCGCAGTACCCCCTGCGGTGGGCTCCGCCTGTCCGTACGCTAGCGGCGGCACAGCCCCGCACGCCACCAGCCCCAGAGGCACAACCACCCGCACGCGCCCCCTTCACAACCTATGCGCCGCCCCCGTGGGCGTAGCCCCCCGCGTGTCCAACAGCAACTGCGCCTTCACCGACAGCCCCTGCAGGTCATACGTCCGGTGGTGCTGAAGCAGGATCGTCAGGTCCGCGTCGGCGGCGGCCTCGTACAGGGAGTCCGCGCGCGGGACCGGGCGGTCCAGGACGCTCCAGGACGGTACGTACGGGTCGTGGTAGCTGATGGCGGCGCCCAGTTCCAGCAGCCGGAGCGCGATCTCGTGGGCGGGGGAGCCCTGTTGGTCCGCGTGGTCCGGCTTGTACGTCACGCCGAGGAGCAGCACGCGTGCGCCGCGGGCGGACTTGCCGTGCTCGTTGAGGAGCGCGGCCGCGCGCTGGATGACGTACTGGGGCATGTGGTGATTGACCTGCTGGGCCAGTTCGACCATGCGCAGGGAGCGGGCTCTGGGGCCCGCGAGGTCGCGTGGGACGGCGTGACCGCCCACCCCGGGGCCGGGGCGGAAGCCCTGGAAGCCGAACGGTTTGGTCTCGGCGCAGCGGATGACGTCCCACAGGTCGACGCCCAAGTCATGACAGAGGACGGCCATTTCGTTGACCAGGGCGATGTTGACGTGCCGGTAGTTGGTCTCCAGGAGCTGCACGGTTTCCGCTTCGCGCGGTCCACGCGCGCGTACGACCTTGTCGGTGAGGCGGCCGTAGAAGGCGGCGGCGGACTCGGTGCAGGCGGGTGTGAGGCCGCCGATGACCTTCGGAGTNCGGACTCGGTGCAGGCGGGTGTGAGGCCGCCGATGACCTTCGGAGTGTTGGCGGGGGTGTGGTCGCGGTTGCCCGGGTCGACACGGCTGGGCGAGTACACGAGGTGGAAGTCGCGGCCGGCGCTCAGCCCGGAACCCTCTTCCAGGAGGGGGCGGAGGAATTCCTCCGTGGTCCCCGGGTATACGGGTGACTCCAGGATCACGGTGGTATGCGGGCGCAGCTGTGCGGCCAGAGCGCGGGCGGCGGTGGCCAGGTGGCCGAGGTCGAGCGTGCCGTCCGCACCGAGGGGGGTGGGCGCGCAGATGACGGCGGTTCGTACGCGGCCGAGCTCGACGGGGTTGGTGGTGAGCCGGAAGCCTCCCGACAGCATCCGGCGCAGGTCGGCGGCGGACAGGGGCGCGGGGTCGCCGCTCTGGTAGCCGAGCGTGGGGAGGCCGGCGGTGACGGCGGCCTGTGCCAGGGGCAGTCCGAGCTGGCCGAGGCCGATGACGGCGAGATCTGCGGGCATGGCGGTGGGCCGTCCTTCCCAGTAGCCGAAGTGGGGCGAGGGCGCAAGCCCTGTGGACAGAACGGGCGAGCGCAATGTCAGACTAGGAGTAAATATGACCGATTTATGGGATTGCTCGGCCGTGATTCCTTGCGCGTCGCCGAGCGTTGTCCACAGGCTGGCCGTGGGTGGTGGCCGATGGTGGGCAACCCGGCGAGAATTCGGGCATGGGGGATGTGAGCCGGCATTGCCGCACGGCGAGACCAGCGCGACAGACAGCGGGAGGCAGCGGTGAGGACAGCGACACTGGGACCGGCCGAGCGCGCCGAGTCCCTCGCGGGAATGGCCGAGCGCGAGCTGGATGTGCTGGTCGTGGGTGCGGGGGTGGTCGGCGCGGGCACCGCGCTGGACGCCGCGACGCGCGGCCTGTCCACCGGGCTGGTGGAGGCGCGTGACTGGGCGTCCGGCACGTCGAGCCGGTCGAGCAAGCTGATCCACGGCGGTCTGCGGTATCTGGAGATGCTCGACTTCGCGCTGGTACGCGAGGCGTTGAAGGAGCGCGGGCTGTTGCTGGAGCGGCTGGCGCCGCACCTCGTGAAGCCTGTCCCGTTCCTGTATCCACTGCAGCACAAGGGCTGGGAGCGGCTGTACGCGGGATCGGGCGTCGCGCTCTACGACGGTATGTCGATGGCGCGCGGCCATGGACGCGGGCTGCCCATGCACCGCCACCTGACGCGTCGCCACGCCCTGCGCGTCGCCCCTTGTTTGAAGAAGGAGGCGCTGGTCGGGGCGTTGCAGTACTACGACGCGCAGATGGACGACGCCCGCTATGTGGCCACGCTGGTGCGCACGGCGGCTGCGTACGGCGCGAAGGCCGCCAACCGCGCGCGCGTGACCGGCTTCCTGCGCGAGGGCGAGCGGGTCGTCGGCGCCAGGGTGCAGGACGTGGAAGCGGGCGGGGAGTACGAGATCCACGCCAAGCAGGTCGTCAACGCGACGGGGGTGTGGACGGACGACACCCAGGCGATGGTGGGGGAGCGGGGGCAGTTCCACGTCCGGGCGTCCAAGGGCATCCACCTGGTCGTACCGAAGGACCGGATCCACTCGACGACGGGGCTGATCCTGCGGACCGAGAAGTCCGTGCTGTTCGTGATCCCCTGGGGGCGCCACTGGATCGTGGGCACCACGGACACCGACTGGGACCTCGACAAGGCGCACCCGGCGGCGTCCAGCGCGGACATCGACTATCTCCTGGAGCACGTCAACTCCGTGCTGGCGGTCCCTCTTTCCCGGGACGACGTGCAGGGCGTGTACGCGGGGCTGCGGCCGCTGCTGCGCGGGGAGTCGGAAGCCACCAGCAAGCTGTCGCGCGAGCACACCGTGGCGCATCCGGTGCCGGGACTCGTGGTCGTGGCGGGCGGCAAGTACACGACGTACCGCGTGATGGCGAAGGACGCCGTGGACGAGGCGGTGCACGGCCTCGACCAGCGCGTCGCCGACTGCGTCACCGAGGACATCCCGCTCATCGGAGCCGAGGGCTACCGGGCGCTGTGGAACGCGCGAGCGCGGATCGCCGCGCGGACCGGGCTCCATGTGGTGCGCGTGGAGCACCTGCTGAACCGGTACGGGTCGATGGCCGAGGAGTTGCTCGATCTCATCGCCGCGGACGCCAGGCTGGGCGAACCGTTGCCGGCTGCCGAGGACTATCTGCGCGCCGAGATCGTGTACGCCGCCTCGCACGAGGGGGCGCGGCATCTGGACGACGTGCTGACACGGCGGACGCGCATCTCCATCGAGACGTTCGACCGTGGGACGCGCAGTGCGCGGGAGGCGGCGGAGTTGATGGCGCCGGTGCTCGGCTGGGACAAGGACCAGATCGAGCGCGAGGTGCAGCACTACGAGAAGCGTGTGGAGGCGGAGCGCGAGTCGCAGCGGCAGCCGGACGACCTGACGGCGGACGCGGCGCGGCTGGGGGCGCCGGACATAGCGCCGTTGTAGGCGGCTCCGGGGCGCCGCGGGGGGACGGGCGTCCCTCGAAGCGTCCCTCGAATCGTCACTCGAACGGGTGTCGTGAGCTGGGATCTCTGCTCGGAACCGGCTCGTTCTAAGAGGTGAGAGGGCAGAACTCGGCGGCGAGCAGGGCGGGTTCGAGGCGGGGGTCTGCTATCTCGTCCGTGTTCACGCGGAAGGTGACGACGCGACGGCCGTCGCGGGTGGCTGCGGTCCGGACGTAGCTGCCGGATATGCGGCCGTCGTGGCCCCACACCGTCGTGCCGCACGGGAGCTTCACGGGGTAGAGGCCCATGCCGTACGAGCCATGTGCGGTGCGGGTGTCGAGCATCTCGCGCAGTTGACGTGGCGGCAGCAGGTCGCCGCGGAGCAGGGCCGCGTAGAAGCGGTTCAGGTCGGCGAGCGTGGTGACCAGCTCGCCCGCCGCGCCGGCCACGCGGGGGTCCAGTTCGGTCACGTCGGAACCGTCGGTGGCGTACGCGCGGCCGTGCGGGTCGGGCAGCGAGCGACGGCTGCCCGGGAAGGAGGTGCCTATCAGATGCAGAGGGGTGACTATGCGCCGCTCGGCCTCGGCGGCGTACGAGCGACCGGTGACCTGCTCGACGACCATGCCGAGCAAAACGTAGTTGGTGTTGGAGTAGGCGAAGCGGCCGCGGTCGGCCGGAGGGTGGGTGAGCGCGATGCGTACGGCCTGAAGGGGCGTCAGGGAGACGGTGCCCTTGGTGATGGTGGTGAAGTCGGCTATGCCGCTGGTGTGCGTGAGCAGGGCGCGCAGGGTCACGGCGCGACCGTCGTTGCCCGCGCCGCGCACCAGGCCCGGCAGGTGAGCGTCCACCGAGTCCGACAGGGACAGGCGGTGTTCGGCGGCCAGTTGCAGGACGAGCGTCGCGATGAAGGTCTTGGTGATGCTGCCGGCGCGGAAATGGTCGGCGGCGTGGATGGCGGCGCCGGTCCGGGGCTCGGGGTGGTCCGCGGGGCGGCCGGTCTCGGGGCCGGCTGCGGCTCGGTTCGGGGTGCGGCTCGTAGTGCTAGTGGGTGTGCGGCTCGTGGTGCGGCCCTGGGGGCCGTCCGTGGTGGGGGCCGGCGTGTCGGCCGCGGTGCCGTTCGGAGTGCGGTTCGAGGTGCCGTCAGTGGTGCGGCCGTTGGTGCCGGTGCCGGTGCTGCTGCCGCTGGAAGTGCTGTCCGCTGAAAGGGGGGCTTCCATATGGGCGAAGTGGGTGCCGGTTTCCTCGCGGGCCATCAGAGCGGCGGCCGGAGCTCTGCCCCGGGTGACGAGTTGTGCGAGGGCGGTGTCCGAGGCCGGGGGAGTGGGGGCCGATGAGGCGGTCGGCACCAGGCCGAGGAGGGTCACGGATACAGGAATGACCAGTAGTGTCCTGGTTGGCGGCATCACGGTCCTTCCTGTTACGGCCCATCATGCGGTACGGCTCGTTCCGGTTGACGGGCGGTCCCGAGGGGCGGGACGGTTCGGGGCGGGGCGCTTCCGGAGAGAGGAGCACCCTGGGGCAAGGACCGGTCCCGGGGTGAGGGACAATGGAGGCTCTGTCGGGGCGGGTTGCATGAGGGGACGCATGTCGGAGGCGGAGCGGAGCGGGGCATCCCGTCAGGGAAAGAGCGAACGTCTCCTCGCCGGGCGGTACCGGCTGGGAGAAGTCCTCGGCCGCGGCGGCATGGGCACCGTGTGGCGGGCCAAGGACGAGACGCTGGGCCGGACGGTCGCCGTCAAGGAACTGCGGTTCCCCTCGAGCATCGACGAGGAGGAGAAGCGGCGGCTGATCACGCGCACCCTGCGTGAGGCCAAGGCGATCGCGCGGATCCGTAACCACGGCGCGGTGACGGTCTACGACGTGGTCGACGAGGACAACCGGCCATGGATCGTGATGGAGCTCATCGAGGGCAAGTCGCTCGCCGAGGCGATCCGTGAGGACGGGCTGCTCACACCGAAGCGCGCGGCCGAGGTCGGGCTCGCCGTCCTCGACGTACTGCGTGCGGCGCACCGCGAGGGCATTCTGCACCGTGATGTGAAGCCGTCGAACGTGCTCATCTCCGAAGACGGCCGGGTCGTGCTCACCGACTTCGGTATCGCGCAGGTCGAGGGCGACCCGTCGATCACGTCGACGGGCATGCTCGTCGGCGCGCCCTCCTACATCTCCCCCGAGCGGGCGCGAGGCCACAAGCCGGGGCCCGCGGCCGACCTGTGGTCGCTCGGTGGACTGCTGTACGCGTCGGTGGAGGGCGTGCCCCCGTACGACAAGGGGTCCGCCATCACGACGCTCACCGCGGTGATGACGGAGCCACTGGAACAGCCCAAGAACGCCGGGCCGTTGGAGCCGGTCATCTACGGGCTGCTCGTCAAGGACCCCGACCAGCGGCTCGACGAAGCGGCGGCGCGGTCGATGCTCAGCGAGGTGATCCACGCCCCCGAGCCCAAGGAGACCGAGCCGGAACCGGCCGAAGCGACGAAGGTCGTGCCGTTGCCGGAGGCGCCGGACGCTCCGTATGCCCCTTCGAAGAAGGCCAAGGCCGGCAGAACGAGCAAGAAGGGTGAGGAGGCGGCGGAGCGGCTGCGCGGGGCGTTCCGGTCCGTGCGGAAGGGCGCTGCCGAGGCGGCGGCGGGAGCGGCCACAGCGGTCGCCGGGGCCCGCGGAAAGACATCCGGTGGTTCCGGTTCAGCCGGCGAGACCGGCTCGTCCGGCCCGACCGCCTCTTCCGGTTCCTCCGCCCCTGCCGACACCGGCTCTTCCAGCTCCTCCGACTCTTCTGCTGAGGGTGCGGCCACGGCTTCCCGGAGCGAGGGAGCTTCCGAGAGTGCCGTTTCCACGGGGACGGCTGCCTCCGGGACGGCTGCCTCCGGGGCAGCGGTCGCGGATACGGCCGCTTCGGGTGCGGAGACGGCCGCAGGGAAGAAGGCCGGAGCATCCGCAGGAGTTTCTGACAGCACCACGGCCGGGTTGAACTCCGATGCGGCGAGAAGTACTTCAGGAACGGGCGGCGGTACACCGCCGCGCACGCCCCCGGGCGCGCGGCTCACCGACGTGGTGTCAAGGCGCGCGTTGGTGATCGCCGCGGTGGTCGTGGTGCTCGCCGTGCTCGGTACGGTCCTCGCGGTCACGTGGGGTGACGACGAAGACCCCGGAGCGTCGGGGAACAAGAGCGGTGCCACGAGTTCCGCGTCCGGCGGGGCGGACGCGGGCAGCGGCCCCAAGCAGGACGAGAGCGGCGACACCGGCGCCGACGGCAGCGAGAAGACGGACCCCGCCTCCGGGGGAGCGTCCACGGGGAGCACGCCGAGCGCGAGTGCGTCGAGCGGGTCGGACGACGACAGCGGCGACGGTGCGGACAACGGCGCCGTGTCGACGTACAAGGGGGGCCAAGGATTCTCGATCGGGCTGCCGAAGGGGTGGAAGTACCAGTCCACGGACGTGGCCGGGGCCAGGTTCACCGGTCCTGACGGGCAGAAGTTGCTGGTCGCGTGGACGACTAGGCCCCCGAGCGACCCGGTGGCGGACTGGACGAAGCAAGAGGGGTTCATGCGGCGGGCGCAGTACGAGCGGATCCGCATCGAGAAGGTGGGCTACCGCGGCTGGAACACGGCCGACTGGGAGTTCACTTACGTCGAGGGCGGGACGAAGTTCCGGTCGATCGACCGTGGGTTCCGCGTCAACGACCACCTCGGGCATGCGCTCATGTACACCGCGAAGGCTTCGGAGTGGCGCAGCGACCTTCGCAGGGACACATGGCGGACGCTGACCAAGACGTTCCAACCCAAGTCCTGACGTTCAAACCCAAGCCCTGAGGGATATGAGGGAAACGGAAGTCTTGAGATCTCGCATCCCCTCACTCCGGGTTGCCTCCGGCACGTATCGTGAGTGGTTGCGGACCGTACGCAGCCATATCGGCAGCCACAACGGGACGTGTGACGAGCGGAATTGACCGACCTGGCCGGCCGGGGGAGGCATCGTGGACGAATATGCGGGACGGGTACTCGCCGACCGCTACCGCCTGCCGCTGCCGCCCACGGACGAGTACGAACTCGCCGAGACCCGGGCCTTCGACACCTACAGCGGGCAGGAAGTCCTGGTCAGGCAGGTGCCGTTGCCCGAAATCGTCGAGGCGGAGGTGCTCGACGCGGACGGGTTGCCCGACGGGTTCGTGGCGCGGGACGCCGGGGTGCGGCGGGCCTCCGCGGGGACCACGCGGCGCCCCACCGAGCCTGCCGTGCGCCGGGCGATCGAGGCGGCGCAGGCAGCCGCCCAGATACCCGACCATCCACGGCTCGACCAGGTCTTCGACGTGTTCGCCGAGGGCGGGTCGCTGTGGATAGTCAGTGAGCTGGTGGCCGCGCGGCCGCTGGCGGCGCTGCTCGCGGAGCGCCCGCTGAGTCCGTACCGGGCCGCCGAGGTCGCCGCCGACGTCCTGACGGCGTTGCGGGTACTGCACGCCCATGGGTGGGTGCACCGGAACATCACCGCCCGTACGGTTCTCGTCTGCGACGACGGACGGGTGATGCTGACGGGGCTCGCGGCCGGGGCGGCCGAGGAGGCGCTCTGCGGGTACGACCCGGTGCCGGCTGCCGAGGGTGCGGGCGGTGAGGCGGAGCCGGCGGTGTCCAGCCCCGACCCCAACTCACCTTCCCGTTCCCCTTCCCCTTCCCCTTCCGCCTTCCCTTCGCCCTCACCTTCCGGCTCCGGATCGGGTTCCAGTTCCAGCTCAAGTTCAAGCGCGCGTTCCGGATCGGGCGCCGTCGAGGCGGTGCCGGGAGGCGGTGCGGCCGGGGCGCCCGTGGTGCCCGTGACGCAGCCCCCGGCCGCGGGGCGGCGGGCGTTGGAGGCTTCCGGCAACGACGTCAGGGCCGCGCGGGCCGGGGCCATCGCGGCCTATCGCGCCGGTGCGCGGGCCGCGGCGCGCGTGCACGAGGAGCAACAGGGAGGGCCGAACGCGGCGTTGCCCGCGCCGCGGCCACGGCCGGCCGAGGGCAGCGACACCGGCGCCGGGCCGGCCTCCGGGTACGGCATGGAGGGCACGCAGGCGCCGGGCCAGATCGCCGACCCGTACGGAGTGGGCCGGGCGAACTCCTGGCACGGCGCGGCACCCCGCAGCGGCGCCCCGGCGGTCGCCGACGGCAACGGCCAGGGACACCACGCGCTCCCGGCCGCCGGACACGGAACGGGCACGGCAGGCAACAACAGCAACGGCGCCGGCTCAGCGCCCGCCCGAACCGGCTCGGCGCCCTACGGGACCGGCTCGGCGCCCTACGGGACCGGCTCCACGCCGTACGGAACCGGCTCGGCGTCGTACGGAACCGACCTCGCGCCGGGCTCCGTCACGAGCGGTGCCCCCAACCCGTCTCCCGGCCACACCACGGCACCCCCCACCCAATGGGACCACCTCGTCCCCAGCCGCGCCCCGCACCGGGGCCCCACCACCGCGCTCGCCGCCGAGCGTGCTCGCCAGGCCCGTATGGCGGTCGTGGGCCCGGTCACCGAGAGGTGGGCGCCCGAGCAGGCGGGGCCCGTTCACGAGAACTGGCAGTTGGCCGCGCCGATCGGGCCCGCGACCGACCTGTGGGCGCTCGGCGCGCTCCTCTTCCGGGCGGTTCAGGGCCACGCGCCCTACCCCGAGGAGAGCACCGCCGAGCTCGTGCAGCTCGTGTGCGCGGAGCCGCCCGCGTTCGCGGAGGAGTGCGGGCCGCTCCGGCCGGTCGTGGAGTCGCTGCTGCGACAGGACCCCACCGATCGGCTGGACTTCGAGGAGCTGCGCGGCTGGCTGCGCTCCCTCGTGCGCTCGGCGCCCGAGCCGGAGGCGGGAACGCATGTCGTGGCGGCGCCGCCCATGGACCCGACGCGCCTGCCCGTCGTACGCCGCCGGGGCGAGCTCGTCCGCAAGCGCCGCGCCGGACTGCCCGACACGCACGGCCGCCACAAGCGGGCCAAACAGGGGAAGCAGCCCAAGCCCCGTCGCCTCGGCCGCACGCTGCTGTTACTGATCCTGCTGGCGCTGGCCGCGGCCGTCGCGTACGCCATGGTCTTCATGCCGAAGTCCGATCCGGACGCGAGCAGCGCGCGGACCGGTACGGCCGGGGACGCCGTCCCGGCTCCCGGGCACTCGTCCGACGCTGACGCGGACACGGACACCGGCAAGGGCACGGACGGGAACGCCGACAAGGATCCGCAGCCGGGCGGGACGCCGAGCAAGGGCAACAGCCCGACCCAGTCGTCCAGTTCCACCACGCAGACCACCGGCCCCGACCTGCCCCAGGGCTTCACTCTGCGCAAGGACGCCGAGGGTTTCCGGGTCGCCGTCGCCAACGGCTGGGACCGGGCTCCGAAGAACGGGCGTGGCCAGGTCGTCTACTCCCACGGCAACTTCGAGCTGTTCGTCGTGCCCGGACGCGACACCACCCGCAAGTACGGCAGCGATCCGATGACGTACCAGCGGGAGGATGAGCGCGAACTCCAGCCGTTCCGCGACTCGACCTGGGCCACGTCCAGCGGGATGCGGCGGATCGACGTGGGCGGACGGACCATGGCCGAGGGCCAGTTCACCTGGCAGGACGCCGAGGGGCGCGAGATCTACGTACGGAATCTCGCGATCATCGTCGACGGGCGTTACCACGTGGTGCAGTTGCGCGGGCCGGAAGCCGAGCGGGACGAGGTGACACGGCTGTACGAGCAGGCGTCGGCCACCTATCAGGTCACCGACTGACGGCGGAGCGCCCCGCAGAACCCGCCCACTCCTCCTCAGTACCGGCCCATTCCTCCCCGTACGCGCCCACTCCTCCCCAGCTCCCGCCAACTCTCCTGCGGTTCACCCCAGTTCCCCGGAGTTCACACGGCTGCCTCCCCCAGGTCCCGCTTTGGTTCCCTCCCGAGCGCGGAAGGGACAACCATCACAGTGCGGTCTCCTGGGGGCCCCGCCGGTTCCCTGTGCGCAGGCCGGTCCCTAATCTGAGCCCTGCCAAGACCATTGCGGGGAAACGTGAATCAGATGCAGGGCCTGCTCCTCTCCGAGCGCTACCGGCTCGTCGACGCCATCGGCAGCGGCGGCATGGGGAGGGTGTGGCGCGCACACGACGAGGTGCTGCACCGTGCCGTCGCGATCAAGGAGCTGACGGCCGCGCTGTACGTCTCCGAGAGCGACCAGGGTGTGCTGCTTGCCCGCACCAGGGCGGAGGCGCGCGCGGCCGCCCGGATCAACCACTCGGCCGTCGTCACGGTGCACGACGTGCTGGAGCACGACGGCCGGCCGTGGATCGTGATGGAGCTGGTCGAGGGCCGTTCGCTCGCCGACGCGGTCAAGGAGTCGGGGCGCATCGAGCCCCAGGAAGCCGCGCGCATCGGCCTGTGGGTGCTGCGTGCGCTGCGGGCCGCGCACTCGGCCGGCGTACTGCACCGCGACATCAAGCCCGGCAACGTACTTCTCTCCGACGACCGGCGCGTCCTGCTCACGGATTTCGGGATCGCCCAGGTCGAGGGCGATACGACGATCACCCGGACCGGCGAGATCGTCGGCTCGGTCGACTATCTGGCGCCCGAGCGCGTACGCGGCCACGACCCCGGCCCCTCGTCCGACCTGTGGGCGCTCGGTGCCACGCTCTACACGGCGGTCGAGGGGAAGTCGCCCTTCCGGCGGACCACGCCGCTGACCACCATGCAGGCGGTGGTCACCGAGGAGCCCGGCGAGGCGGAACACGCGGGCCCGCTCGCGCCCGTGATCACGGCCCTGCTGCGCAAGGACCCCGCCGACCGCCCCGGAGCGGAGGAGGCCGAGCACATGCTCGCCGAGGCCGCGGAGGGACGGACACCCAGCGCGGCTCAGGCCTATGTGCCGACGGAACACGTGTCGCACTCGGACACCCATGGCTGGCCGTCGGCGTCCGAACCGACGGCCGTCACGCCGCACCAGCCGATGCCCGGCTACCAATCCGCGCCCGGCCACCAGCCTTGGCCCGGTCATCAGCCGATGCCGGGTCACCAGTCTGTGCCCGGACAGCAGCCGACGTCGGGTCACCAGCACATATCCGGCACCCAGCCGGCATCCGGGCATCAGATGCCGGCCGGCCCCGCCGGCCCGGGCAAGCGCCGCCGCGGCCGCACCATCGCCCTCGTCGTGGCCGTGGCCGCGCTCGTCGGCGGAGGCGGTGCCGCGGCGATGCGGTACGCGGACGACTGGAGGCAGACGGACGGATCCTCCTCCTCTTCCTCGTCCTCGTCTTCGTCGGAGGAGAACGGGGAGAACGGGGAGGTCCAGACGGGCGCCGTGCCCGAGAACTGGGTCCGTGTCCAGGACCCCAAGGGGTTCAGCCTCGTCCTGCCCGAAGGCTGGAAGCGGCAGGCGGTGGACGAATTCCAGACCGACTACACGCCCGACGGCGGCGAGCACTTCGTCCGCATCGCCGTGGACGACTCCCCGGACTTCGACAGCCCCTACGAGCACCAGCTCGACCTGGAGCAGCAGTTGCAGCGGCTGCGCGACTACAAACGGGTGAGTCTGGAGGCCAACGTGTACCGCGACCGCCCCGGCTCGCTGTGGGACTTCTCCTGGATCGCGCAGGCGAAGGACACGCCGTTCCCCGGCCCGCGCCGGGCCATCGAGGAGACGTATCTCAGCCGCGACGGCGTCGAATACGCGATCTACGTCTCCGGGCCCGCGGAGGACTGGGAGACCACCCGCGAACAGTTCGACGCCATCCTGCGGGGCTGGCGCCCCAAGGGGGACACGGCCGGCTGACGGGGCGGCCGCCCGAGCGCCGTCCCCCGCAACGGCCCACGCCGCGTGTCCTGCGTACCGTCGCTCCTCGGCCACTGTCCTGCGCCGCCCCCGGAGCCCCGCTCAAGCGTGCGGCATGATGGGGCGCATGGGGACCGAGGGCACGGAGGGCACCGAGGGGGAGAACGTCCGCGTCATCGCGGGTCGTTACCGGCTGGAGGACAGACTCGGCCGGGGCGGTATGGGCGTCGTATGGCGTGCCATGGACCAACTGCTGGGCCGGCAGGTCGCGGTGAAGGAACTCCTCCTCGACGCCGGGCTCTCGGCGGAGGAGTCCCGATTACGGCGCGAGCGCACTCTGCGTGAGGCGCGGGCGATCGCGCAGCTCCGGCATCCGCACATCATCATCGTGCACGACGTGGTCGAGCACGACGAACGTCCGTACATGGTCATGGAGTTGGTCGAGGGCGGCTCGCTCGCCGACCGGATCTCCTCGGACGGCCCCGTGGACGCCGCCGAAGCCGCCCGGATGGGCATAGCCCTGCTGAGCGCCCTGCATCGGGCGCACTCCGCGGGTGTCTTGCACCGCGACCTGAAGCCCGCGAACGTCCTCGTCTCCGAGGCGGGGCGGGTCGTCCTCACCGACTTCGGGATCGCTCAGGTCTCCGGTGCGACGACGCTCACCGAGACCGGGGCGTTCGTCGGCTCGCCCGAGTACACCGCGCCCGAGCGGATGTCCGGGGCCCGGACCGGGCCCGAGTCCGACCTGTGGTCGCTCGGCGCGCTGCTGTGCGCGGCCCTGAGCGGCGAATCGCCGTTCCGCCGCGACTCCCTGGGCGGCATTCTGCACGCCGTCGTCTCCGACGAGATCCGTCCGCCGGCCCAGGCAGCGCCGCTCCTTCCCGTCATCCTCGGACTGCTGGAGCGCGATCCCGACCGACGCCTCGACGCGGCGGAGGCGGAACGGATGCTGCGGGCGTACCTCGACACGGGTCACACGCCCACGGTGCCGCCGGTCCATATGCCGACAGAGGGGGAAGTGCCCAGGCGGCAGCAGGTGATCGCGCCGCTCGACGCACCGTCGGCCGCGCCTTCGACCGTGCCCTCGGGCGTGCAGCCGGTGAAGCCGCCGAGCCGGCGCGTGCTGATCGCGGCCGCGCTGGTCGCCGCGATGGCGACTGCCGGGGTGTCGGCGGCCGCGCTGCTGATGAACGGCGGCGACGGCAAGGCCCCTGGGCGGCCGACGAGTTCGGCGCCGGATACGGATCCCGGCAAGGGGCCCCGCACGAGTCCGGGCCGTACAAGTCCCCCCACCAGCCCCACCGGACGCCCCGCGCCCACCGTGACCGTCACGCGTTCACCGCCCTCCGCCTCGCCCACGCGGAGCGCCTCCACCGCGCCCTCCGCGCCGACCGGCCCCGCCGCGCCCACGGGCCCCACGGCGACGGGTCGTCCGACTTCTTGACGCACGCCTATGCAAAAGGCGCATAAGTGATCCCGTGCGTCACGGATCGGTGACCGGAAAGCATCTGGGGTGGAACCCGCAGTGGTAGCCGCGATAGGCATGGACCCATGAGCAGCAACGGGGGAGCCTCCTACGGGGCCGATGAGCCAACGAGTTACGGTCTGCAACCGCCGCGGCCGGGTGTGCCCGGACAGCAGCCCGGGGCGCCCGGACCCGGCGGCGTCCCGTATCCCGGTAACCCGTACGCGGCGCCCACCCAGGTGGTCCCCGAGCAGCAGGTGCCGCAGGACCCCGGCGCCGGGCGCCTGATCGCCGCCCGCTATCGACTGCTGTCCAAACTCGGCCACGGCGGCATGGGCACGGTATGGCGGGCGAAGGACGAGACCGTGGACCGTGAGGTCGCCGTCAAGGAGCCCCGCGTACCGGACCACCTTCCCGAACGCGAACGCGCCAACGTCTTCGAGCGGATGCGTCGCGAGGCGCGCGCCGCGGCCCGGCTCGCCCACCCGGCGGTGGTGAATGTCCACGATGTCGCGGTGGTCGAAGGCCAGCCCTGGATCGTGATGGAACTGGTGCAGGGGCGTTCACTGGGCGCCGCGCTGCAAGAGGGCACGATCGGGGCGCGCGAAGCGGCGAGAATCGGCCTCGAGGTGCTCGGCGCGCTGGAGGCCGCGCACGCGGCGGGCATCCTGCACCGCGACGTCAAGCCCGACAACGTCCTGCTCGGTCCGCACGGTCGCGTCGTCCTCACCGACTTCGGCATCGCCCAGATCGAGGGCGAGACGAACTTGACCGACACCGGCGGGTTCGTAGGGTCGCCCGAATTCATCGCGCCGGAGCGGGTGTTGGGGCAGCGGCCCGGTCCCGCCTCCGACCTGTGGTCGCTCGGTGTCGTGCTGTACACGGCCACGGAGGGCGTCTCGCCCTTCCGCCGCAACAACACGCCCGCGACGCTCCAGTCCGTCCTCAACGCCACGCCGGCCGCCCCCAACGCGGCCAAGGGCCCGCTCGCCGACGCCATCACCGCGCTCCTCGACAAGGACCCGGCACGCCGCCCGAATGCCGCCCAGGTGCGCCGGCTCCTGGAAGAGGCCGCGCAGCCGCCCGCCCCGGAGCCGACCCAGGTGGCAGACCGCGTCCGGATCGCGGGCCCCGGCGGCAGGTCGGTCCGCGTCGGACGCAGGGGCTGGATCGGGATCGGCGCGGCGATGGTGGCGGCGGCCGTGGCCGCGTACCTGGTGATCTTGGACCCGTTCGCGGGGCCGTTGCCGGAGGGCTGGAAACGGCACAAGGAGAAGGACGTCGCCGCGACGCTCGTGGCGCCGCCGGAGTACGTGAGGGGCGAGCCGGATCGCTCCACGGACAAGGGGCACTGGGTCACGTACACCGACCCGAGCTACTCCGTCTCGATCGCCCTGACCCTGTACAAGAAGTCCGAGGACACCCTCAACGAGATCGCGGGCACGGCCAGTTCCGAGGCCTACCAGGACGCCGACGCCATGGAGAAGACGGACGACAGCTCCTTCTCCAACATGGCGGAGTCACCCGCGCCCAAGGCCGACACCACCGAGACCTCGTACGAGGGTGGCGAGGCGGCGGAGAACGTCATCACCTACGTCGACGACCAGACCGACGCGGACACGCCCCGGCCGCGCGAGGCCCGGATCTTCTACTACAAGACCAAGTCGGGCGACCTCTACAAGCTCTGGATCGACTACCCGGGCAAGGGCGACTTCACCGAACGTGGCCGCGAGGTGGCGAAGACGGCGATCGCCAACCTGGACATCGACAAGCCGTGAACCCCGAACTGGATTTTGACGGTCGGGCGCATGCCCGGCAGCGGTGGGCGGCGCGGAGCGCCCTGGTGGCCGCCGCGCTGGCCGTGATGCTGCCACTCGGGTACGCCGGGGCCGGGAGCCTGCTGCTCATCGCGCTCGGGGTGCTCGGTACCGGGCTGACCGTGGCCGCCCTCTGGTGGGTGCTGACCCATCGGGGGCCGGCCCGGGTCGCGGCCGGGGCGCTGGCACTGGTGACGCCTGCCACCGTCGTGGGGTTCTTCGCCGCCGCGCAGTTGCTGTGGGTCCCCGTCGTGTCCCTGGCGTTGTGGGGCTTCGCCGTCTGGGCCGGGAAGTACGCGCTCAGCAGTACCAAGTCGCATGTCGTGAGCGTGACCGAGTATCGGACTCCCGCCCCTGCCAGAGCCTTTCTCATCATGAATCCGCGGTCCGGGGGCGGGAAGGTCGAGCGGTTCGCCTTGAAGGAGAAGGCCGAGAAGCTCGGGGCGCACGTCCGGCTCCTCGACCCCGAGCGGCACGAGGACGTGGCCGCGCTCGCCCGGCGGGCCGTCGCGGACGGGGCCGATCTGCTGGGCGTCGCCGGCGGGGACGGTACGCAGGCCCTCGTCGCCGCCGTCGCCGCGGAGCACGGGATTCCGTTCCTCGTCGTCTCCGCCGGGACCCGGAACCACTTCGCCATGGACCTCGGGCTCGACCGGGACGACCCGGCCGCCTGCCTCGACGCGCTCACCGACGACGGGGTCGAACTCCGCGTAGACCTCGGCTTCGCCGACACGTATCCCTTCGTCAACAACGCCTCGTTCGGGGCGTACGCGGCGGTCGTGCAGAGCCCCGCGTACCGCAACGACAAGGTGCGTACGACGCTGGAGCTGCTGCCCGAACTGCTCACGCATCAGCGCGGGCCGCGGCTGACCGCCCGGATCGCAGAGACCGGTGAGCCCATGGATGCCGGCAAGGTCGCGGATGCCGGCAAGGCCCCGGATGCCGGGGACGCCGTCATCGACGCGCCCCAAGCCCTGCTCGTGAGCAACAACCCCTATCGCATGGACGATCCGGCGGGGCTCGGCTACCGCGAGCGGCTGGGGTCCGGAGTGCTGGGGGTTCTCGGCGTCAAGGTCGGGAGCGCCGCCGAGGCCGCCGGGCTGCTGCTGGGGCGGCATGCCACCGGACTCACGGTGCTCACGGCCCGCGAGGTGGTCGTCGACGCCGACCGCCCCGAGGTCGAGGTCGGTGTCGACGGCGAGGCCCTCGTCCTCCCCACGCCGGTACGCTGCCGTATCGAGCCAGGGGCCCTGCGTGTGCGCGTCCCGCACAACCGCCCCGGCGTTCCGGAGACCAAGCCGCCCCTGGACTGGCGCCGACTGCGCAAGCTCGCGGCGGCGGTGGGACGTACGGCCCTTCCCAAGAACCGGACCTTCCCCAGGGGCGGGACCCGTCTCTGACAACGCCCTGATCAGGACGTTCGTTGCCAGCGATCGCTGGCGCGGTGTGTGCAGTCCGTGAAAGCTGTTACCGGCGGGTACCCAAACGCCTCGTCCCGGCATACCCTGCGCCTCATGACGGACTCGCAGGCCCCGGAGCAGACCCCGGAAAAGACCGGCACGAACCCCCTCGCCCCCGCCCCCGAAGGCGCCCGCACGGCCGCCGACGTGGTCACACCGGAGCTGATCGCCCAGCTCACGCGTGGCGTGGCCGGTTCGGGTCGCACCGCCAACCACACGCCCTTCACCGGCGAGAAGCTGGCCGACCTGCCCGAGTCCACTCCGGAAGACGTCGAGCAGGCCTACGAGCGGGCCCGCGCCGCCCAGTACGTCTGGGCACAGACCCCCGTACGGCAGCGCGCCGCCGTCCTCCTGCGCTTCCATGACCTGGTGCTCGCCCGCCAGGCCGAGGTACTGGACCTGATCCAGCTGGAGACGGGCAAGGCCCGCCTGCACGCGCACGAGGAGGTCCAGGCCGTCGCGGTGGCGGCCCGGCACTACGGCCGCAAGGCCCCCTCGTACCTCCGCCCGAAGCGGCACACGGGCGCCGTCCCGACGCTCACCAAGGTCACCGAACTGCGTCATCCACGCGGTGTCGTCGGCCAGATAGCCCCCTGGAACTACCCGCTGGAACTCTCCGTCGGCGACGCGCTCCCCGCCTTCGTCGCGGGCAACGCCGTCGTCATGAAGCCCGACACCGAGACCTGCCTCACCGCCCTCTGGGCCCGTGACCTGCTCATCGAGGCGGGCCTGCCCGCCGACGTCTTCCAGGTCGTCCTCGGCGAGGGCCCGGTCGTCGGCCCGGAGGTCGTCAAGCACGCCGACTACGTCTCCTTCACCGGCTCCACCCGTACGGGCCGCGAGGTCGCCCAGAGCGCGGCGGCCCGCCTGGTCGGCGTCTCCCTCGAACTCGGCGGCAAGAACGCCATGCTCGTGCTGGAGGACGCCGACCTCGACAAGGCGGCGGCCGGCGCGGTCCGCGCCTGCTTCTCGTCCGCCGGTCAACTGTGCATCTCCATCGAGCGGTTGTACGTCCACGAGTCGGTCGCCGACGCCTTCGTGGAGCGTTTCGCGACGCGCACCAAGGCGATGCGGCTGGGCAAGTCCCTCGCCTACGGCGCGGAGATGGGCTCGCTGGTCGGCGAGCGCCAGCTGGAGACGGTGACCCGGCACGTAGAGGAGGCCGTCGCCAAGGGGGCGACCCTGGTCGCGGGCGGCGTCGCGCGCCCGGACATCGGCCCGTACTTCTTCGAGCCCACCATCCTCGACGGCGTCGAGGCGCCGATGGCCGTCTGCAACGAGGAGACCTTCGGCCCCGTCGTCTCCCTCTACCGCTTCAAGGATGAGGACGAGGCGGTGGAGCTCGCCAACTCCACGCCGTACGGCCTCAACGCGTCGGTCTGGACGAAGGACGGCCGCCGCGGCGCCAAGGTCGCCGCCCGGCTGCGTACCGGAACGGTCAACATCAACGAGGGCTACGCGCCCGCGTACGGCAGCGTCCAGTCGCCGATGGGCGGCATGAAGGACTCCGGCCTCGGCCGGCGCCACGGCTCCGAGGGCATCCTCAAGTACACCGAGGCGCAGACCGTCGCCCAGCAGCGGCTGCTGCCGATGGCGCCGTCGCTCGGCATGGACGACGAGAAGTACGCGCAGTTCATGAGCCGCAGTCTCCGGCTCATGAAGGCATTCCGGTTCCGTTAGCCGACTCAGGGGCGCGGGGCCGTGACATATGCGGCTCCGTCGCGTGGACGCGACCGGCCACAGACGGCCCGCACCGCACACTCAAAGGGGAGACAGCAGGTGCCACAGGACGCTTACGACTACGACGTCATCGTCGTCGGATCGGGCTTCGGCGGCTCGGTGACCGCCCTGCGCCTCACGGAGAAGGGCTACAAGGTCGGCGTCCTGGAAGCGGGCCGTCGCTTCACCCACGAGAGCCTCCCGAAGAACTCCTGGGACCTCAAGAACTACTTGTGGGCGCCGAGACTCGGCATGTACGGCATCCAGCGCATCCATCTCCTGGGCAACGTCATGGTGCTGGCGGGCGCGGGTGTCGGGGGCGGTTCGCTCATCTACGCCAACACCCTCTACGTGCCGCCGAAGCCCTTCTTCGAGGACCCGCAGTGGAAGGACATCACCGACTGGCAGGAGGAGCTGAAGCCGTACTACGACCAGGCGCGGCGGATGCTCGGCGTACGGCTCAACCCCACGATGACGCCGTCCGACGTCCACCTCAAGGCGGCCGCCGAACGGATGGGCGTGGGCGACACGTTCCACCTGGCGCCGGTCGGAGTCTTCTTCGGTGACGGCGAAGACGCCGACGGCACCGCGAAGGCCGGTCCCGGACAGCAGGTCGCCGACCCGTACTTCGGCGGCGCCGGCCCGGCCCGCAAGGCCTGCACCGAGTGCGGCGAGTGCATGACCGGCTGCCGGCACGGCGCGAAGAACTCCCTCGTCGAGAACTACCTGTACCTCGCCGAGAAGGCGGGCGCGGTGGTCCATCCGATGACGACGGTCGTCTCGCTCACGGACGACTCGCAGGGCGGGTACGCCGTCGCCACCCTCCCGACCGACAAGAAGCGCAAGGGTGAGGGGCGGATCTTCAAGGCCCGCCGGGTCGTCCTCGCGGCCGGTACCTACGGCACGCAGACCCTGCTGCACCGCATGAAGGCGGGCGGCCAACTGCCGTACGTCTCCGGCAGGCTGGGCGAGCTGACCCGCACCAACTCCGAGGCCCTGGTCGGCGCGCAGACCGACAACCGGCGCTATCGCAAGGCCACCGGTGAGGCGAAGGTCGACTTCACCCGCGGGGTCGCGATCACGTCCTCGATCCACCCCGACGAGAACACCCATGTCGAGCCGGTCCGATACGGCAGGGGCTCGAACTCGATGGGCGGCCTGTCCATCGTCCAGGTCCCGTACGCGGAGCGGTCGTCGAGGGTCCTCGGCTGGCTGGCCCATGCGGCACGGCACCCGCTGCTGGTGGGCCGCTCCCTCTCCAACCGCCGCTGGTCGGAGCGCACCATCATCGGCCTCGTCATGCAGTCGCTTGACAACTCCCTGACGACGTATCTGAAGCCGAAGGGCGCCGGCAAAGGCCTGCTGACAGCCCGGCAGGGGCACGGCGCGCCCAACCCCAAGCAGATCAGGGCGGCTTCGGAGACCGCTTCGGCGATCGCCGCGGAGATCAACGGCTTCGCGGGCAGCAACGTGGGCGAACTGATGGGCACGCCGCTGACGGCACACTTCCTGGGCGGCTGCCCGATCGGCGCGTCCTCCGACGAGGGCGTCATCGACCCGTACCACCGGCTGTTCGGGCATCCGGGCATCTCGGTCGTCGACGGCGCCGCGGTCTCCGCGAACCTGGGCGTCAACCCGTCCCTGACCATCACCGCCCAGGCCGAGCGCGCCATGTCGTACTGGCCCAACAAGGGCGAGGCGGACCCGCGTCCGGCGCCGGGGGCCGCGTACGAGCGACTGAAGCCGGTCGAGCCCCGGTCACCCGCCGTCCCCGCGGACGCCTTCGGCGCGCTGAAGCTGCCGTTCCTGGGGATGCCGGCGGTGCCGCCGAAGAAGTAGCTCCGGCACGTTACCCGCAGCCGCGCCACCCGAACTCCGGGAAAGACGAAGGACCTGCGCCCCCCTCCGAGCGCAGGTCCTTCAAAAGCGTTACGCCTTACGCGTCAGCAGCGAGCCTTACGCGTCGCTGCCGGCCTTGCGGCGGCGCACGGCGAACACGGCGCCCGCACCGGCGACGAGGGCGACACCGCCGACGAGGCCGACCATCGGCAGGGCGGAGCTGGAGCCGGTCTCGGCGAGGTTGCCCGTCGGCAGGTCGGAGACGCTGCCCTGCGGCTTCTTCACGGAGTCCTTGGTGCCCTTGTCGCTCGGCTCGGCCTCGCCCGGGTTCGGGTTCGTGGAGCCGGCCTTCAGGACCTCGAAGTCGTACTGGGCCCAGCCCTCGGCGATGCAGTCCTGGCCCTTGATGTTGTCCAGGTAGGCGCCCGAGCCGAAGGAGTAGGCGTCGCCGGCGGGGGCCTTGGCGTCGATGCTGACGCGCAGGTCGACCTTCTCGCTGGCCTTCGCCTTCAGCTTCTCGACGAAGAAGAAGTAGTCACCGGCCCAGGCCTCGTCGCCGATGCGCTCCCACTTGCCCGACTCGGGGTTCTTGAACTGCAGGTTGACGTACGGGCTCAGGAACTTCGCCTCGTCGAGCTCGTAGTTCTCGATCTCGGCGTAGAAGGCGACGCCGGTGATGTCGGCCTTCGAGTCGTTGGTCACGACCAGCTTGAAGGAGTGGAAGCCGTCGCCCGCGACGATCTTGCCGGGCAGACCCTTGATGTCCGCGGAGACCTTGGCGTCGCCGAAGTTCTCGTCCAGGTCCTCGCAGAACGGGACGTCCGGGGAGCCCGGGTCCTCGCTCGGCTCGGGCGTCGTGCTGGCCGTGGGCGAACCGGTCGCGCTCTCGGTCGCGGATGCGGACGCGGACGGGGACGCCGTGGACGAGGGGATCTCGCTGGTGGGGGCAGCCGTCGTCGGGGCGGACGTCGTGCTCTCCGTCGCGGATGCGGACGCCGTGGCCTCGTCGGAGGGCGTCGCGGTCGCGGAATCGGTCGGAGTCGGGTCCGTCGCGAAAGCGGCCGGAGCCGAAAGCAGTGCGAGTGGTGCTATGACGGCCGTCGCGGCCGCTGCGGCCATGGCACGGCGAAGCTTCATCAAGACCTCAGAAAGTCCGGCGTACCGCGGCGTGGCGGTACGAGTTAGTGGAGACCGCCGCGTGTGGGGGCCGCGGGTGTGGCCGTGGGTTCCGCAAGTGAGACACGGGGCGGTGGTGAATGGTTGTAGGCGCGTTCACAGAATCCTCATGTGCCGTGCGTCACATCGAGAGCGTCGAGCGGCGCGCGCCCGACCGGGCAGGCTTTGACGCATCTGGTCCGGACGGCCGGGTACGGCTCGTGGAAAACGAAGGTCACGAAGGTGGGAACGTGAAGGCAAGGATGTCGCGGATCATGGCGGTCGCATCGGCCGTGGTCGCCCTGGGATTCACCGTCGCGTGCGGGGGAGGCGGCGGGGCTGGTGGCGGGGGTGGCGAGGATGACAGCGACGCCGAGAAGAAGCCGTCGAAGGGGGCCACGCGGGCGGCCGACGACGCGAAGGAGCCCGCGGAGGAACCCACTGGGGAGTCCACGGAGGAGACCGCGCAGAACCCGGAGCGGGATCCGGAGCAGGAGCGGGATCAGGGGCGGGATCAGGATGAGCCCCTGACCAAGGCTCAGTTGAAGAAGGCCGCACTCGCGACGGGTGACGTCAAGGGCTTCCAGGTCGCGGAGATGCCCGCGGCGGACATCGTGAAGGACTCCGTTCCCGCGAGCCCGGCCGCGTGCCAGTCGATAGCGGACATGTTCCTCTATACGACGAACCCGGCCTCGGAGGCGTCCGTCGGCAGCACGTTCGCCGCGGACGACGCGCAAGACGCCTCGACGACCTCGCTCGCGCTGCTGTCGTATGCGAAGGGCGATGCCGACAAGGTGCTCTCCGAGCTGCGTACGGCGGCGAAGAAGTGCACCGCGTACAAGCACACCGACTACCAGTACACCGGGGTCAAGTCGCTGGCCGACCCGGACCTCGGCGACGACGCCGTCGCGTACCGGCTGATGACGTCGATCGAGGGGCTGAAGGCGCCGGCGGCCTTCACCGTCGTACGGAGCGGGACGACCGTGGTGTCCTTCAGCACGATGGCCGTGTCGGACCCGGACAAGGTCAAGATCCCGTCCGCGATCATCGAAGCGCAGATGGAGAAACTGGAGGAACTGGAGAAGCGGTGAGTCCAGGTGAGCGAAGGGCCCCGCGGGACGGATCCGCGGGGCCCTTCGTGGTCAGCACCGACGTCAGGGCAGCGTCGGTGCCGGGGAGCGGCGCCGGGGGGTAGCGCCGCTGGCTTCAGTGGTCCCGGTGGTGCGGTGGTTCCCATGTGCGGATGGTTCAGACGCCCGCTGGTCTCCGCCCCGGCGCACGTGGGGAGCGTGCGTGGTGTAGACCATTGGCAGTGAGACGATGCAATGCGGATGTCTGTGTTCGGGACCGGGTGCTGTTCGATTTGGCTGCTCTACGCATCGTGCTTGATGGGCCGCGGCCTCCGCAACCGTTTCGACCGCCCTTGCACAGTTTCCGCAGGTCGGCTCCGGGCGTCCCCGGAGCCGACCTTCTTTTGCGTGACCGGGCTGCTGTCCCCTGCCGTCCGGTCACTTCTGCCGGAGCGAGGTCCCACGGCGCACGTCCGCACGCCTCATCTCGCTCCAGCGGAGCCACGCGTGGTTCTTCAGGGCCGCCCCTGGCTGGCACGGACATCGGGACCAACGAAGCCCGTCGCGAGCGGTCACGCGCCGTACGAGTGAGGGGCATGGGTACGTGCGTGCGCCGGACTCAGATGCGGCCCCGGCACAGCTCCAGCAGCGTCATCGCCAGCGACGTGCCCGGCTTGCCCAGCGCCCCCCTGTAGTGGCCGAGGATCTCCATCTCGCGCGAGAGGTTCACCCGTCGGCCGCCGGAGGCGATCCGTGCGTCCTGGACCACGGCCGAGACGGCCATGCGTTCCTGTACGAGACCGATGATCCGGTCGTCGAGCGCGTCGATGCGCTCACGGGCGCCGGTGATCACATCGGCGGCCTCGTCGGTACGGGCGCCGGTCTTGTCGAGTACGTCAGCCATGGGTGGGGCTCCTCTTCGGGTTTCGGAAGGGCTGCCCCGGGGCGGCGAGGTCCGGATACGCCAGGCGCCCCGGGCCTTGTCGGCC